>JBHHVU010000115.1:0-1545 GCA_046754465.1 Nitrospinaceae bacterium | reverse complement strand
TCCCTCCGGGCGTGGCGGGGGATCAATCGGCGTATTCGAACATGCGTTCGAGGCATCGCAGCGCCGGTTGGCGGATTTCGGGAGAAAGTTCGATGATGTTTTCAGGCCGCGGATTTTCCAGGACGTCCAGAATGTGTTCCAGGGAATTCGATTTCATGTAGCGGCAGGTCATGCAGCTGCCGACGAACTTTTTGCCGGGGAATTGGGATTGCAGGACGCCCGTCAACCCGCACTCGGTGAGCAGAAAAAAGGTGTCGCCCCTGGAGCGCCGGACATGGTCCAGCATTCCCGTGGTGCTGCCGGTGTAATCGGCTTTGTCCACCACCGTGGGTTGGCATTCGGGATGAACCAGGACCTCCACGCCGGGAAAATTCTTTCGCACCTGGTCGATGCTTCCGGCCTCGTATTCCTCGTGGACGTAACAGGTACCGTCGTAAACCTCGATCTGTTTCCTCACCCCCCGGTCCTTGAGGTATTTGATCGCGTTCTCGCCCATCAACCGGTCGGGCAGAAAAAATATTTTATCGTTCTCGATGCGTTCCAAAATGGTGTAAACGTTGGAGGAGGTGACGCAAACGTGGCACTGGGCCTTTACGGCGGCGGTCGTGTTGATGTAGCACACGAACGTATGATCGGGATACTCCTCCCGCAGCCGCCGGACATCCTCCCCGGTGATCCCGTCCGCCAGGGAGCAGCCCCCGTTGGGATTCGGATCGAGGACGGTTTTTTCCGGATTGAGAATTTTCGCGGTCTCGGCCATAAACCGCACGGCGGAAAACACGATGACATCGGCTTGGGATTCCCGCGCTGTTTTGGACAAACCAAAGGAATCGCCCGAATAATCGGCGACGCCGAAAAGAATCTGCGGTGCCACGTAATTGTGGGCGAGGATAATGGCGTTTTTCTCGTGCTTCAGTTCCTCGATGCGCCGGATGGCGGGCAGAAGGTCCCGGCACGTCTCTTCCGTAAACCGGCAAATGGGGCTGCCCACATGGATATCCTTTAATTTTTCGTACAAATCGTGCGCGGTCAGCATGAGTCTAACCCGGCGGCCATTTCATAGGCCGCCCGCCAAGCAGATGGTAATGGATGTGAAATACCGATTGCCCCGCCCCCGCCCCGCAATTGGCCACGATCCGGAAACCGGTTTCGCCGAGATTCCTTTCTCTGGCAAGTTGGTTGGCCACCGCGAAAATGGAACCGATCAGTTCGTGATCGCTCGCCTGCATGTCCAGAAGAGTCGGTAAATGTTTCTTGGGCATGATGAGCAGATGCACCGGCGCCTGCGGATTGATGTCCTGGATCGCGAAAATATCTTTTCCATCGTAAACCTTTTCCGCGGGAATATCTCCCTTATCTATTTTGCAGAAGAGACAGTCTTGCATGAGAACCAGGATCCAGGTTGAGAAAGGCGGCCCTCTTCTTGGGGCCATATCAATATATCAATAATTCCATCCCGTTGCCAAAAATTAATCGCGGCCGAGAACCTCGGCGGGTAATTGGTCATACTTTATATCGCGGACCAAGGTGAGCTGGCGATGATGC
>JBHHVU010000114.1:0-1614 GCA_046754465.1 Nitrospinaceae bacterium | reverse complement strand
CTCCGCGGTGAATGGCTTTACAAAAACGGCCAGCCGGGGGGAGCGGGAGATTCAAGGAGAGTCTCCTCACCGGAGATGGGATGCCGTATAATGAGTTTCCACGCGTACAGGGCGATGAGGCGGCCGGGAAGGGGGGATGATGCGCCGTACTTGACATCCCCAAGAATAGGGTGGCCCGTAAAGGCTAATTGTGCGCGAATTTGGTGAAACCGACCGGTCAATAGATCCACTTCCAGGAGGGATCCGCCTTCTAATGTCTCGATCAGCGTGTAAGAAAGCTCGGCGCGTTTGGCGCCGGGAGCGGACCGCGGGAACACGGTCGCCTTGAGCGATTTCTCCTTGCGCAGGTAATGGATGAGGTTTCCTGTGGGGGGGTCGGGCGTTCCCTCCACAACGGCGCGGTAGATTTTTTTCGGAGTTTTCTCGCGGAACTGCCGGGAAAGCCGGGACGCCGCCTTGGAGGTCTTGGCGAAGAGCACCAGTCCCGCCACCGGCTGGTCCAGCCGGTGCACCAGGCCCAAAAAAACGTTGCCCGGTTTGCCATGCTGGGTTTTGATCCGAGCCCGGGTCAGATCCATCAGCGATACGGTTCCGGAGCGGCCGGGCTGAAGGGGAATCCCCGGGGGTTTGTACACCGCGAGGAGATGATTGTCTTGATACAGAATATTCAAGGGAGGCGGGTGGGGTCCGTTCAAGTCTTGAATTCCTTAAGACCGATTACCGGGGCCGGGGGGCCCTGGTTGTCCACGATACCGCCCGAAATGATGTATTTGACTCCGTCCTCGATGCTCATGGCAATTTCCTCAACCTCATCCCGGGGCGCGAAGACCAGGAATCCGGAGGTGGGATTCGGGGTGGTGGGGACGAAGACGTTGAGCACGTTTTCGGCGGTATTTTCCTGTACCTCCCCTCGCGTCTCGCCGGTCACGAATCCCAGGGCGTGCACGCCTCTGCGGGGAAACTCGATGAGCACCACCTTTTTGAACGAACCGGTATCCGCGTCGGCAAAGGAGGTGACGACCTGTTTGCTGCCCTTGTAGATTTTTCGCACGATGGGAATTTTTTCAACGATCCGCTCGCCCAGATGGAGCAGTTCTTTCCCGAAAATATTGGTGGTGAATACCCCCACCAGGAAAATGATCAGCAAGGTTATGATGACGCCCAGGAACGGGATGCGGTATCCCTCGGGGATAGGCGCGCCAGCCTGGATCAACAGGTTGGTGAAGAGCGGCGCCAAGGCGTCGAGGTTTTGGTACAGGAACTTCAGAATGAAAAAAGTGATGGCGATGGGCAGGGTGATCAAAAGCCCGGTGATGAATATGTTCCGGATCCGGCGTTTGATTTTGGAAAACATGGCGGCTCGTCCTTGACCGGTAAAAGCGGTCTCTCCTTACGAAGGACCTGTTAACTCCTGACGTGGGAATAGTATTTCATTATTATATAATGATTTACGGATAAGACAAGCCCCGGTGGGCAGGGTGGGGGGAGGAAAAGGATTTGACTTGACAGAACGGGTAAATTCGTTAAGATCAAGAAGTTAGCAAATTAAAAGAACATCATGCAACTGGGGCTGTGGCGCAGCTGGGAGCGCGCTTGAATGGCATTCAAGAGGTC
>JBHHVU010000113.1:0-1913 GCA_046754465.1 Nitrospinaceae bacterium | reverse complement strand
GGGGTTATCCTTATTATCGGATATTGCGCGGGAACCTTAACATGTTCCCGCCACCCTGCCTTAAATTTCTGTTTCCCTACTTGGAAAGAAAAGAAAAAAAGGGGTCAAATCCTTCTATAACTACATCTGGGTTCCCGCCGTCAAACAAAGACCAGCATTTTCCAGTTGTAGCTAAAAAAGGATTAAACCCCTTGGGTGTTGAAAAGGGATGGAGGCACCGGGCGGAGTCGAACCGCCGATAGAGATTTTGCAGACCTCGGCCTTACCACTTGGCGACGGTGCCCCGCATTTTGTTTTCAAAAAGCACTTCAATAAGGGAAGTGGAGCGGGAGAAGGGGTTCGAACCCTCGACTTCAACCTTGGCAAGGTTGCACTCTACCACTGAGTTACTCCCGCCTGCATCCAAATTGTATAAAGGATCTGGTGTCCGGTTAATTTTTATTATATTTCCCGCCAAGGTTTTGTCAAATTCTATTTTTTCAAGAACCTGGCTTCCGTTCCATGCAAAATCCTCCGGAGGTTGGGGAGGTGCTTATGAAGAATGATCAGGGCCACGATAACGGAAACGTATATGAAAGGGGCCGGGAATTGAAAAAATATTCCCATCAGGGGTAAAAATATCGCGGCGAGGATGGAACCGAGGGAAACGTAGCCCGTCATCCAAAGGGTGATGATAAAAACGCCCATCGCGGCAAGGGTGGCCCGGGGCATCATGTAAACAAACACGCCCAAACCCGTGGCGACCCCCTTGCCGCCCTTGAACCCTAAAAATACGGAATAGACATGACCCAAGAAAGCCATCAACCCGGCAGCGGCGATTCCCAGGGGAGTTTGCAGAAATTGATCCGCCCCCCAGACGGCGGCGAGGCCCTTGAGCAGGTCTCCCAGAAGGGTAAGGATGCCCGCCTTTTTGCCCAGAACGCGGGCGACGTTGGTGGCCCCGATATTGCCGCTGCCGTGTTCGCGGAGATCGACGTTCCGCATCCGGGCCAGCAATACCCCGAATGGAATGGAACCGAGAAGATAAGCGCCTGTCCAGAGGACGATGGTTTCCATATTATAAATACAGGGGGTGCAAGGGATGGCAGGGATCAGTTGAGATGATCGATCAAGTCCACGGTTTGGGACTTGAGCCGCAGCTTGGCTTTGGCCCGTTTTTCGATTTGCCGCACCCTTTCGCGCGAGAGGCCGATATCGTTGCCGATTTCCTCCAGCGTTTTGGTTTGGCCGCCGAATCCAAACCGCAATCGGAGAATCAATTCCTCCCTGGATGAAAGGCCTTTCAGCAGTTGGTCCACCTTGGCCTTCAAACCCTCCTGCATGATCTGATCGTCATAGGGAATGGTATTGGGGTTTTCGAGCAATTCCAGATAGGGCGTGGATTCATCATTGCGCAGCGGGGCGTCGAGGGAGACGTGGGTTCGGTACGCCTGCATAATGGATGCGATGTCTTCTTCCCGGAATCCGGTGTCAGTGGCCAGTTCGCTTGCGGTGGGCTCTCTTTTCAGGTTTTGAATCATGTCGCGGCGTTTTTTCCCGATCTGATAAATTTTTCCCACTTGCTTGATGGGCAGTTTCACCGTCCCGGACTGCTCCGCCAGGGAATGCATGATCGCCTGTTTGATCCACCAGACGGCATAGGTGATGAACTTCACGTGCCGGGAAGGGTCGAATCGTTTGGCCGCCTGGATAAGCCCGATGTTTCCCTCCTCGATCAGGTCCTGGAGGGACAGCCCGCACCCCTTGTATTTGTTGGCCACGGCGACGACGAACTTGAGGTTTCTTCTCACCAGTTCCTGCAGCGCCCGGAGGTCGCCGCAGGCGATTTGTTCGGCGCACTGTCTTTCCCCTTCCCGGTTCAAGGGTTTGATCTTACTAATTTCCCTGAGGTATTGGGTGAGGGGTTCAGGGTG
>JBHHVU010000112.1:0-1957 GCA_046754465.1 Nitrospinaceae bacterium | reverse complement strand
GATAGGTCATATCACCATCGCCAGTCCACCTTGGCTCACCCTATAAAGTATGTCAAATCGCCCGCGGAGGCACTCCGCTCCCCCATCCCGGTCCTAAAGGTTTTGCGCGAATTTTCCGATGTATTAGGCGGTGGGGAGTGCCGCGCAACGGCACTCCAAAATCATCGCCGAAAGCAGTTAACTCCTTCCCTTTAAAAGCCTTGAGGGCATTCAGCCGGTGACCGGAAATCTTGACAAAGGCCAATAAATTCATTAGATTGGATAGTATCATATCCATTTTTACGGGTTTCTCCGTGAACAAGATTTTTTCGGTCATAAATTTCGGACTGGTTCTTACAATCACCCTCTTTTTAACTCTTTCCATAAGAACCTGGACGCACCCGAAATATGTTCCACAGACGAATGGAGCGGCTGTATCCAATCCCCAAAAGAACCTGAAGAAACTGACCCTGCAACGGAGAGTTTACAATGCGGGGATCGTTACGGCGGTAACCCAGGGGAACCTGTTCCGCAAGGAACGGGTGAGTTTTCAGGTCCCGGTGAATTTAGCCCGCCTGGTTCCACAACCCAGTAATGTTCCTCCTCCCAACCTCAAACTGCGGGGAGTGATGCTTTTACGGAACACAAAAATCGCTATTCTGGAAGGAACCTATCCTATAATGGAGGGGAACAATTCGATCAAAAACCAACCGATCAAGCGGCAGGGGTATTCCCTGGGTTCGCAAATTGGAAATTATGAGTTAACCCAGATCGAGAGAACCTCCGTCACCCTGGACGATAAAAGCGGTCGAATCCTCAATATAAAACTAGCCAAAAGACCGCCTGACAAAACGATCCGGCGGCGGGGCAACACCCTGATCCAGAAAAGCAGGAACTTCAATCCGAAAAAGATCAAGCTGCCAAGCCGTTCCAAACCCCCGGCGCCCGTGGTTCAATCGGGTAAATCGAAGGCTCCCCAACGCACGTTCCGGATTTCCGGGGCTCCCACACGGGCACCCCGTCCACATATTTCCGGCAGGTAACCACCCATGGCCAAGCTGAAAAAAACCGACCCTGTTGAGAGAATCCTCCTCAGGCACAACCAAATCACTGAAAAAGTCCTGGAGGAAGTCAAGGCGGGCAACCTGCATGACGGAAAGTATCTGGGGAAAACCCTGGCGGACCACGGCTACATCCATGTGCAGACCCTCTTGGAGACCCTGAGCCGGGAACTTGGGATTCCCTATTTGAAGCTGGAAGATTTCCCCCGGGAAGATCTCCCCGTCGAGGGACTCAACATATCCGAGGCTTTTCTCAGGGAGAAGGTCATTTTCCCCCTGGGGGTTGATAAAGGCATCCTGACTATCGCCGTCTTTGACCCGTTCGATTTATTCACTATCGAAAACCTCAAGGTTTCCCTGGGTCAGGACATCAAGATCCAACTCGCCAGCGAAGAGGACATCCTGGAAGCCATCGAGACTTATTATGGCAAAGGAAACTCGGCCATGGACCGCATGGTCGATAAAATCCAGGAAGAAGACATCCATGACCTGGACCTACACCTGGAAAGCACGGAAACCATCCGGGACATGGCCTCGGAAGCGCCGGTCATCAAACTGGTCAATCACATCATCGCCCAGGCCATCGAAATGAGAGCGAGCGATATCCACCTGGAACCCTTCGCCGATGATCTCATTCTCCGCTACCGGATTGACGGCATGCTTCACGAACTCGAGGCCCCGCCCAAGCGGTTGAATTCCGCGATCTGCACGCGCATAAAAATCATGGCGAAACTGGATATTTCCGAACGCAGGCTGCCGCAGGATGGAAGGATCCGTCTGAAAATTCTTGGCAAGGACATCGACATGCGGGTATCCACCCTGCCCACGTTGTTTGGCGAAAGCGTGGTGATGCGTATTCTGGACCGCGGCCACCTGAAGGTCAGCCTGGACCATCTCGGATTTCCCAAAAAACAACT
>JBHHVU010000111.1:0-2100 GCA_046754465.1 Nitrospinaceae bacterium | reverse complement strand
TCCTTCTATCCCGTCTTATCGTGAAAATTTTAACCCACTCAGAATGTAATTTGCCCATGAGTTTCTTATAGTAAACGCCTCATGGCAGCGAACCGACGGCTGGGGGATTTAATAGCCACATGGGGCCACGCCATTTTAGCGTAATCTCCTTAAATTTAAGAGTGTTTTCAATTGAGAGAAGGTCCCTTCACGCATAGCGGCCTAAGACGCGGCAATCCGGAAGGCAATCCCTGAAAACTTCATTAATTAAAGGAATCATTTTTTATCAACGCGTTTATAATGGCATGGATCTTTAGCATAATTCCCTTCAGGGCCCGGATTTTTATAACCTATCACAAAGGCTTGAGGGTTTCTATAAAAACGCCCCCGATGCTTAAAGGAGTTTGCCGTGAATAACAGCGCGCCCGAATTGACGATCGACAGGTTCCGCCAGGGCCTTATCAAGAGGAATCCAGGACAAAAAGAATTCCACCAAGCCGTCATGGAATTCGCCGAATTCGTCATTCCCTACATCAACGCCAATACCAAATACCTGTACCCCCGGATCCTGGAACGGATGACGGAGCCGGACCGCACCATCATCTTCCGAGTGGTCTGGGAAGACGACCAGGGAAATTACCGGGTCAACCGGGGCTACCGCATTCAGTTCAACAATGCCATCGGCCCTTATAAGGGGGGTCTCCGTTTTCACCCCTCGGTGAACCTGAGCATCCTGAAATTTCTTGGGTTCGAACAGACTTTTAAAAACAGTTTGACCAACCTTCCCATGGGCGCCGGCAAGGGGGGAGCAAATTTTGAGCCCAAGGGAAAATCCGAGCGGGAGGTGATGCGCTTCTGCAAGGCTTTCATGATTGAACTTTCAAAATACATCGGAGAAAACATCGATGTCCCGGCGGGGGATATCGGGGTGGGAACCCGCGAAATCAGTTTTATGTTTGGGCAATACAAACGGCTGAAAAATGAGTTCACCGGAACGCTGACCGGGAAAGCCCTCGAATTTGGCGGGAGCCTGATTCGCAAGGAAGCCACCGGCTACGGCTGCGCTTACTTCATGGAAGAAATGTTGAACCACCGCGGCGACTCGATAAAGGACAAGGTGTGCGTGGTATCGGGATCGGGAAACGTCGCCCAGTATGCCGTGGAAAAAATAATGCATCTGGGAGGTAAGGTGGTCACCCTGTCGGATTCTTCCGGATTCGTTCACGACCCCGATGGGATCAATGAAGAGAAGCTCGCCTACATCATCGACTTGAAAACCGTACGCCGCGGGCGCATCAAGGAATACGCCAATAAATTCAAATGCCGGTATTTCGAAGGCAAGACACCCTGGGGAGTGAAATGCGACCTGGCCTTTCCCTGCGCAACACAAAACGAAATCGATGAAACCGCCGCCCGGGGACTGATCAAAAACGGCCTCCAGGCCTTGGCGGAAGGCGCCAATATGCCGACCATGAGGGACGGAATCCGCGCCCTGTTGGATGCCAGAATTCCTTTCGCGCCGGGCAAGGCCGCCAACGCGGGCGGCGTGGCCGTCTCGGGACTGGAAATGACCCAGAACAGCATCCGCCTCGCCTGGTCCCGCGAAGAGTTGGAGGAACGCCTCAAGGAAATCATGGGCGACATCCACCGGAAGTGCGTGAAATATGGCATGGAAAAGGAGGGGAACTACGTCAACTACGTCAAGGGATCCAATATCGGGGGTTTTGTGAAAGTGGCCGACGCCATGCTGGCGTATGGGGTGGTCTAAGCCTTGGGTTCGCCCTACCATCAATGAAAGGCTTCCGTTATGAAAGCATCCGATCTTTTTATTCGTTGCCTGGAAAGGGAAGGCGTGGAATACATCTTTGGAATTCCCGGCGAGGAAACCCTCGATTTTCTTGAATCCCTGAGCAATTCAACCATCCAGTTGGTCCTGACGCGCCACGAGCAGGTCGCCGCCATGAACCCGGCGGCCTGCTCGTGGCGCTTATACAAAGGTCTCGCCGGGACAAGGGGGTTCTTTGAAAAGAATGATCGCTTCCAAAAGGGATGGACAGGAAAAAAACAATCGGGTAGGAGGCGGAGTTACCCCCACCGTCCTCCCACACCACCGGGCATACG
>JBHHVU010000110.1:0-2220 GCA_046754465.1 Nitrospinaceae bacterium | reverse complement strand
GCAGCCCCGGGTAGACTCGGCACCCTTCCTCCCCACCGAGGGGAGTCTCCCGGCGTCGCCCAATGGACAAAAATACGTTTTGCTGTATGTCGAGGACAACCCGGCCAACCTGGACCTCGTCAAGCAAATCATCAAGCCCCGGAAAGATATCACCCTGTTTTCCGCGCCGGAAGCGCTGTTGGGAATCGACCTGGCACGCGCCCACAAGCCAGACCTTATTTTGATGGATATCCACCTGCCGGGCATGGACGGAATCGAGGCGGCAAAAAGGTTGAAGGGTTTTGAAGAAACCCAGAATATCCCGGTGATCGCCGTGAGCGCCAATGCCATGGAGTCGGACATCAAGCACGCCATGGCGGCGGGTTTTCATTCTTACATCACCAAACCGTTCAATGTTCCTCGATTTCTGGAGGCAATCGATAACGTTCTGAACTCAAACACCCGCGACAATGTTAAGGAAATGAACCCTTGAGTCCCGATGTAGTCTGGGCAGGATTCTGAAATTAAATTGTGAAAACCTGACATGAACTTGAACCTGAAACTTGGAGTCAGCAAAAAAATTGGTGCGCTGGCTTTTATTTTGATCCTGTTAACCGCAGGAGCCGTGGAATTTGTTTTTTATAAAGGGACAAAAAACTTCCTGGTGAACCGGGAGTTGGAGGCCCTGGGAGAAGAAATCAACCTGCATGCGGTGAGGATTCAATCGGTCATCGAGAATTTGCGGGCCGATGTGATTTTCCTTTCCAGTCTGCTCCCGGTCCAGGGAATCGTCCGGGCGAGGGAAGGGGGAGGCGCGGGCCCGCGGAACGGAATTTCAGAAGCGATTTGGCATGAGCGCCTTGCGGAGAATTTTAAGAATTTTCTCGAAGCTAAAACCCATTACCTCTTTGCCCGATTCATTGGCGTGCGGGATCATGGACGCGAGATCGTCCGGGTCCATCGAAAAAGCGGCTCCATCGTGGTGGTCCCCGAAAAGGATTTGCAATCGAAGGCGCATCGCCCCTATTTTCAGGCGGCCATTCAATTGAAAGAAGGTGAGGTGCACCTGACAGACGTCAACCTGACCCAGGACCAGGGCAAGGTCGTCGACCCTCCCCTTCCCGTGATGCGCGCCGCCGTTCCGGTATACGATTCAAAAGGAAATGTTTTTGGAATCGTCGTCATCAACATGGATTTTCGTCCCCTATTGGCGGTGGCGAAACATGATCGTCACATTAATTACATCACCAACGGGGCCGGAGATTTTCTGTCTCATCCGGATCCGGCTCTGACCTTCGGGTTTGACCGGGGCGTCCCGCCCCACCGGATTCAGGATATTTATCCTGAAGCGGAGAAATTTTTTGCCCCCAACAGGTTCCTGGAAAATGGATCCATTGTCTCGGAAATCAAGGACAAACACTTGGCGATATATTTCCAAAAGGTGAGATTCGACCCCCTCCATCCCAAGCGGTTTTTTGGTTTGGCCCAAGAGATTTATAAAGAAACCCTGGCCGCTGAATCAAGGGGGGTTCTCAATCGTATCACCCTGATGTTGATCCCGGCCGCCGCCCTGTTGGCCTTCTGCTTCTCTTATATCCTGATTCGCCCCTTAAGGCGAATGGTCCGGGCGTCCGAGGGAATTGTCCGGGACCGGTTCGATGTTTCCTTGCCCATACATTATCAAGATGAAATAGGCGCACTTGCGCGCTCCTTCCATAGCATGGTTGGCAAACTCAAGGAACGCAATGAAGCTCTGGAATCCAGTGAAACCCGGATCCGGGCCATTATGGAAAACGTGGTCGATGGCATCATCACCATCAACGAGGACGGTAACATCGAATCCTTCAATTCCGCGGCGGAACGGATTTTCGGGTACTCCCTCTCGGAAGTGAAGGGGAAGAACATCAAACTTCTCATGCCGGAACCTCATGCTTCCCAACATGATGAATATATTCGCAATTATCTCAAAACCGGCCAAAGAAAAATTATCGGAATAGTGCGGGACGAGCAGGGTGTGAGAAAGAACGGTTCCACTTTTCCCCTTGAACTGTCGATTAGCGAAATGGTTTTGGGGACGCGCCGGTTGTTCACCGGTGTCATCCGCGACATCACCCCACGGAAACAGGAGGAACGGGAGCTGATTCAAGCTAAGGTGGAAGCCGAGCAGGCGAGCAAGGCCAAGTCGGAATTTCTGTCCCGCATGAGCCACGAACTGCGCACCCCCATGAACGCCATTCTGGG
>JBHHVU010000109.1:0-2653 GCA_046754465.1 Nitrospinaceae bacterium | reverse complement strand
ACGGGGCGTAGCGCAGCCTGGCAGCGCATCTGCTTTGGGAGCAGAGGGTCGGAGGTTCAAATCCTCTCGCCCCGATTTTCATCAAGGGCTGGCGGCATTGCGCGCGACTCCATGTCTTTGCGAATCTGCCTAATCCAGAAAAAAAACGCCGACTGGAAACGAGAGACCGCAGACCGGAAAAAACAAAGCTCCCTAATCCCCTTCCCTCACGGCAGAAACGGGCTCTGCCCGATTAATGGGCAGGGTGAATGAAAATGTGGCGCCTTTCCTCAATTCACTGCTCACCCCGATTTCCCCACCATGCATCTCGATAAAACTTTTGGCGATGTTCAGTCCCAATCCCGTACTCTTTTCCTCTCCGGTAGGCTTGGCGCTCAGGGTCTGGAATTCGTTGAACAACAATTTTTGATCTTCCGCGGAAATGCCCGGTCCCTCATCCCGCACGGAAAACTCCATGCGGCCGCCTTTCAACCGGGCCGCAATAAATACCGTGGACCCTTGTGGGGAAAATTTGATCGAGTTGCCCACCAGGTTATGGATCACCTGTGAAATTCTCAACGCATCAAAGGGAAAGGGCGGGATGCTTTCCAATTCCTCTTTGATGCGGATGTTTTTTTTCTGGGCCACCAGCCGGATGAGGTCGATTTTCTGGCGCACGAGGGATGAAAAATCATTTCTCTTGATATCGAGCCCAATATGACCACTTTCGATTTTCGAATAATCCAGGAAATTATTAATCAATTCGATCATTTCATTGCTGGACTTGAAAATATTTTTCAGGAGCCTCATCTGGCTAGCGCTCAGTTTGTCTTCCAGTTTCGCCTCCAGCAACATTTGTGCGCCCGCGCTGATGCAAAAAAGCGGGTTTCTCAAATCATGAGCCGCGATGCTCAATACCCTGTTTTTAAACTCATTCGCTTTCTTGAGCTTTTGCAAAGCCGCTTCCAGTTCGCCGATCAATTGCGTCTGATCTTTTTCCAGCTTTTTCCGCCGGGTGATGTCCCTCTCCGTGGTCGCGATGGCCACCGGGTTTCCCCGACCGTCCCATAAAATCGTCTCCTTCAGCCACACATCCAGGACGCGGCCATCGCGGGTGAGGCGCTGGGTTTCCCAGGATTCCACCACTTCGCCCCTCGCCAGCCTTTGCAGCGTTTCCAAAGTTTCTTTCCGCCTGTCCTCGGGAACGAGTTGCAGGATGTTCATTCCCAGGGCTTCCGACTCCGCATACCCATACATGCGCTCGGCCCCCCGGTTCCAAGCCGTGATCACCCCATCGAGGTTCTGGACCGTGATGGCGTCGTTGGAATCGGCCACCACCGTGGCCAGCCGCTGGAGGTTTTTCGGGGACTCTTCGCCACCCTGTTCCGAATTGCGGAGTTCTTCCACCTGGCGGCGCAGAGAGACCAATTCCTCCCACAGCTCTTCACGGGTGATTTTTTCGTCCAGTGACTCTTCTTTCATCAAGGGCGGTAAGCATTTCTTTTCCCAGTTCATGACAGATCCCGGCCGGCTGTTTTCCGAATCATTTTCCGTATGCATGGTGTTCCGATCGAATCAGATTGAAAATTAATAAAGAAAAAAACCCAAACTTAAAGTGGGTGCTCCGGTTTCCTCCACGGTCCGGGAGAACTACCAGAACCCCCACTTTAAGTTACCGTACTTCGATTCCTGAAATGAAGCCCCTCTTATTCGGCTTTGACCTCGATCTTTTTCACATCCTTTTTCGCTTCCGGAGTCTTTTTGAGGACCACCGTCAGAACGCCATTATGAAATTTGGCATCCACCTTGTCCTGCTCGATGCCTTCCGGCAAAACGATGTCCCTCTGGAATTTCCCATAGGACCTCTCCATCCGGTAATAATTTTTATCTTTCTCCTCCTTCTCCTGCTTCTTTTCCCCTTTCAGGGTCAGGATATTTTTCGAAAGGGAAACGTCGATATCCTTTTCATCCATACCGGGAAGTTCCGCGGTCACCTTAACCTCATCGTCTGTTTCCGCGACATCCACACTGGGCATCACCCGGGCGGAAGAAATCAAATCACTCCGAAACAGCGACCGGTCAAAAAAGGTTCTGCTGAAATCGCGGAAAAGCCGATTCATGTCTCTTTCCAGGGTAGAGAACGGGGTTTCTGTCAGGAGCTTGTCGTTGTCATTCCAGGGAATCAGATCCTTGATATTCATAACCCACCCTCCTTTCTTGAACAATTTTACATTTACCGAAAAAATATTTGGGGAGGCGCACCGGGCCCTCACCCGGATATCCTTCAACCCCCTGTTCTGCAAATTATATGAAACCCGAATTTCAGCCTGTCAAGCCCCTGCGAAATAAATTTTGCGATTGGCAGAGGGGGCAATCTATCTGGGAAAACAAGATTGATTCTCGATTTTAAAATGATGGTTTTCCCCTTCCGTGAGGGGGGGGGGGATTAGGGGAATTTGTTTCCGGTTTGGCTGGTTCAGATAGAAGGGGGACAGAATATTGATCTCACGCCAAGCCGCAAGGAACAAAGAAACCACGCTGGCACCTGCCTGCTTCCTTCTGGGAGGGGTGTGGTATAATGGCTTGCGGAGAAGAAGAAGGGGTCCCGCCGGCGGGGCCGGCCCCGCCTAGGTGTCCCCCCCAAACCCGGAGAAACCATCGAAAAACCCCCAAG
>JBHHVU010000108.1:0-2800 GCA_046754465.1 Nitrospinaceae bacterium | reverse complement strand
CCCTCTTATGCAAAGGTCTCCCACAGGGAAGGGGGATAGGTCAATCTAAATAGCCCATCGAATCCGGTCCGCTCTATAACGCACGTCCCATCCGCCTCCGGAGGCACTCCGGATGCGTATGCAAAAATCTCTTTTCGGATCCAAACGGTTATCCTGTTACCCGTGAAAGTATTGACGGGCCTTATTTTTGGGAAAAATGTCTTGTTGTTGAGAAGGGATTCGGTTAGAATTGATATGTGTTTTATATTTACGGTTAATTATAATTAAAAACCAGCATTCCCGCCTGATAAAAAATTCCAACTTAATCTAGGCATGACGTTATTTCTGGAGATATTTTCCCCGGTCAGTCCGGGGCGGAGGCGGGAATTTATTAAATATTTATTTTACATTTTCTGTTGATGTTTTATTTAGCCCCCCCTGGATTTAACAATCCGTCCTTTATTTTTATTGCCGAAGCTAGGAGGAAGAAAGCGATGAAAGCAGGGAACAATTTGAGCTTAAAATGGAAGCAGATCATTCTATACCTGGTGACCGGACTGGTTCCCCTTGCCGCCGTCATGGTCATGAGCAACGTCTCTTTTAAGGAGATAAGAAATCTTAACGCCAGCAGCCTCCAGGGGGTGGCGGAAAATATCGCCGACAAGGTGGACCGCAACCTTTTCGAACGTTATGGCGATGTCCAGGCGTTCGGGTTGAATTCGGTGCTGAGAAACCAGGATTACTGGTACCGGAAGGATTCGCCCATCGTCACCGCCATGAACAATTATGTCGATACCTACGATATTTACTACCTGACCCTGCTGGCCGACCTGGAGGGTAACGTGATCGCCGTCAATTCCAGGGACCAGGACGGCAAGGCCATCTCCACCCAGGATCTTTATTCACTCAATTTTCAAAACGCTTCCTGGTTCAAGGATGTCCTGCAAAAAAAGTTTTATACCAGCCAGGAGGGAAACGTGGGAGGAGGCAGCGATTTCACCGGCACGGTCATCGTTCCCCTTCATATTGACGGGGAAGTCAAACAGGCCTATCCGGGCGATGATGGGCTGACGGTTGGGTTTGCCGCGCCGGTCTACGATGCCGCCGGAAATGTCCTGGCCATTTGGCACAACTACGCCAAGTTTTCCCTGGTCGAGGATATTTTTGCGGCCGCTTACCAGGGATTGAAACAGAAAAACATGGGGGGGATCGAACTGACCCTGCTCAACGGCGACGGACAGGTGATCGTCGATTACGATCCCAGATATGGAAGGGGCACGGAACACGCCGTCAAGCGCGATTTGAAGACTATTCTCCATCTGAACCTGGTGGAAAAGGGGGTGGCCGCGGCCGTCGCGGCCGCAAAGGATAAGAAATCCGGATTCGAGTACGCCACCCACGCCCGCAAGGGAATCGTCCAGGCCGCGGGCTACGCCCATTTCCAGGGCGCGCTGGGGTTTCCGGGGATGAACTGGTCGGTCCTCGCGCGCATGCCCGATACCGAAGTCAATGCGCCCATCATCTCCATCGAGAGCAAGCTCTTCAAAATCACTGGGGTATGCATGGTATTGATCGCCTTGTTCGGATACTGGAACGCGCAGAGATTGACACGGCCCCTGATCGTATTGACCGACGGATTGGAAAATTTCGCCGCCGGCAACATGAAAAACATTAAAGATCTGGCGGTGAGATCCCAGGATGAAATCGGACGCCTTTCGCAATCCTTCAACGGCCTGTTTCGGGGCATCAAAATTTTTCTGAAAAACGCGGAGGGTCTCCTCCAGGGAAATATCCCGGAAACGGAGAATTTCGGACTGCGGGGGGAATTCGAGGATAATCTAAGAAAAATGCGGACCCAGGCGGCGGAGAAGAAAAAAGCCGATGAGGAAGCGGCCAAGGTCATGGCGATCGTCGAAAACATGCCGCAAAATGTCATGTACGCCGATAAGGATTTAAAAATCCAGTATATCAATCCCTCTTCAACAAATACCCTGAAAACCCTGCAGCAATACCTGCCCGTACCCGTTGACAAGATGCTCGGCCAATGCATCGATGTCTTTCACAAGAATCCTCAACACCAGAGGAAACTATTGTCGGATCCCAAAAACCTTCCTCACACCGCGCAAATTCAAATGGGTCCGGAGATTCTGAGCCTGACCGTCGCCGCCATCTTCGATCAGAACGGGGAACGGCTGGGAACCATGTTGGTCTGGGTGGTTGTGACACAAAACGTAAAAACGGAAAGGCAAGCCAGGGAGGCGGCGGAGCGGGAGCAGGCCCAGGCGGATGAATTGCGTGAGATGGTGGACACCATGCTGGAGGTGGTCAACGCCGCCGCGGAAGGGGATCTCACCCGCGAGGTCACCGTGCGGGGCGATGACGCCATCGGCAAAATGGGCGAGGGGTTGGCGAATTTCTTTGCCAAACTGAGGAATATCATCTCCAGCATCGGAGAAAATGCCCAAACCCTGACCAGTTCGGCCGGACAATTGAACGAGGTGAGCCAGCAGATGGCTGGAAACGCCGAGGAAACCTCGGCCCAGGCCAACGTGGTCTCCGCCGCTTCCGAACAGGTGACCAAAAACGTGCAGACGGTGGCCACGGGATCGGAGGAAATGAGCGCCAGCATCAAGGAGATCGCCCAGAACTCCAGCGAGGCGGCCAAGGTCGCCACCGCAGCGGTGAAAGTGGCGGAAAAAACCAACAACACCGTGAAAAAACTGGGAGAAAGTTCCGCCGAGGTCGGACAGGTCATCAAGGTCATCACCTCCATCGCGGAACAGACCAATCTGCTTGCGCTCAACGCGACGATTGAAGCGGC
>JBHHVU010000107.1:0-2880 GCA_046754465.1 Nitrospinaceae bacterium | reverse complement strand
TTTTAAGTCCTGTGCGTCTACCAATTCCGCCACCCCGGCAGGCTTGTTTTGTCAAAGGGTTTTTACGTAATATAATACCCCTCTCCCTTGCGGGCTGGGGAAAGATGTTATCAGGATTTGTTGAAAAATCAACCGTGAACCCCGTGGCCGCCGCGGCTTGGGAATCGCGGTTCCGTTTCCTCCCCGTCCACCCGGGAGGGGCCTTGGAATGGGTTCTTGCATGCGCGACCCAAAAAGAATTTTATCGAAATTGCTGGGGAAAAACACCAACCTGGAGCCGTTTGAATCCACCGGGGAACCTCTCGGCCTGCTGGTGGAAATTCTCCGTGATGTGGTCGGGTGCCGCAAAACCCGTGACTGGCTGTGGGAATCGTATGGGATCGACCTGGCGGTCTCTCCCGCCTCTTTCGACCAACTGCTGGATATTCCCCAGATCAACTTTATCGAAACGCCCAACCGCAAGCTGGAAATGGAGGTGGTCTCGCTCAAGGACACCCGCGAGGCGGGAGACCCAGTTTCGGTGGGCAATTTGAACGGGGTTCTGCGGGAACTTTACCGCACCCTGAACGCGATCGGGGAAAAAGAACGCAAGGAATATCCGGACCTGATCCTGAAAAGTGCGATGTCCGCCGGCCTCCTGGACACCGCCGCCCGGCACGCGGCCGCCCTGCGCACCCCGGACCGCGGACTGGCGGGATTTCTCCGGGCCGGATGGAAGGCGCGAACCATCGAAAAGGAGTTCCGCGCCGCTTTTCCCGGCTCGCCGCAGGCGCATCCCCTGCGCAAGTCGCTGACTCAAATCGAAAGGGAACTGGAATTTTACAGGGAGTGCCTGCAGGCGAATGACAAGTGGCGGGGGATCGGACTGGATGTTTTTAGAATCCTAAGGGTGGACGGACTCCCCCTGGTTCTGGAAAACATCGAGAAGATGGGGAACCTTCTGTGGAACATCGTTTATAACCATCCCACCGTCCGGCGATCCCTGGCCCTCACGGGGATAGATTTCGCCGATGTGCGGCCCCTGTTCGATTCGGACCGGGTGCCGGTCAATAACGTTTGACCCGCCCCCCACCCCGTGGCGCGGGGGGAGTACCTCCCCACGTCGATATGTCACACTTTATATAGCAGACTCACCTCGACAGGTGATTTAGATAGGACCTATTTCCCACTGGGCGTGGCCCGGCAGAGTGCCTCCGCACGCAACTTGTCATGCGTTATATGCCGGACCAAGGTGGAAAGCCGGTTTAGATGGACCCATCTCCCTCTCCCGTGGGGAGTCAGCCGTGGACCTGGAATCCTTCCACCTTATCCAACAGCAGGTGTTTGAGTTTCGTCAGTTTTTGTGCTTCCAGCAGGGCTTGTCTTCCCGGGTCTTTCAGCTTGTTGAGTCTCATATCGAGGCGAACCAGGTTGGAGAACAGGGGAAGGAATTTTGCCATCATTATGGCCCCCTCATCCCCAACATTGTTATCAGAAAGCACGAGGTTTTGCAGGCTTTGCAGGTTGTCGGAAACGGCGATGTATTTCACCCCCTCGTTCCCGAGATTGTTATAAAACAGGTTGAGCGAGGTCAGCTGGGTCAGAACCTTGCTTTTGGCCAGATACTTTGCGCCTTGCGGACCGATGAGGTTGGTTCCCAACTGCAGACTGGTGAGCTCTTGCAGGAATTCGAAGGAGGCGATGTCTTTCGCACCGTATTCCTTGAGATACGTCGCGGTCAGGTCCAGGGTTCTGCCATCCTTGCTCAGGTTCTCCCGAACGACCATTTCCGTTTCCCAGGACGCCCGGTCCTGACCTTTAGCTTCCTTATTTCTTGAGTAATCCATTTTCCTTGATCTCCACTTCAATAACCGCCAAGCCGGGGTTTGAACTCATAGAGCCATGCGCGGGGCAGACCCCACCGGCTCAATCTATTGTATTTTAGGTCCATTCATTTATACCACAAGCCGGGAATAGCGTCCCCATCTAAAGGAAACGGGACCGAGGGACGATTCCCCAATTCCGGCTCCACCGGGACCCCCTGCTGTGGTTGCACGGAATGGATTCCCGAAGGAACGATTTTTCACGGGTTGCGTGGCAGAAATTATAGCATTTCCTTTTCCCGCCTGATTAAAATTTTTCTGCCTCACGGGGATGGGGAATCCGTCCATCCAAGCCGCCCGTCGATCCTTATCGCGGGGGGCGCTTAATTTCTTGGAATTTTCCGGGAAATCTTTTATGATTGAGATCACGGCCTACAAACTGATAAAACAACCAAGGAGTCGATGGCATCATGGTCAACCTGTATGAGTCGCAAACCGAGTTAAGTCTTGGTAATAACGTAATCGTGACCCAGATGACGCAGGCCATCAATTGGGCAAGAAAATATTCCTTTTTCATTTATCCCTTCATCACCGCCTGCTGTGGGATGGAATTCATGTCCGTTGCCGGACCCCGTTACGATCTCGACCGATTGGGCGCCGCCTTTCCGCGATTTTCACCGCGGCAAGCCGACCTGCTGATGGTGGTGGGCACCATCAGCCACAAACAGGCCCCTATCCTGGTAAAAATATATAACCAAATGACCGAACCCAAATGGGTCATTGCTTACGGTGTCTGCACGGTGTCCGGCGGATTTTATGATAACTACGCCACGGTCATGGGCATTGACACCATTGTCCCGGTGGACGTTTATATTCCGGGTTGCCCGCCGCGTCCGGAAATGGTGATCGACGCCCTGATCAAACTGCAGGACAAAGTACAAAACGAGACCCTGCAGGACCACGTGAAAGGTCCCTCCATGGTCACCCCGGCAAGCAAACTCTAACCCCCACCCACCCCGTGGGCCGGGCCACGCCCGGTGGGAAATGGGTCCTGTCTCAATCGCCCATCGATATTAGT
>JBHHVU010000106.1:0-2936 GCA_046754465.1 Nitrospinaceae bacterium | reverse complement strand
ATTGGTTGATATCGGCCTTATTGAGATCCCCCAACTGCGTGATCTGAGCGATGTTGCCTGCTCCGTTCTGCAGGACGTCCGCGGTGTTTCCGGCACCTTGCTGCGAAATAAAGGCTTGGTTGGATGACCCAAACTGCTGGACGCTCGCCTCGTTGCCCATACCGGCCTGAATGATTCCGGCGGATACATTGTCGACCGGGTTGACGACCTTGTTGCCCGAGCCTTTTTGAACGATGGTTGCCGACTGCTCGTCACCCGTCTGAAGGACATTGGTAAAATTGCTTTGTCCCCTCTGTTCGAGTGAAATGTCACAGTCCCGGCAGGGTGCCGCGTCCGTTCCCTGTCTGAGGGAAGCGTAGTTGAAGTTACCGTCCTGGATGGCCTGGATGATCGTGTTTTCATCCCCGATCTGATCGATGTTTGCCCGGTTTTCATTTCCCGTCTGGATGAAGGTTTCGATTTCATTTCCCGTGCCCACCTGGGTGATGGAGGCTTCATTGTATGAACCGGATTGCGTGAACCGTTCGATCTCGTTGTCGGAACCGCTCTGCCGGATGTTCGCCACATTGTGTTCCCCGGATTGACGGAACTCACCAATCTCGTTGCCATGGGATTTCCCGGTTTCGTTGATCTGGGTGATGTTGGCGATATTTTTTGAACCGGATTGATCGAAAACCTCGGCCAGGTTTCCCAGTCCCGTCTGGGCGATGTTGGCGACATTGTTAAATCCGGATTGGTTGAATTCATTGATAATGTTTTCATCACCGATCTGGTTGATCTGCGCCAGATTGGTAAAGCTGTTATTTTGGTTGAAGGAATCGACCCTGTTTCCAATTCCTTTTTGCGTAATTTCCGCCCGGTTTCCCAAACCGGCCATCACCTGGTCCAACTCAATAAAGTTGCCGGTTCCGACTTGCTCAATGGTGGTGCCGGTGTCTATTCCGACTTGATCGAGGTCCGCGAAATTGTTTGGCCCCGATTGGGTGACGTGGGCTTTGATATCATCCCCCACCTGCTCGATACTGATCAAATTCCTGAGAGCGTTACTCGCGGAATTACCCGAAAACATCAAGACAAAAATTAATACCAGTACGAATTCAAACTTGTAGTATGCCGCTTTTTTCATATGCAAGGAGCCCCGGTGCTCCATTGATTATGAACAGTAATGGGAGATTCCACTCGTAAATGGTGTCCATTCAAATTGGACGGAAAAGAATTAAAAGCTCCCCAATTTGCATAAAATACCGTTCATTACCCCATTTAATATGTTTACATTTCCAGTTTCTATCTATTAATAGATTTACATTTACCACGGGCGGACACTACAATATTTATTCCGGGTTTTCAAGGGTAAAATTAAAAAAAATTCATCTAAAAAAAACATCCTTGGAAATCAATGAGTTAAGAAATTTTTCCCCTGGTTTTTCACAACCGCTTTCCAGCCCTTGGGGGCTCAAAATTAGGCTGTTATTGATAACTCCCCCCATCGTTGCTGCCTCCGGCGGAAACGGAGGGGTTCCGGGATTGGGCCGGCCGAGGGGAAAACCAGCCCGGGTTAGCGTCCAAGTATAGGGATGGGGTGTTAAGAAATGGTTAACGTCAAGTCACAAAATCGTAACATTCGCGGAGGAAAATTTAGCCGGGATTCCAGGGTGATTTGGGACATCCGATGCGGGAAAAATATGGGTTAGTGTAAACCTATGATAAGTTAAATCACTCCCTTCCGCAGTTCTAAAGGATTTCGCTGTTATTCTACTTTTTTTGGCAAACGGAACCTGATTTCATGGTTCCATTTGGAAAAGGAACCCTTGGGTCCCGTGTGCCGGGGAAACTGGAAAAACCTTGCTCGATGACGTCTCGGGAAATATATTGTTTTCGATGGGGGGGCAACTCCAAACAGACAGGAGAGATACCATGAGGCCGGCATTGAAGGCAGGGGCAATGGGGTTCTGGGCGGGTGTTTTTGTTTTCCTGCTCAGTTCCCTGGGATGGGCTCATTCCGCGGGGATTCTTGCGGACGGAATGACCCTAAAGAATCCGGATTCCTTGAAAGAAAATTCGAGAGGACCAATGCTTCTCGCGGGGGGAGGCGGGCATTTCCATCACCGGGGTTCCGGTTTTGGCTTTCATTTGGGAAGAGGATTGCATTCCAATCATTTTTCCCATGGAAGGCAAGGGTTTTTTGGCCACCGCCATCGGCATGGGTTGAATCGTGGACACGAATTGATTTTTGGAATCCACAGCGGCCGCATTCATTCAGGCCAGGAACGGGAGGATTTCATCATTCACGATCACGCCCTTCACCGCCATTTTGGCCGTGGCGTGTTATCGAGGCGGGGATTGGGCTCGGGAAGATTTTCCCGGGATCTAGGGCCTCCGGGTTGGACCGAGGACCTTGGGCCGCCCCATGCAACGGGGGACTTCGTACCCTAGGAAGTCAGGCGGATTTAAGCGGGGGTGAGTGCCAGGATAATTCCGCTCCCTCAGGAGCATACTGATCTTCCTCTCCTTCAGGGAGGGGTATGCGCGGTGTGATGGGTTGGGCAAGGGTGGTTTGGCTTTTCGAACGGGCACCGCACCCATGTTCACGACGCTCATGCCAAGGCTCCTGCTGAGCCCGCCTTCTCATGCAGTCAAGGCCCGCTGTGGATGAGAAATATCTTTTCTTCCCTGAAGGGAATAGCCCCAAGGGGAATCGAACCCCTGTTTTCGGCGTGAGAGGCCGATGTCCTGGGCCACTAGACGATGGGGCCACCTTCTGCGAAATTGTCCATTGAAGAACCGGCCCGTCACTGAACCACTCAATCAGGATTTGTTAACGGGCGATAATGTATGGACCCTTGCCCTCTCTCCACGGATTGGGCTAAAATCCATCCCGGTCCATGATCGGCGGACCGCCTCCCTTGGTGCGCTTTTGTTTTTTCTTTTCTTCCCGG
>JBHHVU010000105.1:0-3120 GCA_046754465.1 Nitrospinaceae bacterium | reverse complement strand
CTGGTGATATTGTCATACTTTATATGCCGGACCCAGATGGGCTGGCGATGATGCTATGACCCATCCCCTGGGCCGGGGGAGCTGCCTCCGGGCGCTACCCGGTCCTGTAAATCCTGTCAAAAATGGGGTGAGGGTGTCGAACGGATTTCACGGCCGGGTTATAATTCGATTCATGCAATATGTGGGTTAGGCCCAACCTGGGTCATGGGAAAAAAAAGCCTCCCTGAAAAGGGAGGCTTTGTACTCAATGGGCTGGATGAATATTTAATCAGGGACCAAAACCCTGGCTTGCATTACTCGGCGGCCTGTCCTGAACCTTGCCTTCCACGGGGACTTTAGGGGCCGGCGGAGGTGCGACCGGGGCCGGAGCCGGGGGTGCCGCTTTTAGCACCGGTTGCGGCGCCGGAGCCGGCGGAGGCGTGCTCTTCGGGCTTGGGGCGGCGCTTGCCACGTTGGCCTCCTTATCTTGCCTCAGACTTACCCGCAATACGTTCCCGGTCTGGTCAAATTCCGGAACCAGGTTCGGGTCTTTATCTTCCAGATAATTCTTAATGAAGGGCACTCCCGCTTTGGGATCCTTGAAGGACCAGAGCCCGTCGATGACTCCTTCGATGAGCATGCTGTATACGGCTTTTTCAATGGATTCCAGAACGGCCATTTGGGGAGGTTCGTTGGTGCTCAACCCCGCTTCCACTTCCAGAAGTCTTTTGAAACTGACGAATCGGAAGAGTCCGGCGTCCACTTCCATGGAAAAAATGGTTTTGTTGGTGAGAACGGATTTGATGATCTGCCCGTTCTTAACCGATACGGCGCGAAGATAAATGGTGACGGTATCCCGGCGAAACTGGGTGCTGCCCCCGGCGCCGAAATATCGGGCTCCCACGCCCCCCGTCAGCAGGTTGGTCTCGAAAGCCACAATCCCTCCATCCAGCATGATCGGCGCGTACAGAAGCGGAGGAAGGGGTTCGATTTTCCTCTGGTCGTCCTTGGACAAATACTGTTTCCGCGTTTGCCGGATGATTTTCCGCTCGTTCAGCAGATTGGGAAGGGACTCCCGTTCCAGGACGGAAAACCAGCGGCCCCGCCCGGCATCTTCCAATGCCTTGATCAACATGGAGGTGGCGCCCTGGGTGACCGCGGTGGAATAGGTGACTACCGGCGTTCCTGACTTGTACTGCCCCGTTTGATCGCGGAATTTGTAGACTCCCACAACGATTTTGATATTCGGGGGAGGAAGGGACACCAGGTCATCATGAACCGCCGATTTGTACCCCACCTGCGCCGGGTCGGATTTGACTGGCTGGATCATCGTCGAACAGCCGGTCATCATTAAAACTGCGATAAAGATTGATGCTAATTTTGGGAATTGCGAAATTTTATCCATACTTTTCTTCCCCGATAAGGCCTCTCTATTAATAGAGATTCGATTTTGTTAAATCCGGCGGTGGTTAATAACCTTTTATAAATCAATTATATAATGATAACCCAAAAGGTCCCGATTTCCTAATATTTTTTTTACTGGACCACGTTGTCGATTTCAACCACAGTCACTTCGCCCGAGGAATTATCGGTGATGGTCACTTTCACGGACGTTCCCAAATCCTCGATGGTGACTGTGTTGACCCCGGTGTTGAAGGTGCCGAACTGAATTCCGGAATCCAGACCACCGAAGGCGTTGTCCACCAGGTCCCTGGAAAGCCGGCTCAAGAAGGCGCGGTTCAATTGGCTCTGAAAGCTGTTGCCGGAAGACAGGGCCGAAGCGAGGGCGCTGTTATCGGTCGATTCCTTGTGCTTGTTTTGGGAGATGGCATTGTTGAGAAGAGGCGCGCCATTAAAGGGGCTGCCGCCAAAATTCGGGTTGATGGGGGTATAAACGATCTCGTCGCTCTGCGCCGGGACCACTCCCATCCACATTCCCAGAAAGAAACCCATGCCTACCAGTTTTGAAAGTTTTTTCATCGTAATAGCTCCTTATAATAATAGAACTCTTTAATAGAACTCCAGTTCCTCGGATACAAAAACTCGTTGTAAAATATACCGGCTACACCTTTTTACCGCCTCCTTGGCCACCTCTTCGATCAGGTCCGGACGCGGATTGAGCCGCCCGCTGAAGACCGTGGTATCGTCGACCATGATCCAATAAATGCTGCCGCGGAAGCTGTCCGCTTTTTCCTTGATGGTAATGGTGTAGTCCAATCCATCAATGCTCTTCCAGTAAGTATTGAAGGCTTCGAATAAATCCTGCCCTCCCTTGGTCATGGTGTCGCTGATGACCAGTCCGGAGATCTCGATTTCGCCGTTGTTGTTGGATGCGAAACCGGGGTTGACCGGAGCGGCCAGCCAGAAGGTCAGGCAAAGGATAAAAGTCAGGGTCGTTTTCATGATGGATTTCATTTTTCGCTTGAGTTTATTAAGGGCGCTAACTTCAAATCCGTCAGTCCGTTATGCATCGTTAAGGGTTACTATAACAAGCTGGATTTACGATTTGATGTCACTCAAGTTACAATTTGGTTACGCTTGTTTTTTCCTGAAGCGGCAAGGCGCGAAGGGATACCGGACCCCCCCGCGCCGCCGCAAGACAAACCGTTAAATAGTTCTCCCGCCTTAATTCGTAAACATCTGAAAACCGAATGCAGGTGGAACGGGAGTCATGGGTTGGGAATCTTTCCAGGCGTCGCTGTGGCCCGGCTGAATGCCCTGGATGCTGATCGCCCGATGCTCCCCGCCACTCTGGTTCACTGTCGCGGTGTCATTAATACCCGTCTGGGTCTGGGCCACCAGCGCCGTGTTGAGGATGCTTACCGGGGATTGCCCGTGTTCACCGGTTCCCTGATTCACCGTGGCTTTGTGCATGGCGTATCCACCCTCCTGCACGACCACCGCGTTATTGCCGGCACTAAAGTCTGAAAAACCCGTATTCCCCTGTTTGATCGTAACTGAATGACCGATAAAGGAGGAACCTGAACCTAAATCCCTGCGCTGCAGCACCACTGCCTTATTGGCGTATCCCGTCTGCCGGATTTCAGCCTTTTTGCTGAAATCACCCTGCTGCAGAATGTAAGCCCGGTTGTCATCGCCATTGATCTGGACGATGGTTGCGGGCAAGCCCGAATGGTTGTT
>JBHHVU010000104.1:0-3335 GCA_046754465.1 Nitrospinaceae bacterium | reverse complement strand
TCGTTATTCAGCTTTTTTGTCCGGGGTGCAAACTTATGAACCATCTCCCTAGCCCCCATATTGCATGAAAATAGCGAAGGGAAAAGCCAAAAGCCCCATGCAAAGCCTTTCCTCCCACGGATTCCATGCCCCGGTTATAATTCGATTCATGCCATATGCGGGCTATTTTTTTGAGGATTTCTAAAAAGTTGATCTGACCAGAATATTTTATTTTCCACGGTTAGACTACCCCTCCCAAATCTCCTTTCCTATATCTTCTCTTGTATGAAAAGACTTTGATCTCGGGCCACACTCCCTATGATCTTTTCGCGGGGGGGAAAATAACACCTTTTGACCCGGAAGAGGGGAATAAATGGGCGTTGACCCCATCACAATTCCGGGGCCTTAAAATCTTTATAAACAAAGGCAAATGCATCAACTGCCATAAAGGGCCGGATTTCACCGGAGCCGGTGCCACTCTGCAAGCCGAGGCGCAAGAAAACGGCCTGGTGGAGCGGATGGTCATGGGAGATGGCGGCGTGGCTTTGTATGACAACGGATTCTAAAATATCGGCGTGACACCCACCGACGATGACCTTGGTGTTGGCGTGGATGGTGGTCACGGTCATCCCCTTTCCTTCGCAAAGCATTTTACCAGGGGAAATATTATCGATCCGACCCTGGTGATCTTATTCTTGCAAAATTCAGGGAATGGAAAAATAAGTCAAATGGGCGATTTCTGGACCTAGGGATTTAGGAGTTTTCGCCTTGGCTGGAGCGGCGTGACCCGGGGGGCCCCATTTACCAGAAATACCACAGCCCCACGATCATGACTATCGCCATGATTACCTTGAAAATCATCCCAAAATGGACAAAAACATTAAATAATCGGCTGTTGCCATAATGGAACAAGCGGTCTCTCTTTTTCAAATCCTGCATGAGCTTCTTCCTCTAAATTCCATTGCTCCGGTAAAATGATCGTTCCGCTCTTTTTATTGGGATGGTTCCAACGTCCAGCGGGTTTGAGTAATTTCCGGATCAGTGGAGATTATTGACCCTTTTTAATTGATATTTTTTGACGGCCCGGTTGTGGTCGATGAGGTTGGAGGAAAACTCGTGGCTCCCGTCCTGACGGGAAACGAAATACAGGTTGTTGGTGTCGTCCGGATAAAGCGCGGCGATGATGGATTGGAGTCCCGGACTGGAAATGGGACCCGGCGGCAGGCCGCCATACCGATAGGTGTTGTAAGGGGAATCGATGGATAAATCCTTTTTCCGCAAATTGCCGTCAAAGTCCTCCATGGCATAGATCACCGTGGGGTCGGCTTGCAGCCTCATTTTCATTTTCAGTCGGTTATGGAAAACCGAGGAGATCAGCTTTCTTTCCGCATCCACCCCGGTTTCCTTTTCGATCAGGGAAGCCAGTGTGATGATTTGGTGGAAGGTGAGACCGAGCGATTTCGCCCGTTCCAGGTATTCCGGGCGCGGGGCTTTCTTTTTAAAGGTGTTCACCATGACCTGAATGATTTTCCGTTCGGAAGTGTATTTATTGAAGTGGTACGTTTCAGGAAAAAGGTAGCCTTCCAGGGACTCCCAGGGTATTCCCAGGGAATCGATCAATTCCTTATCCCGCGTGAGCCGGATGAATTGTTCCCGGTCGGCAAGACCCCGCTGGGCGAGAAGCGTGGCGATTTCAGTGATTCGATATCCCTCGGGAATGGTCACCGGGTGGAGGACGGTTTTCCCGGAGGTGAATTTATCCAGGATTTCCACGGGAAGCATGGATGGCGATATTTCGTATTCCCCCACTTGAATTTGGTTTTGCTTTTTCTGGAGGGTGGCGAGAAGCTGAAAACAGAGGGCGCTGCGAATCAGGTGTTGATCCGCCAGGCGATTGGAAACCTGCTTCAAGGTCATGCCGTGGGTAATATTCACCGGGACCGGGCGGGCATCCTTACCCGCCGCATGGGTCGCCTGGTAATAGAATATCCCTCCCAACACCCAGGTGAGGACCAGAAACCCGGCGAGCCCACCCAGAAGAATTTTTTTGATTCGGCTCATGGTTGCGATGCAATAAACAGGATTTTACTTTTCCTTTTTCCTGCCCGCCAAATTCAGTTTGGTCAAAAACAGGTCGTTTTCCTCCCGGGTTCCCACGGTGACCCGCAGGCAATTTTCCAGGCGGGGGTGGGAACTCAGGTTGCGGACGAGGATCCCGTTTTCCATTAAATTCCGGAAAATCCTGCCCCCCTCCTTTTCCAACCGGAACAGGATGAAATTGGAGTCCGACGGAAATACCGTCACGAATTTTATTTCAGCCAAGGCTTGTAAAAGCCGGTCCCGTTCCTTCGTTAGGGTGTCGATTTGTTTTTGAACCGGCGAAAAGTTTTCCAGAAGCCGGGCCGCGAAAGCCTGGGAAAGGGTATTGGAATTATACGGAAGACGGACTTTGTTGACCTGTTCGATGATGACCGGGTCGGCCACCCCGTATCCCACCCGCAAGCCTGCCAGCCCTATTTTGGACAGGCTTCTCAGGATCACCAGGTTGTTGTGTTTTCGGAGATCCTTAATGAAGGTTTTGCCCGAAAAATTGAAGTAGGCTTCATCGAGAACCACGATTCCCTGGAACCCCTCGATCACCTTGCGGATTTCATCTTCCGAATAACAATTGCCGGTCGGGTTGTTGGGATAACTGATGAATACCACCCGGGGAGGCGCCCCCTCGAGGGTTTCGAGAATACAGCCGGAATTGACATCCCAGCGGCCATTCAAGGGAACAGGGACCGGGGTCAATCCCAGGCCCTTGGCGATAATGGAATACATGGCGAAGGTGGGATCGGGAAAAAGGATCTTATCCCCCTCGTTACAGAACACCTGCATGATGAGTTGGATCAGTTCATCCGACCCGTTGCCGATGACCAAATGGTCCGGAGGCACCTGGATCATCCGGGAGATGGTTTTCTTCAGCGTTTGGCAATCCGGGTCGGGGTAGCGGTTCAGTTGAAACTCTCTCACGCTCTCCTGGAAATCCCGCAACAGTTCTTCTGGGGGCGGGTAGGGGCTTTCATTGGCATGGAGTTTGATCTCACAGTCAATATTTTCGACCTGATAGGATTTGAGGGTTTTGATCTTTTCGCGGACGAGTTGGATGAGATCGACGGTGGACATCAGGATTTCACCTTGGCTTTCATGAGGGCTTCTATATCTGGAGAGGGGGGGATATACCTGTCCGCGCGGCATTTTTCGGCGCGGATGATCGCGGCGACGGTCTCCACCGTTTTTTCCACCTCATCGTTGGTGATGATATAGTCGTACAACCCGTGCATTTTAATTTCTTCTTTTCCCTTTTCCAGCCG
>JBHHVU010000103.1:0-3929 GCA_046754465.1 Nitrospinaceae bacterium | reverse complement strand
TCCACCACCCGGTGGTCCAGCAAGGGGACCCTGGCTTCCAAGCCGGCCCCCATGCTCGCGCGGTCCACTTTCGTGAGAATATCATCGGGCAAATAAGTGACGGTATCCAGAAACATCATGAACTGGAAAAACTCATAATTTCCGGTTCCATTTCTGATCTTCTCCAAAATGCCAGCGTGATCCTGGCCATCGATCACAATGGAACCCGGATCTTGCCAATGAGAAATTAGATTAAAATATAGGTATTCAGGGCTTCCATCTTCAAGAATTTTGGCAAGCCTCTGAATTTTTTCACAAATATTTTTATATCTGTATTTCCCTGGAATAAAATTAATGAATAATCCAGGCGCCCGGACACCCGTGCATCGGGAAACAGCCATCAAGGCATTGGCAATAATTTTTCCAGACCCCGGTGGAACCCATTTAAGATATTTCCAAATTTTACCCGCCCAAAAATAGCGATTGTACCCTGCGAAAAGTTCGTCCCCGCCGTCGCCGGAAAGACTCACGGTCACATGCCCGCGGGCCAGCCGGGAAACCAGGAAGGTCGGAATTTGCGAGGAATCGCTGAAAGGTTCGTCATACAAAGCGGGCAAACAGGGGATCACACCCATGGCCTGTTCGGGCGTGACATAAAGCTCCGTATGATCTGTTCCCAAATATTGGGCCACCCGCTTGGCGTGGCCGGCCTCGTTGTATTTTTCTTCATGAAATCCGATGGAAAAAGTTTTCACCGGCCGGGAGCTTTGCGCCTGCATCAAGGCCACCACGGCAGAGGAATCGATTCCCCCGGAAAGGAACGCCCCCAGGGGAACATCGGAAATCATTCGTAGTTTGGTGGCATCGCGCAGGAGCCCATCCAATTGTTCGGCCGCTTCCTCGGTGGATCCGGTGAACGGGCTTGCAACCCCTTTTTCCGCGGCTTCCCTGGCACACCAGTAAGGAACGGGTTTCGGACGGGAATGAACACCCCCTTTATCGATGGTAAGAATAGTTCCCGGTAAAAGTTTGTATATATTTTTATAAATAGAATGGGGAGCTGGAATATAATTGTGCCGCATCATCAAGGCCAGGGCGTTACGGTCAATTTGCCCTTGGAATTCGGGGTGCGCCTTCAGGGCTTTTAATTCCGAGCCGAATAAAAATGCCCTGCCCTGCCAGCCATAATAAAGCGGCTTGATTCCCAAACGGTCACGGACCAAATGAAGCACACGTTCCCTTCTGTCCCAAAGGGCAAAGGCAAACATGCCGATGAATTTTTTCAACGCTTTTTTCAATCCCCATTGCTCAATGGCGGCCAGTAAAACCTCCGTATCGGAATGACCGCGCCAAGAAAATGAGGCCGTGGCGGGTTCCATGGCCGCGAGATCATCCAGTTCTTTTCTTAAGGCGGGAAAATTATAGATTTCTCCGTTATAGACGATCACATACCGGCCGCTGGGGGACATCATGGGCTGCCTGCCCTGTGACGACAGGTCGATGATGGACAGGCGTTGGTGAGCCAGCCCAACCCCCGCGCGGGAGTCATGCCATTGACCCTCATCGTCGGGTCCCCGGTGGGTCAACGTGGAACCCATCCTCTGGAGGGATGCAGCCATGTCAGAATCGGCGTTATTTGAATGAATGAAACCGGTAATTCCGCACATGAATTTTTAATCGCCAGATCCGATGGGACGGCTTGGACCCGTTAAAATAAGGTATTTACACATTCTAAGAAACCAGGCTTCGCGTAAAGAGCCATTTCCCGTGAGGGGTCCGGGGAACCTGATCCACCTGGATCCAATCAATATGACAATCTCCGCCCATGATCCTTTTTATTTGGGTATTGATATTCTGGATATCACTTTCTACAGTTTGTGACAAAAGCACGTAGAAAATATTGATGCGATCGACCTCTATTTGCAGAATTTGAAATTCAAGGATCCACCCTATAAAATAAAAAAGCCGGGTAAAAAATTGCCCGTGAATCCTCTCGCCGCCCCGGGTCAAAAAGTGATCCGTAATTCTGCCTGTGACCTTTCTCAGAGTGGGCAGACGGCATCCACAGGAACAAGAGCCCCCCATAACGACGGTATCACCGATTTCATAACGAATCAAAGGCATGGAATAATTATGCAGGGTGGTGATCAGCACCCGGCCTTCCCGGCCTGGGGAGACAGGCGCATTCTTCTCATCCACCACTTCAACCCAGTTGTTGAAATTAAAAATATGGAGGTTCCCTTGAATACATTCTCCGGCGATGGCGCCCGCATCCCGGGACCCGTAAAAGTCGTATACCTTGCAGTCAAACACTTCCTCGATAATTTCCCGCATGAACGGGCGGAGAGTTTCGGCCCCGGAAACGATCCATCGGGGAGGATGAATCCTCAGATTATTTTCCTTCGCGAATTTTGCGATCAAATACAAGGACCCCGCGAAACCTTTAATGAGTCCGGGGGTTTTCCGGTTAATTTGGGTAATATAATTTTCCATAATTTCCCGGCTCAATTTGAAAGAGTCGAGAAAAGTGGTTTGCCGCAGCCAGTGACCCACTTTCGATTTTATGGCGGAGGTATTTTCGATCAAATCCAGCGGGGAACTCCAAAAAATAATTTTTGGAATGGATGCGAAATCGAATCCCAAAATATTCCGATAGTAATAATTTTCCGCGGCGATGCTCCATTCTTGATATTCTCGATCCTGAATGAAGGTGGAAGGTGTGCCGGTGGACCCTCCGGAGCTATTCAAATACCAGGACCGCGTTTCCAGGTCCCTGGACTTAAGATCCTCGAATCGTTCCTTCAATATTTTTTTGGAAAGAACCGGCCACTTCTGGAGACCCTCGATCCGGGTGTTCCCCGCGGCGAAGCCTTCTGAATAAAAGGGAACGTGATGCCGCGCGTGCTGGAGCAATTCAGGGAGAAAATTTTCGGGATAATCACAGGAAGCACCGCATATTTCCCGATAAAATTTCTCCCAGTTCTTAAAGAAAATTTTTCTCCGGATCAGGTAGAAAATTTTCGCCCGGTAATTTACTTGGTTTAACATTTCTTTTTTTGAATAGAAATAACCCACTACGACCTGAGTATCCTTGAATATAACGACTCATATTGGGCCACCACGGAATCCAGGGAAAAATGGTTTATTATCCGTTGCCGGGCTTTGTCCCCGAGTTTCCTCCGCCCCTCCCATCCCAGGTCCAACAAATTTTTCCATGCCATGGCCAGCGCATCCGGGTCCCTTGGAGGGACGATTCTTCCCGTATCCCGAACCAGGAACGCGGAATCTCCAACATTGGTCACCACGCAGGGAACGCCGCAAGACATGGCCTCGCCAATGGCATTTGAAAATGCTTCACCAAAAAAACTTGAATTTGTCGCAACATCCAAAGCGGCAGTTATTTTGTGGACGTCCATCCTTGGACCCAGTAAATGCACCCGTTCTTTATTGCCAATCCTCTTTATTAAATCGAACAAGGTCTGGTTATTTTCGTCCACATTATCACCCGCCAGGAGAAAATGGACATGAGGATGAGTTTTAAAAAGAGAGGCGGCGGCGCGAAAGAAATTTTCATGATCCTTCATGGGATGATACCGTGCCATGAGTCCGATGAGTGGTGTGCCGGGCTCCAGGCCCAATTCGTTCCTGATTTGAATTCGTGCCTCCCGGGATGGAGCGAACTGGTTCGTGTCGAAACCATTGGGGATCACCATCGTTTTTTCAGGACAATATCCCAAATCCTCATGTTGCCTTGCTGAAACTTGAGCGTTATAAAGAATTTTCGAAGGCTTATAGGAGAATCTGGCGCATAAGCGGATCACCCTGGCGGTCATTCTTTTTTCATATTTCAAGTCATAAAGCGAATGACGAATACTCCATAAAATGGGGACGGATTTGAGCAGAAAAAAGTTCGCCATTTGCGCCGCCAAATTGCCGTGGTACATCCAGCC
>JBHHVU010000102.1:0-4070 GCA_046754465.1 Nitrospinaceae bacterium | reverse complement strand
CATACCGAGGTGATCCGGCGCCCGCTTTATATCGTTCAAAACCGGGTGGGGTTCGGGGATGAATGATTCCACGGCCTTTTCCATCATTATCCCCTTTAAAACGTGGTCACGGGATTTGGAAGAATGCCTGGCCCATATCCGGCAATTGTCCTTCCGGAACTATGAAGTGATTCTGCTGCCGGACGGCGCCCTGACCCTTCCGGGAAGTTTTTCGGGGATGCCGGTCTTCATTATTCCAACGGGCGCGGTCAATCCGGCGATCAAAAGGGACCGGGGGGCCGGGGAGGCCCGGGGAGAATTCCTGGCTTTCATCGACGACGATGCCTATCCTCCACCAGAGTGGCTGGATGTGGCCCAAAACTATTTTTCCACCCATCCCCAGGTGGATGCCATCGGCGGGCCGGCCATGACGCCGAAAAGCGATCCTTTTTGGGCAAGAGTCTCCGGAGCCGTTTTCCTGAGCCGGGCCTCGGGCGGTAACCCGGAACGCTACCTGCCCTGCCCCCCGAACCGGACCGTGGACGACTGGCCCAGCGTCAACTTGATCGTCCGCAAGAACGTGTTTTTGCAAGTGGGGGGCTTTGACTCACAGTACTGGCCGGGAGAGGATACGCTTTTTTGCCTGAAACTACTTGAGCAAACCGAAACCCGCATCGTCTATGTTCCGGAACTCAGGGTCTGGCACCACCGCCGGCCCGGACTGAAAAAACACCTGCGGCAGGTAGGCAACTATGGATTGCACCGGGGATTCTTCGCCAAGCGGTATCCCAAAACCTCCCGCCGGCTCAAGTATTTTCTTCCAGCCCTCTGGGTGGCTTACGTGGTCCTGGGATTGGTGTTATCCGCCTTTTCCCAATGGGCGGGGTGGATTTATCTTCTGGGATGGGCCGCGTATCTGACCGCATTGGCCCTGTCGTGGCGGGATATCCGCAGGCACGAGTCCCCGAGGGTCGCACTGGGGGCGGTCCCTTACATTTTCCTGACCCACTTGTGGTACGGCGCGCAATTCGTGAACGGCCTGACCACCCGGAACTTGAGAAGTTCCCTGGGCCGTTAATCGGTCCCTGTCTTTTCTCCTCCGGGTGGATAGAAATAGAGGAGAGTATTGCAGCATAGAGTCGTCAAAATTCGGAACCTTTCGCCTTCGGCCTATGTCTTGCGGCTGGAACGAAACGGATTCGATTTTCAACCGGGGCAGTGTGTCAATCTGGGATTGAAGGGGAGCGGCATCAACCGCGAGTATTCCACCTATTCCGGAATCGAAGACCCGTATCTGGAATTTTTGATCAAGGAAGTTCCGGGCGGCACGGTTTCCCCGGCGCTGCGCAAACTGGAAGAGGGGTCGGAAGTCGAGCTTCACGGGCCCTACGGTTCGTTTGTCATCGCCCCGGAAAAAATCGAAAATTTCCCTTTCATTTTAATCGGCACGGGCACCGGAATCGCGCCGTTTCATTCGTTCGTCCGCAGCTTTCCCAGCCTCGATTATCAACTGATTCTGGGAATCCGGCATGTCAGCGAACGCTACGATTTCCGGGATTACGATGCGTCACGGGTGACCTGCTGTATTTCCCGGGAACCTGGAGATGGATTTCACGGAAGAGTGACTGATTACCTGAAAGAAAGCCGAATTTCTCCGACCTCTCTGTATTACCTTTGCGGAAACCAGAGAATGATTTATGATGTCTACGATCTTCTGCGCCAGAACGGCGTTTCAGGCGACCACATACGGACGGAAGCATTTTTCTAGGATGAACCGCCAAAACCTTTTCCGCGCTGCAAGGCGTTAACCTTTATGAAAATAGCCATTTCATATCCCCCGATCATCAACCAAGACGGCCAGAAGGCGATGGTGTCCCAGAACCGGAACGTCCAGTTCTTCAAGAAACCCACCTACCTCCTTCCCGTCGTTCACGGACAGGCCGCCACCTGGCTGAGGGACCTGGGATACGAGGTTCTCTGGGACGACGGCAACTCACAGTTGAAAACCTGCGATCAATGGTACCGGGACCTCCTGGAGTGGGAACCGGATGCCGTGGTCTTCGAGAGCACGACCCCCGTCATGAAATTTTATTGGAGGCTGATCGACCGGCTAAAATCGGATCGGCCGGGTTGCATCGTGATCATGACGGGATACCATTCCATGCGGAAACCGGAAGAGACCCTGCGGCAAAGCGCCACCGATATCGTCCTGAAAAGCAACCATATCGATTTCGTCCTGCGAAAGCTCATCCCCCAAATCGACGAACATGACAATTGGCGGGACCGGTGCCCCATCGAGGGTCTCACCATCCGGCGGGATGAAACCAGCTTTCTGGACACCGGAAACTTTAAGCAGATCGAGCCTCTCGATCTCTCCCCGGATGTGGATCGGGACCTGGTCCAATGGAAAAACTACGCCTACGAGAACGGGAATTTCCTGCAAACCCCCGGCACCTACGCCACCAGCGTCATCCGCGACTGCATGTTCGGCAAGTGCACGTTTTGCCGCTATAACGGTCCCGACCTGACCTTCTCAATGCGGTCGGTGCGGAAAAGCCTGGACGAATACCAGCGCCTGATCGAGGATTACGGGGTGCGGGAAATTTTCGACGATTCGGGGGTGTGGTACCGGGGCGCGGAGGCGCGGGAGTTCGCCAAAGGAATCATCGACCGCGGTCTCCATAAAAAAGATTGTTACTTCGGATTCAACACCCGGTTCGGATACCTGGACGAGGAGACCCTGGCGCTGCTCAGCAAGGCCAATTTCCGTTTCGTGTTGATCGGCCTGGAGGCGAGCGATGAAGAGACCTTGGCGCGCCTCAACAAGGGGTACGGCGTCGACGACGCGGAAAACAACCTGAAATTGTATACCAAATACGGGCTGTTCCCCCACCTGACGATCATGGTAGGGTATTACTGGCAAACCCGCGAGCAGTTGGAGCAAACCGTCCGGACCGTGCAACGGTTCATGTTTCAAGGTTTGGCGCGGACCCTGCAGGTCACCCTTTGCACGCCATTGGACTTTACGCCCTACCACCAGGAATGCCTCGACAATCAAGTGTTGCTGACCGAGGATTACGATGATTTTGACATGAGCAAGCTCATCGTGAAAACGCCCATTCCCCATGACGAGTATTATTCCGCCGTGCGGCGGATGTATGGGATCGCGTTTCACCCGAAATTTCTATCCCGGCAGCTGCTGTTTCTGCCGCGGCGGGGCAAAACCAACTGGCAGTTTCTGTTCACTTACGGGGGCCGGGCGGTCCGCAGAGTGCGCCAACACGTTTTCAACCTGACCAAACATGAAGGCCGGCCAATAGCACGATAAATTTTCCCGGCCATCCGTTGAACCCATAAAAAAAACCGCAACATTCAGTCGCCATGTTTACTGGAAATTGACTTATGTGTGGCATCGTAGGAATGATTGGAAATTTCGATAAGGCTTCTGAACAATTGCGGCAAATGAATGCGGCGATCAGACATCGGGGTCCGGATCAGGACGGGGAATTTATCGATCCCAAGTCCCCCGTCTGGCTGGGTCATCGGAGACTGAACATTTTGGACCTTTCCCAACGGGCCCGTCAACCCATGGTGCGGGATGGGGTCGTTATCACCTTCAACGGCGAGATATATAATTTTCAACAACTCAAGGAGGAACTGGAACCGGAATTTTGTTTTCAAACCACATCCGACACAGAAGTTCTAATTTATGGATATATTAAATGGGGCATTCCAAAGCTTCTGGATAAAATCCGCGGCATGTTTGCCTTCGCCCTCTACGACCGAAATTTGGGGAAGGTGTTTCTCGTCAGGGACCGGATGGGGGAAAAACCGCTGTTCTACCTGTTCAATGGCAGCGACCGGTTTGCTTTTTCTTCGGAACTGAAAGCGTTTCGATACCTGGAAGAGGCGCAACAAATTGATTTCAATCACCTGGATCTTTATTTTACCCTGGGTTATGTTCCCTCTCCGCATTGTATCATCAAGAATGTCACCAAAGTCATGCCAGGGCAATGGCTGGAACTGAGTCTTGCCAATTTTAATTTCCGTACATTCACTTATTGGAAAATCGATCCCCGCCAAAAGAAAAT
>JBHHVU010000101.1:0-4238 GCA_046754465.1 Nitrospinaceae bacterium | reverse complement strand
ATTCCATTGGATAAACGACTCGAAGGAATTTTTTTGTATTTCTATCAGGTTTGGAATCTCATCGACGATGGGAATGCGCGCAAAATTGTGCCGTTTTCTTAAGTTACCAATCGCTCTCTGGGAACGCACTTTTGGCATGGGTTTTCTAAACCTCGAGGTTTTTTGAAGGATTGATGGTGTAATAGTTCATCCGGCCCGCTGGTGAGGACGCGGATTCCAAGGGCTGGTCATTTAACCTCGACGGATCCTCCAGCCGCTTCAATTTTTTTCTTGATTTCCTCGGCCTCTTCTTTTTTGACAGCTTCCTTGATGGTTTTGGGGGCTCCCTCCACGAGGTCTTTCGCGTCTTTCAGGCCCAGGCTGGTGATCGCCCGCACCTCTTTAATGACCTGGATCTTCTTATCGCCGACGGCGGTAAGGACCACGTCGAATTCCGTTTTTTCCTCGGCCGCTTCCCCCGCGCCGGCGGCCGGCGCTGCCATGGCCACGGCGGGCGCCGCGGCGGTCACCCCATACTTGTCTTCCAACTCTTTCACGAACTCGGACATTTCCAGAACGGTCATGTTGTCGATAAAGGAAATGACATCCTCTTTGGTGGCGGCCATCACACCCTCCTTTCAAAAAAATTCATTATTTGGAATATATTCTCAAAATGAAAAAGTTTCGGCTGTAAGCGGAACAGCGCCCGCCCATTATCAACACAATTTTAGCCCGATGCCTTTTTTTCCCGGATCGCGTCCAAGGTGCCCACTAGTTTCCGGAGCAGACCGTTAAGAACCCCAACAAGGTTGGTGGTGGGCCCTTGAAAGGTAGCCAGCATTTTCGCGATCAAAACCTCCTTGGAAGGCAGTTCGGAGAGGGCTTTCACCTCTTCCGCGGAGATCAATTTTCCTTCCACCACGCCGCACAGGACCTTGGGGGACATTTTGGCCTCGACTTTGGCATAATCGGCCAAGGCCTTGGCTGGCGCGACGGGATCCTCCAAGCTGACGGCCAGGGATACCGGGCCCTTAAAATGGGAACCAAGCTCCTCGAAGGGGGTATTCTTGGCCGCCCGTAGGGCCAGGGTGTTCTTGACGACCCGAAACATCACCGAACGGTCCCTCATATGAGCCCTCAAGGCGGTGATTCGGGGCGCATCTATTCCTTTATAGTCAGCCAGCACCGCGGCTTTCGCTTTTTGGAATACCTCGCTTAATTCCCTGACGGTTTCCTCTTTGACTGGGTTCGGCACGACATGGACCTTTCATTTCTAATCGATGATTCTTCTACCGGGCTTATTCCCGGAATTTTTTCCCCGGGTATCCGCCCTTTTCTAATTTGGGGTATAGGCCACCTTAATCCCCACACCCATGGTGGTGGAGAGGGTGACCGCCTTCACGTAATGCCCCTTGCTCGACGCAGGTTTCATTTTTACCAAGGTGGACATCAACGCCTCGAAATTCTCGGACAGATCTTCCACGGAAAACCCCGTTTTCCCCAGTGGGGCATGAATGATTCCGCCTTTATCCACCCGAAAGTCCACCTTCCCCGCCTGGATTTCCTCGATGGCCTTTTTGATGTCGAAGGTCACCGTTCCGGTTTTCGGGTTGGGCATCATTCCCCGGGGCCCCAGAATTTTACCCAGTTTTCCAACTTGCCCCATCATGTCGGGCGTGGCCACGACCCGGTCGAAATCCAGCCAGCCGCCCTGGATTTTGGTGACCAGATCTTCCGCCCCCACATAGTCGGCGCCGGCGTCCCGGGCCTCTTTTTCTTTTTCGCCCTTGGCAAAAACCAGGACTCGAAATTTTTTGCCGGTCCCCCTGGGAAGCACCACGCTCCCGCGGATATTCTGGTCCGCCTTCCGCGGGTCAACTCCCAGGTTCACCGCCACGTCCACCGACTCGTCGAACTTGGCGGTGCTGTTTTCCTTAGCCAATTTCAGGGCTTCCTTCAGTTCATATTTGGCGGCCCGATCCACTTTTTGAGCGGCGGCCCTATATTTTTTCCCTTGTTTCGGCATGTCTCGTACCCTTAAGGTTCCTGATTTAATCCGCGACCTTGATCCCCATGCTCTTGGCGGAGCCCAGGATAATGCGCATGGCCGCTTCCACGTCATGGGCGTTAAGATCTTCCATTTTGACCTTGGCAATCTCCCGGACCTGGTCGCGGGTCACCTTGCCGACGGATTCCTTGCTGGGATTGGAAGACCCCTTGGCGATCCCCGCCGCTTGTTTCAACAGTACGGCCGCCGGTGGGGATTTGGTGATAAAGGTGAAACTTCTGTCTTTGTAGACATCAATGATGACGGGGATAATGGTCCCCTCCTGGCCCTGGGTTTTGGCGTTGAACGCCTTGCAGAATTCCATGATGTTGACGCCGTGCTGGCCCAGGGCGGGGCCCACGGGCGGGGATGGCGTCGCCTGGCCCGCCGGAATCTGCAATTTGATCTGACCGGTTACTTCTTTTGTCGCCACGATTTTGATTTCCTTTCCAATTCTATGGAAGCGGACGGGTCAAAGCGCCGCCCGTTTTCACTCCTTCCCGGCCCCGGAACTCCTGTTCCACTGCACGCGGGACCGTTCGGCCCCTCACATTTTCTCGATCTGCGGAAATTCCAGCTCCACGGGGGTGGCTCTGCCAAATATGGACACCATGACCCTCACCTTGCCCTTGTCATGGTTGACATCTTCTACCACTCCATTGAAATTCACAAACGGCCCTTCGATCACCCGGACACTCTCCCCCCTTTCAAAGGAAAATTTGGGTTTGGGACGGGCGGACTCCCCCTTGATCTGGTCCATGATCGACTGCACCTCCCCCTCGGAAAGAGGCACGGGATTTTGGCCGCCGCCAAGAAAGCCGGTGACCTTAGGCGTGTTTTTGATCATGTACCAAATGTCCTGGGTCATCTCTATGTTGATCAAGATGTAACCCGGGAAAAACTTCCTGGAGGAGATCTTTTTCTTGCCCTTGCGGACTTCCACGACCTCTTCGGTGGGGATGATGATCTCTCCCAGGTGGTCTTTTTTATCTGAATGCTCGAACTGCTCCTCAAGGCTCATCTTCACCTTGCGCTCGTACCCAGAATACGTATGAATAACATACCATTGCTTCGACAAAATCAGATTCCGTCCGAGCTAAAAATTGATGAGTCCTCGAATCAACTTGGATAACAGGGTATCGACAATTCCCAAAAATATGGCCACCAGGAAAACCACGATCAAAACCACCGTGGTACCGCCGACCGCCTCCTTCCTGGACGGCCAAGTGACCTTTTTCACTTCGGCCTTAACTTCCGATAAGAATGAAAGCGCCTTGGATATCATAGTTTCAACAACCTCAAAATACGCTACAGGCCAGGAGGGATTCGAACCCCCAACCCCCAGATTTGGAGTCCGGTGCTCTAGCCGTTCGAGCTACTGGCCTAATCGAATTCCATGCTGGCATCAAGAAAGGTTCGCGTATTGAATCAGGAGTCCCAGCCCGCCTCCCGGCACTCCATCCCTTTTCCTACCGCAATGTCTTTTACTTGGTTTCCTTATGGGGGGTATGTTTTCTGCAGAATCGGCAATACTTCTTAAATTCCAAGCGACTTGTGGTCTTCTTCTTGTTTCTGGTGGTTGAATAATTTTTTCGCTTACACTCGCCGCATGCCAGATGGACTATATCTCTCATGATCCGTCGCCAAATTACCGCCGCTGGATGGAATTCCGAATATCCGCGTTCTGAATTCCATTCCGTTCCAAGTTACAGGGAGCCCGTTCCCCGTGTTATATGAAAGCCCACGATCGGATTTGAACCGATGGCCTCTTCCTTACCAAGGAAGTGCTCCACCCCTGAGCTACGTGGGCACGTAAATCCCCGGATTTCAACCCCACCGACCCACGAGGTGGAGCGGGAAACGGGACTCGAACCCGCGACCCTCAGCTTGGAAGGCTGACGCTCTAGCCAACTGAGCTATTCCCGCAATCTCCCCTCAATGAAATTGGGATGGGGAGGGGAGGATTCGAACCTCCGAAGGCTTAGCCGACAGATTTACAGTCTGTTCCCTTTGGCCACTCGGGAACCTCCCCCGCCTAATATTGGGAATTCGTCCTCCGGTTTTCCGGATAGGCCGGGCGGCAACCTCACATAAAATTGTTTGTTGTGGGGCGTCAGGATCCTTCTTTATATTCCAGTATTTCCAAACCCTCGGAAATGGAGCTGGCAAAGGGACTCGAACCCCCGACCTGCTGATTACAAATCAGCTGCTC
>JBHHVU010000100.1:0-4271 GCA_046754465.1 Nitrospinaceae bacterium | reverse complement strand
GGGAGAAAAAATCAGATTTTTATCCTGTTCATCCTGTCAAAATAATCATTTGCAAAATCCCTCCCCAAACCAACATGCAGGCAAGCGGAAACCTGACCCCTTGATTGATTGACTTGACTTGAATGTCCCATCCGCCGCCGGAGGTACTTCGGGTCCGCCATATAACGCATGTCAAATTACCTGCCGAGGTACTCGGCCGATAAATTCCCAAACCCAAAGATTTTTGTTGATTTAATGAACAATCGATGTAAATATAATTGATATGGGTAATATTTTTTTATTTTCGCTCCGTGTGGAAGGAGACCGAAATTGAACGAAATTGGCGACCTGATGCGCCCTTCCATCAATAGCATTAGCTCACGGTTGACTGTTTCCGAGGCGCTGCTGCACTTTCTTCACCACCGGGTGGATTGCCTGCTCGTCAAGGAATCTGGAAAATTCGCGGGGATTATCTATAAGGACGATATCAAACGAAGGATCATGCGGGGAAAGCTGACGCCCGAAACCACCCGGGTTTACGAAATCATGACCCAACCCATCCCATCCATAGACCTCCACATGCCGATCAAGGAAGCCAGCCGGCTCATGGTCAACCACCCCATCCAGCATTTTGCGGTCACTGAGAGCGGCCGAATCGTGGGTATCCTTTCCGTCAAGGATATGATTTCCGCCTTTATCAAACGCTTTTAATCCTCCTCCCCGCCACGCGGGGAGGGAGCGGCGAACCGCCGCAGGTGGTTTTATCTTGCCTTATATGCTGGACAAAGCTTGACTTCCGATATTGCATGCACCCATCTCCCAGTGCATGGGAGGTTGAATGTTACCGAATCGTGACACGCGTTTAACCCTTCCGTAATACCCATTTTCTATACTTTCAGATAATACGGGGCACCAACTCCAAACATCATCCCCCGCCGGGAGTATAGAAATGACCAGCCCAAAGGCAAACAGGAAGGGATTTTTTGTCCTCATTTTTTCGATATTAATTTTTTGTCAATCCACCGCATCCGCCCAGGGCTGGAGCCCTGTTACAGCGAGCCCGGTGTTTCAACATTCATGGGACGCCGATGGCATGAACCCGCGGGTCCGCCCGGTTGCCCTGGATTCCAGGCCAAGTGATTCGGAATCCGACCTCCCCCCCGAGGCGGTCCGTTTAAAGAAAATGGCCGAAGTGTATGAAGATCGGGGGGATTATCTCAAGGCGGAACCCCTGTACGTCCGCTCGCTGGAGATCATTGATCAATCCCTGGGATCGGATAATCCGATTGTCGCCTTCGCCCTCATCAACCTGGCTGATTTGTATATCACCATGAACGAACTGGATAAGGCCGAGCCTTTATATCTGCGGTCCCTGGATGTCATCAACAAATCACTGGGATGGGAACATTTTTTTTCCGCCATGATTATGAACAATCTTGGCGGATTGTATAAAAAAATGGGGGAATACAATCGGGCCGAGGCGATGTTTATTCGCTCGCTGAAGATTCATGAGAAGACCCTGGGACCCAACCATCCCAATGTGGCGATTCCCCTCAACAACCTGGCGGAATTGTACCGGCAAATGGGGAAAATCAAAAAAGCCGATGTCTATTACATCCGCGCCCTGAAAGTCCTGGAAAACGCCGACGACACGGAGGATGAGCAATAAGAAGGATTCCCTGGATACCGCCCAATGCTCCTGAATGAATTTGTGTGTTAAGATAAAGGGGTTGGCCGGGAATTTTGATGACCAGATTCAGACGGTGAGCGGCGGACTTGCCGCCGTAGAGCCGAACCCCAACTCCTTTATGGAAACTCTCACCCGATTCGTGGGGAGTCTTCCCCCTTTCCTGCAATTTCTTTTAGGCATATTCATCACAGTGGGCATTCTGAAAGCCCTGATGATGATCGCCGATTACATCCAGTCCAAACGGACCCGCGGCCAATGACCCCGAACCGGAGTCAAAGCCGGACCCCAGTTTCGAGCAGGTCGAAAAAGTGGCCGATCTCATCCTCGTTGTTGTAATAATGCGGGGAGATCCGCACCAGCCCGTCCCGCACCGTGAGGGAAACTTTATTTTCATCCATATACGCCGCCAGCTTCACCAGGTCGGCATCGGGGCTGAAGGCAATGATTCCGGATCGTTCATCCGGCCGGGTGGAGCTCAAAATTTCATGGCCCCCACGCCGCAGGTGTTCGAGAATCCGGTCTCCCAATTCCATGATGCGCGCCTCGATCCGGCCGATTCCGGTTTCCCGCAGCAGGGCGAGCGCCGCGCCGAAGGCGTGGATGCTCAGGGTGTTGAAACTCCCTTCCTCGAACCGCCGGGCATCGGGACGGAACGTGAAATCGTAATTCATGAAGTCATGAGCGTTGACCACACTGTCCCACCCGACCACGGCGGGATGGATCTTTTCCAGTAGCTGCCGCCGGATGTAAAATCCGCCCAGTCCCTCGACACTCAGCAGCCACTTGTGTCCGTCGGCGGCGAGGAAATCGATGTGGTCTTTCTCCACGTCCAGGGAAAGCGCGCCCAGGCTTTGAATGGCATCCACGCAAAACAGGACATCCTTCTCCCTGCAAAACGCGCCGATGCGCCGGAGATCGTTGCGGAACCCGCTGTTGCACTCGACGGAACTGACGGAGACGATACGCGTTCTGCCGTCGACCCGGGAGACGATATCATCGAACAGGACCCGTCCGTCAACGGCGGGGACGAACCGCGTCTCCACCTTGAACCGTTCCAGGTTGAGCCAGGGGTAAACATTGGCGGGAAACTCGATGTTGGGGATCACCACGTTGTCCCCCTCACGCCAATCGAGTCCGTTGGCGACGATGGAAATTCCCTCAGAGGTGTTCTTCACGAAGGCGACCTCCTCCGGACGCGCCCCAATCCATTGGGCGAAACTTTCACGGACCCGGTCCGTTTGCCGTATCCACTCCGCGTAGTGGGCAGTGCCGAAGTCGCAGGCGTCGCGGGTGAACGCGTCCACCGCCTCGCGCACCCGGCGCGGCAAGGGCGAAACCTTGGCGTGATCGAAAAAGATCCGGTTCGCGGTCACCGGAAATTCCTGTCTTAATTTTTCGATATCCATATCAAGACACCTTTCAGCTTGTCAAGCATGTCCGATTACCCTCAGAGGTTTTCCGCGCTTTTTCCGCGGAGGATGGAGCGGAACCCATGCTTTTTCCGGATCCGGTCGATGCCCCGGTAGAGCCGGTCCCACTGCTCCCGCCCCACGTTCTGAAAAAGATCGGTCTGCGAATAAGGGGTGGCGGTGAGCGACGACAGGGAGACCCCGACCAGGCGCACGCGGGTCCGCCGGATCAAAAGTTTTCCGAGAAGTGGGGCCACGGCCTGAAAAATGAAGTGATCACCGGAAGTGGGCTCGCGCAGCATGCGCGTCCGGGTCACCGTCTTGAAATCCGAGTAGCGAAGTTTCAGGGTGACCGATTGGGCATGGAGTCCGGATTCCCGCAACTGCGCCGCCGCTTTCTCGACCAGATAGCTGAGAGTGGACTCGAGGAATCGGGCATCGAGCGAGTCGGTTTCCAGCGTGGTTTCCCGGCTGACGGACCGGTTCGTTCCCTCCCCCCGGCCCCGGACCGGACTGTTGCAGATTCCCCGCGATTTCAGGAACAGGGCGGCGCCCCATTTGCCATGGACCTCTTCGAGCAAATCCCTGGGAAGGGCGGCCAGGCTGCCGACCGTGCGTATCCCCATGCGCTTGAACTGCTCGCCGCTTTTGGGTCCGACCCCGGGAATCCGGTCCACCGCCAGGGGGGCCAGAAACCGCTGTTCCCCTCCCAGCGGGATCCATAACATGCCGCTGGGTTTGGCGCAGGCCGAGGCGATCTTGGCCAAAAGTTTGTTGGAAGCGATTCCTATGGATGCGTTGATGCCCAGGGTGGTTTTGATTTCGTTGCGGATCCGTTCCGCCGTTTGAAGCACCGGTCCGTGCAACTTGCCGCATCCGGTGAGGTCCACGAACGCCTCGTCCAGGGACATGGGTTCCACCAGCGGCGAGTAGGTTTCCAGCAGAGCAAAAATCCGCTCGGAAAACTCAGCATAAAGCCGATAGGACCCGGGCAGGAAAATCGCCCGCGGACACAGCCTGCGCGCCCGGGCGACCGGCATGGCGGAATGGATCCCGTACTTGCGGGCTTCATAAGATGCCGCTGCCACCACCCCCCGGGCCCCGCCCGGAGGGAGATGGGTCCTGGCATTATCGGCATTCAATCCCGGTCCGCCATATAAGGTAGGACCCCTTGACTGCGGCGGCTCGCCGCC
>JBHHVU010000099.1:0-4391 GCA_046754465.1 Nitrospinaceae bacterium | reverse complement strand
TTGACTGCGGCGGCTCGCCGCCAGGTCCCACCACCACCGGTTTGCCACGGAGGGAAGGATCGCGCACCTCCTCCACCGACACGAAAAACGCATCCATGTCCACATGCAGAATTTCACGCTGAATCATTCTATTTCCTTCACAGAATTATTATTAACCAACGATCTGTGTTCATCCGTTCCCCCTGGGAGCACCCGCGTGGCGGGGGCGGCGAACCGCCGCTGGTGGTTTTGTCATACTTTATATGGCGGACCATAATCGACTGGCGAGGATACCATGACCCATCTTCCTCCCCCGGGGAGGGGGTTACTGGAATTTTCGCATCACCCCGATCACCACGCCCTGGATTTGAAAGTCGCCCTCCTTGACGAGGATGGGTTGCATCTCCGGGTTGGCGGGTTGGAGCCGCACCCCGTCCCTTTCCCGGTAAAACCGTTTCAGGGTGGCCTTTTCGTTGTCGAGCAGGGCCACCACCGTATCCCCGTTTTCGGCCCAGTCTTTCTTCTCGACGATGACGTAGTCCCCGTCCCGGATATGATCCCCGATCATGGAATCCCCCTTCACCCGCAGAACAAAAATATCCTTTTCCGCGGCATCGGGCATGAAGGAAATCACCTCCCGGTTCTCCAGCACCTCGATCGGTTTCCCGGCAACGATGTGGCCCAATAAGACGTATTCCCGTGACAAGGCGCTTTCCGGTTCCCCTGCGATTTCGATGGCGCGGCTCAGGTTATGCTTTTTACGGATCAGCCCCTTGGCTTCCAGATGGGTCAGGTGTTTGTGCACCGTGGCCGGTGAATGGAGATTGAACTGCCTGCCAATCTCCATGATGCTGGGGGCATAACCCCGGGCACGGATGTGGTCTTTCAGGTATTGATAAATTTCCCGCTGGCGTTTGGTCAGGTGCATTCCCTTCCTCCTTCCTGGATGATCCGATAGGAAAAAGTATAGGCGAAAATTAAACGAAAATCAAGCCGCCCGGGCCACGCCCGGTGGGAGATGGGTCGTAGCATCATCGGCAATCGACCTTGGCCTGGCATATAACGTATGACATATCGACGTGGGGAGGTACTCCCCTCTTCTCATCCTTCAGGAAGGTTTTGTTGCGTTCCTGGCGGCTATGGGATAAAAAATGAATTACGTTAAAAATAGGGTGGGCAAACGGCCATGGCGGGAAAACTGAAAATTCTGTTTTTATGCACGGGGAACTCGTGCCGGAGTCAGATGGCGGAGGGGTGGACCCGGAAATTAAAGGGGGATCGGATCGAGCCCTTTTCGGCCGGGTTGGAACCCCAGGGACTGAACCCTCTTGCCGTGAAGGTCATGAAGGAAGCAGGGGTCGATATCTCCCGCCAGTGCTCTAAGGGTATCGGCGAAATGATACCCCAACCTTTCGATTATGTGGTGACGGTCTGCGGACACGCCGATGAGCGTTGCCCGGTTTTCCCGGGCGGGGCGCGGGTGATCCATCGCGGGTTCGACGACCCTCCCCAACTGGCCGCGAACGCCAAAAGCGAGGAAGAGGCGCTGGATCATTACCGGCGCGTGCGTGACGCTATCCGCGCATTCGTGGAAAAGCTTCCTCGGGGATTGGAAGCGGAATGAGAGGGCCTTCCCTCCCGGTGGTGTCCAGTGGATGGTATGGGCGGCCTGTTCCACCCACTAAAACCAAACGGACGGGTCGGCCACTTGTTCCAGGGTAATCATTTTCGGCGAATTTTTTTTCAGGGCCTTGGGCGTTCCCTTGATGGAATGCGAAACCGTTTCGGGGTTGCCGTTCAGAAGGATGGAGGGAAACCGGTCGATCAAGCTTTCCTGGGTTCCCGCCGCCGTCTTGGCCACGGTTTTGGGCTTGGCCGGTCCCACCTGATCCCAGTTGACCATCTTCGTATTGATATCTTCGCCCTGATTCCAGGCCGCGGCGATCATCGTTTCTTCAAACGTTTTATCCTTGGCCACTCCGTCGGGGCGAAGGACGATGTCGGTCAGTTTGTTCACCATTTTGGATGTCAATTGCACCAATTTGAGCTTGTTGGTGACCAGGTAGATCGGCGCGATCACCGCCGCCGCCATGCCCGTGGGAATTTTTGCGATCCCCTCGTAATCCGATTCCGTCTGTTCCGCTGTCCACAGAATCTCCCCGGTGCGGGTGTCCACCATTTGCACGGATACGCTGATTTCGATGGAGGAATGAAGGAACAAATAAGACTTTTCCACCCGGTTGATGCGGCTTATGACCACCGCATCGGCACCCAGAATTTCCCCGAATTTCATGGGATCCATCTTCGGGAACCGGACCGGTTCCATCATTCCATGCTTGAGCAGTTGGCCGTCGACGATATAGTGTTCGAGGAGATTGAAATGCGCCTGCTTCAGGTTAGCATACAGATCGCGCCGGAAAAGCTTTGCCGTTTCCTGTTGCTTGACGTTATGGACCTCCACCGGCAGAATGGCCACCGTCTGGTTCCGGGACAATTGGTTGAGGTTCCCGGAGACCTTGGTTTGCAATCCTGTGGTGCAAGCGGACAGGCCGATGCCTGCAACCAATAACACAAGGATCCGCGGCCATTCGATGAAAAAAGGTTTTCCTAACATGGTTTTTGTTTCCTGATCGCTATGCATTGGGTTCTTTTTCATGGTTCCTTTTGGCTTGATTTTTTGTTTTTTCCCCGCAGGGGCGCTACCGTCCGCCTCCTGCGCCCAAGGCTCTCCGATCCGGTCACGGCCCGAATGACAGTCCTGACAAATACCCCACGCTGATTATGCCCAACAAAAAGTAAAACAAAGCTTTCACGCCAAGAAACAGGGCTTTCAGAGAGGAGTTGCGAAGTGGGACCAGGGGGAATTCTTTAAGGCTGGTATCACCGGCTCCAAATAAAGATTTCATTTTCGACCCTCCACCAAGTCTGTAGGGAATATCCCGTTCAGGGTGCACAAAATATGCCACTTTTGGGGACATTTTCCCGTTTTATTGCAACTGGCAGTTAAACAAAGAAAAATGATTTCTATTAATTTGAGATTCAGAATTTATGGGTTATGAAAAAAATAAAATATTAATATTTATGTGAGCTATTAGATAAATTTTAACGGAAACGTTATATATCCATGAGAAATGTGGGCCGGATTTATCCTTGTATAGATAAGGTCTTGCGGGTAAGGTAGGGGATCACTATGACCCAACGCCCGGTTTTTCAAATGATGCCAAGATGGTTCTGGTGGATAGGGGTATGGATGGTTTTCTGGCCGCCCGTTGTGGGGAGCGGTTCGCCGGCCACCCCTTTACCAGAGCAAATCGCGAAAAATGAACAGGTTTTACGCGTCGCCGTGGTGGGCGATACGGGAGTCGGCGACCGGGCTTTTCACTGGGGGTTCCTGGCGGTCCAGAAAGCGATGCGGGAAAAACGTCCTGACGTGTTGCTGCATTTGGGGGATTTTGTTTACCAATCGGAATGGTTGCCCAAAACCTGCCGGCCCGAATACCTCCGGGAGATCCGCTCGACCCTGGTCCGCCCCTATCCGTTGCGGATTTTTGTTCCCGGGGATAACGATTTTTCACCCGACCTGACCAATCCGAAGGCCTCCGCCTGCTGGGACCCGATCGCCCGCATGAGTTCTCCATTCGATGCGGGGCTCCCATCGTCCCCCTCTCCCGGCCGGTACGAGGGAACGCGGGTGATCGGCAACACCCTGTTCGCCGTCCTCAACAGCTACGCTTGGCGCGATCCCACTCCCTGGCTGTCGCCCCGAATCGAACAAGCCCGGCGGGCGGGGAAATGGATCATCCTGGCCCTGCATGAACCCGCGATCACCACCGCCTGGTATCTGGAGAAACGGGATACGGTTTTAAAACAGATCGACGCCTTGGGGCCGGACCTCGTATTTTCTGGGAACCAGCATTCCTATGAACGGTTTTTTCCTTTAGGTGTGCCCGGACCGGAGGGAAAGCTGCCGGTCAAAAAATCGGATACCGGGAAATTCAGGAGGGGGGATGGAACGATCCACGTGATCTCCGGCGGCGGCGGAGCCACCTTCAAACCTTTCGCGGACTTGCAGGGGGTCAAGGACCGCACTGCCCCGAGGGAAGTTTTCGATGCCCTGGCGGCGCGGGCTCTGATGAACCATTTTCTGATTCTGGACATTTCCTCCAACCGCATCCAGGCCACCACCTACCGCGTCTGTCCCGGGCTGCCTCCCCAAGGCCACGCGAATCCCCGTTGGCGGCCCAAAAAATCATTCTGGAAATCCATTGCCCTGGAATGCGACGGCCAACCGGTAGGAGTGACCCCATTCGATCACTTTGAAATCATAAAAGGAGGGGGCGGGCCTTGAATCCTTCATGGGGTCACCCATTAGCAGGCTCCGTGTCAACAGATAAACGTTTCCCCAGTTCATG
>JBHHVU010000098.1:0-4709 GCA_046754465.1 Nitrospinaceae bacterium | reverse complement strand
CCATTTTTTTTCAGAAGCTCATGATTAAAAATCCCCCTGACCCCCTTTAAAAAGGGGGGATAAAAAGCTCCCCCTTCCCTGAAGGGGGCGGGGGGGATTTCTCATCGGAGAGTGTGGAGAAACCTTGGAGTTACCATTATGAATTTGGATAAAATAAATATTCGCGACATCAAGAGAATGTTAAATCTGGATGAGGCCAGGCTGCTTCAATACATTGAAAGGTTTGAACAGCGAATATTTTTTGAAAGAGGATCTTTGCGGTCTCGTTTTCGAGAAGCTTTGGTTAGGGAAAAGATTCTCCAAGATGCTGTTTCGTCCGTTTTAAAAGGGGGATAAAAAACTCCCCCTTCTCCGAAGGGGGTGGGGGGATTTCGAGCTTCTATCAAAAGGGATCGTGGGAGTTTGAATTGTCCAGAGGCAAGAATAAACGTCCTGAATTGATTTACAGTGAGTCCCTGAAAGAAAAGGCAAGAGAGCTCCGGAACAATCCAACACCGTCCGAACGTCTTTTCTGGGACCTTTTGCGGACGATGCCTTTTTACGAGGAGATCACTTTTAATCGCCAAAAGCCCATCGGTAATTTCATCGTGGATTTTTACAGTTACCGGTTGAGGCTTGCCGTTGAAATCGACGGGGACACCCATGGACACGATTCCAGGATTGCCGGTGAATTGAACCGTACAGCTTATCTCGAGTCGAAAGGTTTGCGGGTATTGCGTTTTACGAATCGGGAGGTTTTGAAAAACGTCGATAAGGTTATGGAAAGAGTCGAGAGGGTTGTGGAAGAACAACTCGGAAAATCCCCCTGACCCCCTTTAAAAAGGAGACCTTTGCAAAAGAGGGTATTTGATTTGTTTTTCTTTTTTTGCCGACAATAAAAATTAAAAGAGAATCCCCTCATCCCAGCCTTCTCCCCTTGGGAGAAGGAGTTACCTCCTTTCCCTCTGGGAGCACCCGCGGGGTGATGGATCGAGGTGAGGGCTTATTCCAAACTCAACCACAGTACTTATGCAAAGGTCTCTTTAAAAAGGGGGCGGAGTGCCTCCGGTGGCGAACCGCCGCTGGCGGTATTGTCATATTTTATATGGCGGACCGGGGTGGGCTGGCGGTTTAGATGGACCCATCGCCCTCCCCGCGGGGCGGGGGGATTTTGAATCGAACAATTCATGCGCCCATAGCTCAGCTGGATAGAGCGACGGTTTGCGGAACCGTAGGTCGGAGGTTCGAGTCCTCTTGGGCGTATTTTTTCTTGGGGCACTGGCCCCGCGGAACGGCTCCCGGTTGTTCTCCGAGGGCTCCGCGGTGTATGGAGGTGCTCCGCATTTAAAATAAGGAGAGGTGGCCGAGAGGTCGAAGGCGATTGACTCGAAATCAATTGTCCCCTTTTGGGGACCGGGGGTTCGAATCCCTCCCTCTCCGTTCTCATATTCCGCAACTTGGGGGAGGGTGGGCGGGGACCCCGCGACACGGCTCTGAAAAGCGAAAAACGAAAAGAAGGGAGAGGTGGCCGAGCGGTTGAAGGCGCACGCTTGGAAAGCGTGTGTAGGCTAAACCCCTACCGAGGGTTCGAATCCCTCCCTCTCCGCTCAAGCTTGAACCGATTTTGGCAGTTTTGTTGGGCCTCGCGCAACAAGGTTTTGTGAACCCCGTCAGGTCCGGAAGGAAGCAGCGGTAGCAAAATCCCTTGGGTGCTGCGAGTCACCCAACAATTCTGCCTTGAATGAAACATCCTCTTCCCACCTGTTCACCCCGGGCCGGGTAATCATTGGACCCTTGCTATGGAATTCCAGGTTTCGGCGCGCAAGTGGCGTCCCCAAAAATTCAGTGAGTTGGTCGGACAAGAGCACATCGTCCGCACCCTGACCAACGCCATCGCGCTGGACCGCGTCTCGCACGCCTACCTGTTTTCAGGGACCCGGGGGGTGGGGAAAACCACGACGGCGCGCATCCTCGCCAAGGCGATCAATTGTGTCCAGCGCACCGAGACCGAACCCTGTGACGAATGTTCCGCCTGTCTCGAAATCCGGGTGGGCAACAGCATCGATGTTCAGGAAATCGATGGCGCCTCCAACAACGGCGTCGCCGAGGTGCGCGACCTCATCGAAAATGTTCAATACGCCACTTCATCCTTGCAGTACAAGGTGTATATCATCGATGAAGTGCACATGCTTTCCAAAAGCGCATTCAACGCGCTCCTGAAAACCCTGGAAGAGCCGCCGCCCCGGGTGATCTTCATCTTCGCCACCACCGAACTCAACAAAATTCCCGAAACCATTCTCTCCCGGTGCCAGTGTTTCGAGTTCAAACCCCTTCCGCACAAGCAGATCATCCGGCAACTGGAACTGATCTGCGATCACGACAAGATCCGGATCGACCGGCTCAGTCTTGAGGAAATCGCCAAAAACGGCGCTGGTAGCATGCGCGACGCGCAAAGCCTGCTCGACCAGGTGGTCGCCTATTGCGGCAAGGAGATCACCAGCGGGTCGGTCGAGGCGGTGCTGGGCATCGTGGGGCAGAAGGCGCTGGAAACTTTTATCGATCATGTGGTGGCCAGGGACCCCGCCGCGCTCATGAACCAGATTCAGCAAGTGGCCAACAGTGGCAAGGACCTCAACGCCTTCTGCCGGGACCTCGCGGAATTTGTCCGTAATTTAATGATCGTGAAAGTCGCGGCCGATCCTGCGGCCCTGCTCGACGCGCACACCCGCGACTTGGACGTCCTGGGAAAACAGGCTGAAACCTTCCACAACGACGAACTGCAGCAAATGTTTGCCCTGCTCTCCCGCACCGAAACAGAGATGAAACGCAGTTCCCTGGCGAAGATGGTGTTTGAAATGGCCGTGTTGCGCCTGACCGATATTCGCCCCTTCCGCTCCATCGACGAGACCCTCCAAAAGATAAACGCCATGGAACAGGAAACCGTGGGCGGGCCGGACCGGGGCCAGCCGTCCCAGCCGGTTATGCAGGAACCCGGGAACCAACCCGCCACGCTTTCCGCGGCGGCGGTTTCCCCGCCCGCGCATGAAACCTCCCCCGCGAAAACCTGGGACCGCGTCAAAAAAGAAATCTGCCGCCGGAAAGCCTTCCTCGGGCATTACCTCACGGTCACGCGGATCATTCATCTCGGTCCCTCGGCGCTGCATCTGGAAATTTCCGATCCCTATACCAAGGAGCGTCTGGAGCAGGAGGACCACCTGCAAATTATCCGGAGCGCGGCCCAAACCGTATGCGGACGGGAGATGGAGATCCGGTTGTCGTTAAATACCGGGGAAGATACACCGCCGGGACCTGCTGGGGAAAATTACCAGGCGGAAAATCCATCCCCGGCGAGCTATAATAAATTGAGTCAAAAAACCCAAACCGAAATCATCCAGGAAGCCCTCGATATTTTTGGCGGCGTGGTCATCCGCTAGGATCAGGATCCTTCCTCACAAGGAATGCATCCCCATGGAAAAAGACTGGTCGGCGATGTTCAAGCAAGCGCAGGAAATGCAGGCCAAAATCGCCGAGATCCAAAAAGACCTCGCCCATAAAAAAGTCGAAGTGACCACCGGTGGTGGCATGGTGACCGTCACTGCCAACGGCCTCAACGAAATCCTTTCGGTGCGCATCGACGACGACCTCATCAACATGGAAGACCGCGAAGTGCTCGAAGACCTGATCACCGGAGCCATCAACGAGGTGAATCGGAAAGTCAAGGAAATGGCCCAGCAGGAAATGGCCCGGCTGACCGGCGGGATCAAAATCCCCGGCCTGTTCTCCAATCCCTAACCCCCCAAGGGGGAGGGAATAGGCCGGGCCACGCCCGGAAGGAGTCAGGTCCATCTAAACCGCCTGTCGATCCTGGTTTGCCATATAAAGTATGACAAAACCACCAGCGGCGGTTCGCCGCCCGGCATAAAACGAATTTTATTTGAGGTATTCCGTGAAGCGGCCCGCCGCCGTATCCGAACTGATCGAAGAGCTGAAAAAACTGCCGGGAATCGGACAGAAGACCGCCGAGCGGCTGTCGTTTTTTCTCATGCGCGGTCCCCGGGACCGGGCTCTGCAACTGGCCGAGGCCATCCAGAACGTCAAGGAAAAAATCATCCTTTGCTCCCAGTGCCACGGCATCACCGAGAAAGACCCCTGCGAGATTTGCCAGGACACCAGCCGCGACGCCTCCCAGATTTGCGTCGTGGAAGAACCCCACGACGTGTACGTCATCGAGAGCGTTGGCCAGTACAAGGGGATATACCACGTGTTGATGGGGGTGATCTCGCCGCTGGATGGCGTCGGTCCCTCCGAGCTGACTATCGAGTCCCTCAAGGAGAAAGTCGAGACCGGCCGCGTGAGCGAAGTGATTCTGGCGACCAATCCCGACATGGAAGGCGAGTCGACGGCGGTGTACATCGCCAAGGTATTGAAACCCTTTAACGTGAAAGTGACGCGCATCGCCCGGGGCCTGCCTGTGGGTTCCGACATCGAATACGCCGATACCGTGACCCTGTTGAAGTCACTTGAAGGGCGGCGGGAAATGGGATAAATTAGGAATTTCCAACCCGGCGGGGATATGATAGAATAAGTTATAATTCAGACTGTTAAGACCTTCCGTTCGAGCACACAAAACCCATTCCGGTGTGGCGCAATGGTAGCGCAAGCGGCTGTTAACCGCTGTGTTACAGGTTCGAGTCCTGTCACCGGAGCCAGAATATCAAAAGCCGGCCTTC
>JBHHVU010000097.1:0-4914 GCA_046754465.1 Nitrospinaceae bacterium | reverse complement strand
GGTCATACTTTATATGGCGGACCAAGGTTGACTGGCGATGATGCTATGACCTATCCCCCTCCCCGCGTGGCGGGGCTGGGGAGTTGGGCGGATTTCCCCAGTTCCCATTTATCGTGCAGCTTCCGGACGGTGCCATCTTCCAGCAACTGCTTCAATGCCTGGTTGACCCGCTTTCGCAGGCTGGCGTCGTCTTTTCTAAACACGATTCCGTAATATTCTTCCGTAAGGATATCTCCCACCATTTTGATCTTGTGAAAATATTCCTGTTGCCGATTTTTATAGTACAACGTTCCGGTGCTTTCTCCGAGCACGGCGTCGACCTCGCCCTTGATGAGGTCGGCGATGGCATGGCCGTACGCCTGGTACCCTTTTTTGCGGAGCCGGGGGTATTTTTCCAGATAAAAGTATGCGGTGGTGCCCACCTGCGCCCCCGCCAGCAGATCCTTGTTCAGAAGGTCTTCCACCGACGCCACGCCCCGAGTGTCTTTACGCACCACCAGCGAAAGGCCGCTTTTCAGGTAAGGGATGCTGAAAGCCATCTTCCTTTTGCGTTCCGGCAGGATGGTGACGGAACTGATGACCATGTCGAATTTGTGGGTGATGAGGCCGCCGAACAGGCCGGGCCACTCGACGGCGATCATCTTGATATCCAGTCCGGCGCGGCGGGCGATGGCCTGCATGAGGTCGGGCTCGAATCCGACCAATTCCTGCCGGTCATTGATGTAGGACATGGGGACGAGCGTGGTGTCCGTGGCCACGACGATTTTTTTCGTGGTCGCTGGAGTCTTGTCCGACCCTTCTCCGCATCCGCAAAGAACCGCAAAAAGGATGAGCGGAATCCACCGGCAAAGGATTTTGACCTTGTTCGGAAAATCAGGATAGGGGCGCATCGGTGATCTTTTCGGCTCCTTCGGTCCGGTCGAATAGCAGGACGTCCTTGGCGGCGAATCGAAGTTGGACGGGGTCGCCGGTATGGAAGTGGGGCGGCTCCTCCCCGGCGCGGCCGGGTTCCGCGGGCACGGTGAGGCTTTGGCCCGTGTTCAACTCGAACTTGTACCGGGTGCGGCTGCCGTAAAAGGATTTTTCCATGATTTTGGCATCCAACCGGTTGAGGGATGGGTCGTCCCGTTCCCCGGAGTGGAAGGAAACTTTTTCGGGCCGGATAAAGCATTCCACGGGCTGGCCGGCGGGCCGCGGGACCGGGGTTGCGCATTTGATCTCGATTTGGCCGCCCAGAGAGACGATCACCTGGTTTCCCGAGTGGCGGCTGACAATGCCGGGGAGCCGGTTCACCTCCCCCAGAAACCCGGCGACGAAAGGGGAAACGGGATGATGATACAGCTCGCTGGGGGTGCCCACTTGCAGGAGGCGGCCGTCTTCCAGGATGCCCATGCGTGTCGCCAGGGACATGGCTTCTTCCTGATCGTGGGTGACGAACAAGAAGGTGATGCCCAGGGTCTGCTGCATTTCCTTCAACTCTTCGCGAAGTTGTTGTCTCAGGGTGGCATCGAGGGCGGAAAGCGGTTCGTCCAGCAACAGGATTTTCGGCTCGTTGATGATGGCGCGGGCGATCGCCACCCGCTGGGCCTCGCCGCCACTGAGCCGGACGGGAAAGGCGCCGCGCAAACCTTGCAAATGGGTGATCTCCAAAAGCCCGCCAATGCGCCGCGCGATTTCTTCTTCGGCCACCCCGCGCACTCTGGGTCCCACCGCGATATTGTCGTACACTGTCATGTGGGGAAACAGGGCGTAGTTCTGGAAGATGAACCCCACCGGCCGCGCTTCCACCGGCAGGGGCACCACGTCGTTCCCTTCGAGGATGATGGACCCACTGTCCGGATTCTCGAATCCGGCGAACAGGCGCAGCAGCGTGGTCTTCCCGCCGCCGCTCCGCCCCAGCAGGATGAACCGCTCCCCGGCGGCGATTTCCAGGGACAGGTCCCGGAGCACGGGTTTGCCGTCATACGATTTTGAAATGGACTGCAACCGGACCATGGCAATAAAGGGTATAAGTTAAATACTTGCATCCTGGACGCATTTTATATAAATTTTCGGCTTTGTGTCACATTGTTATTGAATAACCCTGAATGGAGAAAGCAAATGCGGGTTTTGGTGGTGGGCGGGGGCGGACGCGAACATGCGCTGGCATGGAAGATCGGGCAGAGCCCGAAAGTGGAGCAAGTCTATTGCGCTCCGGGGAACGCGGGCACCGCCGCCGTTGCGAAAAACGTGGATATCCCGGCTGACCGGGTGGACCGTCTCCTGAAATTCGCCCAAGAGGAGGGGATCGGATTCACCGTGGTGGGACCGGAACAGCCGCTGGTTCTCGGCATCGTCGATCGGTTCCGGGAGCGAGGACTGAAAATATTCGGCCCCACCGCCAAAGCCGCCGAGCTGGAAGGAAGCAAGGTCTTCGCCAAGGACCTGATGCGAAAATACGGCATCCCCACGGGAGATTACCGGGTGTTTCAATCGCCCGGCGAGGCAAGGGCATATGTCCGGGACCGAAGGGACCGCCTGGTCGTCAAGGCCGACGGACTGGCCGCCGGGAAAGGGGTCTTCCTGTGCGCCGGCGGGGAAGAGGCGGCGGCCGCGATCGAGACCCTCATGTTGGAAAAATCATTCGGCGAGGCCGGAAAACGGGTCGTGGTGGAAGAGTTTCTCGAGGGTCCGGAAATTTCCCTGCTGGCCTTCACCGATGGCGAGACCGTGCTGGCTCTCGATTCCGCCCAGGACCACAAGGCCGCTTTCGATGGCGATAAAGGACCCAACACCGGCGGCATGGGCGCCTATTCCCCCGCCCCGGTGTTGACCGGCACCCTGCGGAGGCAGGTGATCGAGGAAATCCTGGAGCCCACCGTAAGGGCCATGGCCTCGGAGGGCCGCTGTTATAGCGGATTGCTTTACGCCGGGTTGATGCTCACCGGCAGCGGACCCCGTGTCCTCGAGTTCAACGCCCGGTTCGGCGACCCCGAAACCCAGCCTCTGTTGCTGCGGATGAAAAGCGACATCGTGCCCCTGCTGGAAGCCTGCGTCGATGGAACGCTGGAAGGGCGGAGCGTGGACTGGAAACCGGAACCCGCCGTGTGCGTGGTGATGGCTTCCCAGGGGTATCCCGGGACCTATGAAAAGGGGAAATCCATCTCCGGACTCGAAGCCGCCGCCGCCCTCCCCGGTGTGATGGTTTTCCACGCGGGAACCCAAAAATCCGGCGGGGAAATCCGGACCCACGGCGGCCGGGTGCTGGGCGTCACCGCCCTGGGAAAGGACACGCCCGAGGCCATCGCCAACGCCTACCGCGCCGTGGGAAAAATCTCCTGGGAAGGCATCCACTACCGGAAAGATATCGGTCGGAGAGGGGAATAAATTTTCAGTCCAGTTGGGGTTGTTTGATGTCCTCGACCTCTTCCATCTTCTTGTCGAAGAGTTTGTGGGAAAGGAACCAGGCGCCGCCGGCGACAAGGACCACCGTACCAACGCCAATGGCGGCCCATAGAGGCACATTCCCCGAATGGGCCATCCCCCGGAGGAAAACGAAGGCGCCCAGCGGCAGGGCCATGATGAATCCGAAACAGGTGAGGAGCATCGAACTGCGGGCAAAGTACTTGGGCCGCACGTCAATATTCAATTCGCCCAGGTATTTTTGGTTTTCCGGTTCGGCGGCGTCCAGGAGCAATACCTCGCCCTCGCATTTCGGGCAGAACTTTCCGCCCCAAAACGCATTCTTGCACTGCAGACAAAATTTAACCATGGCATCCGATGGCAGGTGTATTTTCAGGAGAGGTTAGGATACCCTAACGGGTACGACGAATCAACGGACAACGCTATGGCTGAAAAAAGAAACATTGTTCTGACCCACGGCGGGGCCGGATCCAAGGAGGCCTTCAAGGACGGAACCGATCGGGCCGCACGGGCATTCCTGGAATCCGCGAAGCCGGGCCGGTCCCTGATGGAGTCTCTGTGCCGGGCCGTGGCTGTTCTGGAAGACGATTCCCGGTTCAACGCGGGAGTGGGGTCGCATCCCCGATCCGACGGATCGGTGCAAATGGACGCCGCCGTCATGGACGCTTCCGGCCACTTTGGCGCCGTCGCCGCCCTCGAAGGATACAAAAACCCCATCCATGTCGCCCATGCCCTGACACGGACCCAATACAAATTGCTGGCCGGATCTGGCGCCGCCCGGTTCGCCGAACAAGAAGGGTTCGAGAAATTGACGCCCGGCGAGGTCACCGCCAAGGGAGTGGACTTTTCCACCGGCGATGCCGCCACCGATACCGTGGGATGCGTGGCGTTTGACGGGGAGAGTTTTGCCGCCGGACTCAGCACCGGCGGCATCGGGGGAGCCATCCCCGGACGCGTGGGCGACGTGCCGCTGATCGGCTGCGGATTATTCGTCGGACCCCACGGGGCCGTCGCCGCCACGGGAAACGGGGAGGTCATCACCATGAACCTCACCGCCTACCGCGCTTATCAATTGATCGAACAGGGGGGATCGCCAAAGAGCGTGTTGAAGGAGGTTCTGGGCTGGTTCGGCACGGAGGATGCCTTCGGCCTCATCCTGATCAACCGCGAGGGTTATGCCGGGGGCTCCAACCGAAGCATGGCCTGGTCGGTGCTGGAGTTCTGATGCCACCCATTTCCGCCACTGTTTCGCGGGAGCATGGCCGCGTTGAGGGGCAAATCAATATTCCCCCTTTTTTAAAAGGGGTCAGGGGGATTTAGGGGGCAAATCAGTACTCCCGCTTTTGTTAAAGGAGGTCAGGGGGATTTTCGACGCAACCGGGAGGGGGTTTCCCATTTATCCAGTTGATTTTTTACCGCAAAAGCGGTTAAATAACCCACTTCAAACCCACCAGAACGCCAGCGTAGCTCAGGGGTAGAGCAACTGATTCGTAATCAGTAGGTCGGCGGTTC
>JBHHVU010000096.1:0-5268 GCA_046754465.1 Nitrospinaceae bacterium | reverse complement strand
ATGTGTTAGGCACGCCGCCAGCGTTCGTTCTGAGCCAGGATCAAACTCTCCAGTTTGTTTCCTGAAGTTGATTCTGTAATTGAACTCTAGACCCGCAACGTCTGTTGACACCTATTCAGTTTTCAAAGAGCTTTTAAATCCAAAAGGATTGATAATCTAACGTTATTTTTAAATATGTCAACCCTAATTTCGCTCAAGAAGAAAAAACCCCTATTTGAAAGCATCTCCCGCTTTCCCGCCGCTTTCAGATAAAGGTTCTTGCTATGAATCAGCTATTTTTAAGATATTCTCTCTCAAGCAATTCTAATATAAATATTTGGCGAACCAATATCAAGACCTATTTTCAATTTTTTCTTTCTTTTTCCCGGCCCGCGGGTCAAACGGGGCTGACCCGGGCGGTCTCCTCGGCGTCATGCCTCGACCTCCTCCGTCTCCCGGCCGTCCATTTGAAGACTCTTCAGGGTGTACAGCCGGTGATAAAGCCCTTTTTTATCAATCAGTTCTGGGTGGGTGCCGGATTCCACCACGCGTCCCCGGTCCAGCACGATGATCTTGTCGGCATTGTGGATGGTCGAAAGCCGGTGCGCGATGACAAACGTGGTCCGGCCACGCATCAGCCGCTCCAGGGCCTCCTGGATCAGTTGTTCTGACTCGTTGTCCAGCGCGGAAGTCGCTTCGTCAAGAATCAGGATCCGTGGGTTTTTCAGGATCGCGCGCGCGATGGCGATCCGCTGGCGTTGCCCCGCGGAAAGGCGGATCCCTTTTTCCCCCACGATGGTCTGGTATCCCTCGGGGCAGTCCATTATAAAGTCATGGGCGTTCGCCGCCCGGGCCGCGGCGATGATCTCTTCCCGGGACGCCGCCGGCTTGGCATATTCGATGTTCTCGCGGATGGTGCCGCCAAACAGAAGGGTCTCCTGGGGGACAATGCCGATTTGCTTCCAGTAGCTCTCCAGGCGAATTTGCTTGAGGGGAATTCCATCCACCCGGATTTCCCCGGCAACGGGATCATAAAACCGGTGTAAAAGCTGAACCAGGGTGCTTTTGCCTGCACCGCTGGGTCCGACCAGCGCCACCACCTGCCCGGGTTCCACGCTGAAACTGATGCCTTTCAGAACTTCCCGGTCTTCCCGGTAATGAAACCGGACCTGGTCGAATTCCACGCTTCCGGTAATGGGAGGCATGGGGATCGCCTCCGGACTGTCCTGAATTTCCGCGGTGGTGTCCAAAATGTCAAAAATTCTCTGGCTGGCACCGATGCCTTCCTGAAGCCGGGTAAACATCCGCGCGAAACTTCCCATCGGACCGGCAATGATGGTTGCGTAAAGGATGAAGGCGATCAGTTCTCCGGGACTGATCCCGCCGGTGATCACTTCCCGGCCGCCGTACCAAAGGAGAATCAGGGAGGTGGTGAAGGCGATGAACCCGATCGTGGGACCAAAAAAGGAGGAAATGATCACGCGTTTTTTGGCGCTTCGAAAACTGTCTTCGATGGCCCGGGAAAACCGCTCGGTTTCCAGCCGGGCCCTGACAAAGGATTTGACCACCTGGATACAGGAAATGTTTTCTTCCAGTATGGTGGTGGAGGTAGCCAGTTGGTCCTGGATTTCGGTCGAGAGCCGCTTTAATTTTCTGCCAAAGGTTCTGGCGAACAGGACCAGGATCGGGGCCAGCACCAGAATCATAAACGTGAGTTTCCAGTTCATGTAGATTATGATAAGAATACCGCCGATCAGGCGGATGGATTGCTGTAAGGCGGTGGCGGGGATGTCGGTGATGAGGTTTTCCAGCGTTGTTACGTCGTTGGTCATGCGGGACATGATTTCGCCGGTTCGCCGCTTGGCGAAAAAACTGAGGGACAGGGTTTGCAGGTGTTGGAAAATTCTTTTCCGGAAATCCGTGATAATGCGTTTTTCCGTCAGGTCAAACAAATAGTTGTGGGCCGTGGAACAGATCAATTGGAGGAGAAAAAGAAACCCGATGCCCAGGGCAATATTATTTAAAAGGGCCAGGTCTTTTTTCACCATGACCACATCCACAAGGTCCTTGATCAGGAGAGGAACCGCAAGATTGGTCAATGAAGCCACAATGAGAAACAAACCGCCAACGATTAAGGCGGTTTTATGGGGCCGCAACAGTTTCAGGAGTCTTTTGTAATTTTCCATGGTTCGGGCGGTTTATTATTTGTGCGGAACCCTTCTTCAATGGGAGGGAGGTATTGTAGTATCCTTGTGCACAATAGAAAACCTTTAGTTCTTGTTTTGGTGTGAGAAGCTGACTTCCTCACATGATAATCCGCGCTAATCTTTTAGGGGACCTCTAATAATTCGATATTTTTCTTCCAGGCAACTCGCTGGCCCTTATTTGATGAGGGCCGCTCATGGCCCAAAGCAATTTTTAGAGGCGCCCTTTTTTTCATACACGTTCTAAGGGAGTAAATTCTCTCATGTCCTTGCCCAAAATTTCAATCCTGGGGTTCTTGGTCTTTTTGGCGTTGGTCCCTGTTTATGCGCTCGCGGAATCCCCGCCTCAGACAAAATTGGGGAAAATAGATTTCCCGACCTCGGGTTCCGGGGAGGCGGAACGGTATTTTCTCAGGGGGGTTGCGGCGCTGCACTCGTTCTGGTACGAGGAGGCCTTGACGGCGTTTCGTCAGTCCACCCAGGCGGATCCAAATTTTGTCATGGGCTATTGGGGCGAGGCCATGGCTCACAACCATCCTCTCTGGGAGCAACAAGACGTCCCGGCGGCCAGGGAGGCGCTGGCCAACATCAAGGACATGACCCAGACGACCGCCAGGGAACGGGCCTACGTTGGCGCCGTCAGACTCCTTTACGGTGAGGGGAACAAACGATCCCGCGACGAGGCCTACTCGCGGGCGATGGAGAAGGTCCACCGAGGCTACCCAGAGGATTTGGAAGCCGCGTGTTTTTATTCCCTGTCCCTGCTGGGCATGTCCCGGGATTCCGATAATCCATTTCGCCTTCGGGTGCGGGCGGGCGCGATTGCCATGGATGTATTCCGCCGGAATCCCGATCACCCCTGCGCGGCCCACTACACCATTCATGCTTTCGATCACCCGGACCTGGCGATCCTTGCGTTGCCCGCGGCCCGGCGGTATGCACGGATCGCTCCCGCCTCGCACCACGCTCAGCACATGCCCGCGCATATTTTCCTGCAACTCGGCATGTGGCCGGAGGCCGCCGCCTCAAACAAGGCCGGCTGGGAAAGTTCGGTGGACTGGGTGGAGCGTGAGCATCTTTCCAAGGGCCAACGCGGTTACCATAGCTTGCAGTGGCTCCATTACGTGTATCTCCAGCAGGGGCGCTACGAAAAAGCGGGCGAGGTTTTCCGGCTCAAGCTAAAGGATATGATGGAAGCGGGAAGCGGATCGCGGGCTAAGGATTCGGCAACCAGCCGCCGGGTGGGAAAGTACTATGAACGGATGGCGGGGGCCTCCGTGTTTGAAAGGGAACGCTGGGAATTGGCCGAGACTCTCAAGGAGCCACCGGGTTGGAAACCCAATAGCTACTCTCGGGCGGTGCTCATCTTTGTTCGCGGGTTCGCGGCGGCGATGCGGGGGCGGCCCGATGCCGGCCGGCACCTCGCCAGTCTGAACGCGATTCGCGCTGGGGGCATTGATGAAAATTATTTCAAGCGCCCGGAGCGGCTGGATATCTGGGGCCTGGAGATACAGGCGGCGATTCGGGCATCGAACAAGAATTATGAAGAAGCCATCGCCTTGATGAAAAAAGCCACGGCCATCGAAGAGAAGCTTCCGGCTCCCTCCGGGCCACCCCGCATTATCAAGCCCACCTTTGAGTTGTACGGGGAGATCCTCCTCCGCGCCGGCAAGCCAAGGGAGGCGGCGCGGCAATTCGCCATTTCCCTTTTGCGTCATCCCAATCGCGCGCGCTCGTTGCTGGGTGCGGCGCGGGCCGCCGCCGAAAGCGGCGACAGGGAAGGGGCCATCGGACGGTATGCGAAATTTCTTGCCGTCTGGGCGCAAGCCGACCCGGACCTGCCGGAATTGAGCGAGGCCAGGAGCTATATTGAAAAACAAAAGTTGCCGTAAAATGGGCGCCAGCGTACCGCTGGACCAAGTGCTAACGTTCGATGGGTTTATGAGTGAACAAATTCTTCTTAGCGGGGAAATCTCTTGTTCGTCATTCCGAGGAGCGTTAGCGACGAAGCAATCCAGCTCCTTTTGTGAGTGGCACGGGCTGGATGATGTAAGAACAAAGACAAAAATTGTTGGGTGGGATAATTTGACAACAGGGTCTAGAGAAAAATAGTTGAAGGTCTTGCGTTAAACACAATGTTAGAAAAACTGGGGATTATCCTTGCCGACATCAAGCTTCAGCACACCGTCTTCGCGCTCCCCTTCGCCATCATGAGCGCTTTTCTCGCGGCGGGGGGCGTGCCCGAGGGAGAAAAACTGTTCTGGATCGTGGTGGCGATGGTGGGGGCCAGAAGCAGCGCCATGGCGTTCAACCGCATCGTAGACGCGCGATTCGACGCATCGAATCCCAGGACGCGGGGCAGGGCGCTTCCTTCCGGAAAAATCCGGGCCGGGCAGTACGTTGTTTTTCTCGTGGCGTCTTCCGTGTTGTTCATTGTTGCCAGCGGCATGTTGAACCGGCTGGCTCTCTATCTTTCTCCCCTGGCCCTGGCGATCGTTTTCTTCTATTCGCTGACCAAGCGGTTCACCGCCTATTCCCACTTCTTTCTGGGGTTGGCCCTTTCCGTGGCGCCGGTGGGGGCGTGGGTGGCGATCCGCGAGGAGATTTCCCCGCTTTCCCTGATTCTCGGGGCGGCCGTCGTTTTCTGGCTGATCGGATTCGATATCATTTATGCCTGCCTTGATGTTGGACCGGATACGGAAACTGGGCTGTATTCCATTCCGCGGCGGTTCGGGGTGGAGCGGGCCTTGAGTTTGGCAAAAGCCGCTCATGCCATTATGATTTTGTTTCTGCTCGCCCTGCTGGTTTCCCCAGATCTAGGCGGAGTGTACCTGTCGGGTGTGGCGATCGTGGCGGGTCTGTTGGGGTACGAGCATTCGCTGGTGAGCCATGAGGATCTGTCCAGGGTGAATGTCGCTTTTTTCAACGTGAACGGTTGGATCAGCCTTTTATTGATGACGCTGATGATCGGCGATTGCGTCTGGGTTTAAACAGAAAAAAAAGAAAAGTCAATTGGGGGTCAATTGGGGGTCAAGTCTCCTCTTGCCTGCATTTAAATAATATAGCCCGATCAGGCAATGGAATT
>JBHHVU010000095.1:0-5464 GCA_046754465.1 Nitrospinaceae bacterium | reverse complement strand
GGGGTTATGAGATTTTTCTCATAACCCTTTTTCTTTTGTGCGACCTAGGGGCGACTCGAAAATTGATTTGGGAGAGTTTCTTGGCTTTGACAGGCAGGAATAAGTGGGTATATGACCGCTTTCCCCCTTAGGGGAAGTTGCAATTAGTTTGGGATGAAAAAACGCGGAACGGATTTTGCTAGGTATGAGAATTGCTAATGGTAGTGTTTCATCGCTTGATTTACCATGTGAGGAATGTTCGGGTAGGGTTTCTTCGAAGGCGGCAAATTGTCCGCATTGCGGAGCACCGATTGGCGAGACAGCATTTATTAGCGGTGAAAAACCCCGACTTTTCACAATTCAGGAAACCTGAAAAAAATTCAAGATTCATTCATTATTGTCTTCATCCCTGGTTTTTCTGGGTCTTGGCGGAGGAATCTATTATTATTTGACCCGGGATCTTAATGATCCTCGTTTGTGGGGTTTTGGGTTTATCCTAGGTATCGCAGTTTTGTGGATGATTTTTACCGATATACGAATTTGGTGGCATCATCGATGATTTGCGCCTCATTTAGAGAGAAAAGGGGTCAAATCTCCTCTTGCCCTCATGTTATCGGTCTTTGGTGAACGGGGCCAAGGGAAGGGGGTCGCTCACGGGGAGGGAAGCGCGGCATCCTGATGAGACCGGTTGAGGTGAGGGGGAAAGATGGGTCAGCTATTCCGATTCTATTTCTTTCTCGGCTTCCCTTTTAGTATCCTGCCTTTTGTAGACCTTGACCGATTCCTTGACCTTCTCGTGGTACCTCTTGGATTGGAGTTGTTGAGCGGCTAACTCAGCCTCGATCTCAGCTTTGGTTTTTAGTTTTTTCTTCTTATTTTTCATGCGGTCCTGCTGTCCGCTTCGTGGTGAAAAAGGTGTCCCTCCTCTTGCCCTCATGGTACTGGCCAGTGGTGACCGTGGTCAAGGGAAGGGGGTCACTCCCTGGGAGGAAAGCGCGGCATCCTGAGGAGACCGATTGAGGTGAGGGGGGTTTACCAGGATCGATAGGAAAATCAGCATGGCGAAAATGATATGGGGTCCATCGCCGGATCCCTTGCAGTTGGTGCTTAGAAAGGACTTGACCCGTTCCATCTTCCTTGCAGGGAGAGGCAAAGAGGGTAGAAAACCCTTTTTAAAAATGTCTCTCCGGATCCATTCTTTGGTGAAGAATGCGGACGATCTCAATTCCTTTTTTTCCCATCCGGTAAAAAACAATATGCTTTCCTAGTGAATGCCTGCGGTATCCCTCTCTGATATCGTCACAGGACCTGCCTTTTTCGGGTTTGGCCGCTAAAGCATGAAAACCGCTATTCAAATCATAAATGTAATGATCGGCCTGATCTTCTCCCCAATTTTCATAGGTGTAAAGCCAAATATTTTCCAGATCCTCACGCGCTTTTGGCCGAAGGAAAAAATCAGCCATTCTTTTTCCTTTTCTTCACCGAGGACAGGAATTTATCTGCTTCAAATTTCCTGGCAGGTCCGCTTTCTTCCCCTTCTATCAAAGCCGAGCGTAAGGCTTCCACCTTGGATTCATGTTCTTCCAGCATCCTTAAGCCCGCACGGACGATTTCACTCGCGGAACCGTACCGGCCTTGGGATACTTGTCGATCAATAAAGTTTGTGAAATGGTCACCTAAAGAAATGCTGGTGTGTTTTGCCATGGTAGGAACTCCCGACATTAATACTATATATTAATATATATTGGTATCTATTAATTGGCAATATGAAAAAAAGGGATCAAAGGGATCGGATCTCCTCTTGCCTTCATGGTATCGGCCTATTTTGAACGAGACCTCTGCATAAGAGGGTATTTGATTTGTTTTTCCTTTATTGCCGACAATAAAAATTAAAAGGGAATCCCCTCATCCCAGCCTTCTCCCAATGGGAGAAGGAGCTTCTTCCTCTCCCTCTGGGAGCACCCGCGGGGTGACGGATTGAGGTGACGGTGGTTTGACAGGATCGATAGGAAAACCGGGATGTGCGAAAATCATATGGGGTCCATCGCCAGACCCATTGCAGTTGGTGCTTGGAAAGGACTTGACCCCTTTCTCTTTTCCTTTCCTTTTCCTTTCTTTCCCCGCCTTGCCTATCCCCGCCGACTAGCATAAAATGCCTTTATCTTCCCACAACTTTATTTTCAACGGATCGTTGACATGATGATCGGCGAACAGCTCCCGAGAATCTGCTAGACCGATGGTATGAATGATTCCAAAGAAATTATTATCGCGGATGACGGAAAACTCCTGACCCTGAGTTATCAGAGTTTGTTGGATTATCATGGGGGAGGGGCCGTTTTTGGAGCGACCGTGGGTTTTCGAGCTTTGCAGGCGGCTTCTAAACTATTATCCCAATCGGAAACTTGGGAAAGGAAAAAGATAAAGCTGGTCTCCCGGCATCCCGGTCCTGGGGTGAAAGACGCCATTGAATTCGTAACCCGTTGTGTAACCCGGGGGGGATTTCAATTGCTTGCCGAAGAGACGGTTTGTAATTCGAAAATGAAGTTTGTTTGGCAGGTCAGTGACGGCCGGCAATCCGTTACCATTCAATTGAAGGACGATTTTTTGCCGGGCCGATTTTTTGATTTATTGGACCGAATTGTCAGCGGCAAGGAAACACCGGAAGATCGGGAAGAATTTAATGAATTAAAAGAGCTCTTGAGCCGGTCCCTTTGGGAAAAACCTTTGGAAGAATTGTTCGAAACAAACTGTTCGGAAAGCTAATTCCATGCATGAGTTGGGCATCACGAAAAATATCATCTCTATAGTGGGCGAACATGCCCAAGGCGGACAAATCAAGCGCGTTCGCCTTGAAATCGGAAAGTTATCGGCCATCCTTCCCGACTCCCTCCGTTTTTGTTTTGATGTGTGCAGTAAAGGCACGGTTTTGGAGGGGGCTGATCTGGAAATCATCGATATGCCCGGAATTTTTCGCTGCAAGGAATGTCAAAAAGAAAATGAGTTCGATGCATTTTTCGGAACCTGCCCCTGCGGTTCAAAGAATTTGGAATGTATCTCCGGGGAAGAATTAAAAATCAAGGAAATGGAGTTTGCCTGATGTGTACCACTTGTGGTTGCGATAAAGATGCAAAACCCATGGTGACCAATGTGCAAAATGGAAAGGTCATCTCAATGGAACATGATCACGGTCATGAACATACTCATTGTCACCGTCATGACCACGAACATCTTCACGAACCGCACCATCACGATCATGGCCATGAACACGGGCATTCCCATGGGCGAATTGTGACGTTGGAAAAAGATATTCTTGCTAAGAACAACCTCATTGCCGAGCGCAATCGAGGCTGGTTTGAGGGAAGGAATATCCTGGCACTCAATCTGGTGAGCTCCCCCGGTGCCGGTAAAACCACCCTGCTGGAAAGAACCCTTAAAGATCTCAAAGATGCTATCCCGATGAGTGTCATTGAAGGGGATCAGGAAACCATCCATGATGCTGAACGCATCCGTGCTACCGGATGCAGGGTAGTGCAAATCAATACCGGAACCGGATGCCATTTGGAATCGGACATGTTGGCAAAAGGCCTCAAGGAATTACAGCCTCCGATGAATTCCGTTTTGATGATAGAAAATGTCGGAAACCTGGTTTGTCCCGCGCTTTTCGATTTAGGGGAAAAAGCTAAAGTGGCCATCCTTTCAGTGACGGAAGGGGAGGATAAACCGTTAAAGTACCCTCATATGTTCAAGGCCTCGAAGATCATGATTCTTAACAAAATCGACCTTTTACCTTATGTTGAGTTTGATGTGGAAAAATGTATTGAATATGCAAGGCAGGTGAATCCGGAAATTCAGGTATTTAAAATATCCGCGGCCAAAGGCGATGGTTTGGATCATTGGTATGACTGGTTAAAGTCAGAAAAAGAACTGAATAGGGAATAGCCATCATTGTTTAATTTTGCAGAAAAATATATAACCGCTGCCAGTTCAACAAAATTAGAAAAAATATTATGGTGCGGATAATGAAGTTTTGGATTTTTCGTTTTCAACCTTCCTAAAAATTAGTGTCTTCACCGAAAACCCCGCCGCTTCCACCCCTTGCCGGTTTTTCTCGGATTTGCCGACACCCACGTTCATGATATCGCCCCCCGAAGAACGTCCACAAGGAATCGGCCTAACTTGACCAGCCCTTTTGCCTGCATAACATTCCCTCGATTTGTGATGCATATCACTTGGAAAACCAACCCTTATCATACCTTTCCCTTAAAAAATCCTGATAATTGTCAACGGAACCATTTCGTGGGTCATCGTGGTTCGTGACAAAAATTACGTAATTTACTTTTAAATAAGGGCCATCATGAAATTAGCAAGGGTCATGAAGGGGATATTGGGATTTTCAGGGCTGATCATGGGATTGGTCTTGTGCGACTCTGCGGTTGAGGGCAAGGTTTTGGAAACAGGGAATCAAGGATCGGTTTCCCAGGAGGCCCGGCCCGGGCCAGGGAGCCCCGCCAAAGGAAAGGCGATTCCCGCTCTGAATACTCCGTCGTCCAACGGCTGGAGCGAGGACTGGTGGAACCGCGTTCAGCGGGGGTTGGCCGAGGGCGAGTACCATGCCAGCAAAAACCGGCATGGCCTTCAGGCCCCCAATCGGGCTCATAATCTGCGGACCTATTTCGAGTCCCGGGGGATACGGGTGTATGACCGCACTGCAACGGGCCAAACCGCACCCACCGGTCTCTCGCTCATGGGCTTGGGACGCGGCACGAAACTGTCGCCGGTGGGGGAAGGCACGGTTGCCGCTTCCGGGAACCGAATCGAGATCCGCCGCCCCGGCGTGGTGGAGTGGTACGAAAACTCTCCCAAGGGTCTGGAACAAGGTTTCACCCTGGAGACGCGTCCGCCAAGTGAGGGTCCCTTGGTCCTGGAACTCCGGGTCGAGGGGGCACGCGCGAATCTCGCCGGCAAGTCGGTGGTGCTGGCGACCCAGTCGGGCCGAAAGCTTCATTACGGTGGACTGTTTGCAAAAGATGCGCGAGGACGAACCCTCACGTCCCGCCTCGAGGTGCCCGGGCCACGGCGCGTGCGGCTGGTCATCGAGGATGCCGGGGCTGTATATCCGCTGGTGATTGACCCCCTGCTCACATCCACTCCGGATACCCTTCTCCAGTCGAACCAACCGGATCCAGTGGGATTCAAACCGGCGGCTTTTGGCGGAAGTGTGTCGAATGCGGGAGACGTCAACGGTGATGGTTTTGCGGACGTTATCGTAGGGGCGCCGGGCTGGGATGGAGGGGACCCTCATGAGGGAGCGGCCTTCGTCTTTCTCGGTAGCGCTACGGGGATTGTCGGAACCGACCCCTTGACGGCCCAGGCGCACATCGAATCGAATCAGTTCGGCGCTCAGCTCGGTACGGTTTCCGGTTCCCAGGCCGGGGATGTCAACGGCGACGGTTTTGACGACATCATCGTCGGCGCTCATTTTTAC
>JBHHVU010000094.1:0-5499 GCA_046754465.1 Nitrospinaceae bacterium | reverse complement strand
CCATCTAAACCGCCAAGTCAGCCTTTGTTCGCCATATAAGGTATGACAAAATCACCAGCGGCGGTTCGCCGCCCCGGCGGTCACACTTTGGATTCCTTGAGTTTTTTCTCCATGCGGCGGACCAGTTCGCGATAGTTCTTTTGGGCGATGACTTTGTAAAACTGGCTTCTCAGGTTATTCCTCATGCTGACTCCGTCCAGCAAAACATCCACCACCTTCCAGGTGCCGGAATTCAACCTGAGATAAAATTCGATGCCGACCTCGCCCTCCTTTTCATGGACCACGGTGATCGGAACGACGGCCTGGTTTTTGCTGATTTTCGGTTCGGAATAAATCACCTTCAGATCCGAAAAAAATTTTCCCGAATTCGGAAAGGCCACGTTGACGAACAAGTCACTCAACAAATGGGAAAATTCCTTCTTTTCCTTTTCGGACCGCTCGGACCAGTATTTGCCCAGTGCTTTTCGGCTGAGTTCCTGAAGGTCGAGAAACCCCAGGGCGATATCGGAGTATTTCCTGTTTTTCTCCCGTTGTGAGCCGGAAACCGAGTCTCCGGTTTTGATATTCTTAATGGCCTCCAGAAGCTCCCGGACCGATTCTCGCGGGGAATCTTTTCCGCCACCGGAAGCGGAAACAAAAAACCATGCCGCAATTACTAGAAAGCAAATCGATTTGAAGGATGGTGTCATAATTGTGATAAATTGTACGCCATGAAAGCCATTTCCATGGACCATGAATGGGTAAACGCTCAAGGTGATAAAAAAGGCCGCCCGGCCCCGTTTGTACGATCGATTTCAGTGACAGACTATAACTTTACCGGACTTTTGAGAAGCCCTTAATATTCTTATTATGTTGCGCTTTCTTTTTTATCAGGCGATCTGGATTTTTGCCGTGGCTTGGGGGTATCCCCCGGAAGCGGTTTCCTTGGAGGCAATCGACGGCCATTACGAAGCCGGCAAAACCCGAACGGACTTCCTAAAATCCGAATCCGAACTTCTGGAATCCCTCCAGCAGTCCCCCGCGTCGGTTGCATTGTCCTGGAGGCTGGCGAGGACGTATTTAGCCTTGGGAAAATTCGCCGAAGGGGACGCCAAAAAGGATTATTATAAACGATGTATCCGCCAGTGCCAACGGGCGATCCGAATCAATCCCCGGTCGGCCATGGCTTTTTTCCTGAAAGGGGTATGCCGGGGTAAATTGGGAGAATTGGAAGGCATCTGGAGCAGTTTGGGCATCATAAAACCTTTTAAGAAGGATATGATGACCGCCATTCGGCTGGACCCCTCGGTGGACCATGGCGGTCCCCACCGGGCTTTGGGGAGGATGTATTTTGAGCTTCCCGCCCTGTTCGGCGGAAGCCTGGGAAAATCCATTCAACACCTTAAAGAAGCGGTTCGGCTGGATCCTGGATATGGCGAGAATTACTTTTTCCTAGCGGAAACCTACTACGAAGACAGCCAATACTCCCAGGCCCGGAGCACGTTACTGAAGCTTCTGGAGGTGACCGGGGAATCCCCGGGCAATCCGGACGTTCAGGAGATCCGGCAAAAAGCCCGGGTCTTGCTCGACAAGATCCAACCCTGGCTGAAGTCACAAGAATCCCATGCTCAAAGAACTGAAGATTAACCATTTTGCCGTTATCGAAAATCTTCGTGTGGCGTTTTCACCCGGACTCAATGTGTTGACCGGGGAAACCGGGGCGGGAAAATCGATCATCGTGGACGCCCTGAATCTCGTTCTGGGAGGAAGGGCGGACACCGATTATATCCGCACCGGGAAAACCGCCGCCACCGTCGAGGCGGTGTTTCATGTGGCCGACCCGGCGCTTCAGCAGGCGATTCGCGATCTGGGCCTGGAGATGGAAGACAGCGACATCATCATCAAGCGCACGGTTTCCCATGCCGGGAAGAGCCGGTGTTTTCTCAATGACGGCAGCATCACCGTTTCCACCCTCGCGAAGATAGGCAACCGCCTCGTCGATATCCATGGGCAGCACGATCACCAGGCGCTTCTGCGTCCGGAAACCCATGTGGACCTTCTGGACCTTTATGGCAAAACGATGGACGCCAGGGGCCAATTCTCCGGAGAACACGTTCAATACCAAAAGGACTTGGCCCGGCTTGCATCCATGCGGGCGAAGGAACAGGACCGACGCCAACGGGAAGAGCTTTTGAACTTTCAGCTCGCGGAAATCGGCCGGGCCGGTCTCACGGCCGGGGAAGAGGAGGACCTGCAACGGGAAAAGAAAAAACTGCGCCACGCGGAAAAACTGCGCCAAGTGCTGGAACAAACCCAGCACCTGTTGTCGGAAGCCGAGGGATCGGCCCTGGAACGGTTGGGCTGCGCCGCCAGGGAACTGGAATCGCTGGTGGAAATCGACCCGCTTCTGGAACAGCAGGTGAAACGGGCGAATAACGCCTATTACGAAATCCAGGAACTGGTGGAGGAGTTGCGCGGCCAAATTAACTCGATTGAATTCAATCCCCCGCGCCTGGAGGAAATTGAGGACCGCCTGGTGGAAATCAACGGGTTGAAGCGAAAGTACGGTAACGATATCGCATCCATTTTCGCCCGGCGTGACGAAATGGCAAAAGAGCTGGAATCGCTCACCTCGAACCAGGAAAAAATGGAAGCGCTCCAGGGGGAGCTCAAGGTCAGGGAAAAAAACCTGGCCCGGCTGGCGGCCTCCCTGGCGGAAGGGCGGGAAAAAGCCGCCCGGGAACTGAAGGAGAGCGTGGAAAAGGAACTGCGCTTGTTGAGCATGCCGCACGTCTGGTTCGGCGTTCGGTTCGATTACCAGGAGGACCCGGAAGGATTCGTAACTTTTCGCGGCCGGAAGGTCCGGCTCTATCCAACCGGACTGGGAACGATCGAATTTTTATTTTCGCCCAATCCGGGAGAAGATCTCAAGCCGCTGGCCAAGATAGCCTCCGGCGGCGAACTGTCGCGGGTGATGCTGGGTCTCAAATCCATTCTCAACGAGCAGGACCCCATTCCCGTGATGATCTTCGATGAAGTGGATACGGGCATCGGCGGGGGGGTGGCGGAAAGGGTGGGCGCCCGGCTGCGAAAGGTCGCAGCGGGAAAGCAGGTCTTCTGCATCACTCACCTTCCGCAAATCGCCGGCCTGGCCTCGGCCCATTTCCTGGTCGAGAAGAAAGTGAAGGGGGAAAGGACCCACTCGACCCTGCGGAAGTTATCCCACACCGAACGGGTGGAGGAGGTCGCCCGCATGGCCGGCGGGGAAAAGATCACCCCCGCGGCCCGGAAACACGCCGAGGAGATGATCCGGCCGCCGAAATGATTCCCCGTTTCCCCGAGGGAAAACGATTGCTTTTACGGTGAGCTGGAGGGATTTTCCGCCTGCCGGGCGACCGATTCGGCGGCTTGTTTCGCCGCCATCGGGTCGCCCAGATAATAGTGAGTCCGGGCGTTTAGATCGTCGTCCAATTCGTAGACCAGTGGAATCCCCGTGGGGATATTCAATTCGACGATCTTTTCGTCGCTGATGTGGTCCAGGTGCTTGACCAGGGCGCGGAGGCTGTTGCCGTGGGCGCAGATCAGCACTTTTTTCCCGGCCTTGAGGATGGGAACGATTTCCTCGAACCAGTAGGGCAGAAACCGCTGGACCGTATCCTTGAGCGCCTCGGTCCTTGGCAGGTCTTCCGGGGCCAGGCCGGCGTATCGGGGGTCGAGTCCGGGAAAACGGTCATCGTCTTCCGGCAGGGGGGGAGGTTGAATGGCGTAACTCCGCCGCCAGATCAGGACCTGATCGGCGCCGTGCCGGGCAGCGGTTTCGGCTTTATTGAGGCCTTGCAGCGCACCGTAGTGGCGCTCGTTCAGCCGCCAGGAGCGGTAAACGGGAATCCACATCAAGTCCATTTCATCCATTACAATCCAAAGCGTGCGGATAGCGCGTTTGAGGACCGAGGTAAACGCCATATCGAACAGGTATCCCCCCTCCCGTAATAACTTCGCGGCCTCGTGCGCCTCTTTTTCACCCTGGGGGGTGAGGTCGACGTCCGTCCAGCCGGTGAAGCGGTTTTCCAGATTCCATTGACTTTGACCATGCCGAAGTAAAACCAGTTTCAACATTTTTCCGATCTCCTCGCCATACTCCCATTAAAATTTCCCTGGGCGCCGAATCGATGCCGCCGGGACCTCATTTAACCACATTTTTTTCTCCGCAGGCCGGGGAATATTAACATTTTGTTCCGCTTCCCCGGAAAATCCGGAAATCCGTACAAACCACGCTCCCACAAATAACTAATTGAAATCTAATAGATTATTTGGTAATCTAGTTTAAGACTCTCCCTCTTCACAATATTTCTTTGAAAGTTGGTGTTTAATTAATCACACGCAATCGTTTTAACGGTCAAACGATAAAGGTTCATGGATTCCATAACTCAGTATTACCGTGAAATTAACAGCGGCTTCCTGAAAAACCACATGCGTCAGGGGTCCGATGTCGGCTTCGAAATTTTTTACAAAGTGGAAAATGAGGGTGAGGACCCCCGGTTCCTGAAGTTTGCCGAATATGGTCCGGAAACTTGTGAAAAAATCCAGCAAATGATGGAGATGGAGGACCATCAGGAATTATTTATTCATGAAACCGATCTGATCCGCTTTTACAAGGAATTTTTAAAAAAAAACCTGAATTCTAGTTTGGAAAAAGAGGAGCCCTATCCCCAGGTTTTGAAAAAAGCTTACACCGTCGCCAGGATGATTCTCCGGGAGTATTTCGAGAACATCGGGTCTTCCAGGATTCTCCGCACCTTGAACGATGTGGTCACCATCATGGAAATATCCCTGTCCCAGGGTCAAATAAAATTCATGGACCTTTACAAGACGACGGACAAAGCCAACTCCCTTTACACCCATTGCGTAAATTCCGGGTTGTATTGCATGTTCCTTGGAGTCCAGATGAAGATGGATTCTTCTTCCGTCCGGGCACTGGGTTTGGGAGGCATTCTTTACGATATCGGGAAAAAATCGATACCCCGGCAAATCCTCGCAAAATCGGAGGAACTGACCCCTCAGGAGAAACAGGTTATCCGGACGCATCCCTCCGCCGGCAGGAAGGTATTGAACGATATGAAATGCTACAGTCAGGATATTTTGAGCATGGCGGCCCAGCACCACGAAAAATACGACGGATCGGGTTATCCCTTTGGCCTCGCCGGGGAGAAAATTTCTTTTCCGGCCAGGATTTGCGTGGTCACGGATGTTTTGAGCGCCCTGGTTTGTCAACGGAATTTCCGTCAGGCCCTGAGCCCCTTTGAAGCGTTGACGGAAATGAAAAACAACATGCCGGGACATTTTGACGTGAAAATTCTGGTCGAATTCATCAAGGCGTTTATCGCCTCCAAGTCCCCGGCGGACCCGCCGCATCAAACATCGAGACCCCCGGCGCCCCAAAAAATAGCTTGAAAATTCATGCGCCATCCCCTAGCATAAAAACACAATCCAATTTTCCGCTTGTTCCGAGGATGAAGATTT
>JBHHVU010000093.1:0-6094 GCA_046754465.1 Nitrospinaceae bacterium | reverse complement strand
CACACCCATCTCATCTACGCGGGCGAACGCAAGGACGAAATGGAGCAACGCATGGCCGGAACCCCCTACCTGGAAATCCTGAAAGACGGCGGCGGAATCCTGAACACTGTCAAGGCCACCCGCAGGGCGGCGGAAGAGACCCTCTTTGAATCGGCCCGCAAACGGATGCTCCGGATGATGGCCCTCGGCACCACGGCCTTCGAGATCAAGTCGGGCTACGGTCTCGACCTGGATACGGAAATGAAGATGCTGCGGGTCGGGCAGCATCTGCGAAAAAGCCTCAAGGTCCCCATCACATTGACCTACCTGGGCGCCCACGCCATCCCCCCCGGACAAAAACGCGACCGTTACTTCGAGTTCGTGGTGGAGAACCTGCCGCGGTTCCGGAACATGGCGGATGGGGTGGATATTTTTTGTGAACGCAATGTGTTCAGCGTAACCCAGCTGCGGCGGTTGTTTCTCCAGGCCCGGCTGCTTGGGTTCCATCAACTCCGGGCGCATGTGGAGGAGATCTCCCACCAGGGCGGGTGTTACAACGCAGCCCGTTTGGGCGCGATCTCCTGCGACCACCTGGAATACGCCACCCCGCATGATATCCGCGCGATGGAACTGGGCGGAACCGTCGCCGTTCTCATGCCGGGGGTCACCTCTTTTCTAGGCGGCAAGAAACTTCCCCTCGTTCACACCATGATCGACTCCGGGGTGACCCTGGCGCTGGCCACCGACTGCAACCCGGGGAGCGCCCCCTCCTACAACATGCAGACCGTATTGCATCTCGCTTTTTCCCTGTACCGGCTGAGTCCCGCGCAAGCGCTCATCGCCGCCACCCACGGGTCGGCCCGCGCCCTCGCCGGGCACCGGGATTACGGGGCCCTCGTTCCCGGCCAGCGCGCCGATTTTCTTGTGCTGAAGACCGGCGATTACCGGGACCTGTTCTATTACTTTGGCGAAAACTTCGTCGAGCAAACCTACTCCGCCGGGAAGAAAGTGAAAGGCGAAAAAGACCCCGTCCCCTAACCCAAAGGGGTCAAGTCTCCGCTTGCCTGCATGTTGGCGGCCCGGTTGTGGGGATCAAGCCCGGGTTGACAGGGTCAGCAGGATGGACAGGTTGATGGGTTTACCCCGGCGGGTGGGACCCGCCAACTTTTTCGCCTCCGCGTTCCCGGTTTGACCTATAATGGCTTCCACGATTTTTCCTTAGCCCCGACCGGCAAGTGAAATAAGGAGGGATGGGTTTCGTCATGTCCGTTTTGAGCCAGGTCGATGAACTGGTGATAAAGTTCGACCGCAACCGGGAGGCCTACCTTTCGGGAAAGTATAACGAAACCCAGGTCCGGGTGCAATTCATCGATCCTTTTTTCAAACTGCTGGGCTGGGACGTTCACAACGAACAGGGGCATGCCGAGGCCTATAAGGATGTCTATCACGAAGACGCCGTCAAGGTCGGCGGCGCCACCAAAGCCCCGGACTACTCGTTCCGCATCGGCGGCACACGCAAATTTTTCCTGGAGGCAAAAAAGCCCTCGGTCAATATCCGGGAAGATGTTCACCCCGCTTATCAACTGCGCCGCTACGCCTGGTCGGCCAAACTGCCTTTAAGCATCCTGACCGATTTTGAGGAGTTCGCCGTTTACGACTGCCGCATCAAACCCGGCAAGGGGGATAAGGCCTCCACCGCCCGTGTCCAGTATCTGAAGTACACCGAGTACGCGAAAAAGTGGGACGAGATTTATTCGGTTTTCTCCAAGGAGGCCGTCCTCAAGGGCTCCTTCGACAAATACGCCGAATCGCACAAAGCCAAGCGCGGCACCGCCGAGGTGGACACCGCCTTCCTCAAGGAAATCGAGTCCTGGAGGGAGAGCCTGGCGCGCAACCTGGCGTTGCGCAATCCCGGCCTGGGCAGGCGGGAGCTCAACTTCTCCGTCCAGCGCATCCTCGACCGCATCACCTTCCTGCGCATGTGCGAGGACCGGGGCATCGAGTTCTACGGCCAATTGCAGGGATTGATCAACGGCCCCCGGATCTATCCCCGGCTGTGCACCCTGTTCCGCAAGGCGGACGGCCGGTACAATTCCGGCCTGTTCCATTTCAAGGAGGAAAAGGGACGCCCCACCCCGCCGGATCATCTCACCCTCGGCCTCCAGGCCGATGACAAGATCCTCAGGGAGATCCTCAAAAGCCTTTATTACCCCGAAAGTCCCTACGAGTTTTCCGTGCTGCCGACGGAAATTCTGGGTCAGGTCTACGAGCAGTTCCTGGGCAAGGTGATCCGCCTCACCCCCGGCCACCGCGCCGTCGTCGAGGAGAAACCCGAGGTCAAGAAAGCGGGCGGCGTCTATTACACCCCCACCTATATCGTGGATTACATCGTCAACCAGACGGTTGGCAAACTGTTGGAAGGCAAGAAACCCGGCGCCCGGAGCGCCGTCAACAAGATCCGCGTCCTCGACCCCGCCTGCGGGTCCGGATCGTTCCTGATCGGCGCTTACCAGTATCTGCTGGATTGGCACCGCGACCGCTACCTGGAACAAGGACCCCAAAAACACAAAAAAGCGCTTTATCAGGCCCACGGCGGGGAATGGAGGTTGACCACCGCCGAGCGCAAGCGCATCCTGCTCACCCACATTTACGGGGTGGACATCGACCCCCAGGCGGTGGAGACCACCAAACTCTCCCTGCTGCTCAAGGTGCTGGAAGGCGAGTCCGGCGAAATCCTGAAACGGCAGTATAAACTTTTTCATGAACGCGCCCTGCCCGATCTGGGAAACAACATCAAATGCGGCAACTCCCTCATCGGCCCGGATTTCTACGATCACCAACAAACGGATTTGTTCGACGAGGAAGAGCGCTACCGCATCAACATCTTCGACTGGAGCGCCGAGTTCGAGGAGATCATGAAGGCGGGCGGATTCGACGCGGTGATCGGCAACCCGCCTTACGTGCGGCAGGAAATTTTGGGAGAAAAGTTCAAGGAATATGCCAAACAAAAATTCTCCGTTTATGCGGGAACCGCCGACCTTTATGCTTATTTCATCGAAAAAGGAATGTCGCTGATCAAACCCGGCGGATATTTTTCCTACATCGTGGCCAACAAATGGATGCGGGCCAACTATGGCAAACCCCTTCGGCAATGGATGAAACGGCAATGCATGGAGGAGATCGTTGATTTCGGCGATCTGCCCGTCTTTCAAAAAGCCACCACCTACCCCTGCATAATCCGGCTGGCAAAGGGTAATTCCAACCGGTCATTCCGCGTATGCCAGATCAAAAATTTGAATTTTGCCAGCCTGGAATCCTGCGTCCGTGAGAATCGTTATTCGGTAAAACGGTCGGGCCTGGATGAAAACGGCTGGCCGTTGTCGGATGAAAGTCATCAAAAACTTTTGGCCAAATTAATGGGAATGGGAATCCCCTTGGGCCAATATGTGGAGGGGAAAATTTATTATGGAATCAAGACAGGTTTTAACAAGGCGTTTGTGATCGACCGGGAAACACGGGATCGATTGGTCGCGGAAGATACAAAAAGCCGGGAACTCATCAAGCCGTTTTTGGTGGGCAAGGACATCAAGCGGTACCAACCCCCACAAAGCGATAGGTTTTTGATTTTGATCCCGAAGGGTTGGACACGCGCCCAATCCACCAATGCCAAAGATCCTTGGGGATGGCTCAAGAAAAACTATGGGGCCATTGCTGACCATTTAATGCCATTCGAGACAGATGCCAAAAAACGTTACGATCAAGGTGAGTATTGGTGGGAATTGCGTTCTTGTGACTATTATGCTGAATTTGAAAAGGAGAAAATTATAATCCCCGCCATAGTGGCAAATCCGTCTTTTACATTTGGTAAAGAAAAGTTTTTCTCCAACGATAAAACCTCAATTATTTCCACAAAAAACCTTTATTTGCTGGGGATCCTGAATTCAAAAATAATAGATTGTTTCATGCGTTCAATTTCATCAACCAAGCAGGGGGGATATTTTGAATACAAACCCATGTATGTTCAACAACTCCCCATCCGTGCCATCGACTTTTCCGATCCCGAGGATAAAGCCCGGCACGGCAAGATGGTGCAACTCGTCGAGCGGATGCTGGATCTGAACAGGAAAATGGCGCAAACTAAAACCAACCACGACAAGGAGGTCCTGCAACGGCAGATCGACGCGACGGACCATCAAATCGATTCCCTGGTTTATGAACTTTACGAATTGACCGGCGAGGAAATCGCCATCGTCGAAGAGAATATAAAAAATCAGGGTTCATGACGGGTTAAGGCGATTGAAAAGGAGGATTTAAACCATGAGCGAAAAATCCTCAATTGAATCAAGGGGTCAGGACTCCGCTTGACTGCATGTTGGGCCGGGGGCGGCGAACCGCCGCTGGTGGTATTGTCCTAATGGTGGACTGACGCCGAAAGACGGTTTAGATGGACCTATCTCCCTCCCCCTCAGGGAGCACCCGCGGGGTGACGAGCTGGGTGAGGGTGGTTTTAACCATCCTGTCTATCCTGCAATCCTGTCCGGATTTTCCATTCCATCGGCACGGACCCTGCTAATGGGTGACTCCTCTCCAGGTTCTAGGTTTGCCGACCACCAGGAATGGACCCGTTTGGCTGAAACCCTACAAGCGAACAATATTGATTGAACGCGAAAAAAGATTCGCTTGTTACCCGCGGAGGTTCTCCGCTAAAAGGAAAAGGGCTCAGCCAAATGGCCAAGCCCTTTTACATAAATATGGAACTGAGAGGACTCCGGCAGAGTCAAAGTTCTGCCGGATGATGTCCGAAGGTTCTTATTTGGCTACCACCTTGGTGGCCTGCGGACCTTTCTGGCCCATACCTTCCTCGAACTCGACCGACTGGCCCTCTGCAAGAGTCTTAAAACCTTCCCCTTGAATTTCCGAGAAATGAACAAAGAGATCTTTGCCGCTCTCGGATTCAATGAATCCATAACCCTTGCTTTCGTTAAACCATTTTACCGTTCCTGTTGCCATAATAAATACTCTCCTGCAATTGAGTGGGAATGCATTTCCAGAAAATCCGGACAATGTCTTCCCTGTGTTTAAATGGGGTTGGATTGAGGCAAGAACTTTTAGAGAACCACTTCAAGAAAAACCAAACTTCCTTTGGTCTACTAGACCAAAATGTTTTTATAGGTTTGCTGTAGGCGAGAAACTAGAAGGAATCAACTTACACTGCAACTGAACAACCCTTGTTTACTTAACCAGCATAGCATAAATATCGGGATATCCGAATTTTATTTCTTAAATTGGAAAATAAAAAGGGAAAACTCGATAAGGATTAATAAAATCAATTATTTATTTTTATCAGGTCCTTTTTTACGCATTTGAATCAAAATCCAGTCAAAAATTGGCAATAAGCCGGCCTGTTTGGATATTTAGAATGAACAATTATTTTGATTGCTAGAATTTCTACTTTCTGATAGAGTTTATCTCTACCAAAAGGCTTAAAATCAAAGATTTTCGATAAAAATGCCTGATCCATATTAATTAACCCGGGCTTAATACAAGAGGTTCCAATATGGAAAATGTGGCAATCGAACAAGAGATTTCTCCGATCACCCCCCTCCCCACAGGTCCGCTGGAAAAGGTTTATGTCATTTGGCTGGCGGGCATGAGTTGCGATGGCTGTTCCATATCCCTCTTGGGAGCCACCACACCCCCCTTGGAGCGGTTGATGGCGGGAACCGTCCCTGGAGTTCCGAAACTCGTTGTCAGTCATACCGCGCTTTCCCTTGAATCGGGCCATGAATACCTGGAGACTTTTTTCAAGGCCGAGCGTGGAGAATTGGATGCACCTTATGTCGTGGTTTTGGAAGGTTCCGTTCCCGATGAAAAACTTGCCGGCAAAACAGGGGGTTATTTTGTTGCGGTTGGTGAAGAAAATGGCCGGCAGGTGCCCACAGCGGAATGGTTGACGCGTCTGACTCCCACGGCTGCGGCGGTGATCTCGGTCGGCACCTGTGCCTGTTGGGGAGGCATCCCGGCGGCCTACGGAAATGCCACGGGTTCAATGAGTTTGATGGAATATTTAGGAAAGGATTTTCGCAGCGCGTTCGGGCTCCCGGTGATCAACATC
>JBHHVU010000092.1:0-6332 GCA_046754465.1 Nitrospinaceae bacterium | reverse complement strand
CCTTCCTTGGCGCGTTTCTGTTTTTCTTTCCTCTTTATTCTCCGCAAGTTAACTAATCAATCCTATTTGTTGGGCTTAAGACGCATCTTCGGGCTTGAACTGAAGAGCCTGGGAATCTTTGTGTCTTCTCTTTTTCAGAACTTTTTTAAAGGAAATTATCTTGAACAAACCATTAGTTTACCCCCTGCAAGAAGGGTTCGATGCCTTGAACCTAATCCCCCCGCTTCGCCGTGCCGTCGATGAGGAAAAATACCGGGTCCCCACGCCCATACAAACCCAGGCCATTCCGCACCTGTTGCAGAGGCGCGATCTTCTGGGCTGCGCCCAAACGGGTACCGGAAAAACCGCGGCCTTCGCCTTGCCCATTTTGCAGAGATTGGCGGAATGTCGAACAGCGCTGGTGGCCAGGTCGGCGCGGGCCTTGATTCTGGCGCCCACCCGCGAACTGGCGGTGCAGATCGGCGAGAGTTTTCGCGTCTACGGCCGTTATTTGAAAACCACTCAAGCGCTGGTTTATGGAGGCGTCAAACCCGAACGGCAGATCCGGGCCTTGAGTCGGGGTGTGGATATTCTGGTGGCAACGCCGGGACGGCTGCTCGACCTGCTCCATCAAGGTCGTCTGCGCCTGGACAAAGTTGAAATCCTTGTTTTGGACGAAGCGGATCGAATGCTGGATATGGGTTTCCTTCCCGACGTTCGAAGGATTCATTCGGCGATTCCGTCGGATAGGCAATCCATGTTGTTCTCCGCAACGCTCTCCCAGGAAATCCGTCATCTGACCCGGACGTTTCTCACGGACCCCGTGCAAGTCACCGTTTCGCCTCCGTCCAGTACCGTGGAAAATATCGAACAACGGATTCTCTTTGTGGACCGGGAAAATAAAAAGGCGTTGCTCGAATCCGTTCTTCAGGACGAGAGTGTCGAGCGGGTTCTGGTGTTCACCCGAACCAAACATGGAGCCAACCAAGTTGCGAAGAGCTTGAATCGTATCCGGGTGCGTGCCGAAGCGATTCATGGTAATAAATCGCAGCCCGCGCGGTTGCAGGCGCTGGAGAAATTCCGCTCCGGAAAGGCGCGTGTGCTGGTGGCAACCGATCTCGCCTCGCGCGGACTGGACGTCGACGGAATCACCCATGTGATCAACTACGAACTCCCCAAGGAGGCGGAAAGCTACGTTCACCGGATCGGCCGGACGGCCCGCGCCGGGGCCATGGGGGTGGCGATCTCGTTTTGTGATGCGGGGGAACGCCCTTATTTACGGAAGATTGAAAAAGAGATCAACCGGGTGGTGAACGTAGACGCCGCCCATCCCTTCCATTCGCCCAACGTCGCGGCCCAGGGGGGGCGGAAAAATGGAACGCCTGAGAAAAAAAACAACGGCGGAAAATCCAGGGCCTCGTTTTCCGGAAATGGCCGGGCGTCTTCCCGGGGATGGAGGCCGGGAGCGGGTAACCCCACTGGAAGAAGGATGACCTTTCGCCCCAGGTCCTCCAGGGCCAGATGATTTTGCCGGAAGGTTATGAATCGGCTGACCGGGCCGCTTGAGAGGCCCCGGCTCCTTACGGCGCTCCGCCACAAGCTGTTGGCCGCTTTTACCGGAGAGAACCGCCAAAACGAGGTGAAAACATGCATGAAGTCAAAGTTTACGACAGCGCCGGGAAACTGAAAAAGGTGATCCCGATCAAAACCTTAAACAAAAGGGAGGACCGGAAAGCGGAATTTCCCGATTTGTTTAGAAAAAACAAGAGAAATTCCAGGGCGCGGTCCGTAGCTCCTAAAACGCAGGCGAAAGCTAAAACGCCATAACCTTGAAAACAGGAGTTTCCTATTTTACAAGTCACCGTTTACCAAAATCAGGTCGATCGGGCGTTGCGGATGTTGAAACGCCAAATCAATAAAGAGGGCTTGTTCAAAGAACTCAAGCGCAGGCGATTTTACGAAAAACCGTCGGTCAAGAAAAAACGCAAGATAAAAGAAGCCAAAAAAAAGCGCAAGGTGGCGATGCGGCGTATGCGTTCCTCCTGGCACCTGGGGTAGAGGCCGGCGGATGGCCCCCGCTCCTGCGCGGAGGGCGCGTTTGCTCACGACATGCAGCGTTTTTTTGTTCTGGTTCGAACTTTTTCGCCGAGCCCCCACTTCTCGCCAGAGGGGCGGCTGGCTGTAAACGCCTCCTGCAAGCGGCCCTTCCTGGGCGCAAGTCAACGTGGAATGGTTTGAACCCTCCGCTCCACTTTTGGTTATGAAGGGTTACGGATTTTTCCATATTCCTTTTATTGTGGACTGTAGCCAAAAGGTAGCCAATAAAACTTCCCTATTTATGTATAAAAATTGTTGACAGGAAAATAAAAGGTGTATATACTCTTATTATGAGGCGTAATAAGACCGCCAGTTCGAAAAAAAGGAGTGATAACGTGCATAACTGCACTTGTTTCAATTTAAGGAAAGCTACCCGGGCGGTGACGCAATTGTTTGACGAAGCTTTGAAGCCCAGTGGGTTATATGCCACTCAATTCACTTTGTTAGCCGCGATTTCCTCTACGGATACCGCAACGATTACTAAACTATCAAAGGAATTGGTCATGGACCGCACCACCTTGACCCGGAACTTGAATCCCTTACAAAAGAATGGCTGGGTTGAAGTGATGCCCGGGGAGGATAGGAGGACAAAAACTTTATCTTTAACCCGCTCCGGCAAAAAAGTTTTGAATGAAGCATTGACGAATTGGAGCCTGGCGCAAAATAAAGTGGTTAAAACTCTGGGGAAAAATAATTGGGAAGAATTGTTGGATAATTTATCATTTACTGTAAAGAAACTGAATCCGTATTAGATTTTTTTTATGCATAAAGAGTGTATATACACTAATTTAAAAGGGGAATATGATGACCATTGTAAAAACTAAAACTGCCACAACACCTTCCTTTTCCTTGCTGAATATTCCTGTTTCCATGAACGCCGATGAATTACGTCAGTTGTGTCGGGACTGCGGTGCAGACGATGCCGGCTTTGTTGCCGTTGACAGGCCTGAACTGGATAGTGATCGCGAAGACATAAAATTGGCTTTTCCACGAACCCGTACCTTGATCGGGTTCGTTTCCCGCATGATTCCTGACAACATACGTACTCCGTTGCGGTCTATTGCCAATGTGGAATTTCACAACACAGGGGATCGGGTGGAACAAATAGCGCGAGCTATTTTAAAACGCCTGGCAGATAAGGGGGTGCGCGGTGTGTATCCCTCCATGGGATTTCCCATGGAAATGGACCGCTATCCAGGGAAAATCTGGTCTGTATCGCACAAACTCGTAGCCGAGGCCGCTGGCCTGGGAAGAATGGGAATTCACCGCAATATCATCCACCCCCAATTCGGTAATTTCGTTCTCCTGGGTACCATCTTTATTGACGCCGAAGTCACTGAACAATCTCAGCCCCTTGATTACAATCCATGTTTGGAATGCAAATTATGCGTCGCGGCCTGCCCGGTGGGCGCCATCGGCATGGACGGCTATTTCGACTTTGGGGCTTGCATGAACCACAATTACAAGGAATTCATGGGCGGATTTCAGAATTATGTGGAAACGGTTGCGGACGCAAAAAACGGCAAGGCCCTACGCGATGAGGTAACCGATGCCGAACATGGCTCCTGGTGGCAGTCTTTATCTTTTGGCGCGAATTACAAGGCTGCCTACTGTCTCTCTGTTTGCCCGGCGGGAGAGGATGTGATCGGACCCTACCTTGAAAATAAGGGCGCCTTCACACGCACCACCTTAAAGCCTCTGACCGATAAGGCTGAAAACATTTATGTGGTCAAAAATTCGGATGCGGAGGACCATGTGACAAAGCGTTTTCCCAAAAAATCCGTGCGCCACGTGGCCAACGCTCTTCGGCCCACATCGGTGGAAAAGTTTTTGAGAGGTTTGCCGCTTGTTTTCAACCGGCACCAGGCCGACGGAATGGATGCGGTTTATCATTTTCGGTTTTCCGGGGCGGAAGTGAGAGAGGCGACCATCACCATTCGAGGCAAATCCATTCAGGTTGAAGACGGGCTTGTTGGCAAAGCCGATCTGACAGTCAGCGCCGATGCAAGAACGTGGATAGGATTTTTGCGTCAGGAAAAAAATCTTGTCTGGGCTCTGTTGACCCGAAAACTGCGCCTAAAGGGTGACCCTCGCCTGCTGGTGAAGTTCGGGAAATGCTTGCCCATTTAAAATTAAACCACGGTGATGCCGTCGCCGCCTTTTTCCCGGGAGCCGGGGGCGAACTGTATACAGAGTCAGGCTTTTTCCAAATAATCAGGAACCAGATTCTTTATGGTTTCCATTCCGACCAACAACAGTGTGGTGGTTCTTTTGGTACACTCCGGGTAAAGTAAAAAAACCTCCCCTTGCCTATCTCCGCTAACTGGCTTAAAATAGCTCCTTTGCCAACCGTTGGAGGGGGATGGTTATAGAAAAATATACTTGGCTTTAGCGTTCGTGGGGCTGGCTTTTTAGTGCCGGGTGATGCTTATGGCGAGGATGGTGTTTATTACTGTGCTGAGACTGCTAGCAATAAGTTTCGGTATGATGAGGAATTTGGTGGGTATACTCCATTCCCTTTCATCCCACAGAAATTTAGAATTACATTAGATCTGCTCTTCTCAACCAAATAGGAAAGGATATGTCATGATTAAGAAAGACTCGGTGGTCAGTTTGAGCTACATCCTGAAAAATGAAAACGGCGAGGAACTGGACCGCTCCGAAACCGCTGATCCGTTGACCTACATGCACGGACATGGTCAAATCGTGCCCGGACTCGAGAATGCCCTGGAGGGGCTCACCGTCGGAGAAAAGAAGGAAGTGAGTGTGTCGCCGCGGGATGGTTACGGGGAAGTGATACCGCAACTCAAAATGAAAGTGAACCGCGACAAGTTCCCCGCCGACGCGAACATTGAACCCGGCATGCAGTTTACCGCCAAAACGGAAGATGACAAGCAGATCCCCTTCACCGTTCAGGCGGTGGAGGGCGACGAGGTGATGCTCGATGGAAACCACCCGCTTGCCGGAGAAAAACTCCATTTTTCTGTGGAAGTGATCGAAGTTCGGCACGCCACGGCCGAAGAACTGCAGCACGGCCACGTGCACGGCCCCGGCGGACACCATCACTGACGGTTCGCCGTTTTCGGTTGGTCAGTTTTTTATTAAAATAAGGTTTTTTTCAACCCTGCCCTTGGTACCCCCTGGTACAGTCAGAGAGGAATTCAGGTGAAAACAGGGAAGGAATAAATTTTAACGGCTTATAAAATAAGGGATTATATTTCAGGGGCCGAAGGAACGGGTCAAGTGCTTTCTTGACCAAAACTGTAATAGGGCTGCCCTGATTGGCCTGGATTTTAAAATAACCTATAGGGCTATCCTTTACATCCTGTCAACCCTTCCCCACTTCAATCCGTCTTTCCGTGGATGCCCCCATTTCCTCCCAATGAGCGACCCGCCTCCATTGACCCCATTCCAAGCAGGTCGGTCACATGAAGGCAAGAGGAAAATTGACCCCTTCCGACCCTTTCCAACGCGCCCTGAAACTGACCCTTTCAAATAAAAATCTTAAATTTCAATAAGTTCAAAACTGGAAGGCCTCGGCTCTTGCCCTGCGCCCCCCCTCGATAAAAAAATGCCTATAATGGCAGAAAACAAATTGATCCGCAAAAAAAATTAAAATTTTTTAATAAACTTGATTTTTTATATTTGCGTTTTAATTTTAAATATGTGGGACAACTAATTCAACCGGGAGGGCCGGTCATGAGGCAACCGGGGATTGAGTATGGCTTAAAATTATAAACCTTCATGGTTAATATTCGACCAAAATGTTGTGGGGCCGCCTTCGGGTGGTTTCGCCCGTCCGCGGTTATGTTTATAACTTATTGAAGGGAGGCCTATTATGAAAAAGATATTTGCCTTGTTGATCGTGGTTTCATTCGTTGTCATGGGCGCGGGGAGCGCTTTCGCGGCTGATCCTATCATGAAAACGTTGGATCGCCATGCCGTCTGGACCAAGTGGTATGATGAAAATGGCAATCGCATTTCTGAAAATATTTCGATGACGGCGTCCACCGGGAACTCCCCACAGACGGTCTCGGCCAAAAGCATAAAGAGTGACGAAATGGGCCAGAAGGTCAAGAAATTTGATTTTGTCCACGAGACCAAATATTATGACTATGCCAAGGATCACAGGAATTCCACGTAATCCTCAGTGAAATTGGCAAAAAAGAAACCGGCTTCCCCATACAGGGAAGCCGGTTTCTTTATTTGTGCGCCCGGCAGGGCGCACCTACTTGGAGGTGCAAGTCCTCTACAGG
>JBHHVU010000091.1:0-6343 GCA_046754465.1 Nitrospinaceae bacterium | reverse complement strand
AGACTCAAAATCCAGTGGGGGCGACCCCGTGACGGTTCGACTCCGTCCTTCGGCACCATTTTAAAAGCAAGGAGTTAGTGCCGCACCGCACTAACTCCTTTTTTGTTTGAGATTTGGCCTTATGTGTAAGGCGGATACTACCCCCGTTGGCCTCTTAAAACGCCTCCAAAATTGCACTTACGAGTTGAATCCGCGATGTTTGAAAATCACGAGATCGGCTGTCAAATAATTACCAGCACAGAACACCCTATTCAAATTAAAATGGTTGCATACTAAACTATGCACGTGCTATAGTTTGTATAGAAAGGCTTAAAATGACCCAGGCCGTGCAACCCAAAACCGTCACCGTCTATCAGGATGAAAACGGTCACGAGCCTTTTACCGATTGGCTGGAGGGTTTGCGCGACCGGAAAGGCCGCCGGATCATTTTAAGACGCATCGGGAAGCTTGAGCATGGGCTTTATGGCGATTGCGAACCGGTGGGCGAAGCCGTTTCAGAATTGCGTATTTTTTTTGGCCCCGGCTATCGGGTTTATTTTGGTGAAGAAGCTGGAAATATCGTTGTCCTGTTGTGCGGCGGTGACAAAGGCAGTCAGGATAAGGATATAAGGACGGCAAAGAAATATTGGAAGGAGCATCAGGGTCATGGCTAAACGAACATACAGGAAGTTCAGGGAGGTCGAGGAAGATTACTTCCGCAACCACCCGGACGAAATTGACGATTATCTGACCGAGATTTTTGATGATTATGCCCAGGATGGCAACACCCCGGCGTTGCTTTCGTCTTTGCGTGTTATCAGCCGCGTGAAAGGGGTTTCCGAGATTTCAAGGGAGACCGGCATTTCACGCAACGGAATTCAAAAGGCCCTTTCAGAAGATGGCAACCCCAGGCTGGAAAATATAAACGCCATTATGAACGCCATGGGTTATCGGCTTGCACTGCAAAAACTGGAACGTCATCAATAATTAAATTTCTTTTTGAGTGAATAGACCGGCCCAGCGGGAGGCCGGAAACGGTCTTGTGCCGTTGACGCGGTTCCTGTTCACGAAAAATTTAATTCAGCTTGCCTGCTTCCCGCTCGAAATACGCTTTCTCCGTGACGGTTCGACTCCGTCCTTCGGCATTCTTATTTAAAGGGCCCGCTCTCTGGCGCGGGCCCTTTCTTTTTGCAAAAGCCCTCGGTAACTTTTGTCCGTCAATATCGGCTTTCGGATAGAATTATTACCCGGTTTCGGAACGCTATTTCTTTGTCCATTGGAGGTATCGGTTGACAGAAATTCTCCGCCGGAGTACCCTTTGAGCAATTCAAACATAAATCTTGAAAACGATGGAAGGCATTTCCCCGCGTGGAACGGGGTCATGGAGCCCATCCTTTAGAAAATACCCATCGGGATCGAATCTTTTTATTAGTCACGCTGCATGTGTTCAACCGGTGCGCGGCTGTATTTGGAAGCGGTGCATCGAGTTCCTTCAACCCCCTTTCATGGGAGGTGGCTTATGGCTAATAAGTTCTTGTCATTCATCACGCTTTTGGTATTTCTTTTCAGTTTGGGTGCCGTTCCCGCCTGGTCGGGCGAGGATGAGTCGATCGCCAAGGAGCTGACGATTTTATTGAAAGCTTCCCGGGCGGTCCTGGTGCAGAACAAACCCCTCATCAAAAACCCCAAGGGAGCGGGGATCGGTGTCGATAAATTCCTTTCCCTGACCTATGCCAACTATGAAAAAGCCACCGGGAAAAAGTTCAAAATGGGTGGCGGCAACATGGGTAAAGCCCAAGGGATGCTGATCGAGGCCATCAAGGGAGTGGTCGGCGATGTGGTGAGCGGCAAAGACACCGCCCTGGACCCCAAGGGCCGATTCCTTCCCGCCATTTTCGCGCGGAAGGCGGCGACCCGGTTCGGTAAGACCTCGGGAGGAAAGATGTACTTGAAACTCACGACTCAAGATAAATTCCTGGTGAACCCTTCCAACAAGGCCGACGGTTGGGAAAAAGGCGTGATCGAGGGTAAATTTCTGAAAGCGGGTTGGGAGAAAGGCAAGACTTTTTCCGAGATGGCGAAACACAACGGCAAAAATGCCTTTCGTCTCATTTTGCCCGAGTACTTCAAAAAGGGTTGTATGGGTTGCCATGGAGGTGATAATGGCGCTAAAATTCATCCTGGCAAGGTTGGGGGATCTGTCGGTGAGCTGGGTGGCGCGATAAGCGTGGCGATTTACAAGTAAAACGGGGATCTCAAGGATGGGTGGAACTTTTCCCGCAAGGATTAGAATTCCGCCTCTCTAAGGGGTCCTGCCCATTCCCGGTGAGGGCGATGCCGGGCCACATCGCCCCCCCACCTTTGGATATTCCTCCAGGAAGTGGGTGGTTCGCATCTTTGGGATGCGGGCCTTTTTTTATGCCTGAAATTGGCTCTCCGTTTTTCCATTACTTTTTACGAACCTGGAATCCCCGCCCCCGTGGTATAAGGAGGGGTCCCGGTTATTAGATGAAAAAACGCGAAAAACCCTTTAAAATTTTCGCAATGGGACCTCCCCTCCCGCCCTCCCGCGGAATTCTGCTTTAGAGGGGACCTGAATAAGAGGAAAGAAAATGACGGAAGAACACCCTTCCATCCGGAAACAGGTGGAACTGAATAAAAGCGACCTGAGCGGCTCCAACCTGAACCGGACCGACCTCCAGGGCGCCCGTCTGGGAAGCGGGAACCTTCGCGGCGCCTACCTGATCGAGGCCAACCTGAAAGGCGCCGACTTGAACCAGGCCAACCTGAAAGACGCTTTCCTCAACGGCGCCGATCTGCGGGGGGCCGACCTTTCGGGGGCGGACATGAGCGGCGCGGATCTTTCGGGGGCGGACATGAGCGGCGCGAATTTATGCGGGGCCAATCTCAGCAAGGGGAACCTCCACGCGGCAAACCTCCAGAACGCCAAGCTCATTGGAACCAACCTCCATAAAACCTACTTGAATGAAGCGGACCTGAATCAGGCCGATTTAAGCGGCGCCGATCTCAGGGTCGCCAAAATACAAGGGGCCAATCTCCGCGAGGCGAATTTCAACGGCGCCAACTTGAGGAAAACCGATTTCGGTCCCGTGAACCTTCAGAATGCCAGCTTCCGCAAGGCAGACCTCCGGAAAACCCTCCTCGGGAAAGCCATCCTCAAGGAAGCCAATTTTTTCGGGGCCAACCTCAGCGGCGCCGACCTCAGGAAATCGGACTTGAGCGGCGCTTACCTCAGCGGCGCGAATTTGAATGGAACCGATTTCAGTGGAGCCGATCTGCGCGGGGCGGTCTTCCGGTACGCCATCCACCTTTCACGCCAACAGATCGAGTCCGCCGCCATCGACAGGAACACCCGGATTCCCCACTATATCGAAATCATCTGGACTTCAGAGAACACCTGGGAGTGCCGGGAACGTGAACCTTAAACCGGGGCCGGACCGGGACCCCGCGTCGAAACGGTGCGGCGTAATTTATCCGGAATGAAAAGGCCACGCGCCGGGAGGATGTGATGGACAAAAGGATCCAGTCTGTTCTGGTGATCGGTTTGGGAAAAGTCGGCACCCTGGTGGCCACGCTGTTGCATGAAAACGGATACCGGGTTACAGGGATGGACCGGAACGAAATTCGGGGACGGGTCTTTCAAACCCTGAAAGGCGAGGTCCGGGACACCGCCCTCCTGGGCACGGCTTTAAAAAAACATGATGCCGTGCTCTCCTGCCTTCCCTATGATCAGAACCTTTCCGTAGCCCGTTTGGCGCACGCCGGGGGGAAACATTATTTCGATCTGACGGAAGACGTGCCGACCACCCGGGAAATCCGCAAGTTGGCGGAAACCGCCGGGGGAATCCTCGCTCCACAATGCGGCTTGGCGCCAGGGTTCATCGCCATCGCCGGCGCCGATCTCACCTCAAAATTCGACAAACTCCGAAGCATTGAATTGCGCGTCGGGGCGCTTCCCCAACACCCGCGGGGCCTGCTGGGATATGCGTTCAACTGGTCGCCCGAGGGCGTGGTCAATGAGTACCTGAACGATTGCGAGGTGATCAAAAACGGCAAAAGAGCCCGGGTTCCCGCCATGGAAGGGCTCGAAACCATTGTGATCGACGGCATCCAGTTGGAGGCCTTCACCACTTCCGGCGGATTGGGCACGATGTGCGAAACGTTCGACAATCGGGTGGCTCACCTGAATTACAAAACCATCCGCTATCCCGGTCATTGCCGCCTGATGGGATTTTTCTTCAATGAACTTTTCATGCGGGAAAAACGGGACCTGGCCGGAAGAATCCTGGTGAACGCAAAACCTCCCGTCAACGATGATGTGGTGTTCGTACACGCCGCGGTGGAAGGGTGGCAGAAAAAAAACCTTTTCCGCGAGGAATTTGTCCGCAGCTATTTCCCCCGGCGGGTCGCCGGGCAGGTGTGGAAGGCCATCTCCTGGACCACCGCCGCTTCCATCTGCGCGGTCGTGCAAATGGTCTCCCAGGGAGACCTCCCCGCACAGGGCTTCCTGAAGCAGGAAAATATCCCTCTGGAAAAATTCCTGAATACGCCGACGGGGTCCATGTTCCGGATCGAAACCTGAAAAGGCCAACTTGACGGAGAAAAAAGGCTGGGGGCGCTGGAATCTGGAATAATGCAATCCCGCTGCAGCCGAAAATCAGATTTTTTCGGTGACGGCGCCCTTTTCAAAAATGCTCTGGTTGGTCCGCTGGACCTCTCCCACCGCCAGATCAAAAAATTCGTCCAGCCGGTCTCTCATATCCCGCGACAGAACCACCAGCTTGGACCGCGCATCCTGCGGATTGTCCTCCTCAAGGAGAAACCGATTTTGGATGGCGGTTTCGAGGTATTTTCCGGCGGTTTGCGCGCTTTTGATACCCGTCATGAATTTCATGGCGTCGGTTTTCCTCACGGGACCCTCGTATTTCCAAATCCTGGTTAAAAGGTCCCAATAGGCGGCGGAATAAAACTCCGTGTTGCCTTGGAAAACCGCGAGCCAATTCTGACCGATGCGATCAATCATGTTCAGGTACTCTTTCCGTTGATCGCTATTGTATTTTAACTGCATAACGCTCCCTTTTTTTAAACCGGATAAACTTAGCAGTTTTAACTCATTTTTGCAATTAATGTTATGCTTATATTTAAAATCAATCCTGGAGGCATCCTTTTTTATTATGCCGGGAACCCCTTAAAAAGTAAATAGTTATATTAAAATTCCCGTCCCGGATAAATTAAAAAAAAATTAATAAAATTATTGACATTAAATATATACATAAATATAATAGCAAAATCAGCGGGGTTTTTCAAGGAATGTGGGCCATTTTAATAAGGAGGGCCTGTCATGAAAAAAATCAGAATTCTTATAATGAGTGGTTTTTTCGTTCTTTTGGTTCACTCCAATGCCTTTGCCGGCGCCGGGTATTACATCGCGGATTCCCTGGGACATATCATACTGGCTCCATTCCATATTATTTCCGGGATCTTCGGCCATTACGGCCCTTCTTACGGACACCATGGCTATTCCCGCCATTACGGGGGCGGGTACGGACACAATTATTACAGTGGCCGCTCTTATGGACTGTATAGCTATTCGCCGTATTACGGACGGCATTATGGATTTGGTCATTTCCGCGGTCACTCTTATTCCCCCTATTCCGGGGGTCATGGGCACCGGCGACATTATGGCGGGCATCACGGCGGAGATCATGGACGTTCTTATTACGGACACGGATTTTCCCGCCGCAACCATGGAGATTCCCACGGTCGTGGGTTTGGACGCGGTCATCATCGCAGGGGGCATCATTAACCGGCCGGGCAATGGATGGCCCTCGGACGGAAACTCATTTAGCTTCAAAATAATTAGAAAGGGGGAATGCCCAAGAAGATTGAACCAAATTTTTGGTCAAGGACAGGTTCAGCGTAGTTAAATCACCGGAACATTTATCCCGCTCATCCCGGTAACTGCGCAGGGGAAATGAAAGGAGCCTTCGCCTTTCATTTCCCCTTTTTTTTGCCCCGCCACGCGGGGAGGGGATAGGTCATGGCATCATTCGCCTGTCAATCCGGTTTCGCCCTATAACGCACGCCCCATCCGCCCGCAGAGGCACTCCGCCCCCCACGGGGGGAGACCTTTGCATAAATACTGTGTTTTGGTTTGAATGGAACCCTCACCTCGGTCCTCTCCCAGAGGGAGAGGAAGAACCTCCTTCTCCCATTGGGAGAAGGTTGGGATGAGGGGATTCCCTTTTATTTTTTATTGTTAGCAAAAAATGAAAAACAGATCCAATGCCCTCTTATGCAAAGGTCTCCCACAGGGAAGGGGGATAGGTCAATCTAAATAGCC
>JBHHVU010000090.1:0-6608 GCA_046754465.1 Nitrospinaceae bacterium | reverse complement strand
AAAAAAAATAATATGCCGGAAAGCACCACCTGCCAGACGAAATTGAACCCGGGACCGGTAAACAGAACCATGACCGTACAGGCGGATAAAATCAGGAAGGCGAGAAGTAATCGAGTGCGTTTGCTTAATATGGGTTTCATCTGGCCCGATAATCAGGAAAAGTTCATGACAACTCCACGGTGCCGAAACAACCTTGGCGAACCGGCCTCTTCACCGGAAAAGTTTTTTTAGCTCATTGATGATAAGTATATCTTCCGCTTCCGAAAGAACATCTTCCTTTAAGTACCGGATTTCTTCTTCGGTTTCTCCTTTTTCGTTCGCCATGGATTTCTGTTTGAAAGCCAGCCGGGGGTACGAGTCCAGATAATCCTCAATGTCCTGGGAATCGAAGGATTCCTTGATCTCACGGATGAAATGCTTCTGTTTTTTTTTCAGCAGGTCGATTTTTTCCAGAATCTCTCTGTAGTTATCACTCAGGGTCAGCGCGTAACTCAACTTGAGGGATTGTTCCCCGACGGAAAGAGGGGTTTTCCCAAAGGGGTCCCGCTCTGGGTACAGGAATTTGAGCTTATTTTGCATCTTCCTCAACTCATAAAAATTCCAGGCGAATTTTTCGCCGATCAGAAAGGAGAGTCCCGCCTGGATTCCATTCTCGGAGGCAATATCCTGGGCTTTCCGGCAGTAGTTTTTGATTTGTTTTGAATCCATGGAGCCCGATTCACTTTCCTGAAAGGGGGGGTATCCCCGTATTTCTTCCTCGCGAGGGAAGCCCAGCCAAATGAGGGTTTTCCCTGTATTATTATGATATTTCCCCGGAAGTAAACAGAATTTTGAAATTTGGCCCCAACTTCGCGGCCAGGTAACCATCTCTCAGGCGGGAGCGGCGGGTTTTATTACCTGGAAATCAGGGTGTCAGCGGCGGGAATTCCGGAAAGTGTCCCGCGAATAAAATCGGGCGCAAAGGTAGGCAAAGTTCCGGGTCAGGAAATGAAAAAATCCCTCATTGCCCTTGACGGGTTTAACGTGGATGAACTTCATCCCGGCCGAAAGCGCGCCTCCGTCGGTGATGTAGTTGTCCCCGATCATGCAGACCTTGGAGGGGTCATCGAGATGCAGGTAATCGTTCATGGCGGCCTCAAAACCTCTTCGGTCGGGTTTCGCCGGAACGCGGGTGACGACTTTCACCTCCGAAAACTGATCGAACCGGTCATCCATGGAATTGGTATAGATGGCGACCTTTAGTCCCTTGCCCAGCATTTTTCGGACCTGCTGGACCGTGCTTTCCGGAAAATTCCTGGCGTGGTGGATCCCGAGGGTCCCATCGGCATCCAGGAGAAGCCCCTCGATTCCGTCGGCGATGAGTTGATCGACGGGGATATCTTCAAATCGTTCGACGGCCAGGTAAGTTTCCAGATGAGAGGGACGGAAAGGGAGAGTAAGGAACCTCACCACCTTGGCCAGGGTGAGGCCTTCCCGGGAACCCCTTTGGGGGTCTCGAATTGTCTTAATCATGGGTATATGCGATCATGGGCAGGGTTTAATCGTTTAATTTTCTTGTAATTATCCGTTGAAGCCGAATGGAAATCAAATGAAATTATATCTTTGCCTGGGTTTCCTGGGTCTGTTCTTTTTTGCCGCCGGGTCCCCTCTCGAGGCGAAAACAGCCGAGGACTGGTACGCTGAAGGATTCGAACAATCCCTGAATGGGCAAAACGAAAAAGCGGTTCGATCTTTTCAGAACGCGCTTAAACTCAAACGGGACTGGGCTCAGGCGCATCACGGCCTGGCGGTCCTCTATTACAGAATGAACGAAGGCGTTTTGGCTGTGCACCACCTCCGCCGGGCGGAGAAACTTTACGCGCGGGAGAAAAGTCCGGAAGCGAAAAAGAATCTTGCCATCGTTCGCAACAACCTGCAAAAAGCATACGGCCATTTCGGCCTCGACCCCAAGGAATTCGAGGAAATGGAATCGTTGCATCCCCCTCCCCAAAGCGAAAACTGGGAATCGGCGGGTGTGGGGTTTCTCTTCGGACGCCAGGGATTTCTGCTGACTCTTAATCACACGGTCAAGGACGCCAGGAATATCCGGGTCCGGTTCGCCGACGGGTCCGGTTCGCCGGCGGTTCTCGTGCGTCAATTTATGGTATACGGCTTGGCCGTCCTGAAATTGAATGATCCCTCGCGGCCAGCGAAACCCGGCCTCGAACTGGGAGACTCCTCCACACTCCGGGCGGGTGATCCGGTATTCACCCCGGACTACCCAAATTCATCCCGGGCGATGTCCGGTCTTCTTCCTCTCAAGGGAAAGCTTGCGGCTCTGGAGGCGATTCAACACGACGAAAATCTTTTTGAGGTGGACCTCCCCCTCGAAACCGGACGGGGCGGTGGACCGTTGTTGAATTCATCCGGAGAAGTGGTGGGCATTCACCTGTCCAAACCCCATGCCATCCAGGCGTTTCAGGCCGCCGGCCGGGCTCCGCAAGGGGAAATCGCCCTCAAATCATCTTACCTCAAAAGAGTGCTTGGTGGGGTTTCCGGGGTGAAGTTTAAATCGCGGAAAGTCGGAAAAGATCGAGACAGTGCAATCCCCTCGAAAACCGTCGACGATGAAATGTCCGAAAAGGCCAGGCAATCCCTGGTAGTCATAGAAATCCAAAAATGAAAAAAACGGAATTCATTCTCCAATGGGCAGCCGGGTTGTGGTTGTTGAGTGTGTCCGCCACGGCAGCGGGATCGGACATTTTGGTCCGTCTCACCGGCGATCCCCAATACCCGGGGATCCTGACCCTGCAGGTTCCGGGAAACCGGATCGACCGTGTCTGTTTTCTCGGACCCGATGCCAAAGGCAACCTGGATGCAGGTTTTCTCGCGGCGCTTGCGAAAAAGGGCGTGCCGGAAGGGGAGTACGCCGTTTCCGGTACCTTGCCGGGCGAAAACTGGCCGGTGCAGCGTTTCAGCCCCAATGGCGCGCTTCGTTTCGTTCCGCTTTCCCCGGAAGCGAAAAACCCATGGCAGGGTTCCGGGAAAAACGGGTTGGCGGTCCACGGCCGGGATTTTTTCCCCCTCGCCGAGGGCATGACGAATAATCCGAAGATGGTGCGGTTTATCAGCGACCGACTCTTTGAGGACCTTTCCCACGCTTGGGGGACCCTGCGGATTTCCAACTGGGATATGGGGCGATTACACGATTTTTTTTCCCGGGCCCATATCGGTCCGGAAGAATGGAAGGTCGAAGTGGTGGCGGCCGATCCGGAAGAGATCAAAACAATCTGCGAGCCCTTAAAAGTTCAGCGCCGGCTGGGCCACCCGCCCGAGTGATAACCTTGCCGGTTGACTTCTCTAGTATGTTAAGGGCAAGAGAGCGGAACCGGATATTTTTGTCCGCCTTACCCTCCATCCCGAATTTTCCGCAATCCCGACCCTTTGTTCAGGTAATTTGACGGCCAAGGCCGGACACCCTGGCCTCAACCGGTTGTCACCTGCCCGGGTTTGAATCTTTTTATTCGCAGGTCTGTTCCTCAAGCTCCGGGGAAAAGCCAGTGGGCCTCTTTTGGGAAGTTTGGGCCAAAATAATCCCGTCCCCGGGGGAAGTTCTCATTTGCCGATTTTTTCGCAAACTCTGTAAGGGTTTGGGGGGTGAATCGACATTAACGCAGGAAAGGGTAAAGAGTAAAAGAAATCGCGGAGGCAGGAATTATCAATTAATTCATGGGTTTGAAGGCATTAAGGCGAACAGCGGACCCTCTTTTGCCATGAGGAAGGATCGTTTGATTTTGTGAAGTGTCAAAAGGCCTTTTTTTGGTTATCCCCATTAATCACAGGAAGTGATTTTGAATTAAATGGCTCGTAAGATCTTCAACCCCAATTAAGGAGGAAATCATGAAGCGTTTTTTAAAAATGCAAGTTATTGCAGCTTTGTTTGTGGCCTTTGGGTGCGCAAGTATGGATTCCCAGACCATTGCAAAATCCAATGGAGGCTCTGGGGGCGCACTGCCAGAGACTGGCTTGGGCGCCTATACCAGGGCTCATGCCATGAACCCCTCTCCACCCGATCGTATCGGCGGCCCGGTAAACATTAAAGTGTCCTTGCGTGATGGGTCGACCCGTTGGGATCTTCCTGGACCGCGCCAGATGGACCCCAACGTCTTTGGTACCCCTGCAAATCCGCTTGGATGGGAAAAGACCCCCTTCCCCCTGGTGGGCATCGTGCCTGGTATGCGTCAGCAGATGGGGGGGGCTTATACCATCGTGGACCATGCGACCCCCTTCAGTGACTGGCTGCCCGTGGGCGTTGGCAGCCTGGAGATGGACCTCACCGACGCGACCGCCATTGACGGCGCCAAAACGAAGGATAAGGTTCACTTCGAGGCGCGTTTCCAGGCCCCGGACAAGTCGCATGACTACAGGGTGGTCGCCGACATGCCGCTCCCGCATGGAAAGTTCTTTCCCACTTTTGGCGGTGTTGTCACCGACCACCTGCTGCACGGCGGAACCGGCCTGGGAACGAGATTGATGCCCACGGAGTACACCTATGTGGCCTTCTGGGCCAAGGGCAAGGTTTATGTCGATGGCAGGTTGACCAACGATAATCACCTGATCCATGTCATGATCACCGAAGGCGTGCGTAATAAAGGTAAATTGCAGTTTGATACCGGAGTCCGGGGGACCGGCAGGGTTTTGCATTTGATGGTGCCTCCCTACCGCATTGGCCCAAAGGGTCCTGAAAAAGCGCCGCTCAAGACCGGCTATATCCCCTTCCCCGAGATCAAGAAAAGGATGATGCAGGCCAAGGCGATGGTCATGAAAATGCCTCCCGGAGAGAAGAAAAAGAAGATGATGGCTCATATGGAGGCCACCAAAATGCTCATGATGAAAACCAAGAAACATGTCCAGGAAGCAATGGCCGCGGGAAAGATGTTCGGTCAACCCTTCCTTCACGTGATGTTTGGCAATCCTGAGATCCAGGTTTCACATCCATAAAGATACAAAACGGTGGCGCGCCGCTTTCGGGCGGCGCCCCACCGAAAATGAATGAGGGAATGTCAAATGAACAAGTTGAATAGCAAGTGGATGCAAAGGGTTGGGTTGGTAGTAATTCTGGTTATCTGTTCCGTCTGGGCAATGGGTATGTTGCCCCAGCCGTCCAAGGTGGTGGTGGTGGAACGGGATACTTCATATAACCCCGACGTCATAATGGTCAAGCTGGGTCAGGTCCTGGAAGTTCGTAACCGGGATGAATTCTGGCATAGCTCTCTCATAAGCAAAGTGGACGAGAATGGCTTTGAGACGGAGAAGGTATTTAAGAAACGCAGGGACCGGCGCGGCGGCGAGTGGGACTTTACCTTTAAAGAGCCGGGAAACTACGTGATGCGGTGTACGAACCACGACGGCATGTCCGCGGATATCCAGGTGGTTGAATAATAGATTCCATTCGTTACTATTCGGGGAGGGCGGCCCTTTCCCGAATTGCCGGGGAGAGATACCGATGAAGTTTCTTGTTAAGCCGCTCACTGGGTTCCTTGCGTTAACATTAATCCTGGTCTTTGCACCTCTTGCCCATGCCAAGGCCAGGTCCTTGATTTCCATTAAAGTCGATAATCCACCCGTTCTCGATGGGGAGGGGAAGGATGCCGCGTGGAAAAAGGTCAAACCGGCCGTGGTGGAGGCAGAGGATGGACCCAAGATAAGCGTGAAGACGGTTCATACCAAGGACCGAGTATATTTTCTCTTATCCTGGAAGGACGAAACGGAATCCATAAACATGGACAAATGGGTCTATGACGGAAATAAATGGAGTATCAAGCAGGAAAAAAGATGGGAGGATGAACCCCCCTGGGAGGCCGATTCCGATCGTTTCTGTTTTCAATGGCCCATCAGGGATGAAGTTTTAATAAAGAAATTCGCCAAAAAGGGGTGTGCGGTGCTGTGTCACAAACCCGAAAAGGAAAATAAAATGTATACCTCCGGGCCCAATCAAGCCTCGGATATTTGGCAGTGGCGTGCCTCCATCACCAATCCCCTGGGTTACGCGGATGATGGCTTCCTTAACAATACCAATATTTCCAAGAAGGATGAGAAAAATGCCGTCAAGAGGATAAACGCCGCCCACCAGTGGGATGCCCTTGGACCTGGCGGGATAAACTTTGTGCGCAATAAGGAAGGCGGCGGCCCCCGGTGGATGTCCAGGACCCACCCGGACGGCCCTTTTCTTATAAAAGGGAAAGAGGTCCCGCTCAATATGTCCAAGGTCAAGAAGGGGGATGCCATTCCGGGATACCTGCTGACCCGGCCCAATGGCAGCCGGGGCGATATTTCCGCCGCGGCAAGGCATGATAAGGATAAAGGACAATGGACCTTGGAATTGAGCCGGAACCTGGTTACCAATGATAAGGCCCATGATGTCCAGTTCGATGACCTTTCCAAAACCTACTACTTTGGCATAGCGGTCTGGGAGAACGACCGGCTCTATGGTCACACCAGGGTCAAAAAACCCTTTGCCCTGACCTTTAAGTGACGTGGCAGGACGCATGGACATAACCTGGCAAAGCCCATTCCCCTCCTCCCGGCCGGCAGGGCACCGCCAAAGCGAGGAAAAGATTTATAACTAA
>JBHHVU010000089.1:0-7183 GCA_046754465.1 Nitrospinaceae bacterium | reverse complement strand
GCCCAGGAAGTGCAGCACGTCTTCAACCTCCAGGGCCTGAACTGGCACCGTGATATCGCCAATCCGTTGTCACCCCATGTTGCCGCGCAGGAAGTGGGAATCTCCGAGCATTTCGAGGCGGATATTGCTCACTTCCCCAACGTGAACGATCCTCATACCGCCGATTACATGTATTATTTCGGCACGATCGATTCACTGTGGAATGGCGCATGGGGGCTGGTTCGCACCCATCCGGAACCCAGTTCGCTGGCGAACTTGTCCGAATGCTTCAACCAGCATCTGTCGGATTCCGAGGTCAATCAACAGCTCGCGATGTATTTGCAGTTCTACCCGCCGTATTTGCACGATTACATCACCCAGCTGTTGACGGCGGACCGGATCGCGCTTTGTAACCAGGCAATCGCGGATTACGGGGCGGAGAATCTGCCCATCGCGCGCTTGCCCAATAACCCGCTGACCGTTCCTTTCAGCGGCAACAATACCGATGAGGATGTGTTGAACGCACTGTCCCACCTTCCTGACGGCATCGGTGTGACCCATACCGCGGGTTTTAACTCCACGGATATTTGCCCGTCGGATGCTCCGGTGCGGAATTTCGAAATCGAGGCATGGGCGGCCCAAGACCTTCTCCCGGGTGGAAGAATTGAATACAATCCCCGGGAGGGCATCGTCGATCCCAGTGGACTGTTGTTCATCCACGCTTCAGACAAGGCGGCCTTGCAAAGCGGCGCCAAGGCGCCGGAGCCGCTGGTCATGCGGGCCCGGGCCGGAGACTGCATCAAGGTCAAGTTGACCAACATGCTGCCGGAAAATGTTCCGGACCATGCGGGAGACGCCGAGTTCCCCAACATCCTGAGCATGAAGGCGGATATGTTCCGTCCCTCCAACCAGGTGTCGCTGCATCCGGCTCTGGTCGCGACGGACGTCCGGTACTCCGACGGGTTGAACACGGGGTACAACACCGCTGTGACGGGATCGCAAACCGTTGGCCCGGCTGGTAGTGGCTCCTCCCTGACCTGTATCACGATTCCCGGTTGGGGTGAATATTGTTACGAAGATCCGAATGCGGCTCCAAGTAACAATAATGTGAAGGAGTACACCTGGTACGCGGGGCTTATTGATTTCGAAACTGATCCCAATAATCCCCTGGTGAAGACCATGGTGCATACACCGGAAGCGTTTGGGGCGGTCAACCTGTTCTCCGGTGGAGATGTGTTTAAACAGGTCGAGCAGGGACTGGTGGGCATGCTGGTGGTGGAGCCCGAGGATGCGAATTTCGCAACCGCCGCGGGCACCTCAACCGATATCACCTTTCCCCCCGGATCGCAAAACGAGTCCTTCAAGGAGTTCGTCGTGATCTATCAGGATGGCTTGAACCTGTTGCATGACAGCTCCATATCCGGGACCATCAACGAAATCCTGAATTGCCCCATCTGCGACGATTCCTACGACCGTGGGGACCAGGGTTTCAACTACCGGGCAGAACCCTTCTGGGCTCGCCTGGGAATGGACTCGGTCGGTTGTACGGGTGAAACGGGTGAGCCTTCAGCCTGTAGCACTCATGATAGTGTTTATCCCAAGGACTTTTTCATGAATTCCTTTAAGTCCATCGAGACCCCCGTGTTCCACGCCGAACCGGGCGAAAACGTCAAGTTCCGGGTGGGTCATCCGGGGGGTCTGGCCCGTCAGCAGGCTTTCATCGTGAACGGGCATTTTTACTGGGATTACGGGATCGTGAACTTTGGTTCCCCAGGAGCCGCTCTTGTGGCTCCCGGTAAATCGTTCACCGCCGAGATCCTTGGTGGAGCCCGGGAAGGAACCTGGTTGTTCCGCTCGAACAACAACTTCCATTGGGCAGGCGGCATGTGGGGTCAACTCGTAGTGGGGACCCCGCCGGCGGCACCCACCAACTGAGTAAGACACATGGTTTAGCCATGTAAACTTTGAAAGCGGCCTTCCTGCCTTGGTGGGGAGGCCGTTTTTGTATTGCGGACCGGGCGTCAGTTGGTTATCATGGAAGTATAATCTTATTAATTTGAATAAGTTAAGCACCGACCGCCCCACTTGGTGGATGTCGGCAAGCCGGGAGCTTAATGTTACTTTTTCTGTAAATCTTTTGATCAGGCGTCTGGAGGTGTTTATGGTGCGTTACCGGTCGATATTCTTTCTAGGGTTGATTACCGCCATGATTTCTTGGGGGGGATTGGCCCTGGCCGCCGATTCCGGAGCTTCAAAGGACACACCCAAAGCAAAAAAGCTGAAATCGAGTGTAAATGTCGAATTTTTTGCCCAGCCTAATAAAATTGAGGGCTATAGCGGAGCCAAAATAGAATCTGGTAAACCCCTGAGAGTCGGTTTTCGGATCACCGATAAGGAAACTGGCTATGGGATTTCCGACCTGCATCCCGCGGGTTGGATTGCCCAGCGGCCTCCTCTTCGTGGAAAACCCGATCGCGATTCCTGTGAGCGCGGTATTAAAAATTTTCTCCGGGGCGGCCTGGTCAAGGGAGCGGAAGGGGACCTGAACAACTACTACATCATCTCCCTAAACGCCGACGACACCATTGCCATATTCAATCCGTTGATCAATCTGGCCACCTCCAATCTGATGGCCCTGATTCCATTGAAAGGAAAATCGGGGACCTGGGAATTCGACGAGTCCGCGGGACGGGTTTATGTGACACAGCCGGAGGAGGGCAGGGTGGCGGTGGTCGATATCAATATCCAGGCCCTGGAGGGCTATATTCCCGTGGGGAAAAAACCCAACCAGGTTAAACAACAACCCGATGAACGATACCTCTGGGTGGGTAACGAAGGCTCGGGAACCGTCAGCGTTATTGACCGGGTCAGCCGCAAAGTCGTCAAAACCCTTGAAGTGGGTTCCGGGACCCTGAATATTGAGTTCGATTCAAAAAAACGTCTGGTATTTGTCGGTGCGAATGGTGATGGGAAACTGACTGTCATTGACGGCGCGGACCTCAAGAAGAAGGGTGAGGTGACGCTGGGACAGGGCCAATTGCATCTGGCTTTTTCCACCCTGAGCGAGGCGCTGTATGTTGCCGACGAAGCCAGTGGAAAATTGACGGTTCTTTATCCGGAAACCGGGAAAATATTAACATCGCTGAACCTTAAGCCGGACGTGTCGCGGCTGGTTGCGTCCCCCGACGGACGTTTCGTGTTCGCGGTCCATAAGGCGAGGAATGCGCTGACCGTAATCGATACGTCGAGCAACCGCGTCAACCACAGGTTCACGACCCATGACCAGCCGGACCATTTGATATTCACACCCAATTTTGCTTACGTCTGGCATGAAGGAAACGTACATCTCAGCATGATTCAACTTTCCGCCCTTGCCAGTCCGGAAGCTCCGCCTGTCGCGGATATTCCCCTGGGAAGCAAGCCGCCGAAAGAGGGACCGGGGCTTCCCGGCGTTTTGCCAATGGATATCACCCCCGACGAGGGAGGGCTGCTCATCGCCAACGCCCCAGACCGGGAAATTTACTTTTACAAGGAATCGGGAATGCTTGCCGCCTCGAATTCCTTCAAAACGTATACTTCTTCACCCGTGGGAATTTTTGTTTACGACCATACCCTGTTGGAAGGTACGGTGGTGGGGGAGTACTCCACCTCCGTCCACCTGAAAAATGGGGGAATCTATGATGTCTATTTTCTGCTCAACAATCCGCTGGTGGTTCATTGTTTTGAACTGGAAGTGGAAGGACCGCGGAATCTGGCCGAAAACCGGAAACGGGAACTTCTCTATGACAACCTGGTGGAAGAGAAATTGTTGACGCCCGGCAAGGTTTCCAAAATCCAGTTCCGGCTGGAAGACGCCCAATCCCGAGAACCTATTCCCAAAATCAAGGATTTGTACGTTTTGGGCATGAAAAATGGCGGCGGCTGGAATGTGCGTCAATGGGCCCGGCATGTGGGGAATGGCGTTTACGAAGTGCAATTTTCCTTCCCCAGTGAAGGGAAGTACCGCCTGCTCATCGAGGCCCGTTCCATGGGAGTCAAATTCGGCCGGTTGGGGCATACCTATACCATCGCCTCGGCCGGAAAACCGGGAAAGAACGACAAATCGGGAGGTGTGCAATGATTGCCCGCAGGACCTTTACAGCGCTTGCTATTTTGGCTTTAAGCGGATTGTTGGGGTTGCAGCCCGTTCAGGCGGATATGAAGCATATGCACAGCGACCATCCGTTAAAACCGCTGTCCGCGCAGAGCGCCAAGCCCAAATCCCTGGATGTGAATATTCTGGAACGGGACCTGGTCACCCAGGATGGTGACCCCGTGAAGTTCAAGAGCGAGGTCATTGGGGACAAGCTGGTGATCATGGATTTTATTTATACCACCTGCACCACCGCTTGTCCCATTCAGACGGCCATGTTCAGTCAACTCCAGAACCTGCTGGGCGGCCGCTTGGGAAAGGAGGTGTCGCTGATTTCCATCACGATCGATCCGGCCACCGACATCCCGTCCCGGCTGAAAGCCTATGCCAAAAAACACAATGCCGGACCGGACTGGATCTTCCTCACCGGGAAGAAATCCCATGTCGACGAGGTCTTGCTGGGGTTGAGGGCGTATTCTTCCGATCTGGATGAACATCCTTCCATGATCCTGGTCGGTGACGGCAAAAGCGATCAATGGACCCGCTATTACGGATTCCCCAAACTGGACGCTCTTTTGTCCAAATTGGACGAATTGCAGGCGGTCCGGGATGCCCACCCGGTCTCTTCACTGGGAGAAAAATAAACCATGAATTTCAGATCGTTTTTAACTTTCCTGGCGCTATTGGCGGCAGTGTTCCTTTTCCCGGTCCGGGATGCGAACGCCAAGGATACGCCAAGGAAAGAGTTGAAGTATTTTATGAAACTGCCCACCGACGAAGCCGCGCAACGCCGGTTTTTCACGAATCTGGAACTGGTGACCCAGGAGGGACGGCCGATTCGCTTTTATGACGATATCCTGAAAGACAAAGTGGTCTTGATCGATTTCATCTTCACCCATTGTGAACATGCCTGCCCCGCGAACAGCCAAATCTTTTCCCAGGTACAAAGCGCCCTGGCGGATCAGATGGAGGAAAAATTGCGATTGGTCTCCATCAGTGTCGATCCCAAAAGAGATACCCCCCGGGCGTTGACGGAATTCGCATCACAATTCGATGCCGGCAAGGGGTGGACCTTCCTGACCGGGAAAAAGGAAAATTTAGACAAAATCATCAAAAAACTGGGCCAGTTCAATCAGGACGTGGAAGCCCATTCTCCGATGTTTATCCTGGGAAATGTGAAAACGGGACATTGGCGGATAGTCAGGGGGAATTTCCCTCCCCAGGGGCTGGTAACGCTCCTGAAGCTTTTGTTGAGTAAAAAATGAGAGGAAAAAATATAATTCTTTCATTCCTTCTAAACATCTGCTCCAATCCCTTTCGCTCACCCTTTCAGAATTTCCGCCACGCGACTAGAATGATGGCCGTGTCCGCTCTCGCCCTGACGCTTCCCACCGCTGCCTTTGGACTGGGATCTCTGAACAAGGCTGAAATTCGGGGAAAGCGGGTTTATACCCTCGGGGAAGGGACGCAAACGGTCAAAGCTTACCTCAGCGGTCCGGAAATCGAAGCTCCCGCCAAAAATTTTCCTTGCATTCAATGTCACAAAGAAAACGGCACTGGGGCTCGCGAAGGGGGCGTCCTGGCGCCGGACATTACCTTTGCCAACCTGAAAACCCCCGTCAGTGGTCTTCGTCCCACAGGGCGCACGCATCCTCCCTACAACGAAAAATTGCTGGTCCGGGCGATCCGGAAAGGCATCGATCCGGCGGGGAATCCCCTGCAGCCCGCCATGCCCCGATACATTATCAACCAAAAAGATCTCGATGACCTGATCGCCTATCTCAAGGTGTTGGGCCGTGAACCGGTTTCAGGGGTGACGAAGGACTCGATCCGGGTCGGTACCCTTTTGCCGTCCAAGGGGCCTCTGGAAAAGGCCGGTAAAGTGGTCCAACAGGTTCTTTCCGCTTATTTCGAGGAATTGAACTCCTTGGGGGGAATTTACGGACGCGATGTCCGGCTGGTGACTATAAATTTCGATCCTTTCCAACCCGGTGGTGCATTATCCGCCCTTCGGAAACAGTTCGCCAGGAAACCTGTATTCTGTTTTCTTGCCAACTTGGGCCTCTCCAATAATCCAAAGGCGAGGCAATGGTTCCGCGATGAAAATATCCCTGTTTTCGCCCCGCTGACGATCACCCCCGCCGATGCCTATATCCTGAGCAACAGCACCTTTTACCTGTATTCCAGTCTTTCCGACCAGGCCCGGGTGCTCGTGGACTTTTTGGCGGAAGACCTGGTTGGCACGGGTAAAAAGATCGCTCTCCTTTACGCCGGGGATAAAATCTCCCGGGACGGTGCCTTGGGAGTCCGAAAACAATTGAAACAGCATGATTTTTCGATGGTTGCCGATCAGTCCTACTCCTTGAATGAGTTCCATGCAGAGCAATGGGTGACCCCGCTAAAAAAGAACGGAACCCAGGCGGTGTATTTTTTTGGGCCCGGAAGAGATGCGCGTGAATTTGTCATGGAGGCGGACCGGCAGGGTTGGCATCCTTTTGTTTTCGGTTCAATGGAGCTGTTTGGCGCGTCCTTGTTGTCTTTACCGGAACAATTCGATGGAAAGGTTTACCTCGCGTCGCCCTTGAGCCTGCCTGATCCCAAGGCGGAAAAGCTGGCGGCTTATTTTCGCCTGATGAAAAAATATAAAATCCAGGAAAAATTCGTCGCGTTTCAGTGGTCCGCGTTCGCCGGAGCGGTCTTGCTGGAGAAGGGTTTGAAGGTCTCGGGGCGGGACGTCACTCGACACAAGCTGATCAAAAAGGCCGGCAATTTATGGCAGGTCCAGACCGGGGTCACCTCGGATCTTTCCTTTAATGAGAATCGCCGCGCCGGGTCTATCGGCGCCAGTATTATTCTGATAGACGCCAAAAATCATACCTTCATCACCAAGGTCCCTTGGCGAGAACCCCAAAATAATTAAACCGGGCGGCGAACCGCCGCTGGTGATATTGTCATACTTTATATGCCGGACCCAGGTGGGCTGGCGATGATGCTGTGACCCATCCCCTCGGGCGTGGCCCGGGCGGCGAACCGCCGCTGGTGATATTGTCATACTTTATATGCCGGACCCAG
>JBHHVU010000088.1:0-8093 GCA_046754465.1 Nitrospinaceae bacterium | reverse complement strand
CCCACCTCAGTCCGTCATATAAAGTATGGCAATACCACCAGCGGCGGTTCGCCGCCGGAGTTACTCCGCAGTGAATATTGTCGACAAAATGTTACCGAACCGTAACGGAATCTCAATAGTATTCTGTAATCCTGTTTAAAATGATGTCCCCGGTTTCATTCCGGCTTCGCATGGGTTATCGCTTTATCGCGGTTTAAGCGGACTCCACCCCTCAAGTTGAGGTTAGTCTCCTCCTCCGGTACCCCTTGAGGGGTGGTTTCCGTCTCTCATTCAAGGTTTTAAAAATGATGATGGATTGAAAAATGATTGGGGATGTCAAAATTCTTCTGGTGGATGATGGAACCCTGTCCAGCCTCCGGCTCATGACCCAGCTTAAAAATATCGGTTTCTATTATATTGAATTCGCGGTCAACGCCCACTGCGCGATGGATTACCTGGAAAGAGGACATTTCGGGCTGGTCATCACCCACCGGGTTTTGCCGGGAATGGGCGGCAGGGACCTCCTGGCAAGAATCAAGCATCATGAAGCCTGTAAAGACCTTCCCATCATCATGATCACTCCTCCCTTGGAAGGCGCGGAAGATGTGAAACATTTTAAGGGAAAGGTCGATGGTTTTATTTTCCACCCGTTTGATTTTAAAACCCTGGAAAAATTGATCCGCCATGTTTTGGAGAAAAGGGAGGTTTTGTGTAAAAACTAGAAGACGCCCGGCCCGCCAACCCTCCTTTCCACCCGCCACCCTTGAACAAACCCCCCCGGCAAGATTTGATTTTTACTGATAAAATCATTTCCCTCCAGGATTTTGTGGTTAAAAGGATTACGATATGCCGGTCGCCGTCCTTTCGGCGATGACCCTTGGGCTCTCGGTGGATTTCGCCATCCACTATTTGGAGCGGTCCCGAACGGCGTATGCCCGGTCGAATCAGAACTGGGAAGCAGCGGCCGGGGAAATGTTTGGAGAACCGGGCCGGGCGATTTCACGGAATATCCTGGTGATAGCCATGGGCTTCACCCCCCTCCTCATTGCCCCGCTGGTCCCTTACCAAACGGTAGGGTTTTTCCTGGCGAGCATCATGATCGTTTCCGGCTTGGCCACATTGATTCTGCTTCCGGCGTTGGTCAAGCATTTGGACCGGCATCTCTTCAAGACTCCAGCCCTCGGCACGAAATTCTGCAATCCCGCGTCTTGCGCCGCCTCCTCGGGGGTGGTCATTCTCATCATCACTTACGGCATTCAACAATTCGGCCCGGCAAGCTGGAAACCGGTCATATGGGCCGTGGCGGCCGGCATCATCGCCGCCGGCGATAAAAGGACAAGCTTCGTCGGCTCCAACTTCTTTTACGAAGATGTCTCCGGCAGGGACCCCGATGAGGATCAACACGAAATCGACCGGGTGACCGATAAGTTTTTCGTCCTGAAAAATACCCCGAAAAATCCCCAAGACGTCGAGTTTTCCCGCTACGTCCTGTGGATCGACCGCGCCAATTTCCTGCCCATGAAAGCAGAATACTATGATAAAAACGGGAAAAAATATCGCGTCGTCGAAGCTCTTGAAGTTAAAATCATCCAGGGGCACCCCACCGTCACCCAGGCGCGGGTCACCGACCTGAACACCGGCGGCAAGACCGTTTCTATCTTCAACGTGGGATTGCAGTACAACCTCGAACACAGAATCGGCCACGGCCGGTTCATCGCCAACCTGCCGGCCGGGGCGTTCCCCAAGGATGAAAATCGGCATGTCACCACCGTTCGCCTGACATGGCTCGTGTACCAGCAGAACGTGCGGATATCCCTGTTCACCTTTTATTCTCCGTCCGACGGCGACGCCCACCTCCGGCCCAGCGTTTTATACAAGATCACCGATTCCTGGACCGCCACCCTGGGAGCCAACATTTTCGCCGGACCCAGCCAGAAGACCTTTTTCGGGCAACTGGTGGACAACAATAATATTTATGCACGGGTCCGTTATTCTTACTGATCCTCACCTGGGGAAAATATCCGCCGCGCAGATGCCTGTCCCGATCCCCGCTTTAATCCTTGCATTCGTAGGAATCGCCGGAAATCCATTTGAAGGTTATATAGTCCGGAAACCGGGCGGATTTTTTGTCCAGAATGGCCTCCCCAATTTGCTTACAGGTCAAATTCAAGGCATCCTTCAATTTCGCATGGTTGAGGGTGGTTCCACGCAGGTCCGCATCCTTGAGGTTGGCCCCCTGAAGGTTCACCCCCGTCAGGTCGCCGCCACTGAGGTTGGCCTGGTTTAAGGTCACTTCGCCCAAATCGGCGCCTTTCAGGTTTACCCCGCGAAGGTCGGCCTCACGGAGGTCCGCGCCTTTCAGGTTGGCCTGGCGGAGACTGGCGGTAAAGAGATTGATCTTTCTCATATGAGCATTGCGAAGGTTCGCCTTGTTGAATTGGGCCAGCGTAAAATCCGCTCCTTCGAGATGGGCGTCCTCCAGAATCGTTCCGGTTAAATCCGTTTTGCTGAAATCCGCGCCGCTGAAATAGGCTTGACTGAAGTCCGCTCCTTCAAGAAGGGCTTGGTTGAAATCGGTCCCCTTCAATTTTGTTCCGGCCAGTTTGGTTCCCTGGAGGTCGGCGCCGCTGAAGTTGACACCGATCAATTTAGCATAAGTCAAGTCGGCTCCGCCGAGACGGGCCTTTCGTAAGTCCGCGCCATGAAGTTTGGCCTTACGAAGGTCGGCATTCCTCAAGTCGGCTTCCTGCAAGGAAGCGCGGCTGAGGTTGGCCTCTTGGAGGATGGCCCCCCGCAGACTGGCCTTCTCCAATTGAGAGCCACCGAGATCGATTCCGTTTAATTGAAAACCGTCCAACTGGCTTTTATAGGCGATAATTATGGTTTTCAACTGATCCGCGATTTTCGGATAGTTGGTTTTTTCTCCCCAGTACGAATCCAGAACGCTTGGCAATCCCCCAAATACCGGCCGCCTCGCCCCCGTCATGCTTTGCACCCGTGCGATCTGCTCGATCGCCTGTTTCGATCCGGGGGTGTTGAGTAAAAAAAATATCGAATTGGCCTGGTTTTGAACAAGGTTTAAATCGGTCTGGTATTTCTGAAAAGCCACCAAATAGAAAACCGAATAAAGACCAAATAAAACTGTAACGGTAAAAAATAAATTTTTTACAAATGCCATACTTCACTCCGCGGACCGGTTCAATGACTGAGCCAAGATTTGGGGTGTGCTTTTGGCACCCTAATCTTCCGTTGGAAAGACCCTTGCGGGAAAATTTCCCGGAACGCCCCCTGAAAACACCTAAAGTTATATAATATTTCCGCGGCTGCCAACGGTTTATTTCATTTCCCGTTTTTCTGGGCGGAAAAACCGTTTTCCTGTTGGGTAGAGCCGAAACTCCACAAAAAAAGACTGCCATATAATGCCAGGGCAGCCTACCTTTCCGGTACCAAACCGACTCATTGCAATGTAACCGATATTTTCGTCCTCTGGAATTCCGGTTATTTCTGATTAGCCATCAGCTTCTTCATTCTCTCCTTGGCGTCTGATTTCAGGGTGGCGTCCGTCAATTGCTCCGGGTCTTCCTTTTCGAGACCCTTGGCCAGGTTTTTGATCGTTTTCATCTGATTTTTGTAATACCTGCAAAATTCGCACAATGCGATATGAAAGGCAATACGCCACCTCTTACGGAGAGACAGGCGGTGATCCATCATTTCGGAAATGAGCCGTGTGGTGTCCTTGCAACTCGACCGCGCCAGATCCAGGATGAAGTCCCTAACTTTTCCTTTTCCTTCAAAATAAAAAGCTGGCGGAATTTATCTGAAAGCGTGTCCAGACAAGTGGATAGCGCCTTGAGCAGTTGTTTGTTCTCGGTGGCCTTTTCCGGGTTGATCCCCCAGCTTTTAGGGAGCGCTTGCCAGTGTCCTTTGTTGTCAAAATCTTTTTCGCACGGGTCCGCATTATCTTGCGGCAACAGATCATATGTCCTTGTCCTCTTGACCTCGCGGAAATGGTCCATGATCTTGTGTTTCAGGATTCCAAACAACCAAGTTTTTTCCGTGGATTTACCAGAAAAAGATTTCTTCGCCTGCAGAGCCGCCAAAAAAGTATTTTGAACGATTTCCTCGGCATGCTCCTCATCCCGAACCCTGAACAGGGTGAAACGAAACATCGTGTTTGCGTAACGGTCCACCCACTGGTCGCTGTCTATGGGTTGCGGATTCATTTATAGCCCGGGTGAGCGTTAGGAATTCCGTCTAACTTCTCAATGATTCCGTGGGGACTAGAATAACCTATTTTGCAAAAAAATTACAATTTTTGTAATCATCCCAACCCAAGCCCGACCAACTTGGCAAAATCGGATCCGATAAATAAGTTGCGCCAGAAAAACAACCTAATAAACAGGAGCTAACCGTCATAAAATCTCAACTCAAAAGCAATCATCCCACCCATTCCATAATGTTTGTTCTCTCTTTCTTTGCGGCATTGATTATCACGCTACCGGCATCGGCCCATGCCAACGGGGACCTTTCATCCTCATGGTACTATACCGGCTCGGATTATTCCATCGTGGGCAAAGTGGAATCCGGCAAGTTCGCGGATGTGCCCGTTCCGGTCATCGATGAAAGCACCCTGACCGCTGAAAACCTCATCGCCTCCTGGAGTTATTCCGGGTCCCGGCTCTCGATCCTCGGTCCGGTAAATTCCGAACCGATGATACAGGAAATGTCGTCCTACGAAGTCTCAAAGAGTAATGAACTGCAAAACTTCTAATCCCATGAAATACCCGATATAGTCCGAAGGGGCAGGTCTAAAGACCTGCCCCCGGGCCATGCCCGGCCCGCGAAGAGATGGCCGGAACCTCCCCGACTTTTCCACCTCGTTTATCCTATAATATGAAGATATTAAACCACCCGTTCCGCAAAGGCACCTAAGTATGGATTGGTTTCGATCGGCCGGAAATCAGGGTGAGCAAAAGCACCATGGCGGCGAGGGCCAGTGATGCGCCAATTGCAAACGCCCGCCCGGGTCCGAGCTGAACCCAGAATACCCCAAAAAGAAAACTCGCGGGCAAGGCCGCGAATCCCACCGCCCCATGATAAAGGCCATACGCCTTTCCACGCTGCGCGCCGGGAACAAAATCCGCTACCAGCGCCCGTTCCGCCCCCTCCGTCAGCCCGTAATAAACGCCGTACAGGATAATGAGTCCCCAGACCGCCCATTCCACGGATACGGAAGCCATGCCAAAGTAAACGGACACATAGATCGCCCAGCCCGAGATAATCGCCGTACGGCGTCCCAGTTTGTCGGACAAGTATCCTCCCGGAAGGCTGAACACGATTTTCGAAACATGCAAAACCACCCAAAACCCCACCACCTGCAACAGACCGAAACCAAACCGGGTTTGCGCGTAAAAAACCAGAAACAGATCCGAACTGTTTCCCAACGTGAACAACGTAACGCAGAGAAGATACCGGTAGAATCTTCCCGGCAGGGGGGCAGGAGGGTCCGATGGCCCCGGCCGCATCCCGGGCGTTGCCCCGCGTTGGCCCGGGGGGATATCCTTGACCGTTCCGGTAAGGATGGCCACGGCCGCCAACCCGGGAACCAGGGCCAGGCCGAAAAGCCAGCGCAGGGCCTGCATCTCCTCCGAAGAAGCCGCCCGGGACCCTCCCGGTCCCAGACCCTGACCCAGCACAATGTAAAGAAAGATCATCGCCAGGACGGGGCCCGTCACCGCGCCCGCGTGGTCCATCGCCCGGTGGAATCCGAAGGCCAAACCCCGCACCCGGGGGTCCACCGATTCGCTGATCAGGGCGTCGCGGGGGGAGGTTCGGATTCCCTTGCCCACCCGGTCGCAAAACCGGAGAAAAATGACCTGCCATCCCGCCGCTGCCAGGGCGGTCAGGGGCCGGCTCAACGTCGAAATCGAGTATCCCGCCACCGCCAGGGGTTTCCGTTTCCCGATCGCATCGCTCAGGCGGCCCGAATAGATCTTCAAAAAACTCGATACACTTTCCGCGATGCCGTCCATCAGTCCGATATAAATCGCGGCAGCGGTCATCGGCACCAGCCCGGTGAAATACATCGGCAGCAGAGGGTAAATCATCTCACTCGAAACATCGGTGAAAAAACTCACCCATCCCAGCATCAACACATTGCCGCGCAACGCCCGCCGCCACGGATACCCCTTGGGGTCAGGCTTGGAATCCTGGAATTTCGAGGAAAAGGTTTTATCGGAATCCTTCATCGCATATTATGAAACCTTTGCGTGCGGAGTGCCTCCGCTGGCAATTTATCATATTTTATATGGCAAACCGGGATCGCATGACGATGATGCTATGACCCATCTCCCTCCCCAGGGGCTGGGGGGATTTTAGCAAAGAAACCGGCAAACTGAAAATGGCGACACGATTACTCGATCTGTTTTGCAGCCAATGCGGCGCTCACATTGTTGAGTACAGAAAAGAGGGGAGCGGCAGTCTCATCCGGCTTTATCTCGACCGGATCATCGGCCCCGCAAAGGGGGGAAAATGGGAGCCCCAAGCAACCCATGCCAAAACAGCCAACCTGGTGTGCCGGAGATGCGAAAACCTGATCGGCATTCCCATGACCGGCGAGGGAAAACGCCCGGCGTTTCGCCTGATTAAAGGCTCGTTCCGCAGAAAAGCGAAATGATATCTCTTAAAGGGGAAGGGTATAGGTCAAGGTTCAATACGCCAATGAGTGTTAAAAAAAATATAAAGAATAATCCGTTGCCTGCCGAGGTTTCCAGCCTTCCCCTTTCCGGGGCCTATGCCCTGATCCTGCGTGTCGGAGAAACCCTGCGCGTGCGCACGGGCATACACGGAAGATTCAGCCTGCCGCCGGGACGCTACCTGTATGCCGGGAGGGCAAGCCAGACCAGGGCGCCCGGGGTGCCCGCCCAGCAGGCCATGTTTTCCGCCGCATAGGTGACGGCTTCGTTCTCGTCGCCGAAGCTGATGTAATCCGGTAATCGCCTGGGAAGTTTCTTCTTTCCGAGTAAATACTTGGGGACGTGCGAATTGCTTTCGACCGCCCGGGAAAGCGCGGCGCGGGATTCCCCGGTATCCCCGTGCCTGCGAAAGGCCGCCAGGGCGTTGGTATAGGTCCATTCGGCGGAACCGTCCTCCCGGTACTCCTCGAGAAGCGCCGCCAGTTCCTCGTCCCGGTCCAGCCGAAGCAGGCAGGTCATCAGAATATAACGAATACCCTGGTTGTCGTTGGGGTTGAGCCGCAACATGTCCTGGTAATGCGCCACGCTTTCTTCCTGCCGCCCCACTATCCACAGGCACTGGGCCAATCCTGCCCGGGCGCGCATGTAGGGCCGGGTTTCCAGGAGATCCCAAAACAACCCGGCATCTTCCTTGAAGGTCTTTTTCCCCAGCGCCCGTTCCCCGGCTTTCATCCCTTCCTCAAACAATTCCAACGCCTCGTCCAGGGATTCCGCGAACTCCTCGGCCAGGAGCACATAAGCATCGGCGCAATCGGGGGAATACTCCAGCGCCTTGAGCGCCAACTCCCGGCGGCGTTTGGAACTGGAGGCCTCCCACGCGTCGTACATGACCCTCTGCGCCATTTCCAGGTCGCCCGCGCTTTTCTTCCTGCTCCGAATAGGGGAAATGTCGATGACGTTGCTTTTCTTCTTGACCGTTTTGGAACTTTTTTTCTTGCCGGTCCTGACGCTTTTTTTCTTGTCGGCGGATTTCTTTTTTCGTGTGCTCATGGTATGGGCTCCGGGCGTTTTGGTGAGAATTTTGCGGGTTTGCCGATTTACCCCTCTCTTACCAGCAAACCGGCAAAATTTCAAAGAAAAATCGGGTGTTCGAAATCATTCCGCTTGCAAGAATTTGCTTCCGGTGGGACAACGGGGAGGCCTCGGACGTGGAGATCGTGGATTATCCTTAGCACTTGCATTCATCAGGAAAGAAGACATGCCTGGAAAACTGAATCCGATCCCTCCCGGCGAGATTTTGCTGGAGGAATTCATGAAACCCCTGGGCATCAGCCAGAACAAGCTGGCGAGGGATATCGACGTGCCGCCGGCAAGGATCAACGACATCGTGCACGGCAGACGCGGGATCTCGACCGATAC
>JBHHVU010000087.1:0-8864 GCA_046754465.1 Nitrospinaceae bacterium | reverse complement strand
GCTTTACACAAAACAACGTACAACTTGTTCGGGGAGCCCGCTATATGATTATCAAATCTCCGCTTTCCTGCAAGTTGGGGTGGGGAAGTGACCTCCCTCCCGAAAACCGTACGATTCCCGGTGGGACTTCTCCTCGAAACTGGGTGAGGCGGGATGTGCAAGATGGGAAAATCCCTCCCAACCCCTTTTATAAAAGGGGGAGAATTAAAAATCAGATTTTTATCCTGTTCATCCTGTCAACCAATCCCCTCATCCCAGCCTTCTCCCCATGGGAGAAGGAGTGATCTTGCCCCGGAATTAGTGGACACACCGAAAAGTATGGATAATGCGCTCGGAGGTGAGGGTTCCATCCAAACTGAAATTACCGTACTTATGCAAAGGTCTCTTCAGCAAAGGGGAGAATAAAAAAGAGGTCTAGCGAAAAAGTTCGAACCAAAACAAGAAAACGCTGCACGTCGTGAGCAAACGCGCCCTCCGCGAAGGAGTGGAGGCGGGGGGAATTGAACCCCCGTCCGAAAGGTTTCAACCAAAGGCGTCTACATGCTTATCCTATGTTTTGAATCTCATCTTGACGGGCTCCCAAAGGCAGGATCCCGCCAAAACCAGTCTCGAGAGTTCTCGTCCGATTCAGCCGAGACGTCCAAACCGGACCAGTCCGCTAAATGACGTTCGATCGACTCCCCGCGGACGCAGGAGAAGCGAACGGCAGCCAGCTTAGTTTAAGCGGCTACTGCTACTTCATAATCGTTGGCGATTATGTATTAGCCGTTTTTTTACGGGCCAACGGCATCCCGTGCATGCAACCCTTGTCTCAGTCCTCCCGTCGAACCCAAATCGCCCCCAAAATCGGTTGGCCTTTGGTGGTGGATAAATCGTGTTCCTTCATTAAATATACCAGCTCCCTCTTGTTTTGCAAGGGACCTTTGCGTCCGGCCACACACGCTCCCAGCGAAAATCCACCGCGGCGGGCCGGCATTCCCTTTATTGGGATGAATTTGCCCCGGCAAAAGATTCCTCACTGGGCGGATGCGGGTTGATTTGTCCCGGATTTCTAATTATTATCGGGATGCCTATGGACCGCAGCCCAAATAAATTCGGCATCCTCTCGTTACAATATTTCACTTATCCCGACGCGGTGGGCGGCGCCTGGGGCCTGACGTTCGAGGTCAATAAAAGGCTGGTTCAAAGGGGATACGAGGTCTGCCTGGTCACTTGCTCTCCGTCGGAATATTTTCGCGGCCGGGAGGTGATAGAGGGCGTCCAATTCTTCCGGGTCTCTTCCCGGGACAGCAAAAATATCTTCCGTCTCTGGCGGGCGCTGCGGAAACGCATCCACGCCGTTCTCGACCGGTCGTCCATCCAAACGATCCATATCCACAATCCCCTGGTCGGATTCCTGGCCCTGATGAATCGGCGGTTGTGGCCGATCCCCAAGGTGTATCATTTCCACAGTTCCTGGTACGATGAGGAGAAAATCAACCAGCAGGATCAGCAACCGGCGGCCACCCTGCTCCGGCTCGTCTTTTCGGCGAAACTGGCCCTGCGCTTGAGGCTCATCCGCTTCATGGAATGGACTTGCTATTTTGCATCGCGGAACATTCTTTTTTTGAGTGAATATTCGCGGGAGCGTTTTTTGAAGTATTATCCCTGGAAAAAGCCCCGGCTCAGTGTGATTCCCGGCGGAGTGGATGTGCGGGAGTTTTGTCCGCCGGAGGGGGATGAGGAAGTATCGGCCCTGCGGCGGGAATTGGGGTTTCCTGCCGACCGGCCCATTCTGCTGACGGTGAGACGGCTGGAGGCCCGCATGGGACTCGAAAACCTCGTCCTTGCGGCGGCTCGGGTTGTCCGGCAAAATCCCGACCTTCCCTTTCTGCTCTTGATCGCGGGCAAGGGGCCGCTGGCTCCCCGGCTCGAGGGGCTGATCCGGGAACACCAACTTGAGGACCGGGTCCGCCTCGTCGGCCTCGTCCCGCGAAACCGCCTGCCCGATCACTACCGTTGCGCGGATGTTTTTCTCCTCCCAACCACCTTCATTGAAGGATTCGGCCTGGCGACCGTGGAGGCGCTGGCCTGCGGCGTGCCGGTTCTGGGAACGCCCGTGGGCGGCACGGTGGAAATTTTATCCTCCATCGATAAAACCTTACTCCTGCGGGGAACGGAGCCGGAGGATATCGCAGACGGAATGGAAGGGTTCCTGAAAAATCCGCAACCGATTCTCGGATTAAAATCCCGATGCCGGGAGGCGGCCGTCTCCCGGTACTCCTGGGAACTGGTGGTCGATCGGTTGGAAAAAGAATTCCCCGGCCCACGCCCGGTAGGGGATAGGTCATAGCATCATCGCCAGTCAACCCTGGTCCGCCATATAAAGTATGACAAATTGCCACCGGCGGTTCGCCGCCCGGGCACCGCCCGGTAGGGGATAGTTCATAGCATCATCGCCAGTCGACCCTGGTCCGCCATATAAAGTATGACAAATTGCCTGCCGAGGTACTCGGCACCCTCATGGGTATGAAAAAATATTTACACGTATTCGTCTTAACGGCCCTCATTTTCCTGGTTTATGCCAACACCTTCTTGAGCTCGTTTCATTTCGACGATATCCCCTCCATTTTGGAAAAACCCTGGATCCGCGGACTCGATAAAATTCCACAGTTCCTGTTCAGCATCTGGCAAAGGCCCCTGGTCATTCTGTCCTTCAACATCAACTACGCCATCAGCGGATTCGAGGTGTGGAGTTATCATATTTTCAATATCCTGTTTCATGTGGGAGCGGCGTTGCTGGTTTACCGGCTGACACGGCTGGCCCGGGAATTCCTTCGCCGGACCCGGCGGGCAGAAGCTTCCGGACCGGGGAATCTCCCTTTTCTCGCCGCGCTGCTGTTTGCTCTGCACCCTCTCAGTACTCAATCGGTGACGTACATCTCAAGCCGTTCGTCGATTCTCGCGACGATATTTTACCTGGCCACACTCATCTTGTTTTATCGCGGACTCCTGAAACGGACCCGGACAGAGGAGGGCGCAAGGGACCCCGCGCGGGCCGGTTCCCGGAACCTAACCGGGCTGGCCGATCTTCTGGGCTCCGGCGTCTGCCTCGTTCTCGGATTTTTGTCCAAGCAGATCATTGTGAGCCTTCCGGTGATGGCGTTTCTTTTCCATTTTTATTTTGTGGCCGCCATGCCGTTTGGCCGGTGGCTGGCCGGGCGGATAAAATGGATTGTCCTGGTGGGCGCACCTCCCTCGGTCTTGATGATCTACAAACAATTCTGGGGGGGCGGCATCGCGTCCGCGTCGCCGGAAGCCTATTCCCCCGCCACGTATTTCTTGACCCAAACCTTCGTGATTCCCTGGGAATATTTTCGCAAGCTGCTTTTTCCCATCAATCTGAACATCGACCCCGATTTTCCTATTTTTTCCGATTGGTCCCAACCCTCGCACTGGACGGGGCTCCTGGTGATCGGTATCTACGTGTGGGTATGGATTCGCCTGTCCCGAAGGCCGGTGATGGAGGGGGAGGAAGGAACCGCCGGACGACTTGCCTCGGCATCCGGGACGGACTCCCGGTTCCCCAGCCGCTGGGCCGGATTCGGAATGGCCTGGATCCTCATCACCTTGCTGCCGACGTCCAGTTTTGTTCCTCTCCTGGACGTGGCGGTGGAACACCGGACCTATCTTCCCATGGTGGGCATTTCGATCCTGTCCGCCGCTTTGCTCAGCCACTTGATTCAATCGGTGCGGAAGGGGCTCGGAAGGACCGTCTTTTTCAGGAGACATGGAACCTCCCTCGTGGTTGGAGCAGCGTCCCTGGTGCTTGTCTTTTTCGCGGCGGGGGCCGTGAAACGCAACGGGGTGTGGATAAATGAGGTCCGTCTTTGGTCCGATGCCAAAAACAAATCTCCCCGTCTTGTGCGGCCCCGCAACAACCTGGGCGAGGCCTACGACAAACAAAGGGAATATGACAAGGCTATCGCGGAATTCGAGGGCGCGCTTCGTTTGAATCCGAATTACTTTTTCGCCCTCAACAACCTGGGAAACGTTTACGGCAAAAAAAAGGAATTCGACCGGGCCATTGATTATTTTCAGAAAGCCCTCGCGCAAAAACCCGATTACGCCCCGGCCCATTACAATCTGGCCCGGGCCCTGCAGCTGACGGGACATCCTTCCGAGGCGCTGGAATCGTACCGCCGGGCCATCCGGTTCAATCCGTATTTCGAGGAGGCTTTCTACAACCTGGCCAACCTGGCGTTGCAGTCGGGACTGATCGATGAGGCGGTCGAGAATTTCAACCGATTCCTCAAAATGCGGCCCGGCCACGCACGGGCCCGGTTCGGTCTGGGCAACGCCTATGCCATGCAGGGCAAATTCGACCTGGCCCTGGCACAGTTTCAGAAAGCCGTCGAACTCGATCCCGGCTACGTGTTTCCTTATATTAATATCTCAAACATCCAGATGCAAAAGGGAGAGGTCGATGCGGCCATCGCCACCCTCCAAAAAGCGCTGGAACGCCAGCCCAGGACCGCCGGAATTCACAAAAACCTGGGGATGATCTATTACCAGCTAAAAAAAGATCCGGGAAAAGCCGAAATCCATTTCCGGGAATCCTTGCGGCTCGACCCGGCCCAGCCGCAAGCCGATATCATTCGATCCCTTCTCACCCGGCCCGCCCCCCACGGGGGAGGGGGATAGGTCAAGGCATCATCGCCAGTCGATCCGGGTCAGGCCTAACGCCTGTCCCAGCTACCTGGGGAGGTACTCCCCGGTTCGCCGCCAAGGCTAGGGGAAAAGGATTCGCGATTTGACCGTATGCGGGATACCGAAGCGGAAATGGATTAGTTCCACCCGGATATCCGCGGTCCCGTCACCGGGAAAATCCTCGTACCGGATATTCTGGAAATGCTCCAACGCGCCGTTCAGTTCGCTGAATCGCCGGAATCCGATTTCATCACTGATCTCAATGGTATGATCCTGGTCCTTTGGACTCCACATACGTCCCCGGACAGCGAAATAGTTGTTCAGATCGAGTTCCTTTCCCTCGGTGTCCACACCGGTTTCCATGGTTTCTTCAACGAGTTTGGTGGTCATGGGGAACCTCCTTTCATTCTTAATATAAGATGGGGGTTGCAATTTGTCACGTTTTTGGGGTGGATTGACATCCGCCAGATGGAAAACATTCGGGATGTGGGGGTTGTCCTTGACCATTCCGGTCCGTTCAATGGGAATAAAAGCTTCGTCCACCGTAAATCGAGGGAAGAAAGATGAAAGCCGTGATACGATTTTTTCAGACCATGTTACTCCTGCCCAAACCCTGGCTGGTATGGGTCCTGATCCTGATGATTGCCAATATGGTGATTCCGCTTTTCTACCTGGAAACCCTGGAGGGAAGGGTCGTATTGGCCGTCATGATGGCCGCGGCGATGACAATGATTATGATTTTTTCCGCAAAAGGCTTCGTTCGCCTTTTGGGACTGGGTCATATTTACTGGGTTCTCCTGATCCTCTGGCTGGCAGACCGCGTCGGGTTTCATCCCCCGGAAAATTTTTTCGAGGGTTGGCTGCTTGCGGTGATCCTCCTGAATGGATTGTCCCTCGTCATCGATTTCGTGGATGTCCTGCGGTACGTTCGGGGCGAACGCGAACCTACCTTGGCCTTGGACCCATCCGGTCAAAGGTGAAAGTTACCCGAAAATGATTAATGTTGTAAGAAAACGCGGTTTACTTTTACCAATAGGGGAACCTATACGGGTTCACACTTTAAAAAATGAGGGAGGAAGCTGATGAAACCGCTCGCAATGCAAAACCCGCTGGAACCGCGTCCGGCGTATTCCCGGTTTCTCACGGATCCGGAAGAATTGGATCCAGAGGACGAATGGACCCGGGAAATTGGGCAGGACCTGCTCGTGAAAACGTTATTCCCCTGGAAAAGTGAAACCGGGGAAGCCGATAAGGGGGTGGATTATGAAAACAATTGATATCGCTTCGAAAAATATTGGTGCCCTGTACGACGCGGATTTCGAGAAAGAGATCCTCGAATCCGACAAGCCGGTGCTTGTTGATTTCTGGGCGGAATGGTGTCATCCCTGTAAAATCATGGCGCCCACCCTCGATACTATCGCCGGGGAGTTTGACGGACGCTTGCGGGTAGGCAAGTTGAATGTCGATGACAACCCGTTCACAACCGAAAGATACGGAATTCGAGGTATCCCATCGCTGGTGTTATTCAAGGAAGGGCGATTGGTCCGGCAGATCACGGGTGTGCGCTCGACGGAAGTGATCCGCCAGATTCTGAACCAGGCCCTGTAGATTTTCTTGTTGCCAACACCAAATTGATCATTCTGTTTTGCGCCTCCCCCCCCCCCGGAGGGGGTACCTCCCTACGTCGATATATCATACTTTACATGGCGGACCAGGGTGGATTAGCGATGTTGCATAGACCTATCTCCCACCGGGCGGCGAACCGCCGCTGGTGGTTTTGTCGTGCGTTATCTGCCGGACATAGGTTGACTGGCGATGATGCTATGACCTATCCCCTCCCGCGTGGCGGGGGGAGGGGAATATCGTTTAATTTTCCGAACCGTTGCAGTATGATAATCGTGGCGTTGATAGGGGGGGTGATTGACCATGGTCCCCCTTCCTTTATTTTTATGCCGGCCATGACCTGGGAATAAAATTCCACGAAATGGTTTCCCCATTTTTTCCGTTTTCCACGGATTGTTCAATCCTTTTAAACTGAATCCACGTGAAGATCATTGAGATTTATTTCGAAGAAAAGTTTTTGGAAAACGTCACGGGCATTGCCAAAAAGTATGAGGCCGAGGATTATTGGATTGGCGATATCGGCGGGGACGGCAGGCGCTTCGCCCGATTACTGGTCAGCCCCAATGATACCCAAAAGGTCCTGGATGCCTTGCAAGGAGCTTTCGGGAAAAGTTCTTCCTCAAGAATCACGGTGACGTCCGCGGAAGTGGTCTTGCCTAAAATTCCGGATGAGGAAGAAGAGGCGAAAAAGAAAATCACATTGACCACCCGGGAAGAGCTTTACAACAAGATCGAAAAAAACTCTCAACTCAACAGCACCTATCTCCTTCTGGTTTTCCTTTCCACCATTGTCGTGGCCATCGGGCTGATTAAGGATAACGTGGCCGTGGTGATAGGGGCCATGGTCATCGCCCCTTTATTGGGACCCAACCTGGCTTTGGCCTTGGGAACCGCCTTGGGCGACATGACATTGATGTGGAAAGCGGCAAAAACCACATTGGCCGGAATGGGCTTTGCTTTGGCGCTTTGCATCGTCATCGGATTATTGTGGCCCTTGAATGGTCAAAGTCACGAGCTGCTTTCCCGAACGGATGTGGGTATGGATTCCGTGGCGCTGGCGCTGGCATCGGGAGCGGCGGCGGTGATTTCCCTCACCACGGGTTTACCGAGCGTATTGGTTGGCGTGATGGTCGCGGTAGCCCTGCTGCCGCCAACGGCGGCCTTGGGATTGATGATAGGCGCGCAAAAAATGGAACTGGCATGGGGGGCGGGGCTGTTACTCGCGGTGAACGTGGTGGCGGTCAACCTGGCCGCCAAAGTGGCGTTTCTGTATCAGGGAATCAAACCCCGAACCTGGTTGGAAAAAGAAAAAGCCCGTCAATCCATGACGATCTACATCGTCCTCTGGATCTTCACCCTCGCGGTCCTCATCGCCGCCATTTATCTGAAGAACACGATGAACGTTTAAAACATATTGCCTTGCCTTACTTCCCCGCTACGTTCCTTCGCTCCGGGCCCTCGCGGGGACTCCCGCGCGGCAGAGAGGGATTGCTTTAACCCTCCTGTCTGCCCGGATCATCCTGTCAACGTTTTAAAAATTCAAGGGACCCAAACCTGTCCCCCGTTTATGGGATACGCATCCGGGTTTCGAGGTAGAGGACGAACCGGGACATGAGAAGGGTCAGCGCCAGATAGGTCAGCGCGACATAGGTGTAGGTCTCGAAGTAGTTGAAGTGCTTGGTGGCATACTCGTTGCCCACCCGCAGGATGTCGGAGATGGCAAGCACTGAAACGAGGCTGGTATCCTTGAGCATGCCCAGGGTCTGGTTGCCAATGGCGGGGACGATCGTCCGCATCGCCTGCGGCAGGATGATCTGGAACATCGCCCGGCGGGGACTCATGCCGAGGCTGCGTGCCGCCTCGCCCTGCTCCCTGGGGATCGCCTCGATCCCGGCGCGGAACACATCGGCCATGTAGGCCCCGTAGCAGAAGGCGAATCCGAGCACCGCCGCCGCCAAGGCGGGAATGTTGAAAAACTCGCCGAGCGCGTAATAGATGTAAAACAACAGGACAAGAAGCGGCACCCCGCGCAACAGTTCGGTGTACAACGACATGCCGGTCTGGATCCACCGGTTTCGTGATAACTTTCCCAGGCCGACGAGCAATCCGACCAGTATGGCCGACGCGCTGCCCAGCAGGGTCACGGCCAGGGTATAGCCGATGCCGGTGGGAAGCAGGGGGAGGAGTGTGAGGTAGTCTTTATCACCGTCCGCCGCGACGAAGGCTTCCTGGGCGGGCAGGTACATCAGGAATAGAAAACTGCCCGCCACGGCGATGTTCCAGGCCCAGTGCTGAGGGGAGCCCGTCCTACGGACAGGGGAACTTTTTTTATATGCCGAATCTGAATTGACAGGCGATTGGGACATGACCCACTCTTTCACCGTATGCCGGCGGAGTGCCTCCGCTGGCCATTGGTCATACTTTATATGGCGGACCAAGGTTGACTGGCGATGATGCTATGACCTATCTCCCTTCCCCCGTGGGGGGCGGCGAACCGCCGCTGGCCATTGGTCATACTTTATATGGCGGACCAAGGTTGACTGGCGATGATG
>JBHHVU010000086.1:0-9030 GCA_046754465.1 Nitrospinaceae bacterium | reverse complement strand
ACCATTAAAACGCAGGTGAGGTCATGTTGCAATTTCAACTAACTTTAGGACAGAAACCACGATGTGGGTTGGACTTCCTGTAAAACGGCTGAGAGGTCTTTTGTCTATGGTGATATACTCGCTATTTGGAAAATTTCGTTTGTAGTGGGAAACGTAAAACCTGATACCCACAAACAATATCCGCCCTCCGCAAAACTTCTTTCCATAATAGGGAAGAATGATCTTCTCGAGGATTCTTCGGTCCGGGGGCAGATAAAGCTTTAGTAACCAGGCAATATGCAACAAAGGGGAGCAAATTTTCTGAAATACTTTTTCCACCCGTTTTTTTGTCCCTTTAGACTAGGATTTCTCGGGTGGTTTTATTTTTCTGCCTCCGCCTGCACACCTTATGCAAAGGTCTCAAAGGGGAGAGGGGATTGCATAAATTTTATAACCCACCGAAGGGAACCGTTAGCAGGCTAACCAATATAGAATGCTCTAAAAACCATCGAATATTAATATTGCCCCCAGCGCCTCGCTGGAACCTCGTCGAACATCACCCCCAAGCCGCGAGGCTACACCACAATGCCCCCAACGGCACGCCGGTCAGCCGACGTATGAGCATTTGCTGGCCGGGGTGCGGGTGTCCATGTTGCGACCGCGGTTGGTGTGGTCGTCGATTTCCGCGGCGCAGCCGATCATCCGGCCGAAAAGAAAGGTCACGAAACTCGCCGACTCGATATCGCTTTCTTTCATCTTGCCGTTCTTGTAATCCTCCCACACCATTTTCAGCAAAATGACGGCGATCACCGCGTCGATGTTCACGCAGTAAACGTTTTTGCTGACCTTGGCCTTGAACAGGGCCTGCACCAGTGTGTGGTAGAAATCCAGAAAAACGTTGGGCAGCCCTTTCTCCTCGAAAAGCTTGCGGACAAAATCCTCGCGCGGGTCGATATTCACGTCCTTCCCCTTGAACACGGGATGGTTAACGCAGGGGATCTTGGCGTATTCGAGGTTGCCGATGGCCTTCTGGCTATCCTTGTATTTCTTGTACTCGGTGGCCGCTTCCAGGGCCATCTTGTCCAGGTCGATCCCGTGGTTGGGATCGGAGGCGCTTTTCAGGGGCTTGTCCTTGAACTTGTCGATGAGAAACGCGGCGGCCTCATATCCATTGCCGCCGTGGGCGAACCCGGTATGGGTCAGAAAGCCGATGAAACCCTTGTTGACCTGCACCCGCTCCGGCTGTTCGGGTCCGTCGGCGCTCACGGCACCCTTGGCTCCCTGGGCAGATATGGTACCCGGGCCATTGGTGATGATCAGTCCCAGAAGAACCTGGAACTCGAACAACTCCGTTTCGGAAGGACCCCTTCCCAGAAGCGCGAGAAACGCGGTTTTGGTGAAGCTGTAATTGGGGATCAATTCTTCCAGTTTGACACCGCAAAAACTGTCCTGTCCGTGTTGCCCGCGCGGCGCGGCGGTGCCCACGAGGGTGCTGTAAATCCTCGAATACCACGGAAGCCTGACGAGGGTGTTCTTGGTGATCTTCTTGGTCTTCAGGCTGTTCCACGCCAGGGTCACCCAGATGGCGGCAAACAGGGTGTCGGTGGACAACGCCCCTTTCTGTTCCCGGGCGAAATCCTGACAGAATTTGATGAAGACCGACTTCCCCGCCCGGTTCAGACACTCGGCCATTTTCGCGGCGCAGGGGTCCTCCCCGGTAGTCAGCAGGACATCCTTGTATTTCCCCGCCTCTTTCAAAATGTCGGAAGTGTCGAAATCCTCTTCCGGATCCACCATCTTGGTGTATTGAAACAGATCCAACAGGGCCCGGGCGGCATCCATGGCCTTTTGGGCCACCTTTTTGCCCACGATGCCGACGGCGGACGCCGCCACGGTATTGGGAGAATTGCCGTTTTCCCGCGACGCTTCCGCCGCGTCGAGGGTGGCCTGGCCGTGCTGGTTCACGTAGGCGTTCAAGGCGATATTGGCGATTTTCTCTCCGTAAGCGCTGGGATGTTGCCGGACCAAGGCAAACACGAGGTTGGACTCAAAGGTTTTCCGCGAGGCTTCGAGGATGGACACATTATGGATTCTCGACACCTGGGTGGCGGGATCCATCATGGAGGCGCCGCTGGCATCTTTCATGTTCTGCCGCCGCAACAGGGCGCCTACCTGCTTTTCCAGAGCCTTGATCTGTTCGTTATAGGGACTGATCGCCTCCACGGCGGGAACGTCCAGTTCCCTGGGAAGTTTCAAACCGCTGTTACTGGCGAACCAGCATTTCAGGGAAAGGCTTCCCCTGGGTTCGAAGTCGGTTTTGACGTCGTTGGCCGCCATGACCTGGGTCAGGGCCTCCGGGATGTGAGCGATGTTGGTCACCAAGGCTCCCTTTTTGGAAAAGATGGGTTTTTCCGGAGTGTAGATGCCTTCCACGCCAAAATAATCCATGAACCATCTTTCCTTGGCGAAGGCATCGTCGCCGGACCCCGCCAGCGAGCCCGCATGGCCGCAGGCCTTGGTCAGCCGCGCCTTCCAACGGCCCACCACGCACGCCACGAGGGGCTTATCGGATTTCAGGCCGTATTCATAGTATCCGCCCGGCTCGCTGTACAGAACCGCCGCCTTGGACCGGTCGTCGTTATCCAGGGCGTAGAGGAATTCCTTGGGGCCGTATTGAATGTAAATATCCTTTCCGCTGGAAACGGAGGTGGTGGTGCCCCAGCCGGCGGTGGAAAGGTAAACGGCGGTGGTGGTGGTGAAGTTTCCCGAATTGGAAAAAATGGCGATTGAACCCTTGATCAGCGATTCCTCGGGATGACTTCCCCCAAGCGCCCCGCCGATGCGGACGTGGTTCCACGAATCCGCGAGGCCCAGACAGTTGCCGCCGAAAAGATCTACCCCGTTGGTCTGGCAAATGGCGCGCATGATGCGGGCGTCTTTCACGGAAACTTTTTCCGTGAGCACGATGACTTTTTTGAGGTGAGGATTTTGCCGAACCGCTTCGGCCACCCCGTCCTTCACCCCCGAAGGGGGGAGATAGACGACCACCGAATTGAAATTATGACCGGCGGCGAGCCCTTCCTTGATGGAGTTGTAAACGGGGATTTTGCCAATTTTTGTCGGCAATGACTTTCCCGCCTTGCCCGGCCCGGTTCCGAAAACCACGTTGCCGCCGGAATATTCATGGCTGACGGGGGTGACGGTGGAACTTTCCTTCCCCAGAATATTCAAAACGACGACGCGGTCGTCCTTGGTCGCCAGTTCGGACAGCGAATTGATCCCCACGTAATAGGGGAATTCTCCAACACCTTGTTTATGCATTTAAAAACCTCCCGTTCGGATTTGGGGTGATCTCATGACAATCATTGAATTTTCATAGCGGCCTTGATTTCGTCCTTGCCGCCGTTGTTCATCCACTGGTTCACTTTCAGCGCATAATTGATGACTTCGGACATGGCGCTGTCGTGGCCGAAAAACCGGTAGGGAATCCCCAGCGAATCGAGGGTATCCTTCAGGTAAGCCATGCCCCGAATCAGGTTGGGTCCGCCCCGGCCCACCACGACGAACATGGGGATGGGCCCATGCGTCTGGAAAAACCAGCGCAGCCCGTCGGCCATGGCCCGGAAGGTTTCATAGATATCCGTATTGTTGGCCTTGCCGCCGATGATGAACAATACGTTGGATTGGGGAAGCCAGTACTTGAAGGTGATCCTGGAAATATCATTCATTTTTTCGTAGGGGGGATTGCCGCCGAAATCAGAGGAGATCGTCGCGGCCTCGCCCAGCAGTTCGGTCACCATGGCGTTGGCCCCGCCGCCAAAGGTGGGCGAGGTGACGGTCCCCTTTTCGTTGATGACGAAAACGTCGCTCTGCCCCTGGTAGGTCCGGAGCTGGTTGATCTCCTGTTCGAACTCCGAATAATCCGAAGCGAACAGGTGCGGGGGCAATCCCAGCCGCTTCCAGGCCGGGTCGTCGATATCGAACGCGCACTTGAAATCGCAGGCCACCGGCGTCAGGCGTCCGCCCCTGCCCGGCTTCATGCGGATGGGGTTGAGTTCGAGAAGGTTCATGCCGTAATTGTTGTACAGATCCCACAACTTGGGCAGGTTTTGAACGAGGGGGCTGATAATTTCCTGGGGCGCACCCAGGCCCGCCAGGGCATTGGAAACGTGAAAGGCCTTGAGTCCGGTCAGGGGATCGAAGGGGACCTGGGCGATCTGGTCCTTGTCCAGTTCCTCGATATCCACTCCGCCGTGATGGGTGATGGTCATCATGGGCGCGCGGAACACCGTGCTGTCACTGAAAGAAAAATAGACTTCGTGCTTGGCCGGAACCGCGCTTTCAAAGGTGACGCCATCGGATTTCGCTGTGCTTTGCTCCACCTTATGCTCGGCAAAATAGAGCCGTTCTTTTTCCTTCAAAGCTTCCGTGATATTTTTCGCGCGCCCGATCAAACCGGATTTCCCTTTTTTGCCCACGCCGCCCTTAAACACGGGCTTGATGAAGATTTCTCCGTGCCGCTGGATCATGTCCTTGATCTCATCGACACTGAGTTCCGGACCCCGGACCTCCGAATGGGGAAATTCCACCAAATCCAATAACTTTCTGCCCCAGAGCATACCGGTCAATTGCATTTTCTTCTCCTGGCTTTCAAAAATTAAATAAAATGAGATCCTTGGGTCGGAAAAACGCAGTTTCAAGAAACTGTGAGGAAACCCTCCCCGGGGCTCCGCCCCTCAAACCGGATAATCGTGATTATATCTGGAAATGCGGTTAAGTATTCTAAGGAAAATACAACTATTGTCAATAGTTTCCGGGAGGGATAACGAACTTATTTCGGGAAGGAGGGGGGAGGGAAATCAGGGTGGAGGGGATCCAGGGAAAATCCCTGTTGGCAACTCAAACGTGGACCAGCCGCTTTCGCAATTCCTGGGCCCGGGACCTCTCCTCTTCCCGGTGGATGAATCCTCGTTCCAGGTCGTTGTTCAGCATTTTCAGCTCGAACCGCAGAGTTTCCTCCACGGCGGCATAATAGCTTTTTCCGGGGATGACGCCGAAGGTCACGACCCGGGTATTGAATTGATGCGGCTGAATGTCCTCTAAAATATCGTCAATGGTATTCGGAGCGATGCCCCCACCCACGGAAACAGCGATATTCCTGGATTTAATTTTCTTCACGGCCCGCTTCACCAAGGCGCGGACGGCGCGGTCCATCCTAGGTTTTTTAAGGGATTGGGACAAATCGCTGCAACCGATAGTGATCTCGTGGAGGAATTTCGCCTCCGGTGAAGCAAGAATGGCATCCAATTGTTCCACCGCGGTGACCGTTTCGATATTGATCTGTATCTTAATACGCCCCATTTGCCCCGGGGTGGTGAAATTCCGTATCGCCGCCAGGAAATTCTCCAATCCGTAGGGAGATTCCACCATGGGAGCGATCAAACCTTCGACGTCCATCGACAGGACCTGTTTGATATCGTTTCTGGCGTTGGGCCCCCCAATCTTCACCATCACCGGAAGGACACCTTCCGAAAGCCGGGTCCAGAACCGGATCTGTTCATGATTCATCCCGGCGTCCTCGGTGGATAATTTGAGGCAGGTAGCGCCAAACCGGTCTTTCAACAGGCGAAGCGATTCGAGGAGATGAAAAGGCGGTTCCATGAACCTTTCCGGGAACAAGGGGAGAACATGCGGTTCGGGATTCATCGGCGGCCTCCTTTAGCGTCCCTGAAGATGACCGAGGGATCGATCTGGCCGATGCTTCCGCAACCGGTCAGGATCATTGCCTGGGCCAATTCCCTGCGTTTTTCCCGAAGGTAGAATTGCACCCCTTCCGCTCCGGCGCCAAAGGCGGCGATACAGACGGGCCGCCCGATCATCACCGCATCAGCGCCCAGGGCAAGCATTTTCAATATGTCCACGCCCTCACGAATGCCACCGTCCACCAGAACCTTGACGCGTCCACCCACGGCACTGGCGATTTCCGGCAGGACGTCGGCGGTACCCGGCATGTAATCCATGACCCGCCCGCCGTGGTTGGAGACCACGATAACATCGGCTCCGGCCTCGACCGCCGCCAGGGCGGACTCCACATTCATGATCCCCTTCAAAATAAAGGGGACCGAGAGGCAGGATTTCAGTTCCCGCAATTCATCGATGCTTTTGGGTCCGACGGCCTGTCCCTTCATCGTCATGGTTTTGAACGAGGCTGCGTCTATATCGATTCCCACGGCAATGGCTCCGGCATCCTCGGCGGCTTTGAAGCGCTTGATGATTTCCATATTATATTCCCGAGGTTTGAAAATCGGGATACCCAGCCCTCCCCGCTTCTGAATGACTTCCAGTCCGATGAGATATTTGTTGGGGCTGGCGCCGTCCCCGACCATGCCCAGGGTGCCGCTGGTGATGCAGCCGTCCAGCACGGCCTCGGCATACGCTTTCTCGTCCATGCCGCCGGCGAGATTGGTCTCCATTCCGGTGATCGGGGCGGCCAGAACGGGGATGGCGAGCTTCTTACCAAACAATTCTATGGAGAGGTCGGGGTTTTTTACTTGGTGGAGGGTCCGCAGATTGACTTTGTACCGGGCCAGGGCCCGCAGATTCTCGGTGAAGGATTGCCCCGTGCCGATGCCGCCGATGCCGGGCACCTTGCCAGCACACTCCGCCCCGTCGCAAACGTGGCAGGCCTTGCAGGCGATGTAAAATTTCTTCCGGGCGTTGTTGCGAATGACATCCCAAGTCAGGACGCTGGCGTCCCCCACCTCGATGCGGATCATTTTCCGGGCCAGCCCGTTAATGCGGACCGCTTCCTCGCGGGTCTTGGCAGCGGTGATGATGTACCCGGTTTTTCCCAGGTTGCTCCTCACCTCCCCGGCGACGTCCCCGGCTTCCTTCATGAGGATCACTTCCTTGACGCCCCTGATCTTCCTGGCTTCATCCACCCCGTGAATCGAGAGAATCTTTCCCGGAGGCGGAATCAACGCCCGCTCAGCCGAAACGAGCGAAACTTTCGGCTTCAGGCCGGTGGGAGATTCTCCCAAGGCGATCTGGATGGCGGCCCGGATCAGGTTGACTCCGCTCGACAAGGGATAAGTGTGGACGGACATCCATCCGCCGCTCAGCCGGGCAGCGATTTCGACGATTTTGGGTCCGTCAGGCGTGAATTTGATGTCCCCCTTGGCCGCCCCCAGGTTGATCCCAATGGCTCGGATGGCCTTCCTGAACACATCGGCGACCGCGTTTTGCGTGGACTCCGGCAAATTGGAAGGCATCGTGTGGCCGATCTCGACAAAATACGGTTCCCGCTCGATATGCCGGTCGGCGATGCCCGTCACCTCAATACGGCCGTCGAATACCAGGGCATCGAGGCTCAATTCTGGTCCCTCCATATACTCCTCGATAATCAATTTCCCGCTGATCGAGGCTTCCTTGGCTTCCCGGAAGGCGGAAACGAGGTCGCCGGGCCGCTGAATTTTTCGCACGCCCCGGGCCCCCATATTGTCACAGGGCTTGATGACGAGAGGCAGAGGCATTTCCTGGAGGGCACGCTGGGCTTCCTCCAGAGACCATATGGCCCGGAAATCCGGCACCGGCACTCCCTGTTGCGACAGACAGCGGCGCATTTTGATTTTGTCCGTCGCCCGTTCCGCGACTTCAAAAGGGATCCCCGGCAGGTTCAGGGCATCCGCCACCGCCGCGACGGTTTGGGAGGCGTCCGTCCCCAGCGTCATCACCCCGTTCAAGGGACAGGATTCGTGGAATTGTTTGGCCATGTTGACGGTCAGATTGATGTTCCGGGTGCTGACCTCGATCGGGTAGTCGGCGAGGAGCATGCCCTCCGCGTCCGGATTGTAATCGGTCACGGCAACCTTCAGTCCCATGGATTTGGCGGTTTTGATGGCGGGAACCTGGAACATCCCGCCACCGATAATCATCAAATGTTTCGGCCACCCATCCGGCATGACATCCTCCTCCGATTCTATTAACGCCTCAGCTTTAAAGGGCCCGGTTTCCCAAAAGCAGGAAAAACCGCTCCAATACTATTTATCGTCTTTACGGAAGAAATCCTTTAACCCGCGATTTTCGACCGGCGGCCATCCCCTTCCCTGAGGGAAAATCCACTTTATCCGGTTCCATCTCCCAAATTGTGGGATTCCAACCCTTGACCGGGAAGAAAGGGTGGTATACGGTTTGCGGAAACAGCCGATTCCTCGAAACGGACGGGACTAAACCATTTAAAACTATGATTTTAAGAGGTTATAGCGGAGCGGTGGCGGGGATCAATGGGTACCTGGTGGAGGTGGAGCTATCATTAAAAATATAACTAACTGAGTTTAAATGTTTATTTATATATTGAAGACTGATAATTACTAATGGCTAGGAATATGGCGAGCATTTGCAACCAATCCCCCCACTTTTTGCGAGAAACGCTCCGGTTTATCCGATCCGGGCTATGGCAATCCTGAGACTGACGACCTACATTTTTGAGTAGGTGGGGTTCTAAATTTACCGAAGCAGCTCAAGGAGGTCATCATGGCCATGCAATGGATTACCCGTCATGGGTTCCAATACTTCACAGAGGTCAAAAGTAGGGAAGAATTGGGAGCCGAGGCACCTGAATTTGAAGGCTGGCTATATATTATATTTGTTTTGGGATTGACATTGTTTTTCGCTATCTCGTTTCTTCTCCTGTGAAAAGGTAGAACAGGCCCTCGATCTTCAAATTATCTTCCTCCCACGTTTTAATGCAGTTCTTACGTTTCTAATTCAAGTTAATCAAAAGGTCGAATAGTAATGGCCCCAAGGTTTGGAATGGGGCCACCCCCGTTCCATTCCATTCCTCTGTCTTCTAGAGTAAAAGGATGTCGTCTATTATTTAAAAGTAAATGCCAAATATTTTCCCATTCTTGGGTGGAGTTCACAATTTTTTGAGTTTCTTCGGCCCATTCTTCATAGTCGTCTATTTTTGTATTAATACAACCAACGTCGGGCTGCTTGTTTCTGTCCTAAAGTTAGTTGAAATTGCAACATGACCTCACCTGCGTTTTAATG
>JBHHVU010000085.1:0-9078 GCA_046754465.1 Nitrospinaceae bacterium | reverse complement strand
CAAGCTCATCTGACCGACCATTAACATAAAACATCATAACTTATGCAAAGGTCTCCTTCATGAAGGGGCCAGGGTGGCATGCATTTAATCCTGAAGGGAGGCGGCACTTGCCAAAAAAAAGGAAAGGCGGGAGGGGGGGATCCTCCCGCCCGTTGGAGCGCCTAAAACCCGTAATTTTAAGCGCTCAATTGGGATGGTATATTCGATGTGTTTTCATTGGCCGGCCCGGCCCCCCCTGCAAGATGGGACCGGGCCGACCCACCTGGTCCTTGACAGACCCGGAATAATCGCTGTTTAAACCTTCGCGCCCTCCGCCTCCCACTTCTTGCCGGAAGCCTTTCTAAAGCTAAATTTATCGGACCGGGCTTCTGTTTCGACGACGATGTGGTCGCCATCCGTGAACTCTTCTTCCAGAATCTTCATCGACAGGGGATCCTGCACGTATTTCTGCAACGCCCGCTTCAAGGGACGCGCGCCGAATACGGGATCGTAACCCTTTTCCGCCAGGACTTCTTTCACTTCCTCGGTCAAATCCAGGGTCATGCGCTTCTCCGCCAGCCGTTTTCTGAGGTCGGTCAATTGCACATCGACGATTTTCTTGATATGTTCGCGGCTCAGGTTCCTGAAGATGACGATGTCATCGATCCGGTTGAGGAACTCGGGCCGGAAATAATTCCGCAATTCCTGGCGCACGGTTTCCTGAATTTTTTCGTATTCCGCCTCCCAGACCCCGGCGTTGCCCTTTCCGTTGCGGCCTTCGAGCCTGGCGGCTTCGAGTCCGCTGTCCTGGATCAGCTTACCGCCGATATTGGAGGTCATGAGCACGACGGTGTGCTTGAAATCAACGGTCTTGCCGTGTCCGTCGGTCAGGCGGCCTTCGTCCAGGATCTGCAGGAACAGGTTGAAAACGTCGGGATGCGCTTTTTCGATCTCATCGAACAGCACCACGGAATAGGGTTTGCGGCGCACATGCTCGGTGAGGTAACCGCCTTCGTCGTAGCCCACATAACCGGGCGGCGCGCCGATCAGCCGGGCGACGGAATGTTTTTCCATGTATTCCGACATGTCAATGCGCACCATCGCCTGTTCGTCGTCGAACAGAAACCCGGCCAGCGACCGGGCCAACTGGGTCTTGCCTACGCCGGTGGGCCCCAGAAACAGAAAGGTCCCGATGGGACGCGTGGGCTCCTGCAATCCGGCCCGGGCGCGCCGTATGGCGTTGGATACGAGCCGGACGGCCTCGTCTTGTCCAATCACCCGCTGGCGTAGCGTGTCTTCCATTTTGAGCAGGCGTTGTTTTTCCGATTGGAGCATCCGCTCGACGGGGATTCCGGTCCAGCGGGCGATAATGGCGCAAATTTGTTCCTCCCCCACTTCCTCGTTGAGCAGTCTGCGTTCGCCCTGGGCCTGTTTCAATCGGGTTTCCAATTCTTCCGCTTCTCGCTCGAGCCGCGGAAGGGCGCCGTATTTCAATTCCGCGGCGTGTTCGAGGCGCCCTTCCCTTTCGGCATTTTCGCTTTCTTGATGGGTCTGTTCGATCTTTTCCTTTAACGACCGTTTTTCCTCGATGATTTTTTTCTCCTGCCGCCACTGGTCCTCCATGATGGCACAGGCTTTTTTCAGGGATTCGATTTCCAGGCCGATGGTTTCCAGGCGTCTTTGGGATTCGGAATCGTCTTCCTTCTTAAGGGCTTCCCGTTCGATTTCCAATTGAGTGATCTTTCTTTGATAACTATCGATCTCGGCAGGCAGAGAATCGATCTGCATGCGCAGGCTGCTGGCCGCTTCATCGATCAGGTCGATGGCCTTGTCGGGGAGGTAGCGATCCGCGATATAACGTTGCGACAATCGCGCCGCCGCCAGAATCGCGGCATCCTGAATGCGCACGCCGTGATGGACTTCGTATTTTCCCTTCAACCCGCGGAGGATCGACACGGTATCCTCCACGCTGGGCTCTCCGACCATGACGGGCTGAAACCTGCGCTCGAGGGCGGCATCTTTTTCGATGTGTTTCCGGTATTCGGTCAAGGTGGTGGCGCCGACACAATGCAACTCCCCCCTCGCCAGGGCGGGCTTGAGCAAGTTGGACGCATCCATGGACCCCTCGGCGGACCCGGCGCCGACCAAGGTATGCATTTCATCGATGAAGAGAATGATCTCCCCCGCACTGCTATTGATTTCCTTGAGAACGGCTTTCAATCGGTCCTCGAACTCTCCCCGGTACTTGGTGCCTGCCACCAACTGGCCCAGATCGAGCATGAGGATGCGTTTTTCCTTGAGACCTTCCGGAACGTCCCTCCTGTGAATCCGCTGGGCCAGGCCTTCCACGATGGCGGTCTTGCCTACTCCGGGTTCGCCGATGAGGACGGGATTGTTCTTAGTGCGCCGCGAAAGCACCTGGATAACACGCCGGATCTCGGCGTCACGACCGATGACCGGATCCAATTTTTCGCCGCGGGCTTTTTCGGTGAGGTCGATGCAGAACCGGTCCAGGACCTGGTATTTGGATTCGGGGTTCTGATCGGTGATGCGCTGGCTGCCGCGAATGGTCATCAACGCCTTAAGCAGCGCGTTCCGGGTAAGACCCATGGATTGAAAAATTTTCCCTGCGGGGGTTTTCGTGTTTTGGGACAGGGCCAGGAAAATGTGTTCGGCGCTGAGGAACTCGTCCTTCATTTGCCGTGCTTCTTCGAACGCCTTATCCAGAACCTCCTTGAGTACGGAGGAAAGATAGACCTGGCGGGAACTGCCGGTGACCCTGGAAAAGCTTTTCATCCGGGAGGCGAGTTCGTTGACCAGCCGGGCGGGATCCACCCCCACTTTCTTAACGAGGGCCGGCCCCGTGCCGTCGGGTTCTTTCAACAGGGTCAGCAGAAGATGTTCGCACTCGATGGCCGGATGCTGTTCCTCCTCGGCCAGGGACTGGGCCGCGGCGATGGCTTCCTGTAATTTTATGGTCATCCGGTCATATCGCATAAGGTACTCTCATAAAGATTTTCAAACTTCAGCTACCAAGGAAATAAGACGGAAAACCAGGGCTGTCAAGGCAATGGAACTATAATTTCGGGGTTTTCCGCGGATTCAGGGTTTAAAATCCGCGTTTTTCCGGGCGGGGATTATTGGGGCACACCAAAACACCCCTGAAAAATGGGGGGGATCATGGGACTCGTTGAGGATTCCTGTTCCGGAATGCGGAGGAAAAATAATAGGCGGACAGAAGAGGATTTTAATTCATCCGATTCCTTTTTCGGCGAGCCAGCGCTCCACCTCCAGGGCGGCGGCGCAACCGGTCCCGGCCGCGGTCACGGCCTGCCGGTATTTCTGGTCATGGACGTCCCCCGCGGCGAAAACTCCTTCCACGCTGGTTTCCTGGGTTCCCGGTTTGATCACGATATAGCCCTTGGGGTCCAGGTCGATCTGCCCCCGGAACACACTGGTGTTGGGGGTATGCCCGATGGCATAAAAAATCCCCGCCACCTCGATCTCTTTCACTTCATTGGTTTTCACGTTTTTGATCCGTGCTCCGGTGACGTAATCCTGACCCAGGGCATCCTCGAGGACGCTATCCCAGATGATATCCAGCTTGGGATTTTTGAAAGCCCGTTCCTGCATGATCTTGGAGGCCCGCAACTGGTCCCGGCGATGCACCATGTAGACCTTGCTTCCGAATTTTGTCAGATAGGTGGCTTCCTCGACGGCGGTATCCCCGCCGCCGATCACCATCAGAGGCTGATTTCTGAACATGGGAAGCGCCCCGTCGCAAACGGCGCAGGCGGACATGCCGTTGTTCCACATTTTTTCTTCGTTGGGGACGCCCATGCGGCGCGCGGTGGCTCCGGTGGAAATGATCACCGAGTGGGCCAGGACCTCGGTGTTATCGGATTTGACCTTGAAAGGACGCGTCCCAAAATCGACCTCCTGAACGTCTTCCTGAACCATTTCCGTACCGAAGCGTTCGGACTGTTTGCGGAAAAGCTGCATGAGTTCCGGGCCATTGATGCCGTCGGGAAAACCGGGATAATTTTCGACATCGGTGGTGGTGGTCAATTGCCCCCCCGCTGACCCTCCCATCATGTACCCTTCGAACAAGAAGGGAGCAAGGTTTGCGCGGGCCGCATAAATGGCGGCGGTATGGCCCGCCGGTCCCGATCCGATAATGACAACTGGTTTCACATCCGCCATCGTTATTTGCCTTTCGAGGAATTCAACATCACACAACGGAAACCGACATCGCTGTAGCGCAGCTCCGGGGACCGGGCGATCCGGTCGGAAACCCGCAAATAGTGCGGGGGCGAGTTCCAGGCCCCGCCACGGACCACTTTGTCCTTTCCCAATGCGGGACCCTTGGGATTCTCCTGAACGCCCTGGGTCTCATAGGGTCCATACCTATCCCGGGTCCATTCGTAAACATTGCCCATCATATCGTAAAGGCCGTTGGAGTTCGGGGCTCCCGCCCCCACCTTTCGCGGGGAGCCCTGATTGTAGGGTTTGCCAAAATAGGCCTCTCCCAGATCCTTGCCCTGGGCCGCCCGTTCCCATTGCGCCTCGGTGGGCAGTTCCCCGCCTTGCCACCGGCAATAGGTCACCGCGTCCTGCCAGGTTACAAACACCACGGGTTGCCGGGGTTGGTTGAAATCCCGCGCCCTGTCCTCGTGCAGCGGAACCGGATCGCACACGCCCTCCATGAAGCATTTTTGATATTCGGCATTCGTCACCTCATATTTATCGATCCGGAACCCATCGAGGCGGACTTTGTGCGGGACCTCATCGCTGCACCAGTCGGAGTTATTTTGTTCCTCCGCGCAATAGCGATCCCCCATGACGAATTCACCGGCTCCGATCAGGACGCGGTGATCGCTTTGGGGTTCCGCCCCCGCCGGGGAAACGCCAGCCAGTACAAGGATGCCCCCAACCGCGACAAGGATTTTAATTATTTTTTTCTTCAATTCGGGAATCCCTCCTCGATTTTTTTCAATATGGTATCCCGCACCGCATTATAATCGGGAGGCAGTTCGATGGGAGAAAACGCGAACTCGGATTTAATTCCGCGCAATTTATTGGTGTGATATTTGTAAAGAAAATCCGTGAATTTCAGTCCGTTGGCGGTGGACAGGACGACGATTTTATTTTTTCGTTTCATGATACCCTGCCGAACCAGTTTTTCAACCACGGCCAGGGCCACGGCGGTATGGGGGCAGCACAAAAGTCCGGTGCGGTTGGCCCTTCCGGCGGCGTTAGCCAACTCACTTTCCGTCGCCTCCCCAACAATCCCGTCGAAATCCTGCAACACGCGAATTGCTTTTTTGACGCTGACCGGGTGGCCGATCTGGATTGCGGTGGCCAAGGTTTTTTTCGCGTGAATGGGTTTGAACCGTTTGAATCCGGTCATATAACTGCGGTAAAGAGGGTCCGCGCGCTCGGCCTGGGCGCAGACCAGGCGGGGCAATTTGCCGATGAGCCCTAATTCGTACAGCATGTGGAATCCTTTCCCCACGGCGCTGACGTTTCCCAGGTTGCCGCCAGGCACCACGACAAAATCTGGCACTTCCCAGTTGGACTGCTGGACCAACTCGAAGCTGATGGTTTTTTGTCCTTCGATGCGGAGGGAATTCATGGAATTGGCCAGATAAATGTTGTTTTTCGCGCAAACCTCCTGAACGAGTTTCATGCAACCGTCGAAGTCGGTATCCAGGGACAGAGTCAGAACCCCGTGGGTAATCGGTTGGATCAACTGGGTCAGGGACACTTTGTTTTTCGGCAGAAAAACGATGGCGGGGATCCCGGCGACGGCGCAGTAAGCCGCCAGCGCGGCGGAGGTGTCTCCCGTGGACGCACAGGCCACGGCGCGGATGTCCTTCCCGTTGGCGATCATTTGTTTGACCATGGACACGAGAACGGTCATTCCCAAGTCCTTGAAAGAACCTGTATGGGCCATTCCGCACTGTTTCACCCACAGGTCTTCAAGGCCCAGTTGATTTCCCAGCCGTTCGGCCCAGAAAAGGTTTGTTCCGCCCTCATAAGTGGAAACGATGTTTTCATTCTCCACATTAGGACAGACGAGCTCCTTTTTCCCCCAAACGGAACTGCCGTAGGGCCATTCGTTGGTCCGGTAACGGTCCTGAAATAATTTTTTCCAAACCTTTCCTGAACGGCGCTTGAGTTTTTTCATATCATGCGCCACTTCCAACAGTTCCCCGCAGTCGGGACACCGGTAGATCACCTCGGTCAGGCCGTGCTGTCCCGGACAGCCGTTGATGCACTGAAACCAAGCCCGAAATTCCATGGTCAATCCTCTACTCGAATCAAGTGGGTTTTTTCGCACACCACGTCAAGGCGGTCGATTTCTTTCAGGGCATCCTGAACGTTTTTCTCATTGGCGCGGTGGGTCATGATGACCAACGGCACGCCCTTGCCATGCCGGTCGCGGCCTCTCTGAATGACGGACTGAATACTGATGCAATGGTTTCCCAGGATCCCGGATATTTTCGAGAGAACGCCGGGAGCATCCTGAACCTTGAATCGAAGGAAATACTGGGCTTCGATTTGATCGATATCCTTGATGGGAAGGGGCCGAACATGGGAACCCTGAAACGATTGCGCCGGAACGCGGTTGGGCGCCCCTCCCAGGATGTTGCGCGCGATCTCCACGACATCGCCCATCACCGCGCTTCCGGTGGGCAGGGAACCGGCCCCATGACCGACGAGGATGTTCTCGTCCATCCACTCATCGCGAATCCGGATCGCGTTCAACACTCCATTCACGTTGGCGATCGGATTGTCCTCGGGAATCATCGCGGGATGCACGCGGATATCAATGGAATCCCCATCGTATTTCGACAGGGCCAACAACTTGATCCGGTAACCCAACTCCCGGGCGCATTCAATATCCTCCGGAGAGATGTTCGATATGCCCTGAACGGTGATCTGGTCGAACGCAACGGGCGTGCCGTACGCCAACCGGGTCAGAATGGCGATTTTGTGGGCGGAATCCACCCCCTCGATGTCAAAGGTGGGATCGGCCTCTGCAAAACCCTTTTCCTGCGCCTCTTTGAGCGCGGATTGGAAATCGCAGTGTTCGTCGGACATTTTACTGAGAATATAATTGGCGGTTCCGTTGACGATTCCCTCCACGGCCGTGAAATGATTGGCGACAAATGCTTCCCGGATGGAGCGGATGACGGGGATAGCCCCCCCCACCGCCGCCTCAAACCCGATCGACAGCCGGTTTTTATCCACGGCGGCAAAAATTTCATCGCCATGGGTGGCCAGAAGCGCCTTGTTGGCGGTGACCACGTGTTTGCCGTTGGCCAGGGCCTTGAGCAGAAATGTCCGTGCGGGTTCGTATCCCCCCATCAACTCGATGACGATCTCGATTTCCGGATGATCAAGAACCTCATCGGCGCGGGTGGTCAAGGAATCTGGCGGGACGGGTACGCCGCGGTCAGAAGTGATATCCAGATCCGCGATTTTGACCAATTCCACCGACGCCCCCAACCTTTGCCGAATGATTTCCGCGCTGGAATCAAGAATACGGACCACGCCCGATCCAATCACCCCAAATCCGATCAATCCAACTTTAATCGTTTTCATAAGAAAAAACCATCCGCCCGGGGCGGGTCTCTTTAAAAAATTTCACGAATCCCCCGGACCGCCTGACGGATGCGGTGTTCATTTTCCACCAGGGCAAACCGTACGAAATGGTCTCCCCCCTCGCCGAACCCGATTCCCGGGGAAACCGCCACCTTGGCTTTCTTCAGCAGGAACTTGGAAAAATCCAAGGACCCCATTTTTTTGTACGCATCGGGAATTTCCGCCCAGACAAACATCGTGGCCTTGGGCAGATCGACCGACCAGCCGATCCGGTTCAATCCTTTGCACAGGACATTCCTTCGTTTCATATACGTGTTGTGGATTTTTTCCACGCAATCGGTAGGACCGTTCAATGCAATGATGGCAGCGATCTGGATGGGTTGGAACATGCCGTAATCCTGATAACTTTTGACGCGGGACAGGGCATGGATGACCTCGCGGTTGCCCACGACGAAGCCAACCCGCCAGCCGGGCATATTATAACTTTTGGACAAGGTGAAAACCTCCACCCCCACATCCTTGGCGCCGGGAACCTGTAAAAAACTGGGTGCCTGGTACCCGTCGAAAACCAGGTCCGCATAGGCGAAATCATGAATCACGATCAAATCGTGTTCCTTGGCAAAAGCGACAATTTTTTTGAAAAAATCGATGTCGACCACGGTAGTGGTGGGGTTATGCGGAAAATTGATCACCACCGCCTTTGGCCGGGGCCAGTTCCTTTTGAACGCGTCCAACATGGCATCAAAAAAATCGGTATCCTTTCCCAGGGGAACATTCACCACATCGCCATTGACCAGGATAAAGGCGTAAGTATGAATCGGATACGTGGGCGTGGGAACCAGAACGGAATCACCCGGTCCGGTAATCACCTGGGCAAGATGGGAAATTCCCTCCTTGGAACCAATGGTGGCGATGGCCTCGGTTTCGGGGTCCAGTTCCACCTGAAATTTTCGCTGATACCAATCGGTGATGGCCAACCGCAGTTTGAAGATCCCCCGAGACAACGAATACCTGTGGTTGGTTCCTTTTTTCGCGGCTTCACACAACTTGTCAACGATGTGCTTCGGAGTCGGCCGGTCGGGATTCCCCATCCCAAAATCGATGATATCTTCCCCCCTCCTGCGCGCCTTGAGTTTCAGTTCGTTGACAATACCAAACACATAAGGCGGTAACCGGTTTATTCTTGGAAAATCTTTCATGACGCGATTCTTCTGAAGCAAAGGGGAAACATCTTACCCTCTCCCCCTCATTTTGGAAATGTTAGAATCAAAAGGAATTTAACGTATGGACGTGAAATTGGATTGGCCAAAATCGAGTGCCGGCCAGGGATCATTGCAACCCCAAAAGTGGAATAACCTATTAATTTCAAGGCTTCTGGCCAGTTTCCAAAGTAACATATCATAAAACGGAGAGACCGGCAAATTTTATAAACTCCCGGGATTTTCTAACCTTTTTCCCCTAAAAGTTTCTTTATTCACGGTTAAAACC
>JBHHVU010000084.1:0-9098 GCA_046754465.1 Nitrospinaceae bacterium | reverse complement strand
GTCGAACCTGGTCCGCCATATAACATACGACAAATTGCCAGCGGCGGTTCGCCGCCCGCCCCCCACGGGGGAGGGAGATGGGTCCAAGCATCATCGCCAGTCGAACCTGGTCCGCCATATAACATACGACAAATTGCCAGCGGCGGTTCGCCGCTTGCCCCCCACGGGGGCTTCTAGATGAATAAGGGAATTTTCCCCTCCGTTACAATTCCTTCCAGGCGCCGATGATGCGTCCGACGATCGGGTCCGGGTGTTCGTAAAGATTAAGGATCTGCACCTGGAAATTTGGATTGATCGGACGCAGAATCAACAATCCCCTTTGTCTCTCGATGTATTTGGCGGTCAGCCCGTCATCGAAGAACACAGCATAAATTCGGTTCTTGACCAGCTTTTTATCATCGCGGTCGATCACCACAATGTCTCCGGAATGAAGCATCGGTTCCATAGACTCGCCATCCACGCGGGTGGCGACCAGGTTGGTGCGTTTGCCCGCGGCCCGGATGTGCAGCACCACGTAATCCTCGATACTGTTATCCTGAATAATCGGTTCGCCCGCGGCGATGGATGATTCCGTGAGCGGGATGGAGACGTAGTCCTCTTCGTGGATTTTATGGGTGTGCTGAGTGGTTGCCGTCTGGAAGATTTTTAGTTCGGGGACGCGGACCGGTTGTATGTCTTCCTCCTGCAGGAGGAAATGAGGAGGCACCTCCAAGGTTTTGGCGAGGTCGTTAATGAGATCCAGGGGAATAGTCCAACGGCCTTTTTCATAAAATTCCAGGACCGTGGACGTGAGCCCCAATTTTTCTGCCAGTTTTTCAAGGGACCAGCCGCATTGTTTCCTCAGTTGCCTGAGTTTCCTTGCAATTTTCTGGTTCAGTTTCGACGCGGAATTTTTCCCGGATATCAACCACACAAGATCGGCCCGGAAAAACGCCGCGATTTTCGCGAGGGATTCCGTATCAGGGGAGGTTTTCCGCTGAGCGCTTTTTTTCAGCTTCTGATAGTTCCCCAAGCCTGCGTCGCGGCACAGGGCCGCGAGCGGCCGCCCCTCCTGAAGCAACGCGATTCTTTCCCAGATTTTTCCGTCCAAGACGCCGTCGTAAAAAAAGGCTTGACATGTAGGGACAATTGTCCCATATTAATATTTCTATGGGGAAAAAAGTCCCCTTCTCCCGCAGGCACCACCGGCGGGAAGATTATATCACTTCGAGCCCCATTTATCCCCTGTGAGGACGGATCATGATCAAACAATTGACAATTCAGGGTTTCAAGGACCAGGCGCGGACGGTTCATTTATCCGGACTCGATCTGGTCACATCCAACCAAGTCAACGGACTGGGAAAATCCGCGATTCTCGAATCGTTCAAGCTGGCGCTTCTGGGAGAACTTCCCGGCCGGGCCAAAAATGTGGACGATATTTTACAATACACCTCTTTTCCGGAAATGGAAGTGAGTATCGTGGCGGAAACGCCGCGGCAGTCGTGGACGGTCGAACGGCGGTTCATTCGCGACGCTCCGTGCGGCGAAAAACGGCCTTTGCGGATCAACGGAATCGACCGCAAATACGAGGAAGGCAGCCGATGGGTTCGCGAAAATTTTGGCGCGGTATCGCTTAGTTTTGATCCTTTTGAGTTTCTCAATCTGAACCCTTCCCGCAAACGGCAGTGGATCCTTTCTCACTCCCCGGAATCCCAATCCTTGAACCCGCAACGAATTTCCCTGATCCTGGCTGCCCATCTGCTGGAGAAACATTTCGGTTGTGGGATCCTGCGATCGTTGCTGGCCCCCCGCGGGCTGGAGCGGGTGGAGGAAATTCTGCCTCTGGAAACCATCTACGAGGGAGACGGGTTTCGGGAGGAGTTGGAACGCACCTATCGGAGCCAGGATGAGTCCCTCTGGACTCTGGTGCATGAGATTCTTGACGCCGCGTTGGGACTCTGGTCCGACGCCCTTTCCGGCGAGGAAAATATTTTCGTTCTGCTCAAGCATCTCAAATCCGAGATACTCAAGCTACAGGGCGGACTGCGAGAGCAGTCCGCCGCCCTCGCCTGCATGGGAACCACCGGGGAGAATCCCGGCGCCGTGGAGTTCCAGGACATTCCCCGCTACCGGAAGGAAATCCGTTCCATGTCGGAAAGAATCGAGAATTTAACCATTCGTATCGAAAAAGAGCGTCAGCGGCAGGAAACCTGGAAAAGGCGGGAGGTACGGACAGTGTTTCTGGAGGAGAAAATTGCTGCCCTGGGAGACAATTTGAGGGGGGAGATGCATGAAGCTCTTCACGAGATGAAACGCTCCCTGCGAGAAAAACTATCCGATACGCAGCCCTTGCAGGAAGAGCTCAACCGTTTGCACCGGCAACGCGCCGGTTTGGTCGGCCGGTTGAACCGCGCCGAGTCCCATTTCCGGGATATTTCCAATCGGCTTCGATGGAAGCGGGAGAAACTCGCGGCCATCGAATCGCCCGGCTTTAATTGTCCGGTCGCGGGGGAGATCCGGTGCGATACCGACATAACACCTTACCGGGAGCTTCTCGGCCGAGAGATTCCGAGTTTGACAAGTAGCGCGGAAGCGGCGCGTGATGACGTGGAAAATGCTCGGCGCGAACTGACCGCATGCGGGCGATCCATCGACCGAACCGAATCGGCCATGAACGGGCAAAACGCGTCCAATAGGGAAACCGAAAGAGAACTCCGCCTTCTCGAGGACCAGATCGCAATTGAGGAAGAGGAATCGGCCCGCGCCCGGGGAATGCTGAAAGCGTACCGGGACGAATTGCGCCGCCTCCGGTTGGAACGGCAATCCCAAACTCCGGAAAGCGAGTCTTTCCCGCTGGAGTTTATGGAAAAAGAAAAGAGTGATATGGAATCCTTGAAACACGAGGTGGAGAAAGAATTTTCTGAACTTTTACGCGAACAGGGGAAAGCCGAAGTTGCCAGCGAGCTCAACCGGAAAAAGAAAAGCGCGGAACAGCGCCTGGATGTAATGAAAGCCGTGTTCGACCTGCTCGGTCCACTCGGCCTCCAGGGGGAAATGGCCGCGGGAATTGCCGGTGGACTGCAACGCGAGGTCAACCAGATTCTGAAACTGATTGACGCGGATTACGAATTTTCCATCGACATGAGCGGATTAAAATTCGAAATGGGCTGGAACCGCGATGGCAAGATCATACCCTTCGATACCATCAACGCGGCGCATTTTATTTTATTCATCGTGCCGTTTTTGACGGCGGTGGTAAATCGCATGGCGTGCGTCCGGGAAAAATCCGGCTTGCCCACGCTGAAAGCTCTTTGTATCGAAGCTGAATCCCTCACCCCAAACAATCTGGCGGCGCTATTGAAAGGCCTGTCCCGCATGAAAGCGGAAGGATATCTCGACAATGTTTTGGTGGCGCATTACCACTCGGTCAAGGACCCCGGTAAACTATACGGGTTTCAGGAACACATTCTGGGGGAAAAAGAGATTCCGGTCCCAAGCCGTGGCGAACCCCTAGCCGCGATGGTGATGGCATGATGAAAGTTAATTCGCGGGCGCAATCCGGTCCGGGGAGAGAAAATCCTGGGGAGGCCCGGACGGGCATAGAAGAAAAAGCGTCCTCCCATTCCCTCCGTTGGCTGCCCTGCACAATCCGATTCATCACCCTGGACACCGGCGAGACCGTGAAACGCGGATGCGGGAGCTCCGGGCTCATCCCCTCCGATGTGGGCTGGCGTTGTTTTTACTGCGGCAACTATGTATACCGTCCCGATGCTTCCCTGCAGTCTTTGTGGTTTCATTTCAAGACCGGGAGGGAATTCTGGCGGGTCATGAACCGGAACGACCGAAATTTCGTGAACGGCGTGGCAGTTTCCGGTGCCCCCGATCCCCTGCCGCGATTCCTGCTGGCAGACTTGGTCGAGGCGCGCCCGCCGAGATGGTTCTATTATTACATGGTACTGGATGAAAACCAGTTCCAGCGTTACCTAGAGGCCAGGAATCGTGAAATTATCCTGTAAACCCTCTGGAAAAATTTCCGGGCTGGAAGACCCGGTGAACCCCTTCGGATGGGACGATCATTTACGGTTGGCCCCGCCCGAGGCGTTGGCGGGGATGAAGGACGCCTGGGTGCTGAAAGATTCTCCCGCGGACTGCCGGGTCCGGTCCGAATACGCTCATCTCAGGGAAACGGGAATCGATTTGGGGGAAGCGGACCTGACGGACCGGCAATTGATCGCGGTGACCCTGGTGTTTTACGGGGGTGTGACGAGGAAGCGCGCCGCCCGGGCGATGAAGATCTCCCAACAATCCCTCAACGAACACGTCGCTGCCGCCCTCAAAAAAATCCAGAAGAGCTTGGCCTAAGGTTTCAATTATCAGGAAAACTCCCTTGAGAATATCCTTCGTTTCTGAGGGTCCAGTAAAACCTTTCGGCAAATCCGTTTGTTTAGGAACTGGTTGGGCGAGTGACCCGATGCTCGATGTTCTGGGCGCCTAGGAAGAATTCATAAAAGAAACAAAGGGATCAAGTTCTTTCTTAATTAAAGCTTAAGTAAACTTCCCTTGAATGGACGGGATTTCAGGTTCGCGCCCATTCCAGCTATTTTATTCCTTCCGGTAGCCTACCCTCATCTTTATTCTCTACATTAGAGACCTTAGGATAAGTATGATGTTTTATGTGGATGAATGGAGACTGATAATCCCCCCGCCCCGCAGGGAGGGAGATATGTCAATTTAAACCGCCTATCGATCAGGATCCGCCATAGAACGCATGTCCATTAGCCTGCGGAAGTACGGCCCCGACCTACTTCCTCCCCCGCAGTGGGGTGCTGAGGGGCTTTTTCACGTTCTGGCGAAAATCCGCGCCCTCCATCTTGATGAACAGGGACATCTCCGCCACTCGGGAATAAATCCGCGAACCGATCCTGTCTTGCAGGGTCTCGTTCTTGAAGGTATCGGGAAAGATTTTTCGGGAAGTGTCCACGTACTCGCCGTCTTCTTTCCGGCTTTTCCTGTTTTTGCCCGGCGGCTGGTTCAGGTAGTTCGTGGTAAAAAGGGTCACGCTGTTGGCGGCGTTGTACCGGCTGGAGATGAATTGGTCGAGCACGGTCAGCTCCCATTCGTTGTTGCGGCCCTTGGCCAGCTCGTCGATGACGAGCACCCGTGACCGGATGTAGGGTTGAATGAGCGTTCGTTCGGACATATCCTGGGAATACGCGTGGCGGATATCCGAGAGGAGCTGGAAAAAATCGACGAATTTGCCGTCGATTCCATCCTCCAGGATGAGAGTTTTGAGAATGGCGGCGCACAGATGCGTCTTCCCCAACCCGGGCCCGCCCATGAACACCAGGCCCCGGTGAAACCGGTCCTGGGATTTCCGGAAATCCTTGATGAAGTCCTCCGCCCGGGACTTGGCGGTTTTCTGGGGGCGTTCCCCTGCCAGATAATTTTCGAAACTGCTGTCGGCGAACTTACCGGGGATTCCGGCGGCGTTGAGCATTTTGAACCGGTTTTTCAGGACGGAACAATCGCAATCGCCCAAATAGGCTACTCCTCTCTCGTTCTGGTGAAACACGCGTCCGCTGCCGTCGCATTTCCCGCAGGAAAAGCAGGTGCAATATTCCGCGTGGACCCATCCGCCCCTGTTTTCCAGGGCGTATCCCCTGCCTTTGCAAACGGTGCAGCGGCTTGCGTGGGTCGGGGCCTTGCTCATTCTCCTCCTCTTGAATGAATCGCTTACGCGGGATGAATGAAAGAATTGAACGAATTTTCCACAAAACCGAGGCAAACCGGATTGGGGCTGTTCGGGTGCTAAGGGATTTTACGCCTGCCCGATGACGCTTTCAATGGATTTTTCGAGGGTGGTCAGGGAGACTTTTTCCCGGCAGGGATGGTTCGGGTTGCGGTTGATATGCTCGGTCAGACTTTTTTCGATGGCGCGGCAAACCACGTTGAGAGGAACGCCGCGTTCTTCCCAGCCGCTGATGAGGTGGTAATCGTTCGCCGATAGGGAAAGCCCGGAATCTTTCAGGGAAAGAAAAAACTGCTCGACGGTGGTGATGTAGTTGAGGTTATTTTTTCCGATCAGGCTCATACGCAGCCAAGCGGCCCGGAGACCGGACGGGGAAAAATCAGGTTTTGATATCCAGAAGGGCGCCCAGCATGTCACCCGATACCCGGATGACGCTCGCGTTGGCCTTGAAGGCGGTTTTGGCGACGATCTGCGTAACGATTTCCTCGGCGATATCCACATTGGAGCTTTCCAGCGCTCCGGAAATCACCGTGCCCAGCGAACCAGATCCGGGAACACCCGTCACTGGACTCCCGGAGCGCGCCGATTCGACAAACAGGTTCCCTCCCTGGGAGGTCAGGCCGCCCGGATTGTTAAAGCCGGCCAGACGGATCCGGCCAACCGCCACCGGCGACCCTCCCAAAATCGCGGAAACCTGACCGGATGAATCGATGGAAACTCCGGTATTCCCGCCGGGGATTTTTATTTCCGGGATCAGGGGATTGCCCTCGAGGGTGGCCAGGCGGCCGGTGGAATCAACCTTGAAACTCCCGCCCCGTGAAAATCCGGTGCCGCCTCCCGGAAGTGCCACCTGAAAAAACCCGGCGCCGTTGACCGCCAGGTCCAGCGGATTGGATGTGGGAATCAACGAGCCGGGGGAATTGGACCGGGTAATGGCGGAAACCCGCGCGCCCCCGCTGGATGCTTCGGCGATGGTCGCACGGCTTTTTTTGAATCCGGGAGTCTGAACGTTGGCCACGTTGTTGGCACTGGTTTGCAACTTCCTCGCCGACGTTCGGAGTCCTGATAAGGCATTGAATAAAGCATCACCAATCATTCAAAGATCCTCCATCCGCCACGCGGGAGGGAATAGCCGGGCCACGCCCGGAGGGAAATGGGTCCACTCTCAATCGCCTGTCGATCCTGGTCCCCCATTAACCCATGTCAAATTACCAGCCGAGGTACTCGGCCCGGGCCACGCCCGAAGGGAGATGGTTCCAGTCTCAATCGTCTGTCGATCCTGGTGTGCCATAAAAAGTATGACCAATTGCCTGCGGAGGCACTCCGCTCCGCCCTATAACGCCTGTTCCAATCCGAAGCCTGGTACCCACCAGACCGAGGTTATCTCTTCTCTCCAGACTTTTAGTATAGGGTTTTGACGGCAGGGTTCAACGGGAATTTCCCCATCCCACATGTTTTCAAAGGTTTTAAGGATAGGGTCATGGCGGTCTCATCGCACTGGTCGCGATGCAGGCAGGCTTGGCAGTCGTTCCACACCTTCAGGGGCAGGGTGCTTTTGTCCACCACTTGAAATCCGAGCCGGGTGAAAAGGGAAACGGCATATGTGAGGACGAAGGTTTTTTCGCAATCCGCCGTCAAGGCTTCTTCGATGCATTCCTGGACCAGGGCGGTCCCGATTCCCCGGCGAACATAGCGGGGGAGGACGGCGAGGGAGCGGATTTCCACCAGCTGGTCCCATCCGTATTTCAATCCGCACACCCCCACCACCTGGCGGTCCTGCTCACAGACCAGGAAGGTTTGAATGTTTAGGCGGATTTCCTCCAGGCTCCGGGAGAGCATTTGGCCCTTTTCGGCATAAAGGAGGATGAGATTTTGGATCGCCTCCGCGTCTTCCAATTTGGCTTTTCGTATCATAAGTAATTTCTTTCTCAAACTGCCCGCTGGCATCCCGAATCAACGTCCCCGGCAAGGTCCCTGGTGACCGCCTTGAGCAGTTCCCGGTGTGTTTTCACGGATTCATCAGGATATGTGGCCATGCCCATGCTGATGCTTGGGCGGCCGAACCCGGGAACCGAATCGTGGGTGATCTTCGCGAGCGCCCCGCGGACCCGTTTGGTGATCAGGATCGCCCCCTGACGATCAATTTCGGGCAACAGGGCCAAAAACTCGGCGATGTCGGTCCGGATCAGGATATCGCAGGCGCGGCAGTTGCCGGTAAGAATGTTTCCAATGTTTTTAAGGATTTGTTCTCCCGCCGTCTCTCCACAAGTATCCAAAAGATTCTCGAAATAGTCAATGCGCAATTTGATGCAGGAAAGACTTTTCCCTTTGCGGCGGGCGAGGTCGAATTCCCGCAGGAGAACCGGGTCGAGATAGGCCCGGTTGAACAACCCCGTTTGCTTGTCAATGACGGGCTGACGGCGCAAACGGTCCATCAGCAGGATATTGTCGATAGCGATCGCCAGTTTTTCGGCCATCCGTTCCAGGAATTCGGTGCGCAGTCCGGCATGAAAATGAAACGGTTTGGCGCTACCCAACACGATGGCGCCCGCGAGGGCCTCCCGGACGATGATGGGAATCAAGGCTTCCGAGCGAATGGATTCCCCTGCCTCCGGACGTTGGAACCATCGCGAATCGGCCTGGACTTCTCCCCGCAGAATGGGCCGGTGCTCTCCGTCAAACCAGGAGGCCGCCGTCTCCGGATCGATAAACCGGATCTCGCCATCGCGGGGTTCTCCATACCGTTCCTTCAATCCGTTATCGAGGAACAGGTCATCGCTTTCCACCAGGCAAATCATCACATGGGGGATGGCGAACCGGGACCGGATTTCCTCCTGCAATTGGCCGGTGAGGCGGACCAGGTCGCAACTCGTCAGGATCATGCGTTCGATCTCGAAGAGGTGTTCCTGGATCTTTTCGTTGGCCTGCGAAATCTCCACCAGCCATTCGAGCTGGCTTTTTAGGTGCTCTTTGTCTTCGTGGACCCGTTTGATGATGCGCTCGGCCAGGTTCAGGGTGCCCGGCGGTTCCAGGGGAAGCTCTTTCTCGTCGATGGATTTGATTTTCCGGAAAAGCTCGGGATAATCGTTGAAAAATTCCGGGTGGCTGTTGAGATAAACGGCGATCTGATCTTTATTCATCCGCGGGTCTCCTGGATAAAAGCAGTTCCTGTAAAAAAGGGGGGAAACGGGGAAGAAGAGTCAAGGTCCGGGCGACTCGGCGATTTCATCCGGCGGCCGGGGAGGGGCCTTGCGTCCACACGCGGCGGACCCCACAAGCAATCCCAAAACCAAAATAATCGCCACCCATTGTTTTATCATTTTTTGACCTCATAGTTAAGGGGAAGAATCCCCATACGGTTTTAACATGC
>JBHHVU010000083.1:0-9578 GCA_046754465.1 Nitrospinaceae bacterium | reverse complement strand
GAGCGACGACGACCTCTGGGCCGAGGCTTTCGCCGACCAGGAAAATCTCGAGCAGACCGCCACCGAAAAAGACACGGAAGAGGAGTCCGCCGCCCTCCCCAAGGAGGCGCCCGCCGAAGGTAAAAGCGGGGAAAAGAGCGACGACGACCTCTGGGCCGAGGCTTTCGCCGACCAGGAAAATCTCGAGCAGGCCGCCACCGAAAAAGACACGGAAGAGGAGTCCGCCGCCGCCACCGACGAAGAAGGCCCTGCCGAGGAAACGGACGCCACCGGTGAGGATCAGCCCTCTCCGGAGGACGAGGATGAAACGGCGGAAGAAGACGCGGAAGAAGATGAAAACGCCAGGGAAGAGCAGGATGAGGCCCCTGAAGATCAGGACGGCCACGAAGATGAAGAGGAGGCGTGGAAGAAAGAATTAGAGGAACAGTACGCGGACGACTACGATGAAGAGGAATTTCAATTCAAGAAGAAAAAGTTTGGGCCCTTCACGCTTCCGGCCACAAAAACCGGGAAGATCATTTTGGCGGGAAGCGTGGCGGCGGTTCTCTTGACCGGGGGAGGGGCTTACTTTGCCTTGCAGACCCTGGCACCTCCGGAACTCGTTAAAATGGGAAAGACTCCGTCGGAAGTGCCCGACGGACTGAAGCCCAACGCCGGGCAGGAATCCGCGGCATCCACGGATCCCGCGGCAGGCCCCGCGCCGGCCGATCAGCCCCCCGCCCCGGAGAGTAACGCCGTGAAGGAACCGAACTCCTCTCCCGAGCCTTCCGGGTCCGGCAAGCCCCCGGGCGATGAACTCCTGGCCAAAGCCGATGAAGGCCCGCGGGAAGGCCTTGTGGCCGCCCTGTCCCCAAAAAATAAATCCGTGGAATTATCCACGATCATGCCGGTGGCTTACAACGTCAACGACATCCGTGTGCTCAGTTTCCAACTGGAGATGGAAATGAGCGATGAAGACAGCGCCGAAATCGTGCGCGGCGCATTGCCCGTTTTCGAAAAAATTACCGTCCGCACCGTGGAACAGGTCCTCGAACGAAAATTTTTCAACGACATTCTGTACGTAAAAGAAAAACTTCAGAAAAAACTTCAGAAAAACTACAACAAGGTCATCGAGGGCGGTGGCAAGGTGAAAAAGATCAAATTCAAGGAGTTCGAAATTCAGTAATCCCCCGGGCCACGCCCGGTGGGAGATAGGTCATGGCATCATCGCCAGCCCACCTTGGTCCGCCCTATAACGTATGACAATGCCACCCGCGGCGGTTCGCCGCCCGGGCCACGCCCGGTGGGAGATAGGTCATGGCATCATCGCCAGCCCACCTTGGTCCGCCCTATAACGTATGACAATGCCACCCGCGGCGGTTCGCCGCCCGGGCCACGCCCGGTGGGAGATAGGTTAGTCTCAACCGCCTATCGATCCGGGTTCGGCCTATAAAGAATGACAATACCACCCGCCGAGGTTCTCGGCCTGCTACGCTGTTTCTTCCTCCCATTCGCCGCTTTCCACTTTGAATTTCACCAGACATTGCTTGATTTGGAATAACAGGTCAGGGATCCCCTCTCCCGTTATGGAGGATATGGCGCAAACCCGGGGGTTGAGTTCCTGCAGACGGCGGATGCAGGTGGCGAATTTTTCCTGGGCTTCGGGGTGATCCACCTTGCTTGCCACCAGGATTTGGGGTTTCCGGTAAAGGCTGGGACTGAACTGTTTCAGTTCATGCTGGAGGAGGTGATAATCGGAAACGGGATCGCGGGTATTTCCCACGGAAAAATCGAGAAGGTGCAGCAGGAGCCGGGACCGCTCGGTATGTTTGAGGAAACGGAGGCCCAATCCGCGCCCCTCGTGGGCGCCCTCGATCAAACCGGGGATATCCGCCGCCACGAAGGAATGGGTTTCGTCCACCCGGACCACTCCCAGTTGCGGGACGAGGGTGGTGAAGGGATAATCGGCGATTTTGGGGCGGGCATTGGAAATACGTGAAATCAGCGTGGATTTTCCGGCGTTGGGGAACCCGATGATGGCGACATCGGCAAGCAGTTTCAATTCCAGAAACAGCTTTTTATGCTCTCCCGGTTCCCCCTTCTGGAACTTTTGGGGAGCCCGGTTGGACGACGATTTGAAACGGGTGTTTCCCCACCCTCCTCGCCCTCCCCGAGCCAGAATATACCGCTGCCCCCTCTCCGTCAGGTCGGCCAGGATTTTTCCGGACTCCAAATCTTTCACCAGGGTGCCGAGAGGAACCTTGATGATACAGTCTTTTCCGCTTCGGCCGGTCATCTGCTTTCCCCTTCCGGGGCGACCGTGTTCCGCGCGGTAGAGCTGTTGGTAGCGCAAGTCGATGAGAGTGGTCAGGTTGGGATCGGTCTCCACCACGACATCGGCCCCCTTGCCGCCATCGCCGCCATCGGGGCCTCCCCGGGGAACAAACTTTTCCCTTCGGAAACTGCAGCAACCATCTCCGCCGTTGCCGGCATGCACCGTGATTTTGACCTGATCAACAAACATAGGGGACGAGGCGGGAATGCGGGAGGCAATGCATGGAGCAACGCGGGATCCGCCGCTCGCGGGCAAAACATCCGGTATGAATAAATCGGGAAAAGAAACAAGGCGGGGAGGCCCGGGGAAATTTTCAGGACTCCGCCGGTTCAGTCGAGAGAACAGAATAGACGCTTACTTTTTTCTTCTTCCGGGTCAGGTGCTCGAACTTGACCACTCCCGGGATTTTGGAAAAGATGGTGTAATCGCTCCCCAACCCGACGTTGCTGCCGGGATGGATGTGAGTGCCGCGCTGGCGGACCAGGATTTCCCCCGCCTTGACCACCTGGCCGGCATATCTCTTGACTCCCAGCCGTTTGCCAATACTGTCCCGGCCATTGGAGGTACTGCCCTGTCCTTTTTTGTGTGCCATGAGAATCCCTATTTATTAATATCCGTCACCTTAAGCTGGGTGTACCATTGCCGGTGACCATTTTTGCGGCGGTAATTTTTCCGCCGCTTTTTCTTGAAAACGATAATCTTGGGGCCTTTAAATTGCCGGGCCACCTCACAGGTGACGGTAATGCCCTCCAGGTAGGGCGCGCCTACCTTAAGATCGCCACCCTCGTCGATCATCAAAACCTTGTTCAGGGTAACGGTTTCTCCCGCCTGGCCGTCGATTTTTTCAACATCGATCACCGCTCCTTTAGAAACCTTGTACTGTTTGCCGCCCGTAGAAACAACCGCGATCATAGTTTCTCACTCCGTGAATGCTGAATCCTCGCTCATTCAATCCGTTAAGGTCAAATCGCAACAGCGGGGACCAAAAAAATATAAGTGTACATCATAAGGGAATTTAATATTTCTTGTCAAGGCCCGCGAAATTTCTTTATCCCGATTCCCCTCAGGAATCCTTTTCGGCCTCCCCGACCAGGGAACCCCCGGGAAACCATCCACCCGCCCATTCCCGCCAATGGTTTATATGCGCTTGATATTATTAGCCAAAATGTTATAAAAGGACGAAACCTATTCAAGCCGGCGGTTGAAATATTTCTGATATGTCCTTGAAAGACAAGGAAAAATGGAACAGCAAATATCAGGCGCCTGAATATATTTCAGGCCGGGAGCCCTGTGAATGGCTGCGGGAAAATTCGGAACTTTTGACAGGGCAAGGGAAAGCCCTCGACATAGCCACCGGTGAAGGGCGTAACGCGGTCTACGCCGCCTCCCTCGGTTACGATGTGCTTGCGGTCGATATCTCGGAGGTGGGTATCCAGAAAGCCCTGGCCTTGGCCAAGGAAAAAAAAACGGTCATCCGGACGCGGATTGTGGATCTGGATAATTACCGGTTGGAGGGAGAAGGGTTCGACCTGATTATGTGCTTTAATTTTCTGGACCGCAAATTATTTCCGGGTATCCGCAAGGCCCTCAAGCCGGGGGGATTGCTTTTCTACGAAACTTTTACCGTCGATTATTTGAAATACAGCGGCTTCAAACGCGAATGGGTGCTCGAAACCAACGAATTGCTGAGAGCGTTTCAGGAGCTGCGGATTCTCAGGTATCGTGAGGTGGATCGAGATGAAAAAGGGTTTGCCTCTTTGGTGGCCTGTAAAATCAAGCATTGAACTTGAGATGAATTCCAGACGGCTGTCAATATTCCGGAAACTGTGTCACGCGGGGCTACCGTTGTTCCTGGCTCTAGCGGTTTTCTCCGGGTGCGCCACGACCAAGGAAAAAAGGCTGGAAAAAGATGGAATCACCCTGGTCTATCGGGACCCCTCGGCCGCCGGATCGGAGGTGGCGAAACTGCGCCTGGACCATCCGGTAAAAATGTCCGCGGAGCAAATGAAAAACCATTTGCTATCCCTCCAGTACGAGGAACTCTCCCTTCTCGGCAAACGGAAGTACGTTTTTTCCCAAAAGGGTCTGGATGAGGTCAGCCGTCTTTTCACCAAGGCGGTCAACCATTTGACTCCTAAAACAATTCTTACCTTCGAGGTAGACACTCCCAGGGGATTGACCCGTGGGGACATATTCGCCAGCCACAATAAACTCAACTTTCGATTCGAGTCGATCAAGGGGTCGGATTTTGCGAGCAATTCCTTCGCGGCCTGGAAGGGCTCCACCTGGCGGCTCGTTCCCACCAAGGGGCAGCGGTTCCATGTCACCAAAAGACTTCTCGGCACCGCAACCAAGGAGAACTGGATCGTCGCCAACCTGACCCTGCCCAAAACCTCCAGAAGAACCCAGAAAAACCGGAAGACGGGCCGGTCCGGGGCTTCTTCAAAAGAACCCGACGCGAGCCAGGAACCCGCCGGGAAAAATACCGACCTGGAAAAAAAGCTGGAATTTCTGAAAGAACTGCACGAAAAAGATTTGATCGACGATACGGAATACGAGAAAAAAAGGAAGGAACTCCTGGACACTTATCTTTAGAAAGATGCGGGTCCCTCTTTTCTTTGCCGGACCTCTTCCCACAAAATTTGATCGATCTTATCCATCAGGTCGTTTCTTTCCTGATTGGTGGTATCGATCTGCCGTTTGACCCGGACAATTTCTGCATCGGGCAAATCGGTCCGCCGCACCTCATCCTCCAAATGCCAGCATTTAATGTTCCTCAACGCCAGTTCGCCGATGGCCTCGCCAAGTTGCTTGATCCCGTCGGTGGGGCGCACGTTCTTATTGTCGTATAGCTTCAGCTTTTCGTCCCGGATCTTTACCTTGCCCTCGAGGGCGGCGGCCAGAAAAGCATTGATTTCCTCCGCCAGGCCGCGGCCCTGTTCCTCCACCTGTTCCCGCTTCGCCTGGAGTTCGGAAAATTTGGGGTCCGAATCCTCCGTTCCCGCCAGTATTTCATCCATGTGCCACAACCGGAGTTTTTTGATGGATAATTTATCGACCAGACTGCCCAATGTTTCCGCCATATTCAGATACCCTTTTCGGAGATAGATTAAAGTTTTCGGGTGTTTCCGGGACCCGGTCCAGTGATTATAAAATTCCAGCCCCGTTCCGGGAACTTCCTTTCACCGGTCCGGACTCACCGTTTGCGGATGCAGTAAATCCCGTCGCGAACCGTCAGCATGACGGCGTCCACCCGCTCATCCTCCTTCACCCTTTCGTTGAACTGATGAATGGCCCGGTCGGAGGCTTCCCTGGGATCCAGCACCCGCCCGCTCCACAAAACGTTATCAACCACGATCAGGCCCCCCGGCCGCATCATGGGCAAGAGGGTTTCATAATAATTGAGATAGTTCTCCTTATCCGCGTCGATGAAAGCCATGTCGAAGGGTCCGGAAACCGTTTTCAGCGTTTCCAGGGCGGGTCCTTCCCGGAGGTCGATCTTTTTTCCGCAGGGACTGTCTCGAAAATATTTTCGCGAGAACCCGATGGCCACGGGATCGTTTTCGCAAGTGATCAGGGTTCCCTCCGGCGGTAGGGCTTCGGCCATGGAAAGCGCGCTGTACCCGCCGAAGGTGCCGATTTCGATGATCCTTTTGGCCTGGAGGATCAGCGCCAGGAGTTTGAGGAAACGGCCCTCGATCCTCCCAGTGATCATTTGCGGAATTTCAAGCTTTTCGTAGGTTTCCTCTTCCAGCCGGCTCAGGAGTTCATCCTCCTTGACGGTGTGTTCATGAGCGTAGTTCTCAATGTCCTTGGAAATGAAGTCCATCAACCCTTCCTCCTGTTGAAATTTTTCCCGGGTGATCAATACGCGACGATTTCCTCATCCATCTTTCTCCAGGCATACCAGGTTGCCACGGTTTCCAGGGGATGCCACTTTTTCCCAAGGGAGTGCATTCTTTTGAGAGACGGCAGCCCTCTCATTCCATACAGGTTTTTAATCGCCCTCTGCAATCCCAAATCGGCAACGGGCAGCACATTCAGCCGCTGGAGGGAAAAGATCAGAAACATTTCCGCAGTCCAGCGGCCGATTCCATGAACCCCCGTGAGGCGCTGGATCACCTCTTCGTTGTCCAGATAGGGCAGTTGATGCGGGCGCAGGGTCCGATCCCGGAAATGGCGGCTCAGGTCCCGAATATAGGCCGATTTTTGCCGGGACAACCCGATGCCCCGGAGGGCCGTGTCCGGGAGGGCGATCACCCCGCCGGGGTTGGGGGAATGCCCGTCAAAAAGCTCCAGGAAACGCGCCGTGATCGAATGGGCCGCCCGAGTGGAGATCTGCTGGGCGATAATGGCCTTGCAGAGCACCAGGAAATAGTTGCGGTTGCGCTTCAGCCGGAAGGGACCGTACTCACGGATCAATCGGGCGATCACCGGATCCCTCCGGTCAAAATGGTCCAGGATTTCCCGGCGCGTTGGAATTTTTCTCGTAGCCGCCATCCCACTCCCTCCGGGGGCCGATCACCAATCCACCTGCAGGGCGCGGAGCCGCCCGAGATTGGGAGATGCCTTGATGGCCGCCACAGCCTCGTCACTCAACCGGTTGCCACAAAGATCGAGGGTGATCAACTGACCCAGGGCCGGACACCCCGCAAGGACCGCTGCCACCCGGTCATCCAGACCATTATTGGGCAACGACAACAGAGTGGCCTGGGAAAGAATTTGAGTCTCACAAAGCGCCCGAAGGCCCTGGAATCCCAAACCGGTATTTCCCAGGTAAAGCTCTTTGATCTGTTTCAACGAAGAGGATTGCGCCAGTGCTATCACCCCCCGGGGACCGAGCGGATTGGTCTTCAAATAAAGTACCTCGAGGTGGGTCAACGTTTCGCTGTTGGCCAAGGCCTCGATCCCCGCCGGGCCAATGAGATTTCCCTGCAGGAACAGTTTGCGCAACCGCGACAAATGGGCCGATTCCGCCAGGGCGGCCGCCCCGGAGTCGCCGATTTTGTTGAATCCCAATGAAAGGGAAACCACCTTGAAAAGGCGTGCCGAATCCGCCAGGAGGGCGGCCCCCGCGTCTCCGAAAGCGTTCTTGTCAAGCTGGAGGACCTTGACCTTCCCGATCCGGGAATAGCGCATGAGGTCCTGCAACTCCTCCAGGATGATATCCTTGTCGTTGAGGTCGAGTTTGAACTTGGGTTCCGCGCTTTCCTCGGCGTCGGTATAGATATCCGCTTCCTTGAGGACCATGGCGGTTTCGTCGCCGGGTTCATCGGCGATCAGGGACATGCTGTTTTCCACGAGGCTTTCAAACAGGGAGCTCAACGTTCTAGATCCATGAATTCTTTTTAAAATAGTCGATGATTTTCCGCGCCGTATCGCGGGGCTGTTCCCGGGTGGTGTCGCAAACCAAATCGGCCGCGGCCAGGTATTTCGGTTCCCTTTCCGCAAGAATCCGCTTTTGCTCCTCCTCAAAGGACACACCCTTGGTAAGCGGCGGCCGGTTGGGATCGTTCTGGATCCGTTGGACGATCGTCTCGAAATCCGCCCGCAGGAGAACTGCCTTCCCATCCCGCTTGAGGAGGCGGATATTCCGGCCATTGAGGACCACCCCGCCGCCGCAGTCGATGATACTGTTTTTCGCCTGTTGGGACACTTCCCGGATCACCCGCGTTTCGATCTCCCGAAACCGTGGCCAGCCCCCCTCCTCCACAATCCGTGGGATCGGCATGCCGGCGGACTCGACGATCAGATCGTCCGTGCGGATCAATTTTCTATTGAGTTTTTTAGATAAAATGTTCGCGACCACGGATTTCCCGGCGCCGCGGTACCCCAAAAGGACAATATTCATGAAACCATTGTATTTTATCAACTTCAAATTTTCTTCGGGGAAATCGGGCCGCACCCTTCCCCCCCGGATATTCCCACTCCCGCAGCCCTTTCCGGTCCGATTCCGTGAAAGAATTTGATCCTTTGCAGGGTAAAATATTATCCTAATCGATGCAAACAAAACCTTTAAATGCACCGGTTTCCTCCAAAAATCGGGGAAATAGAATGTGAGAATTTTGTGTTATAATCGGCTCCCTGAGGTGAAGATACCTTCTTCCTATCAAACAAACCCATAGGTGAAAGGATTTCTCCATGAAATATTTAATAACGATCCTGGCGTTCATTGCAGTGGTTTTATTTTCACCCCTTGGCGTATGGGCGGAGGATGAGGCAGTCCTAAAGATGAAATCCTTGTGCGAGGAAGGCAACAGCACCGCCTGTTTCCGTCTGGGAGAACGGTATCGAATCCTGGAAAGGGATAATAAGACATCCCTGGCCTACCATCTCAAGGCCTGCGAGCACGGGTACATCACGGGCTGCACCCACGCGGGAATACTGATTCAAATGACCGGAACCCAGTACAGCCCCCAATGGAAAAAAGCGGCAAAACTTTTTCTAAAAGGATGCGATGCCAAATCGGACAGGGCCTGCTTCAACCTGGGAAGCTTGAAATATAAGGAAGGCAGACAAAAGGCGGCCATGAAATATTGGAAGTTAGCCTGTGATCTTGGGAACCAGACCGGCTGCCATAATTATAAAAAATTGAAAAGGTGATCCCCGATCATGAAGATCAATTGGGAACAACTTGTCAACGATGGAGAAAATTATGGGGACATGGGCAAAAACCTGACCCCTTGGGAAAAAGTGGTTTTTGAATCCATCAAGGACAAAAAAGTACTTAAAATTCAGGATCGTTATGCGTTTTCGAAAACCGGAAAGGTCGCGGAAAACCACGGCAGGGAATTGGCCGATCTCATTGCCGGGTTCGAACCCCTGAAAGAAATCGTCACGCTCATTCTCACCCACAACCTCCTCGGCCCGGAAGGCGTGAAAATCCTGGCCGGGTCCTCCGTCCTGCCCAAGGTGGACTATCTCCATTTAGGTTCCAACGAACTGGGAGACGAGGGGGTAAAAATTCTCGCCCGATCGGACCTGTTTTCGGAAGTGAGGACCCTGAATCTGGAATGCAACGGCATCACTGCCGAAGGCGCGAGAGCCCTGGCCGCATCCCCGGTCTTCACCAAGGTTACCTCCCTGAGCCTGGTGGACAACCGCATCGGCGATGAAGGCGCCCTGGCCCTCGCCGGCTCCGATTCCCTCGCCAACCTGACCTACCTGCACCTTGGCGGCAACCGGATCAAGTCCGAGGAGGCCAAAACCGCCCTCCGCCAATCCACAAAACTGACCCAGCTCGAAACCCTCAAGATATTTTAGG
>JBHHVU010000082.1:0-9929 GCA_046754465.1 Nitrospinaceae bacterium | reverse complement strand
GGCGGGAGTTTTTTTCTCAGACGCGCTATCTGTTCCAGCACGCGTTTTTTGGCGGTGCCCCCATAGGATTCTTTTCTTCCCACTGAATTTTCCAGGGTGATATGTTCGAAGATTTTTTCGTCGAACCGGCGGGAAATTTTTCGCAATTCAGCCAGGGTCAGGTCTTCCAGGGAAATGCCCCGCTCCAGGCAGTGAGCCACGGTTTTGCCGGTTATTTCATGCGCCTCGCGGAAGGGAATGCCTTTCGTGGCCAGGTAATCGGCCATGTCCGTAGCCGTCAGAAATCCCCCCGATCGCAGTTTTTCCACAGGAATTTTTTTGAACCGCGCGGATTCCAGCATGCCGTTGAAAACCGCCAGGCACATTTTTACCGTATCCACGGTATCGAACAGGGGTTCCTTGTCTTCCTGCAGGTCGCGGTTGTATGCCAGGGGAAGCGATTTCATCATGGTGAGCAGGGCGGTCAGGCTGCCGTAAACCCGGCCGGTCTTTCCACGGATGAGTTCCGCCGCATCGGGATTTTTCTTTTGCGGCATGATGCTGCTGCCGGTGGCAAAGGCATCGGACAACTCGATGAAATCAAATTCGCTGGTGGACCAGAGGATCACTTCCTCGCAAAACCGGCTCAGGTGCATCATCATGATGGATGCGGCGGAACAAAATTCGATGAGAAAATCCCGGTCGCTGACCGAATCGATGCTGTTATGGGAAACTTCCGGAAACCGCAGGAGCCGGGCGGTGTAATGCCGGTCGATGGGGAAATTGGTTCCAGCCAGCGCCGCCGCCCCCAAAGGCATTACGTTGATCCTTTTGAGGGCATCCTGCATCCGCTCCCGGTCGCGAAGCAGCATTTCCGCCCAGGCCAGCAGGTGGTGGGCCAACAGAACCGGCTGCGCCCGCTGTAAATGCGTATATCCGGGAATGACATGGCCGATATGCTTGCGGGCCAGCTTCAACAAGGTTTTTTCCAGGCGGGTGATTTCTTTCAGAATCTGGAACACCTCTTCGCGGAGATACAGGCGGATGTCGAGGCACACCTGGTCGTTCCGGCTCCTGGCGGTGTGGAGCTTGCCCGCCACGGGTCCGGCCAATTGAGTCAGGCGGGTTTCGACATTCATGTGAATATCCTCCAGTGCCTCGCTGCAACGGAAGCGTCCCTCCTCGAACTCACGCAAAATGCGCTGGAGTCCGGCAACAATTTTTTTCCCTTCGGCGGGTTTGATGATCCTGCATTTCGCAAGCATTTTGCAATGGGCGATGCTGCCTTCGATATCGTAAGCATAAAGCCTGCGGTCGAACGAGATGGAGGCGGAAAACCGTTCCATCAGCGCATCGGTCGAATCCTTGAACCTGCCGCTCCAGGGCTTTTTCACGGGCGCAATTCTCCTCGCGGTTTTCGGGACGTTGGATGGGGCGGGAACTTATGCGGCGGATGGGGGAACCAGGGTCCGGCGGGGCCCCCATTTGTCCTTGGGAACGATGTTGACCCGGGTGCCGAGGGGCAACACCTTGCCCAGGAAACGTAAATACCATGCCTGGATATTGGGGCACCCGGCGCTGCCGTTTCTCCAATCGAAATTCTTCTTGTAAAATTCGTTGACCTTGCTGAGGTTGACCCCGTGGATGCCGTAACTCCCCGGAACGGACTCTCCCATTTTCCTGAGACCCAGCCACCAGTGGCCGATCTCATGATCGGGGTGCCCAAATGGAATGGCGCGAATCCTCGTTCTGCCGTCAATGTTTTCTTTCTTGTACCAAGTGGGATTGTATACCTTATTTTTTATTTCGTATTCGCCGACAGGAGTTTCCTCGCCCGTCCGGCCGAAAATGGCCTCGATTTCCAGAATGAGGTCGTTATCATAATATACCTGAAGAACGCCGGTTTCAATGATCCCCAAAAGGTACCATAATTCGGGATCGCTCTTATAACGCGCGATCTTGTGGTGGTTAAACGTCAGGGTCACCCCGTTGCCTCTTTTGATGTAATGGGTGCGAGGGTCACCGTAGACTTGCTTGAGAATGTATTTCAGGTTTTCAGTCACCTTGTTGTTGAGGATCATCTGCTCAATCAACTCACTGAGCTGCTGGTTGTTTCGTTTCGTCAGTTCCAGCGCGGTCGCGGTGACTTTCAGGTTTTTGCGAACCCGTTGCAGATCCTCATGGGAAACCAGGCCCAGTTTTTTCAGTCCGGCGTAATAGGCCATGTCGACGCCCTGCCGGGCCTCGGCATCCATTACAAACTGGTACGCCACCGTTCCGGCCAACACCAAACTGAAAACGGCTGCCGCCGAAAGTTTGAGGATTTGTTTGACGTTCCGTGAAAGCCGGTAGCGAGCCACTTCCAGTTTTACTTTTTTTTCCCGGGCCTCCAGGGCGGCGAAGGCAGCCCCCTCGAATTTCCCGTACAACCGTCTTTCCAGGCTGGAGAGCGGTCGGGAAGCGGCCCGCATTTTCTCGATGATCCAGTACAGGTTTTCCCGGGTTTTCCGATCGTAACTGCCCCTGGGGTCCTTATTGGCGATGAGGTTGAAGTCGCCGATATCCAACACGTTCAGTATTTTCTCTTCACTCATGCGGTCCCATCCCTCAAATTGAATTCACCATCTGTCCCGATATTCCACCCTTTATTCAACCCGCGGGCACCCACCGAAAGGGCCTTAATTTTTAGTTACAATATTTTATCCCATTCTGTTAGATTTTCAAAGTATATAATTGTAAATAAACTTTCATCCGCGGGACAAAGCCTTGCCGATTTTTCTTTTTTCCATCTGCATGATGGTGCACTCATCGGGCTGGCGAGGCATGGTTAATCGGCCATCGAATTGGCCGCCCTCTTCGATGTGGATGGAGGGCGTGAAAATGTTTCCATGAATGCGTCCGCCCTCGCGCAGGATCACTTGGTGTAACGCTTGGATATCGCCCTCGATCCTTCCTTTGCAGTCCACCGTACCGGCGGAGATTTTGGCGAGGACCAGGCCCGTCCCGGTAACGGTGATTGTGTCCTTGATCAGGATTTCGCCCTGGAAGCGTCCCTCCACCAGAACGCCTCCCGGATGCAGGATCTTTCCCTCGGACTCGGTTCCCTCGCGCAGGAGGATGGTGAAATTCGCCCCGGCGAATTTTTTGTAGATTTTCTTCTCGCGCCGGGAACAGCGGCGGTTATTGTCTCCAAGCTTTTGAATGATCTTGTAAAGCGTTTCCCGGGTTTTCCGGTCGTAGGCCCCTTCGGGGTCCCTTTCTTCCAGGAAATCGTATTCCTGGGTCGTCAGTATTTTGAGTTTTTGACCTATCATCATTCCGGTTCAGGTGAAACAGCCGGCCAGGCGGGCGAATCGGGATACCCATCCGCCCCTGCCTTTCCGCTGCAGGTGTTGTAGAATTTCCCCGTTAGGGCATGCCAGGGTGGGACTCCGCGTATTACGTTTGATAATACCTTGGGCCACGAGATCCATCAAGCTTCTCAGGGACAGGTCCTTATCATAAAACAGGGCGCCTCGATTGTTGGTGATTTTGATGATCTTGTGCTGGGGCATCATTCCAGCAATATGAATCCGGTCCTTGTATTTTTCGAATTTTTCCAGGGTCTCGAGGTAATCCCTCAACCGGTTAAGGCAGGAGGAGATGTCATGCATTCCCTCACAGCGGTTGAAAAGGATGCCGATTTTTTTATTTTCCAGGGCCTCCCCGATGGCTTCCCGCCCCCTCGCGGCCATCAACCGGTTGACATAAGCCTTGTCGAGCCCCGTCAGCCGCCCCCGGGTGAACTCATCGTAAAAATTCTCATAATAATCTATGAAAGTGTGGAGCGCGTCAATACTGCCGTTGATCGCGATTTTGTTGCTCATGTCAAAGACCAGCAAAACTTGGTCGATGGAGTTCATCAGGGAGGCGAGGTGGCTGACGCCCCCGGCGGGGGTATCGAGAATGATGTAATCGAATTTCTCGAACACTTCGTTGAGAAATTCGAGGAACAGGACCAGGAAAGCGGGCTCATTAATTCGCTTCCTGTGATTTTTCTTGCCGAGAATCGGGACCTCGCCGCCGATGATCGAGAATCCGTACTCCTCAATGAAATTGATGTATTCCTCGACCATGGGCCGGGAATTGTTCTCCGCCTGACGCAGGGTGCCGCGGAGCGCCGAGATGTCCAGTTCATTAAAAATCGGGATCAAGATTTTCAGGTCGGCCGGACTCTCGATCTTTCCCCGGTGCAGAAACAGTTCATGCAAATGGTCGCCGAACTTGAAACTGGAAAAATGAAACAAACCGGTTCCCATATTTTTGTAAAGCGCCAGGGAACGGGCCAACTGCCGGTGGTTGGAGGGAATTTCACCATCGAGGTATCCCTTGAAGGTCACCAGAATCCGATAAATCGACTGTAGGTAGTCGGCCTGATACGTCTTGTTGGCAAGGGTTTCAAAAAGATCGTAAAAGGTTTTCTGGGGATGGCTGTTGAGGATGCTCGAAATGGTCGGCAGACGAAGATCGAGATCGACCAGGCAAACCCGGTTCCGTTTCCCCGAACCCTCCGGCGGCAATACCCGTGTCAGCGCTGCCGCTGTGTTGATGGACAACGTGGTTTTTCCAATTCCGCCCTTGGGGCCGATGATGGATATGATCGGCATTCAGTCCCCTCTTTCTCTTGCGTCACATCCCGCGATCACCAAGGTGATCTCTCCTTTCCAGCTTTTCTGATCCGCCACCCGAATCAATTCCTCCAGGTCGCAGCGGATCACTTCCTCGTGCATTTTGGTCAGTTCCCTTGCCAGGACGGCTTTACGGTTGCCAAAGGCTTCGTGCAGGTCCCGCAGGGTCTTGCCGATCCGGTGCGGGGATTCATAAATCACCAGCGTTCGTGCCTCCCGAGCCAGATCCCTGAGACGGCTTTTTCTTCTTTTTTTACGGGGGAGGAATCCTTCGAACACGAACCGGTCCATGGGCAGGCCGGAAACGGTGAGCGCGGCCAGCAACGCCGAAGGCCCCGGCAAGGATATCACCTCGAGGTCCTCCTCCAGCGCCGATCGCACCAAATGAAACAAAGGATCCGAAACTCCCGGCGTCCCGGCGTCCGATACCAGGGCGATATCCTTCCCCTCCTTCAGGAAATCGATGAATTGCCGGCCCTTTTTGGATTGGTTGTAACTGTTGTAGCTGGAAAGCGGAGTTTGAATCTGGTAATGGTTCAGCAAAATCCGGGTCCGGCGGGTATCCTCCGCCGCAATCAATTCAACTTGTTGCAGGATTTCCACGGATCGGTAGGTCAGGTCTCCGAGGTTGCCGATGGGAGTGCTGACGATATAAAGCGAACCCCTGGTTTCAATTCGGTTTGGGCCTCCTTTCATATCATAGCGGAGAGTTTGGCGGGTAACATTACCCCCTCCTTCCCCCGAGGGGGGCGGCGAACCGCCGCTGGCAATTTGTCATACTTTATATGGCGGACCCGGAGTGCCTCCGGGGGCCGATGGGACAAGCTTTATATTCCAGACCAAGGTGGACGGGCGATGATGCTTTGACCCATCTCCCTCCCGCGTGGCGGGTGGCGATGATGCCAGGACCTACTCCCTCCCCCCGGGGGGGGGTATAACTTTTATCCTATCTCCCTGCGCCCTGGACGCCGCCGGGTTCGTTTTCTTCGTTCTTGACCAGCTTGACGATTTTACTGCCCTGTCCGGACATGTCGCAATTGCCGTCCAGGATGGCTCCCACTTCCACGTAAAGCGCTGGAGTGCGCAGGGTTCCCACCACCTGGCTGGTCGCGTGGACTTCCACCTTTTTCGAAGCGACAATGGTGCCCTCGATCTTTCCCATGCAGATCACCGTTCCGGCGGTGATATCGGCGATGACCTGGCCGGTCTCGCCGACGATCAGGGTATCCTCCGTCACCACCTGTCCCTCGAACTTGCCGTCGATCCGCACTGTCCCTTCAAAAGTGAGAGACCCGTTGAATACCGCCTCTTCGCCCATAAAGGCTTTTAATTGAACATCATCCTTTTTCAATGCCATGTCATGCCTCCACCCTGGGAACGCGGTGCTCGTTCCTCAGCCGATTTTTTTAACGATCACATCCCGAATGCGGTCCAGGTCATCGTTGGAATAATAAGTGATCACCACCCTGCCGCCTTTTTGGAGAGGTGAAATTTCAACCCTGGTTCCAAGTTTCCGTTCCAGCTCGCTTTCCATCTCTTTCAGGAAAATATCTTTTTTCGCCGAGGACCGCGGCGGCCGGGGGCGTTTCAACTGTTTGACGCGCGATTCCGCCTGCCGCACATTCAGATTTTTCTTCAGGATCTCTTTGCGCAACGTTTCGATGTCCGCTGGGGATTCCAGCCCCAGCAAGGCTCGCGCGTGGCCCATGGTGACCCGCCCGGCGATAATGTCCTCCTTGACCGCCCTCGGCAGTTTGAGCAGCCGGAGGGTGTTGGCGATGGAGGCTCGGTTTTTTCCCAGCCGTTTGGAGAGTTTTTCCTGGGTCAGGCCAAATTCGTTTGCGAGACGGGAGTACGCTTCGGCCTCCTCGATGGGGTTGAGGTCCTGACGATGAATGTTTTCGATGATGGCGATTTCCAGTGATTCGGTATCGGTCACCTCGCGGATGATGGCGGGGATTTTTTTGAGTCCGGCCTTTTGACTCGCCCGCCACCGGCGCTCCCCGACGATCAGCTCATAATTATTTTCGCCCTTTTGGACTATAACCGGCTGCAACACCCCGTTTTCCCGGATGGACTGGACCAGTTCCTCGAGGGCGCCGGCGTCGAAATATTTTCTCGGCTGGAGCCTGTTCGGAGAAATTTCATCGATCAAAAGCTCCACCGCGCCGGCGGCGCTTTGCGATTCCGGCACCCCGAGTTCGAAATCGGGGATCAGGGCGTGGATACCTTTACCGAGGGCTTTTCTGTTCATATCGCGGTATTATTTTCTGAAGGTTCGGGTTCATGATGTCTCGCCCGGGAAATGATTTCCCGAGCCAGTTCCACATAAGAGTCCGCCCCCCGGGAACGGTTCGCGTAAAGAACGACGGGGAGGCCATGACTGGGGGCTTCGCTCAATCGCACGTTTCGCGGAATGATGGTGTCTATCAGGTATTTGCTGAAATATTTTTTCACCTGGCCGCGCACCTGTCCGGCAAGCAGCGTGCGTCCGTCAAACATGGTCAGCAGGATACCCTCTACCTTGAGGTCCGGATTCAGGGAGCGTTTGACCAGTTTTAAGGTTTTCAGGAGATGGCCCAACCCCTGCAGCGCGTAATATTCACATTGCATGGGGATGAGGACCGACCGGCACACGGCCAGGGCATTGAGGGTCAACAACCCCAGGGAGGGAGGACAATCGATGACCACGAACTCGTATAGGTCATCGGCTCCATTGAGCACCGCCTGAAGTTTTTTTTCCCGCATATCCTGGCCCACCAGTTCAATTTCCGCACCCGTCAGGTCGACCGAGGAAGGGATGACCTTGAGGGTTTCGATTTCAGTCGAATAGGTCACGTCGCCGAGGGAGGCCTCCCCCATCAACAGTTCATAGATTCCTTTTTGTCCGTCCGAGAGGGTGATACCCAATCCGCTCGAAGCATTGGCTTGGGGGTCAATATCTACCAGCAACACTTTTTTTCCCGAAAGGGCGATGCAGGCGGAGAGGTTGATGGCTGTGGTGGTTTTACCGACCCCGCCTTTCTGGTTGGCGATGCAGATGATTTTTCCCATATTCTATTGAAATAGAAAGGCCAACAGCCGATTGACAGCATAACAGAAAACCCTGGGGCTGCCAAACAAAATATCGGAGAAGAGAATCCGTCAGGATTCGCCTTTCCGGCTCAATTTGATTTTTAAATTCAAGTGGCCGAAAAGTCAAGCTGTAAATCCGATGTTCCACGTGGAACAATCCATTTCCCTTGTTCCAAATGGTTTCACGTGGAACATTTCTCGTAAATCAAAAGCCGGGACCGGATGCCATCCATCCCTTCCACCAAAATCTCTTCCTTCAGTGATAAGGAATGGGGTGACTGAATCGATTCTTGTTCCTCCGCGGAAGAAAGTGCCTTTTTCAGAACGATCCGCCCTCCCCCACGAAGAAACGGCGCTCCCAGTTCGAGGCAGTTTATTAAGGGACCAACACTACGGAACAAAACGGTATCGAATCGGCCACGGTACTCCTCCCCCAGCTCTTCCACCCGTTGGTGGACCACCTCAATATCTTTCCACTCCAGGGTCCGGACCACGGTTCTCAAGAAATTCGCCCGTTTCCTGCGGCTCTCGGCCAATACAAGAACCAATTCGGGAAAAATCATTTTCAGGGGTATGCCGGGAAACCCTGCTCCGCTTCCTATATCTATGCACTGGGAACAGGGATCGATCGCCCGGGCGTATTGCAGGGAATCGAAGATATGTTTCTCCAAAACCGCGATTTCATCTTTCTCCGACGTGAGATTGATCCGGGAATTCCATTTCTTCCACAACACCAGGTAGGATTCAAGTTGCGCCGCCACCCTGGCCGGATCCGACGTCTCGCGCAAACCGAGACGCTTGTCTTCCAATAAACGGAAAATGGCATCAAGGATCATTCCTGGCAAACCGTAAAAGGCACCTTATATAGAGGATACAGATGGATAGTGGCCCGGTACCCGGCCGGGCAGGATCTGTGGATGGGTGGGACGTCCCGAAAAGGCGGTAATGGCCATTCAGGAATTCCTGTTTATGGCCTTGCGGAATTCCTCGGTGAGAAGGGGCAAAACCTCCAGAACATCCCCGACGATCCCATAATCGGCCACGGAAAAAATCGGGGCGTGCGGATCCTTATTGATCGCCACGATACATTTGGAAGAGGACATTCCAGCCAAATGCTGCACCGCCCCGGAAATACCGCAGGCGATATATAGATCCGGCGAGACCGTACGTCCGGTCTGCCCCACCTGGTTGGAGTAAGGCCTCCATCCGCCATCGACCACCGGCCGGCTGGCGCCTACCGCTGCCCCCAAAACATTCGCGAGATCCGCCAGCAAACTGAAGTTATCCGGATTCTGCATGCCCAATCCGCCGGAAACCACGATACGCGCCTCGGTAATATCCAGCTGGGTTCCGGTTTCTTGAACGATTTCCCGCAACTTGATTTTCAGGGCGGATTCCGGAAGGTCCACATCGAGGACCTCGACCGGCCCCTCCCTGGCCACCCCCGTCGCCTCACCGCGAAACACGTTGGGCCGCAGGGTGGCGATTTTTGGGCTGAAATCGTTAAAACCCAGCGTTGAAACGGCTTTTCCCCCATAAACGGGTCGGCGTACCTGCAAGTCCCCCTGGGAATTGTATTTCAGGGAGACGCAATCGGTCGCCATCCCCACCTCCAATTGGGCGGCGAGACTCGCGGCAAGCTCCTTGCCATGGTTGGTGGCAGCGAGCAACAATAAATCGGGTTTCCTGTCCCGAATCACCGGGACCAGGGCCGCAAGGTAAGCGGGATGGGTATACCGGGCGAGATTGGGGTTTTTAAGGAGCAGAACCATATCGGCCCCGGATTGAATCAGGGGCTTGCAGCCAGCCTCCTGGCCGCCGGCCAGCAAAAGGGCGGTCACCTGTGCCCCGGTCTGATCCCCAAGGTTGCGCGCGGCGTTCACCACTTCGTGGGTCACCGCTTTCATTTTTCCATCGACGTGCTCGGCGATGACAAAAATTTGTTTTACAGAATTCATGAAATATTCCTGCAAAAAACCAACGAGAAAAACGACCGGCACATTATAACGTTTCGACTGTCCCTGAGGAAAAGAAATTAATGGCCGGGCCGGGGAAATTCCGATTGGAAGAGAAGATCATAAATAGGCCTTTTCGGGCACCCTTTAAAATGGGGTCTCCTGGCCCGGGCGGCGAACCGCCGCTGGTGGTGTTATCATACTTTATATGGCGGACCCAGACCGATAGGTGGTTTAGATGGACCCATCTCCC
>JBHHVU010000081.1:0-10298 GCA_046754465.1 Nitrospinaceae bacterium | reverse complement strand
CACCGAAAATTAGGGATAATACTCTCACCGGATGTGTGATCCTCCCCGCCGGGTAAGGGGGACAAAAGGCTCAGTCATGGCTTCCATTTTATTAAAAAAACCCTGGGAAATCGCGGGAAGCATGGTGACGCCGGAAACGGTGGTCATGCGCCGCAGGGAATTCCTGAAGGGCACGGCGTTGACCGGCCTCGCCACGGCGGCGTTGCTCACCGGGTGCTCGCCGCCCCGGTCCGATCCTGACGCCCCGCTCGAACTCTTCGGGATTGAAAAGAAAGTTTTCCCCGCGAAACGAAACGATTCCTTTCAACTCGACCGGGACCTGACGGCGGAACGGGTCGCCGCCTCGTACAACAATTTCTATGAGTTCAGCGAGGTCAAGGAGGATGTCCGCATCCACGCCCAGGCGTTGACCACGCGTCCGTGGACGGTGGAGGTGACGGGTCTGGTCCACAAGCCGCAAACCTTCGACACCGACGATCTGCTCCGCACGATGCCCATCGAGGAGAGGCTTTACCGGCTCCGTTGCGTAGAGGCCTGGGCCATGGCGGTCCCCTGGACGGGGTTCCCCTTTAAGGCCCTGCTCAACGAGGTCCAGCCCCTGTCCCGGGCCACGCATGTGCGCATGACTACCTTCTACAAACCTTTCACGGCCCAGGGTCAGTTGGCGTTCTGGCATCCCTGGCCCTACACGGAAGGGTTGACCCTGGCGGAAGCCATGAACGACCTGGCCTTCCTGGCGGTGGGCATTTACGGTCACCCCCTGCCGAAACAGCACGGAGCACCCATCCGCCTTGTGGTGCCCTGGAAATACGGATTCAAGAGCATCAAATCCATTGTGCGGATCGAGCTGGTCGATTATCGTCCAGCGACGTTCTGGAACACGGTGCAGGGTCTGGAATACGATTTCACGGCCAACGTCGACCCCCGGGTGCGGCACCCCCGCTGGTCCCAGGCCCGGGAAAAGATGATCGGTACCGGGGAGGTCCGTCCCACTCTCCTCTACAACGGGTATGGGGAACAGGTGGCCCGGCTTTACGATTGATCTCGACCGGGACTTTCCCTGTGTCCGGACAATTGACATTCCCCATCGCCGGGGTTACAACACAGGCAGCGGGGTCTTTCAGGGATCCCATTTTTCATCTCCATCCGGGAAGACCATTGAGGAGGGCGCCGTGGCACTGATTCCGCCGTCTTATTTCAACTGCGTGGTGGCGCTGGGAAAAAGAGAGCGGTACGGGGACCTGGAATGGATCGGGACCGGCACGCTCATCGGCCGGTTTTACCAGTCCGCCTCCGGGGGCCGCAGCGAATACCACGTTTTCATCGTCACCAACAAACACGTTCTGGAGAACCAGGGATCCCTGGTGGTGCGGTTCAATCCACGGACCTCGCGGCAGGCCCGGGATTACGGCATTCCCCTGTTCCAGCGGAACGGCAAACCCCTGTGGAAGGGGAACCCGGACCCGGAAACCGACGTCGCCGTCATCGGCATCGATGCCGATTTCCTGAACCGGGAAGAAATCCGCTACGATTTTTTTCAATCCAACCACCACACAATGTCCTTGGCCGGGATGTCGGACACCGGCGTGGCGGAGGGGGATTTCGTTTATGTCCTGGGATTTCCGCTGGGAATCGTCGCCCCCGATCGGTTATACGTCATCGCCCGTTCGGGCTGCATCGCCCGCCTCCGGGACACCCTGGAAGGTGACAGCAAGGACTTTTTGATCGACGCCATGATCTTTCCGGGAAACAGCGGCGGCCCGGTCATCTACAAACCGGAAATCATCAGCATCGAGGGAACCCGTTCCGTTTCCAAACCCTGTGTCCTGGGGATCGTTTCCGGGTACCTGACGTATAAGGAAACCGCGCTGAGTCAGCAGAGCGGACAGCCCTGCGTCGTTTTCGAGGAAAATTCGGGCCTGGCGGTGGTGGTTCCCATGGACCTCGTGATGGAGACCATCGACCTGGTTTTCGCGTCGATGGATATCAAGGAGACCGGGCAGGCGGAATGGCCGGGCCGGGTTTGAGAGGAGCCCCGGACACGGGGCACGCGAATATTACGGGAATTATTTTTTCGGGAAGAACAATTCGATCTGGGCGCCGAGGAACCCGGCGATGGCGCCGCCCGATCCCGCCGCGATGATCAGGATATCGCGGTCGCCGGTGCGGTAACCCAGCACGGCCCCCACCAGGACGCCAAAACAAATGATGAGAAGATACCGGCGGCCGCCGATCCACCCGACGAGTCCGCCGACGACGATTCCCAGGAAACCGGCCACCGCGGCGAGCCACGCGCTGTGGACCACCACCCCCATCAAAATCCCGGTGGCGCCCATGATAATAATCCCGAAAACCAGGTCATTTTTATTTTTCATGCCCGCGGGAGGGTAAGATAAACCAAGGGGAACGGGGACCGGCATTCCCACACTGGCGGAACCGGAAAGGGCCGGGGTCAGGATTCCGCAAGCGCCGCGGCCATTTTTTCACAGGTGGTCTTGGCATCGCCGAACACCAGGGAGGCGTTATCCATGTAAAACAGGGAATTATCCACCCCCGCGTAGCCGGGTTTCATCGAGCGCTTGCAGATGAATACCAGCCGGGCCTTGTAGGCATCCAGAATGGGCATCCCGTAGAGGGGACTGGATTTTAGCGAGCGTGCGTCGGGGTTGACGACGTCGTTGGCTCCGATCACCAGCGCCACGTCGGCGGTGGCGAACTCGTTGTTGATTTCCTCCATTTCAAACACCACGTCGTAAGGGACATCAGCTTCCGCAAGAAGGACGTTCATGTGACCCGGCATGCGGCCGGCCACGGGATGGATGGCGAATTTCACGTCGACGCCTTTTTCCTGCATGACATTCATCATTTCCTTGACGGCATGCTGGGCCTGGGCCACGGCCATCCCGTAACCCGGAACGATGATCACCTTGCTGGCATTGGCCATCATGAAGGCGGCGTCTTCCACCGCCGCTTCCTTCACGCCCTTTTGCCGGGCCTGAACCATGGCGGTATCTTCCTCGTCCCCCGTGGCGCCGAATCCGCCCAGGATCACGCTGATGAAGGACCGGTTCATGGCCCTGCACATGATATAGGAGAGAATCGCGCCGGAAGAACCCACCAGGGCCCCTGTGATGATGAGCAGAATGTTGTTGAGAGTGAACCCCGTCGCCGCCGCCGCCCAGCCGGAATACGAGTTGAGCATCGAGATCACCACCGGCATGTCGGCCCCGCCGATGGGGATGATCAGGGTGATCCCAAGAATCAGTGAAATCAGGGTGAGGAGCAGGAAGGCCGGGAAATTATCCTGTGCCACGAAGACGACTCCCAGAACCAGCACCGCGATCCCCATGGCCAGGTTGAGAAGGTGCTGTCCACGGAACACCACCGGGGCCGATCCCAGGATTTCCTGGAGTTTGCCGAAGGCAATCACCGATCCGGTAAACGTAACCGCGCCGATGAAACTGCCCAAAAACAGCTCGGTCATGAGCACCTTGTTCAGGGCCCCCTCATGTTCGTGCGACAGATAGGTGCCAATGGCCACCAGCACCGCCGCGAGGCCCACCAGGCTGTGAAACGCCGCCACGAGCTGCGGCATGGATTTCATATGAATCCGCAACGCGATGATGGTGCCGATGATGCCGCCGATGAGCATGGCCACGACGATCCACTCATAACTCTTGACGGCCGGATTGAACAGGGTAGCCGCGATGGCGAGGGCCATTCCGGTCATGGCCAAGGCGTTGCCCGTACGGGCCGATTCTGGATTGCTGAGTCCTTTCAGCCCCAGCGTGAACAGAATTCCCGCTACCAGATAGATCAATGCAAAAAGGTCTGGAGATATCATAAAATTTATTCCCTACCGCTTTTGTTTTTTGAACATGGCCAACATCCGTTTGGTCACCACGAAACCGCCAAAAACGTTGATGGACGCAAGAAGCACTCCGAAAAATCCCAAGATTTCCACCCAATTCCCGGTTTCACTGGCGACAATCAAGAGCGCCCCGACCACAATGATTCCCGAAATGGCATTGGTCACCGCCATGAGGGGCGTGTGGAGGGCGGGGGTTACGTTCCAGATCACGTGATAACCGACAAAACAGGCCAGAACGAATACGATCAAACCGATCATGAATGGCGACAAGGACGGCGTATCGATGGCGCCGACCATAAAACCCGATAAACTCAACCAGTCCATGGACATGCTTTTCTCCTAAAAATTGACCTGGGGACAAGCCTGAAAATTCTTTCAACTCAATAATTTCATCCGGGGGACCGCATCCGGGAGCAAGCGGCCCTATTTTTTCTTAAAGCGAACCTGCCCCTCATGGGTCACCAGGGCGCCGACGACGATCTCATCCTCAAGATCGATGTTCAGAGCCGGCGGGTCCTCGGCCTTGATAAGGAGCATGAGCAGATTGATCAGGTTGCGGGCATAAAAGTCACTGGCGTCCGAGGGCATCAACGCCAGGAGATTGGTATTGCCGATCAGGGTCACGCCGTGTTTCACCACGGTTTTGTCCGCTTCCGTCAAGGGGCAGTTGCCGCCGTTGGCCGCGGCCAGATCGACGATGACCGATCCCGGCGTCATGCCTTTCACCGCCTCCTCAGTCACCAGCAGGGGAGCGGGCCGGCCCGGAATCAACGCCGTGGTGATCACGATATCGGCCTTCTTGATTTTTTCGGTCAACCCGGCCTGTTGCCTGGCCTTGGCCTCTTCACTCAACTCCTTGGCATATCCGCCGGCGCCCGATCCGTCTTCACCGATATCGATTTCGATAAACTTCGCACCCAGGGATTGAACCTGTTCTTTCACTTCTGGGCGCACGTCAAAGGCTTCCACGTTGGCCCCGAGCCGTTTGGCGGTGGCGATGGCCTGCAACCCCGCAACGCCGACGCCGAGGATGATCACCTTGGCCGGTTTGGCCGATCCCGCGGCCGTCATCATCGTCGGGAAAAACCGGCCGTAATGATTGGCGGCTTCGATCACCGCCCGGTACCCCGCGATGTTGGCCTGGGACGACAGGGCGTCCATCGACTGCGCCCGGGAAATCCGGGGAATCAGTTCCAGGCCAAACGCTTCGATGCCCGCCTGGGCCAGCTTTTCAATGATCCCGTCGTCCTTGAAAGGTTCGATAAAAGACACCAATACCGCCCCTTTGGACATGAGGGAGATCTCCACCTCGGTGGGACGATGGACTTTCAGGACAATGTCCCCCGCGAACGCTGTTTTCCGGTCAACGATCTCGGCTCCCACTTCGGTGTATGCGCTATCGGGAAAATGCGACCCCTCCCCGGCTCCGGATTCGATTTGAAACTTGAGTCCCTGGATTTTACCCGTCAGCCTCTTGATGGAACCCGGTGTGGCCGCCACCCGCTTCTCGCCGCTTCTTGTTTCTTTGGGAACACCAATCTTCATCTTATTTTTCCCTCATTCATGAGTTGGCTCTGGGAAACGTAATTGAAAATAATAACTGAATCTTTGCAAAAATCTAGCGGAAATATACCTTAACTGAAACACCGGCGGCATACCATACCACAGAAAACGGTTTTTCACTATTTCCCGGACGATTTTTTAGGGATTTTCCATTCAGCGAAAAATCACCAATTGTACAGAGTTTCCATGTAATTGGCGCGTTCCAGGGCGGAAGGATCGGGGCAATGAATTTGACTCATGGAACCCTGCATTTGACGGAGCGATTGGTATTCGTGTTCCTCCAGCCAGGCGGCGAGTCCGGTTTTAAGTTGCCCGATGAGGCGGGGACCGTTTTGCAACAGAGCGGAGCACAGGTGGGTGACGCAGGCCCCGGCCATCACCGCCTTCACGACATCCTCGACCCCGTGGATACCCGATGTGGCGGCAAGATCGCAGGAGAGCCGCCCGTAAAGAATGGAAATCCAACGTAGAGGAAGCTTCAGGTCCTGCGGGGTGGAAAGGGTCAGATGGGAATAATGTTCCAGTTCCTCCACCTGGATATCAGGTTGGTAAAAACGGTTAAAAAGAACCAAGCCCTCCGCCCCCGCGTCCACCAGGCGGCGGGCCATATGGGGAAGGGAACTGAAGAAGGGAGACAGCTTCATCGTGACGGGAAGGCCGACGGTGGATTTGACACGCTCCAAAATCCTGAGGTACCGGGTTTCGACCTGTTCCCCGGATTGCCCGGGGTCCGCCGCGATAAAATACACGTTCAGCTCCAAGGCATCGGCCCCGGCCTCTTCGATCAATTTCGCCGTTTGGATCCACCCGCCCGCGTCCATCCCGTTCAAGCTGGCAACAACGGGGATGGATAACGAATCTTTCGTCCGGCGGATCAGGTCGAGGTATTCCTCGATTCCATGATCCAGGGTTTTGCCGGAAGGGAGGTAAGTCAACGATTCGGCAAAGGTCTCCGTGCCCAGGTTGAGGAAATGTTCGGAGGTCTTGATGCTGTGTTCGATTTGCTCTTCGAACAAAGAATGAAGAACCACCAGGGACGCCCCGGCATCCTCCAATTGTTTCAGGGTCTCCAGTTTCCCGGTCAGCGGGGAAGCCGAAGGCGCCAGGGGATGTTCCAGTTCAAAGCCCAGATACCGAGTCTTCAAGTCCATAGCCATCCTGCCGTTTCCTCCAGAAGCCGGTGCGGGTTATTTCGGGGACGCGTTGGAAAAATCCAGCGCCGCCAGTTTTTCGAGATAGGACCATTCCCGGTCGATTTCCTTCTGCGCCAGTTCCAGCAGCCGGGCCGCCCGTTGGGGGTCCATTTGTCCGACCATCCGGAACCGCGTTTCCATTTGGGCGAAATCCCGGAATTTCAGTTTGGGCGGTTTGCTGTCGAGATGAAGCGGATTTTCCCCCCGCTCCAAGTTGCCCGGATTGAACCGGTAAAGGGGCCAAAACCCGGATTCCACCGCGGCTTTCTGATGCCGCATGCCCAGGGTCATATTGATTCCATGCGCGATGCATTGACTGTAAGAGATGATCAGGGACGGGCCCGGAAACCGTTCCGCCTCGCGGAAGGCCTTGACCGTCTGGATATCCCGCGCGCCCATGGCCACCTGGGCTACATAAACGTGGCCGTATGCCATGGCCAGTTGACCGAGATTCTTCCGGGGCACGGATTTCCCGTGGGAGGCGAACTTGGCTGCGGCGGCCAGGGGAGTGGACTTGGACATCTGCCCGCCCGTATTGGAATACACCATGGTATCCAGGACGAGGATGTTCACGTTTTTTCCCGAAGCCAGGATATGATCCAACCCGCCGAACCCGATGTCATACGCCCAGCCGTCGCCGCCGACGATCCAAACGGTTTTATCGACGAGGTAATCCGCCAGGGATAACAGAACCCGCGCTTCCGGCCGGGAACCGCCCGTGAGAAACGTTTTGAGACGTCCGACCCGCTCCCGCTGCCCTTGAAATTCTTCCTCGGTGATTTGGGGACTCTCCAGGATTTCGCGGACGCGGGATTCCCCGAAATCTGAGGCGAGGGTTTTCAGCAACTGTCTCGCCTGCGCCCGGTGTTGGTCCACCGCCAGACGGAACCCCAGCCCGAACTCGGCGTTGTCCTCGAACAGGGAGTTGGCCCAGGCGGGCCCACGGCCCTCGGGGTTCACGGCCCACGGCGTGGTGGGCAGGTTTCCGCCGTAAATGGAGGAACAACCCGTCGCGTTGGCGATCAGGATGTGGTCGCCGAAAAGCTGGGACATCAACTTCAAGTAGGGTGTTTCCCCGCACCCGGCGCAGGCCCCCGAATACTCGAACAGGGGGAGAAGGAATTGGGGGCCCTTGACCGAGTCAGCGTGGACGCGGGAACGGTCCGGATCGGGGAGCGAGAGGAAAAACTCGTAGTTGGCTTTTTCCCGTCCCGCGTGCACGAGGTGGGATTTCATATTGATCGCCTTGAATTTTGGCCGGCTCTTGTTTTTGGCGGGACAATAATCGACGCAGACGCCGCATCCGGTGCAGTCTTCCGGCGCTACCTGGACGGTGTACTTCATGCCAGGGTATTCCGGGCCTTTGTAATCCACCGCCACATACGATTCCGGCGCCTCCTGGAGGTCCGCCGGATCGCTCACCTTGACGCGGATGGCGGCATGGGGGCAGACCAGGGCGCATTTGTTGCACTGGATGCAGACCTCGGCATCCCAGATGGGAATTTCCGGCGCGATGTTTCTTTTCTCCCAGCGGGCGGTCCCCGATGGCCAGGTGCCGTCCGGCGGAAATGCGCTGACGGGCAGGCTGTCGCCCTTGCCGGAAAGGATAAGGGCGGTCACGTGCTGTAAAAAATCCGGTGCCGCCGCCGGCACCGGGGGAGGACGGAACGCGCCGCCCGCCGTTTCTGGCACCCGCACTTCCGCGAGGTTGGCCACGGCTTGGTCCACCGCCCGGTAATTCATCTCGACGATTTCCTGTCCCTTGCCGCGATAGGTTTTTTCGATGGATCTCTTGATGGCCGCGACCGCTTCCTGCCTCGGCAGGATTCCGGATATGTAAAAGAAACAGGTTTGCATGATGGTGTTGATCCGTCCTCCCAGTTGGGCGTCCCGGGCCACGCGGCCGGCGTCGATCACGAAGAACCGGAGTTTTTTTCCCAGGATCCGCCCCTGCACTTCAGCGGGAATATGCCGCCAGACCTCCTCCGGGGGATGCGGGGAATTCAATAGGAAGGTGCCTCCCGCCGCGGCCTTTTCCAGGACGTCGATCTTTTCCAGAAATGAGAATTGGTGACAGGCCACAAAATTCGCTGACTGGATCAGGTAGCTGGAGCGGATGGGCCGCGGGCCGAAACGCAGGTGGGAGATGGTCACCGAGCCCGATTTTTTGGAATCGTAGACGAAGTAGCCCTGGACGTATTGGCCGGTTTCCTCGCCGATGATCTTGATGGTGTTTTTATTGGCGCCTACCGTTCCGTCGGACCCCAAACCAAAAAACATCGCCCGGACGCAGTCATCGGACTCCAAAACAAAATCTTCATCGTAGCCGAGACTGGTATGGGAGACGTCATCCCGGATACCCACGGTAAAATGGTTTTTGGGTTCTTCCTTCCCCAACTCGTCGAACACCGCCTTGACCATGGCAGGGGTGAATTCCTTGGAAGAAAGCCCATAACGGCCGCCCACGACGCGCGGAATTTCCCGCCGGCCGCCAGTCCATGTCCCTCCCTGCTCGACAACGGCCGTGAGAACATCCTGGTACAGGGGTTCCCCCAGCGCCCCCGGTTCCTTGGTCCGGTCCAGCGCCGCAATCGACCGTGTCCGGGGAGGCAGGGCTTCCACGAAGGCCCGGGCGTCAAAGGGCCGGTATAGCCGGACCTGAACGGCCCCCACCTTTTCGCCGGCGCGGTTCAAATGGTCCACGGTTTCCCGGACAATCTCACCGCCGGACCCAAGGATCACTATGACGCGCTGGGCATCGGGGCTGCCATGATAGTCGAACCGCTTGTATTGCCGGCCCGCCAATTGGGCAAACCGGTCCATGGTTTTCTGGACGATCCCCGGGCAGGCCGAATAAAACGGGTTCGAGGCTTCCCGGCACTGGAAAAACACGTCGGGATTCTGCGAGGTCCCGCGGATGGAGGGCCGGTCCGGACTGAGTGCGCGTTCCCGGTGGGCCATGACGTGGTCCTCGTCGATCATGGCCCGGATCACCGAATCATCGATCGTTTCGATTTTCGCTATTTCGTGGGAGGTCCGAAATCCGTCGAAAACATGCATGAAAGGAATGCGGGACTCCAGGGCGGCCGCCTGGGCGATCAGGGCAAAATCCAGGGCCTCCTGAACGGACGCGGAATGCAGCATGGCGAATCCCGTCTGCCGGGCTCCCATGACATCGGAATGATCGCCGAAAATGGAGAGGGCGTGGGTGGCCACGGTCCGCGAAGCGATATGAAAAACCGCCGGGAGCAACTCTCCGGCGATCTTGAACATGTTGGGGATCATCAATAAAAGTCCCTGGGAGGCGGTGAAGGTGGTTGTCAAGGCTCCCGCCTGGAGGGACCCGTGCACGGTTCCCGCCGCCCCGGCCTCCGACTGCATTTCCACGACACTGGGGACCACCCCCCAGATGTTTTTAATTCCCTCGGCGGACCATGTATCCGCATGCTCCCCCATGGGAGACGCGGGGGTGATGGGGTAAATGGCGATCACTTTGTTCGTTCGGTGGGCGATGGTGGCGGCGGCTTCATTACCGTCTAGGATGGCGGTTTTCCTGGCCATGGCATTCCTCAAAAAACAATTTGAACCGGTTGCGGTGGGTCCAGGCCGGTGATTCGGCCTTCAACCCCATGCCGGGAGGAAGGTACCCTTGCCGAAAAAAACCGGTCTCT
>JBHHVU010000080.1:0-10328 GCA_046754465.1 Nitrospinaceae bacterium | reverse complement strand
AGGCGGGTAGTTTGACTGGGGCGGTCGCCTCCTAAAATGTAACGGAGGCGCGCGATGGTTCCCTCAGGCTGATTGGAAACCAGCCGTCGAGTGTAAAGGCATAAGGGAGCTTGACTGCGAGACAGACACGTCGAGCAGGTACGAAAGTAGGTCTTAGTGATCCGGTGGTTCCGTATGGAAGGGCCATCGCTCAACGGATAAAAGGTACGCCGGGGATAACAGGCTTATCGCCCCCAAGAGTCCATATCGACGGGGCGGTTTGGCACCTCGATGTCGGCTCACCGCATCCTGGGGCTGAAGCAGGTCCCAAGGGTTGGTCTGTTCGCCCATTAAAGCGGTACGCGAGCTGGGTTTAAAACGTCGTGAGACAGTTTGGTCCCTATCCGTCGTGGGTGTTAGATATCTGAGGGGAGCTGCTCCTAGTACGAGAGGACCGGGGTGGACGAACCTCTGGTGTTCTGGTTGTGATGCCAATTGCATTGCCAGGTAGCTATGTTCGGAAAGGATAACCGCTGAAAGCATCTAAGCGGGAAGCCAACCCCAAAATAAGATATCTCTTCTTCCTTCGGGAAGACGGTAGACTCCTTGAAGACTACAAGGTAGATAGGCCGGGTGTGTAAGCGCAGTAATGCGTTTAGCTAACCGGTACTAATCAGTCGTGAGGCTTGACCTTTTTATCCTCAGGGCAGCTTGGGGTTCCCCCAAGTCTGCCACCCTACTTCAAACGAATTCAATTCTTCTAAATAATTATTTTCTCGGTCTTAATAGCGAAAGGGATCCACCCGTTCCCATACCGAACACGGAAGTTAAGCCTTTCAGCGCCGATGGTACTGCACGGGTGACTGTGTGGGAGAGTAGGGCAAGGCCGGGATTATTCTTAAACCCGCCTCACGGCGGGTTTTTTTTTGCCCCCTCCCCCGCTATGCTCCCCCAAAACATCCCCTCCCGGCTTTGTCTCCCCCCGTTGACTTCCTCCCTGCCGGTTCTGCCCATAGGACGGTTTTCCCCAAGACCCCAAACCCCTCCCAAATAGATGAAATTATGCGATTTCAATCGCTTTTTGATTGACAAAAAGGATGGCCTTGGAGTACTATCCCCCCTTTGTTTATCTAGGTTTTTGAGCGGTCCCCGCGATTTTCGCCTATCCTGTTGGGAAGTCATTGATGGAAGGAATTTTACGAGGGCCGTTCGAAAGTTCAAAAACCGGAATTCATCCCCAAAAGTTCCAAAAGATATAAAGAGCGGCACTACCCTTTATAGGACCCCAAACCACCAGCTTGGGAAAATGGCATGTTAGAAGAATATATCGGCGTGGGACTCATGCTTTTATTTGCCATAGGCATCGCCGGGGGAATGGTCATGATGACCTCCATTCTCGGACCCAAGCGCCGATTCGCCGACAAAATGGAACCCTTCGAGTGCGGAGAAAGCCAACTGGTTTCTCCCCGGCAGCGTTTTTCCGTCAAATTTTACCTGGTCGCCGTTCTTTTCGTCCTGTTCGATATCGAAGCCGTTTTCTTCTTCCCCTGGGCCATTCTATTCAAACGGCTGGGAATATTCGGATTCATAGAAATGTTTTTGTTCATTTTGATTCTTGGGGTTGGGCTCCTCTACGTCTGGAGGCGGGGGGGGTTGGATTGGGAATGATTTAAAAAAGGACCCCGGCACCACCATGCCGGCCGGTCCGCGCCACGGAGAGCCACGTTTTCCGAAAAAAAACCACAAAGAAGATACACTGATAGGCAATGGAAGACACAAAAATTATCGACAAAGTAAAAACCAAATTCCCGGACCTGGTCATTGACTCCCATAATTTCCGGGGAGACCAAACCCTGACCGTCAAGAGAGAATGTGGTCTCGAGTTTTTTAAATTTCTCAGAGACGATGCGGTTCTTTCCTTCGGCTTTTTGATGGACCTCACCGCCGTGGATTACCACAAGAAGAAATCCCTGCGGTTTGAAGTGGTTTATCATTTCTACTCCCTGGAATACAACAACCGGTTGCGGGTTAAAATTCCCGTGGACGAAAGAGACTGCATGGTCCAATCCGTCACCCCCCTGTGGAAAACCGCCAACTGGTACGAACGGGAAGTTTGGGATTTATACGGCATCAAATTCAAGGAGCACCCCAACTTGAGGCGGATTCTGCTGTACGAGGAGTTCAAGGGGCACCCCCTTCGAAAAGACTATCCCATCAACAAAAGGCAGCCGTTGATCGGTCCCTTGAATTAAATCCGGCAAAGGAAAATGTTGGTCGATTTACTGATCACTCTCGTAAAAATATTTTTCATCCTGGCGGTCACGGTGGTGTTTTTCGCCCCGATTCTCACCTGGGTCGAGCGCAAGCAGAGCGCGATCATGCAGGACCGAATCGGCGCCAACCGGGCGGACATTCTCGGGTTCACCGTGCTGGGTCTGTTCCATACCATCGCCGATGCCCTGAAAATGTTCACCAAGGAAGATTTCATTCCCGACGGAGCCAACAAGGCCCTCCATACCCTGAGCCCCATCATCGCCCTCGTACCCGCGATCCTCACCTTTGCCGTCGTCCCCTTTGGGGGAGCGTACGACATCTTTGGCAAGAAGGTTAACCTGGTGATTTCCGATCTCGACGTGGGCCTGTTATTTGTCTTCGCCGTCGCCTCGCTGGCCACTTACGGATATGTCATCGCCGGATGGAGTTCCAACAACAACTGGTCCCTCCTCGGTTCCATGCGCACCGCTTCGCAGATGATTTCCTATGAAGTGACCATGGGGTTGACGATCATCGGAGTCCTAATGGTTTTCGGAACCATGAAACTGCCGGAGATCGGAGGCCTCCAGGAAAATTTCTTCCATTGGGGAATTTTTCTTCAGCCCCTGGGTTTTTTGATGTTCTTGGCCGCGTCGATCGCGGAAAACAAACGCATTCCCTTCGACAACCCCGAGGCGGAATCCGAACTGGTCGCCGGCTATTTCACCGAATACAGCGGACTCAAGTTCGGCATGTTCTTCATGGCCGAATTCATCGAGATGGTCACCATCGGGGCGATTGTGACCATCCTGTTTTTCGGGGCGTGGCACATTCCCTTTGTCACGACCGCCACATTGATTTCCCTTTTCGACTTTTTAGGCACCACCGGCGCCAATATCGTTGTGATGCTGTTTCAGATTGGGGTCTTTTTCGCGAAGGTGGTGTTTTTCCTCTGGCTTCAAATGACCATTCGCTGGACCCTACCCCGGTTCCGCTACGATCAGATCATGAAACTCGGATGGAAAATATTATTGCCCCTTTCCCTGGCAAACGTGGTCGTTACCGGGGTGGTTCTCCTGGCGCTTCAATAAGAAGGAATCAGCCATGGCTTATCACGTCAACCGAAACATCGAAATGACTTGGTGGGAGAAATCCTATTTACCGGAAATCTTCCGGGGGTTATACATCACCTCCCGTCATTTCTTTTTAAATCTATTCGGATTCATCCCCTTTTTCCTGGGCCGGAAAAAAGACCGGAGAATTTTTACCGTTTATTACCCCGAGGAGACGGTGGAGTTTCCCCCGGCTTACCGGGGGCGTCCCGTGCTGGCCCAAAAAGAAGACGGCACGCCGGCCTGTGTCGCCTGCGGACTATGCGAAATCGCCTGCCCCGCCTATTGCATCGATATCATTCCCGCGGAGAACAGCGGCAAGCAAAACCAGGTCGAACGCTGGCCCAAGGAATTCACCATTGATTATGCCGTTTGCATTTTCTGCGGCAATTGCGAGGAGGCCTGTCCGGAAGAAGCTATTTTCATGAGCGATGACTGCGAAATCTCCATGCTCGATCGCAAAAAAATGAAATACAACAAAGAACAACTGCTGGTCCCTATCGAACAATTGAAGGACCGCATCGAGTTCACCCGGAAAATGTACGCCAAATGGAACTACTGATCTTTTATCCGATCGCGTTTCTTTGCGTGGCCCTGGCCCTGGGGGTGATTGCTAACAAAAGTCCCATCGGGTCGGCCATTTGCCTGATCGGCATGATGCTAGGCCTGGCCGCCGTGTTTGTTCTTCAACAGGCCCATTTCATCGCCATACTCCAGATCATCATTTATGCCGGAGCCATCATGGTGTTGTTCATGTTTGTCATCATGCTTCTCAATCTCAAGGGCGGCGACACCGACACCGCATGGAGGGGCCGGACCCGAAATACCCTGCTGAGCGTTCTCACGGGATTTCTGGCCGTGGGCATTTTGTATAAAATCATCGAGATCACGCTCGCAACGGATTTCGATTCGCCTCAAAAAGTCGCGGATTCCTTCGGAACCGCTGCCCAGGTGGGCACGTTTCTGTTCACTGATTTCGTGCTCCCGTTCGAGGTGGCCTCGATTTTACTTCTCGCGGCCATGGTGGGCGCCGTGGTTCTGGCTAAAACCAAACTGGATTGAGCATTATGGTCCCTCTTTCCCATTATCTGCTTTTAAGCGCGACCTTGTTCGTGATCGGCGTTGTGGGTGTTCTCATCCGCAGAAACGCGATCGTGGTCTTCATGTCCATCGAAATCATGCTGAACGCCGTGAATATCTCCCTGATCGCCTTTGACAGGTATATGGGCCAGCACGACGGCCAAATATTCAGTTTCATGGTCATGTGCGTGGCCGCGGCCGAAGTCTCGGTTGGACTCGCGATCATCATCGCCCTGTTCCGAAACAAGCCAACCGTCAATCTGGATGAATTCAACATAATGAAGTGGTAAGGAACTAGCATGCTGTTAAAGCTCACTTGGCTGATACCCCTTTTTCCGCTCATCGGGTCCATCATCAACGGCTTCTTCGGTCTCAAGACCGGCAAGAAGATGGTGGGGCTGATCGCCTGCGGCTCCGTGGCCCTTTCCTTCTTGACCACGTTGCTCGTTTTCATCGGCTACCTCGTTCTTCCCAAGGAAACCCAGGTTTTCGAGCAGGTGATTTTCACCTGGATGAGCGCGGGAGATTTTCATGTGGATTTCGGATTCCAGGTTGACCGGCTTTCCCTGGTGATGATGACTTTCGTCACCGGGGTCGGATTTCTCATCCATGTTTACTCCATCGGCTATATGCATGAGGAGTATAGTTTTTACCGGTTTTTCGCCTACATGAACCTTTTCATGTTCGCCATGCTCCTTCTGGTCATGGGCAACAACTTCCTGATTATGTTTATCGGATGGGAAGGGGTCGGGCTGTGCTCCTACTTTCTCATCGGGTATTATTTCGAAAAGAAATCCGCCTGCGACGCGGGAACCAAGGCGTTTATCGTCAACAGGGTGGGAGACTTCGCCTTCCTGCTGGCGATCATGTACATCTTCAATGTATTCGGGACCATCGATTATACCGAGGTATTTCACGCGGCTCCCGAGAAATTGATATTTTCTGGGGAGACCGTCACCATCATTACTCTCCTCCTGTTTGTCGGGGCGACCGGGAAATCCGCTCAGATCCCCCTTTATACCTGGCTTCCCGACGCGATGGAGGGTCCGACTCCCGTTAGCGCCCTCATCCATGCGGCGACGATGGTCACCGCCGGGGTCTTCATGGTGGTGCGGTGCAGCGTCCTGTTCAACCTCGCTCCCCTGTCAATGATGGTGGTGGCCTTTGTGGGGGCCGGAACAGCCATATTCGCCGCGACCATCGGGATGACCCAATTTGATATCAAACGCGTCCTGGCCTATTCCACCATCAGCCAGATCGGGTACATGTTTCTCGCCTGCGGCGTGGGCGCCTATTCCGCGGCCATCTTCCACATGGTCACCCACGCGTTCTTCAAAGCCTGCCTCTTTTTGGGATCCGGCAGCGTGATCCACGGTCTGGCGGGCGAGCAGGACATGAGAAAAATGGGTGGCCTAAAGAGTCACCAGCCCATCACCTACGCCACGTTTCTGATATCCACCCTGGCCATCGCGGGTATTCCACCCCTGTCCGGGTTTTTCAGTAAAGATGAAATCCTCTTCCATTCGCTGATGGACGGGAACGCGATTCTCTGGGGCATGGGAATCGGCGCGGCATTGCTCACGGCATTTTACATGTTCCGGCTGGTCTTCATGACCTTCCATGGCGAATCCCGCGCCGATCCCTCGGTCCACGTCCACGAGTCACCCAAAGTCATGACCATGCCGCTGGTCATATTGGCCAGCCTGGCGGCCGTTGGCGGACTCCTCGGTATTCCCCTGGTCCACGGCTGGAATCTTCTCCACAACTGGCTCGAGCCGGTATTGCATTTTGACCTGGAGGTCGCCCTCAGCCACACAGAACATATTCTCCACGAGACCGGACGCCATGCGCCCTCCTGGTCGCATCTTTTGGTGAAGGAGGAGCATAGCATTTGGATCGAGCTGGCGCTGATGCTGCTTTCGGTCATCGTGGGCCTCACGGGAATCGCCCTGGCCTGGCTGTTTTACATCAAACGCCCCGAACTGCCCGATCAAATCACCCAGGGGCAATGGGGTTATGAACTGGTCCGGGACAAATACAGGATCGATGAGGTTTACGATGGGACCATCGTCGAACCCACCATCGAAGGGTCAAGGCTGCTCTGGAAGAAATGCGACGCCCAGGGCGTGGATGGGGCCGTCAACGGCGTGGCTCACGTCGTAGCCTGGTTCAGCAATCAGGCCCGGGTGTTTCAATCCGGGTTCGTCCGCAACTACGCCTTGTTTATTGTGATCGGTTTTGCCGGCTTATTACTCATAATGTTTTAGGAAAACATGTTTCTTACCTTTCTGACATTTTTGCCCCTGATTGGGGCGTTGATCCTGGCCTTCCTTCCCAAGGAAAGGGTGGAGGCGATCAAACAGACCGCCGTCGCCTTCGCCGCGGCGGATTTCCTCCTGTCGCTTCAATTGTGGGTCGATTTCGACCTCACCACCCATGAAATGCAGTTCGAGTACACCGTGCCCTGGATCAGCTCGTGGGGGATTAGTTACCACGTGGGAATCGATGGTATCTCCCTGCTTCTCTTCATCATGACCACGTTCCTGACCCTGGTGTCCATAATCGCCTCGTGGGAGATAAAAAAATATATCCGCGAATACATGATGGCCATGCTGGCCCTTTCCACGGGGATGCTGGGCGTATTCATCGCATTGGACATGTTTCTGTTTTATGTCTTCTGGGAATTCCAGTTGGTTCCAATGTACCTCATCATTGGCGTCTGGGGGGGACCCCGGCGTGTCTACGCGGCCATCAAATTTTTTATTTACACCGCCGTCGGGTCGCTCCTGATGCTGGTCGCGATCATCTGGATATATTTCATTATTAAAGATCAAACCGGGGTCACGACCACCGACCTCATGTTTATTACAGAAAATCTGAATATCCCCCTGGACACGCAAAAATGGCTTTTCATGGCCTTTTTCCTGGCCTTTGCGATCAAGGTCCCCATGTTTCCGTTTCACACCTGGCTTCCGGACGCCCATGTGGAAGCCCCCACCGCGGGTAGTGTGATCCTAGCCGGGGTCCTTTTGAAGATGGGGACCTATGGGTTTTTCCGGTTCAACCTGCCCCTGTTTCCCCATGCCAGCAATGAATTCCTACCCTTCATCGCTGCGCTGTCCCTTATCGGAATCATCTACGGAGCCCTGGTGTCCCTGGTCCAGGAAGATCTGAAAAAGCTCGTGGCCTATTCCAGTGTCAGTCATCTGGGATTCGTCATGCTGGGAATCTTCGCTTTCAACCATTATGGAATGCAGGGGGCGCTCCTTCAAAATATCAATCACGGAATAAGCACCGGCGCTCTCTTCCTCTTGGTGGGCATGATCTATGACCGGCGGCACACCCGGTTCATTAAAGAATTCGGCGGCCTGTCCAAACAAATGCCCAAGTACGCCATCTGTTTCATGATCATCGCCCTGTCCTCGATCGGACTGCCGGGGATGAACGGATTCGTCGGGGAATTCCTTATTCTTCTCGGCATATTCCAGGTCAATGGGCTTTGGGCCGCGGCGGCAACGAGCGGCGTCATCTTCGCCGCGTGTTATATCTTGTGGATGTTTCAAAGGGTAATGTTTCAAAAACTTGATAATCCGAAAAACATGAACTTGCCCGACATGAACCTCCGGGAACTCATTACCATGGTTCCAATCATTTTGCTGGTTTTCTGGATCGGCCTTTATCCCAAACCGTTCATGAAAACCTTCGATGCGTCGGTCAGCCATCTGATTAAAAAAGTCAACCCGGATAATTTCCGGCCATCGGGGTCGCCAGGTCACGAGGCCTCCCTGATCAAGGCGGGGGATCTCGCCCGTTTGAATAAAGAATTGCAAGGTAAGAAAAAATAATTCCCTTTCATCGAAGGAGTTGAAGTGGAGCCGATTTCCGCCCCAGCATCCATAGATTTGGTCAGCCTCGCTCCGGTCCTCGTACTCACCGTATTCGCGGGGGGAGTGCTCATCCTCGATCTTTTCGGCGGCAGGAACAAGACCCTCCTGGTCTTCGTGAGCCTGGTCGGATTGCTGGTAACCACCGTCAGCGCTTTCGCCAAATACAATCTGCCCGTCTATTCCTTCAACGACGGTTATGTGGTCGACCACCTATCGATCTTCTTCACCGTCATTTTCACAATGAGTTCCGCCCTCGCCATCTTGATCTCCATCGATTTCAACGAGCGGGAAGACATCCGGATCGGGGAGTATTACAGCCTCATCCTTTTCTGCACCGTAGGCATGATTCTCCTGGCCTCCTCCGCCAATCTGATCATGATCTTTCTGGGGATTGAAATCATTTCGATCTGTCTTTATATTCTTACCGGAATCCGGCGGAACGAAATAAAATCCAACGAGGCGGCACTCAAATATTTTCTACTCGGCGCCTTCGCGACCGGCTTCCTGCTTTATGGCATGGCCCTGGTTTACGGGGCCACCGGAACGACCAGCCTCCTGGAAATTTCGGCCCAGATCAAGGCCGGCGGCGTGGGTTCCAAACCCATCATGCTGATGGGCCTGGTCTTGCTGATCATCGGTTTCGGATTCAAGGTGGCATCCGTTCCCTTCCACATGTGGGCACCGGATGTCTACCAAGGAGCCCCCACCCCGATCACCGCCTTCATGGCCGTGGGACCCAAGGCGGCGGCGTTCGCGGCCTTTTTCCGGATTTTCGCGGAAACCCTGCCCGGTCTCTCCGGCTCCTGGGAGACCCTGCTGTATACCATTTCTGTTCTCACGATGTTCATCGGCAACCTGGGGGCGATTGTCCAAACCAATATCAAACGTCTGCTCGCCTATTCCAGCGTCACTCACGTCGGTTACATCCTGATCGCCGTCATCGCCAAAAACTCACTGGGAGCCGCGAGTCTGCTCTTTTATATGCTGGCTTATGCGCTCATGATATTCGGCGCCTTCGGCATCGTCATCTTGCTCGGCAGGAAGGGCAATGAAAACCTGGAAATGGAAAACTATTCCGGCCTGGCATACAAACATCCCCTCCTCGCACTGAGCATGACCATCTTTCTCCTTTCCCTGGGCGGACTGCCCCCTTTCGCGGGTTTTGTGGCCAAATTTTACATCTTCAGCGCCGCGGTCAAGGAAGGGTTCGTCATCCTCGTGGTCATCGCGGTTCTCAACAGCGCCATTTCCTTATACTATTACCTCAAGGTGGTGGTTTTCATGTACATGAAAGAACCCGTCACCGATTTCCGGATCACCCTTTCACCCATGACCCTGTTCGTCGTGGCGCTCGCCGTCATTGGCACCATCGAACTCGGAATCTTTCCAGACCCCATTATCTCCCTCGCACAAGATTGATACCCTCTCCAACTCCCTATTGGACCCCAGTCAGGACTGCGGTATAATCTCTTCCATCGGAAAATTCGCGGAACCAACCATTCTAAGTCAGGGTAACGTTATGAAGATGCACCACTTATCTAAAGAAAAAGTGGATACCATTCTGGGAAAGGTCCAGGAAATTCTGGAGTCCGGCGATTACGATCCGGAAAAAATCGAAGAAATATTTCTGTTATCGGATGTGGATGCGGAAAAGTTTCTCGAATGCAAAAGCAACGATATGCAGAAGGACAAGGTAAATTTTGAACTGGATTCAGTAAAAGGAATCCGGTTTTTCGACCCGTTCAATTTTTTCACCCGCGGAATTTATAAGGATGTGGATGGGTTGACGGTCTGGACCACCGACAACCTCAAGGAACCCTGGTCCTACTAAACGGCGGAGTGCCTCCGCTGGCAGATGGACATGCATTATATGGCAGACCAAGGTGGACTGGCGATGATGCCTAGACCTATCTCCCCCCCGCGTGGCGGGGCGGAGTGCCTCCGCTGGCAGATGGACATGCGTTATATGGCAGACCAAGGTGGACTGGCGATGATGCCTAGACCTATCTCCCCCCCG
>JBHHVU010000079.1:0-10598 GCA_046754465.1 Nitrospinaceae bacterium | reverse complement strand
GCAGCCCCGGGTAGACTCGGCACCCTTCCTCCCCACCGAGGGGAGTCTCCCGGCGGCGCCCAATGGACAAAACCACGTTTTGCTTTATGTCGAGGACAACCCGGCCAACCTTGAACTGGTCAAGCAAATCATCAAGCCCCGGAATGATATCACCCTGTTTTCCGCTCCCGAGGCGCTGTTGGGAATCGAGCTCGCACGCGCCCACCAGCCGGACCTGATTCTCATGGATATCCATCTGCCCGGAATGGACGGCGTCACGGCCATGAAAAAACTGAAGCTCCATGAAGAAACCCGGGATATCCCGGTGATCGCCGTGAGCGCCAATGCCATGGAATCGGACATCAAACACATCATGGCCGCGGGGTTTCATTCTTACATCACCAAACCGTTCAACGTTCCGGAATTCATCAATGCCATCGATCGTTGTCTGAGCCCCGAACCCTTTACCCAAACGCAATGTCAAAACAGTCTGGAGAATAAATTATGATTACCACCGAACAGATTCATAACGCCAGGATCCTGATCGTGGACGATGAACCCGCCAATGTGATGCTCCTGGAACAAATGCTCAAGCAGGAAGGATACACGTCCGTGCATAGCCTGACCGATCCCCGCGAAGCCGCGGCGCAATACCGGACGATCAATCCGGAATTGGTCTTGCTGGATTTGAATATGCCGCATATGAACGGATTCCAGGTCCTGGAACAACTCAAGGAAATCGAGAAGGAATATTACGCGCCGGTCATGATTCTGACGGCCCAGCCCGACCACCAGACTCGCATCAACGCGTTGGATGCCGGAGCCAAGGATTTCCTTAGCAAACCCTTCGATTTGCTCGAAGTCTCCATCCGCATCCGGAATATGTTGGAAGTCCGCCTCCTGAATAACCAGGTGTTATTGTATAACCAGATGTTGGCGGATAAAGTTCAGGGATGCAGCGTCGACCTGGCGGCCGCCCAATTGCGTTTGGAACACGAAATGTTCAGGGAAGAAGGATCCCCGGAAGAGCCTTAAAAACAGGATAGAGGTGGGCGCGGCAGGATGAATTCGGGATTCCAGGAATCTCGTGACCCTGCCGCCGGAAAACCCGTGCGCTTGTTCCTGGATCAATCCCGTAGATCCAGGTAACCGGCGCCCCGGTACTTCAAGGACTCGAATTCTCTTTCATTGACCAGTTGGTTGGGCAAGCCTTGTGTGTCCAGTTCCTTTTTAAAACTCAAATATTCGTCGTTGGAGTTGAATTCCGCCACCATTTTGGTGCCATCCGCGGCATCGAATGCCAGAAGATACCGAAACATCCTCTTCATAATCGCTCCCATCGCTTAAAACGCCCCCCACGGGGGAGGGAATAGGTCCTGGCATCATCGCCGCCCGGGCCACGCCGGAGGGAGATAGGTCCTGTCTCAATCGCCTGCCGATCCCGGTCTGCCATATAAAGTATGATAATACCACCAGTGGCGGTTCGCCGCCCGGTCAGGCCGAGGAGACGACGCGGATATCTTCTTTAAGGTGGTTCCGAAGAATATTCTGGATGGCGCGAAGGGTGCCGGTCGATGAACTGGGGCAGCTTCCGCATGCCCCCTGGTACCGGATACGGAGGGTATCGTCTTCAAATCCCAATATGGTCAGGCCGCCGCCGTCGCCCGCAAGGGCGGGGCGGACCGTTTCATCGAACAGGGCGTCGATCACCGCCGCCTTTTCCTCATCCGGCAGGTTAGGAAAATCGATTTCATCCAGATGGGTGAGAATCGAATCCTTTTTCTCCTCTTTTTCCGGTTCGGACAGCTCATAAAAATTCAGGTAGCTTTCGATGATCTCCTCCACCGCGTCCACCAGAAGATCCAGTTTAGGGTGTGGGTAAAACGTCACGGTAACAAAATTTTCAGCCAGGTAAATGCTTTGGATCGGACCCAGGGCGAAGACCGCCCGGGCAAAGGAATCTCCCGGCGTCTCATCATCCGAGGTGATCGACCGGGCACCGGATTTAATTACCGGAGCATCCAGCACGTATTTGAACGCATTGGGATTGGGCGTCAGTTCGACATCCAGAACGGCGAATTTCTTTTCGACTTTTTCATTCATGATAAATTTAGCTTTCCACCGGTCCATTCATACCCTGGCGCCTGAAAGGAATCATGCCGGCACGGGTTCAAAAAAAAGGAGTGAGGTTCCGGCCGTGTTCAGCCTCTCTCTCCTACGTTATTTAAAATTTCCTTTTCCCCCGCGGTGAAATCGCACAGGGGCCGGTTGGGAGAGGGGTCCGTCAAGAGGTCCTGGACCGTGGTTTCCTGGTAGGCCTTTTCGATCATTTTAATGGAATCGTTCAACCTTCTGTGAAGAGGGCAAAGTTCGCCCCCATGTTCTTCCAGGTCCAGCGGACACTTCCGGATAAGGCGGATGGGATCCACGGAGTTGATCACCTCTAGGAGAGTCAACTCCCCGGGGTTTTTCGATAGGGAAAATCCGCCATGCAACCCCCGCTGGGACCGAACAATTCCCGCTCTGACAAGCGCCTGGAGCACCTTGGACAAATAACTCACCGGCACCTGGGTGACACGGCTTACCTGCCGGGAAGTGAGCGGGCTATCCGGGCAGGCGGCGAGACAAACCACCGACCGCAGGGCATACTCTGCCGTTTGAGATATCATACAGACCTGAAAGGATTTAAATTGGATATTAACATCTTGACATCCAATAATAACAGTTTTATATTGAAAATACAATATAGATAAACAGGTCTTTTTATCCTAAAATGATCAACTGTTTGACTTAGAGTAAATTATGCCATCCAAGTTGTGACCATTGATATAAGGAGAAGAACATGACCACGGCAAGTTTTAATATTCATACGCCCATCAACGAATTTGTGAAACAGGACATGCGGCGGGCGGCCTTGTTTGAGGAACTGGGCATCGATTCCTGTTGCGGCGGCTACAAATCGCTTGAGGAAGCCTGTGCGGAAAAGGGGCTCGATCCGGAAGAAATTCTTGCCCGCCTGATTCCGGGGCAAAAAGAAGAAGCCCCCCGGCAAAAAGAAGTGACGGACTGGACTGAAGCGAGTTTAACGGACCTCGTGGACCACATCGAACAGACACATCACAACTATTTGAAAAATGTGCTGCCGGAATTGACCGCCGCCATCGAAAAAGTGACCGGCGTCCACGGGAAAAAACATCCCGAACTGCGGAACCTGCAAAACGCCTTCACACAACTGAGAAACGATTTGGAACCCCACATGATGAAGGAGGAAAAGGTGCTGTTCCCCATGATTCGCAATCTGGAATCGGGTTTCGGCCCGGGGGATTCTCATTGTGGCGGATTGCACAATCCCATCCGCGTGATGCAAATGGAGCATGAGCGGGCGAACCATTTGCTGCAGGAAATACGGGAACTGACGGATGAATATTCCCTGCCCGAAGGAGGTTGTGGATCTTACCGCGCCATGCTCGATAAACTCAAGGAACTGGATTCCGATCTGCAATCCCACATTCACAAGGAAAACGATATCCTGTTTCCACGCGCGGCCTCCATGGAATGATAAATTGGGGTCAAATTGAGGTCAGGCGTTGCATCCGGGACTGTTCTAATTTCCGCCCAAACGCCAAGATCCCAGGATGCAAAGCCTGACCCCGCGGATCATTGCCTCTGGGCGTGGGCCGCTATCTTCCAGGAAAATTTCCCGATCTTGCCACTTTCAATGGTTATTTGGTCGCCGGACCGAAGGGGGCCGACTCCGGACGGAGTCCCCGTGAATATGAGATCACCGGGCTGCAATTCCCAGATTCCGCTGAGAAAGTGGATGATATGTGGAATGGGATAAATCATGTCGTTTGTGTTTCCCCGCTGGCGGATTTGGCCGTTCACCAAGCATTGAAAAGACAGGTTTTGCAGGATGGAGGGGGATGACGCAGGAAGGATCGTCCCGATCGGGGCGCTTTGATCGAAGGCCTTGGACAGTTCCCAGGGAAGGCCTCTTTTTTTCAAATCGGATTGCACATCGCGCAGGGTGAGGTCCAGCCCAAGAGTTACCCCGGCGATTAAGGACCCGGCTTGGTTTTCCGCGATGTTTTCCCCCTTTTTACCGATGAGAACCGCAATTTCCACTTCGTGATGCAGGCAGGAGCCGTGGCGGGGCAGGCGGATCAATTCCCCCTCACCCACCAGGCAGGAGGCGGGTTTCATGAAGATCACCGGTTGATCCGGAACTCCATCGTTGAGTTCACGGATATGCTCCCGGTAATTTTTCCCGACACAAAATATCCGGTTCGGGTTCGGGGTTCCAGCCCCCAGGTGAAAGGTTGTGCCCACCTTTTTCCCTCCCTTAATTAGTCAGAACGACCCGGTACCGTGCCTGATTGTTACGGACCCGGTCAATGCCTTCATTGACGGCGGACATGGGGAAGGATTCGGTCCAGGCCTGGATTTGATGCCGAGCGGCGAATGCCAGCATTTCCTTAATATCGGTGCGGCTTCCTATCGGGCTGCCGCAAATGGAATTTCGGCCCACGATGAGGCTGAAAACGGGGATCTCCAGGGGTTTTCCGGGGACTCCCACGAAGCACAATTTGCCGCCGGGTCTCAGGGTATCGAGATAACTTTTCCAATCCAGATCCACCGGAACGGTGGATAGCAGGAAATCCTGGGTAGTGGCCAGTTTTTCCAGCGTGGCGAGATCGGTGTCTGGAACGAAATGATGCGCACCGAGTTCCCGCGCCTCCCTTTCCTTTTCCGGCCTGGAGGAAAACGCGGTGACTTCGCATCCCATGGCCCGGGCAAACTGAACAGCCAGATGGCCCAGTCCGCCGACCCCGATCACCCCCACCCGCATGGCAGGGAGGACGCCGCAATGAACCAAGGCGGAATAGACGGTCACCCCGGCACAGAGCAGCGGTGCGGCATTTTCGGAATCGAGTTCTTCCGGCAGGGGAAACGCAAACCGGCTGTCGGCGCGGATTTTTTCCGCGAACCCGCCGTGGTGACCGACGCAGGTATCCTTGATTTTGGGACAAAGGTTCTCCAATCCCTGGATGCAGTATTCGCATTGAAGGCAAGAGGAACGCTGCCAACCGATACCCACGCGTTGACCCTTCTCGAACGCTTGAACCTCCGAGCCCAGGCCGATAAGGGTACCGGCGATTTCGTGGCCGGGAACCAACGGGTAGTTGGTGATCCCCCAGTCATTGTCGATCAGGTGGATATCGCTGTGGCAAATGCCGCAATGGGTGATTTCAACCTCCACATCGTGCGGACCCAGGGGTTCCGGCTGATATTCAAAGGATTCCAAACGGCTTTTAACGGATTTCGCGGCATAGCAGGTGACAGACATATCAAGAGATCCTTTCAGATTTAAAAGTACAAGTCCTTGAGCAATCGCCCCCGCCACCGGGCCACGCCCTGAGGGGGAAGGGTCAAAGCATCATAGCCGATCCATCCTGGTTCGGCATATAAGGCATGTCAAAACTACCTGGGGAGGTACTCCCCGGTTCGCCGCCCTCCCCGGGGGCCGGGACGATTTCGTTCTCTGACTTCGGAAAGTTACTGATGAAATGACGAATTCACCTGTGCCCAACGGTCCACCCCTCCACCATGCCGACAGGGTTCGGGAAAATATCATTTCACCCGCGTAGATTGTATTATTTTTCCTCTTGAGAAAAGCCCAAAATTGCCCTTTCCGCATGGAAATGTTATTCGAGACTGAACTGGACCCAAAACCCCTCCCAGAAAGGGAGCTCCAAAAAAACCCTCTTAATCTATTGAAATGAATTGTGAAATCAAAAATGTGCCAAAACGGATAAATTTTACTTGTCAAATCCGGTTTTGATCTATATATTCGGGGTTCTGAAAATGTAAATCAATAAGTAGATGGAAACCTGAATCCTGTAAAACCTAAATCCGATCAAGAAAATTCTTGGCCGGACCAACTCAAAATCCTATATAAGTGTTAAAAATCAATCAATTAATGAAAATTGAGCCCGCTCGGGGATTTTTTGGTGGAGTGGGTTTGAGTGTAAATCTATATATTTTTAATAAAAAAATTAAGCCTTTAGGAAAACCCAGCAGAAAGGTCGAGGTCTATGATGGATTCTAAATTCGGTGTTGCGGTCCGTTATATTCTGGCAGGTTCGTTTGGAGTTTTTCTTTGCGTTTCCACCGTTTGGGCACAGGTGAGTGTTGGAACGAATGCGGATGGCGGAATCAGTATTGTGGGTGGAGCGGGTACCCCGGCTGCTGCCGTTGGAGCGGCTGTTGCACCCGCTCCCGTAGCTTTTGATCCTCCAAGAAATTTTGGGGGTGGCGATGGCATGCGCGCGGTGGAAATCGTGGATCTCAATTTGGACGGCTTTTTGGACATGGTCGCCGCCAGTAAGAGTTCCGGTATGGCTTCGGTTTTACTGAATAACGGGGATGCCACCTTTTCCGGCCCTGCCGATTACCCGGCGGGAATTTTTCCTTTCGACGTGACATCCGGCGACTTCAACCGCGATCGAGTACCCGACCTGGCAGTGGCCAATGGCGCGTCCAATGATGTCTCGGTTCTCTTGAACAACCGGGATGGAACGTTCCAGGCGGCGATCAATATTCCGGTCGGCGCCGAACCCCATGGCGTGGCCGCGGGCGATTTGAACGGAGATGGCATAGCGGACCTTGCTGTTGCAAATTTAGGTTCTAACACGGTGACTACCCTGTTCAATGACGGAAAGGGCAATTTCAATGTGGCGGAACACATCTCCGTGGGCCCCGAACCGATTTCGGTGATCGCGGCCGATCTCAATGGAGACGGCAGTTTGGATCTGGCGGTCGTCAACAATGGCCGCCAATTTGTTTTTATCACGCCCCCGTTCATCCGCCATTTTGGAACCGTATCGGTGTTGCTTAACAACGGCGATGGAACCTTTGAGCCGGAGACCCGCTATGAGGTAATGCAAAACCCGTTTCAAGTGGTTGCCGCGGATTTGAACAACGACGGCTTCCTCGATCTTGCGACGGCAAATCATGTGACCACCAGCCAGCCGCCGCATCAATGGATTTCCGTGCTCGCAAACAACGGAGACGGAACATTTGCCGCGGAGCAAAAGGTGCCAACCCAGAGCCATCAGGGCACCGTTGCCGCGGCGGACTTGAATCAGGACGGGAGTCCCGATCTTATTTCCTCCAATACCAGTCTTTTTGCCAAGTTCGAGGTCATGGTGAACAATAACGATGGCACCTTTGCGCCCTCCCAGGCGTTTCCACTCGGAGCCATGAACGGGGCGATTTTCGTGACTTCCGGGGATATGGACCAGGATGGCGATATCGATGTGGTTGCGGCCAGCGCGTCCAGTGACATGTTTGGGTTGTACCTCAATCAGGCGGTGCCCAATCCAACCATCGTCCCGGGGACGCCCGACGTGACCGCGGAAATCGTTAAACTGAGGTCAAAAAGCAAGAATGGAAGTACCCAGCTCGAATTCGAATTTCAAATCCAGAACATTGGAGATGGACCCGCGGCCGGGTTCTGGGGGGCTGTGGCTTACTTATCGGCCGATTCCGTTCTCGACGCTTCAGACACTGTCCTGGGGAACTTTATCGCCAATAGGGCCGCGGGATTGCTGGCGGGGCAGGTGGACAAGCACAAATCCAGGAAAACTCTTGCGGGAGACCTTGCGGGTCAATTTATCCTGATCGATGTTGACCCGCAAAATGTTGTTGCCGAATCGGACGAGACCAATAACCTGATCCTGCAACCTATCAATTGAGAAAGCCTTCAACTCCCATTTCCGGTCCTGAAGCCGGAAATGGGAGAGAGCCTTGCGGCCCCTCCCGCATGGCGGGCCGAGAACCTCGGCAGGTAATTTTTCCTACCTTTTATGCCGGACCCAGGCTGACTGGCGATGATGCCAGGACCTAACCCCCTCCCCCGGGGTCCGGGGCGATTTCGTTCTCGGATTGGGCGATGACCACGGCGCCGACCGAGTCGCTGAAAATATTGACAATTCCCCGGTACATATCCAACGGCCGGTCCACGGCCAGCATGATCCCGACGATCATGGGGATCATGTCGCTTTGTAGACCCACCGCATCCAGCACGATGAAAATCATGACCAGTCCGGCGGAAGGAATCGCGGCGGTTCCAATGGATGCCAGAAGAGCGGTGATCACCACAATCAATTGTTGTTCGATTCCCAGAGGAATTTTCAGGACCTGGGCGATGAACAACACCCCGGCACATTCATACAAGGCGGTTCCGTCCATATTGACGGTGGCGCCGAGGGGAAGGACGAATCCGGCTATCTTGTTAGAAACCTTGGCATTTTGCTCGACACACTCCAGGGTCACCGGCAGCGTGGCCACCGAGGAACTGGTCGCGAAAACCGTCGCCAATGCGCTCGCCATGTGACCGAACTGGATCACCGGATTCTTCCTCATGAAAAAATAGTATACCGCCGGCAGCACCACGAAAAGGTGGAGGGAAAGACCCAGGGCAATCGTAACCATATACAGGCCCACCGCCTTGAAAAATCCGCTTCCCATATTCTGGTTCACCAGACCCACCATGAGACCGAAAACCCCTAAAGGAGCCAGACGGATGATGAGGTGGGTGATTTTCATCATCACCTGGAAGCCCGACTCCATGACGGGCAGGAGGCGGGACTGGACCGTGGGGGTCACCTGGGTGAGGCCCAGTCCAAACAAAATGGAAAAAAACAGAATTCCCAGCATATCCCCTTCCGCGGCGGCGGCCACGGGGTTTTCGGGAACGATCCTCAGCAGCATGGGGAGGATGGTATCCGGAGGGGCGGGCGGCGTGGGGGCCGCTTGCATCCGCAGATTGGCGGCGGCTCCGGGTTGGATCAGGTTGACCAGGGTCAAGCCGATCAAAATGGCCGCCAGGCTGGTGAGAATGTAATAGGCAAAGGTCTTGATGCCCAGCCTGCCCAGGTTCTTCGGGTTGCCGGCGCTGGCGACTCCGGTGACCATGGAGAATACCACCAGGGGAACAATGATCATTTTAAGCAGGCGGATGAAGAGAGTTCCCAGAGGTTCGGCAAAACTGGAGGCTTGGCCAAAAATCAGGGCGAAAACCGTTCCCGCCACCATCGCGGTCAATATCTGCCAATGAAGTTTGAGTTTCATTTGCTTTCGGAGAACCGTGATTGGGATTAACGTTATTGGGCGGACAAGGAGGGTCAAAAGGCGGTTTTATCTTCCCCCGGACGTTTTCCAGAAGGCAGACCTTTCGGAATGTTCCTGCCTGTGGTAAGAAAAATGCTTGCAAAATTAAACCAGTGCGGTCAAAATTAGCCACCGGTTGACTCTGAACATTCGCCGCGAGGAAGCATTTGGTCCCCTGGCTTTGACTTTTATCAAGGATCAGGATTTGGATCAGATCGGCCTGCTGCCAGACGAACAGTTTAGCCTGTTCATGGCAACCGCCCAGTCGCTTGCGATGGAACCGAAACGCTATTCCCTGAAGGTCGAACTGCTGCAAAAAGCCCGGCAACTTTTTTCCAAGATGACCTTTTTTAATCTTGAGCTTGACCGGCAGCTAGAGCATGACATAAAAAAAACGTGTGGGGAACTGGAAATTTATAATGAAGCGATGCGCCCCCTCAGAACTTTCGATATACAAAAACAGCGGCTCATCGTCCAGACGGACGTTCCGGAATTTTTTCTGGAACTCGCGCAGAAGCGAGCTTCCGCTTATTATCAGGAAAAATTTGGGCTGACCCGCAAAGCCAAGTCGGCGCAACATTTTTCGGGGGCACCGAGAAAGTTTGATCCGGATAACCCGGATATTCAAAAAGAATTTTCCGGAGCCTGCGCACCCTTCATGAATTCGCGCACTAACGCTTTCCACTTGATGCTGCCCTTCGATTTAAAAATCAGCCGCAAACCGGACGACCCCCTGGACGCCATCCTCCGGATATTTTATTCCCGCATGGGGTATTCCTTTCCCCTGGCCTGCGAAATGGGAAAACTGATCAGTCATTACGATGGACAGGTTCTGGATATTTCCATGGACGATCCGAACTTGTTGTTTATTTCCGCGTCTCCGGTCAAGGACCCGGAATTCAAGACGCCCGACGTACAGACTTCGATGGAGGTGCCGCCGGAATTCGCTTACCCCGTGGCGGTCCTTGAACGGTCGGGAACCCTTGGATCTTTCGTCCAGATCGTTACCAATTTCAAAGTATGGTTTGATGCCTCGGTGGTCTCGTTGTTGATTCAGGGCGCTCCCGACCTCTATGAATACGGACTGCAGGGCGGGTCCGGTTTGATAACCCGAAGCCACGCCGCCGATAAGGTGGAGGCCTACGCGGAAGCCACCTCGCAACCCTGGCAGGAGGGGTTGAGTTTCAATTTTGTTAACATCCACCTCCAGTTGAGTCCGGGAAAGGACACCGCCTTCGTTCCCTATAACACCCCCCTATTCACACTTTATCCGGTGTTCAACCGTCAATGCTGCAAAGTGGAAAACTGGCAGAACATGTCAGCAGAGACTCTCCGCGGGAAGTTTTAACAGGTTTTATATTTTCTAAAACGGTGGAAAGCCCATCGAGCCTTGACCCATCCCCTTCCCGCGGGGCGGGCAGTTGAGGAGAGATCAATCGGGAAAG
>JBHHVU010000078.1:0-12054 GCA_046754465.1 Nitrospinaceae bacterium | reverse complement strand
CAGTCGCTACACCAGCGCTCACCTGCAAGAATTTCCTTCTGTTTAACCTCATAAAGAAACCTCCTTGATTAATGGTTTCAACGAGAGCAAAAATAGGGCCGGACAGAAAACCTCCGCCAACCCGTTTTCAACTTAAAACCTCACTTGCAATTCATTGGCGGCGCTCTGAAGCGCCCTGAAAAACAATCCCCCCTTTCTAACTTTTTCAATTCACCACATTTCTTTCAAAGCAACAAAAACAGCTAAAACAAAAACCAGCCAAAACAGCTCCAAAACTTAATCAGAGCCCCCGCCACTAGGCAGGGAAGGGAGGGCAAGTCCCAAACTCTGATTAAATCCTGGAACCCAAAACGGAACGAAGGAGAACATTTCAAGAAATATTCAGTATATTCAGCAAGTTGCGCAAAAACCCGGCCCCTCCGGAGCACAACCGATGCCAATCAGGCAAAAAGACCCCGTACCTATCTTTTGTGGTCTCCCTTGATTAGCAAATAATATGCCAGCAGGACCCCCCTCCAAAAATAAGCAATTAATCCTTTACTAACAAAAGGTTGCATGACCCTCGGCAACCCTGAAAATTCCCAGGAAGGTGATCAAAACGTTTCATAGTGAAACAAATGGTTTTGTTGAAACAAATCGTTTAATTCAAGGAGAGTTCTTGAAGGTGGTGCGAGCTTGAGGAGATGAAAAGTTCACCTTTTGCCAATTTCCTGTAAATATCCGCAGTCCGAATTCGTTTCCAAATTTCCAGGAGCGATTTCGTGGCTTATTCACGGAAAAGCGGTATCTGGGTCGGAAAATCAAGGTAATATAGAAAATTGCTGTTAATTTTTGAAAAAAAAATTCCCATATTCCCGCGGTTATGCTATACAGGATTTCTTGAATTAGCCTGTAACCTCAATTAAGATAATGACTTATGTTTTGTAGGAAAAATCCTACAACCATGGATACCCGGAAACCGCTCACCGTTCTTGAATCCGCGTTCCCTTTTGTGTTCTTTACTGAATCCTTTGCCGATCCCATGGATTTCCGGAACGTTCGAATGGAGTTCGTAAAAAACAATTTGAGAAGCCGGAAAACTTCCGAAATTCCCGCCAACCAGCGGGTGGAGGATTTTTTTCGCTCAATTTTCGCCCAAGCCGATCAACTCGGTATTTTCCTCAAGGAACTCGAAAAAAACGGTAAAATTCAGGAATTCGAGATTACCTTGAACCCGGATTTCTCCCTGCTGAAATATTGCCAGTTATCCTGCGAAATCACGCGTTTGCAAAAGGAGGAATATTACCTTCAGGGACATTTCATTGGCATCCAGAAGATGAAGGAACTGGAAAGGGCACTTCAGGAAGAAAACACCATGATGGAGTCGATTCTTTCGGGGATTGGTGATGCTGTATGCGTTTATGATACCAGGCGCAACGTCCTTTTTCAAAGCCCCCTGCACAAAAGGTGGTTTAGCGATCCCACCCCTTACATGCATTTCAAGCAAGGGCAAAACGGAGGGTCCAATGGTTCCTGGGGAAAGCCCAACCGGTTCGTGGTTCAACAAAAAAATGGCGATAAAAAGGAATTGTCCCTGGAAATCACCGCCTATCCTATCAAGGACCAGGATGGGCAACCCTTCGCGGGAATCAACATTGTCCGGGACCTTTCCTTGGTCCTGGAACTTGAAGCGAAATCCCAAGAGCTGGAACGGATCAAGCAGGCCCGGGAACGGGGAGAGGGCGCTTTTAAGAATATCCTTGGCGAGTCCCCGGCCATCCGAAGGGTTCTGGAGGGAGTTGAAAAGATCAGCCGCCTCAATACCGTGGTTTTCATTCAGGGGGATACGGGAACAGGGAAGGAACTTATTGCCCGGGCCATTCAGGAACTCAGTCCCCGGGCCAACAAACCGTTTGTCACCATCAATTGTGGTGCCCTGCCGGAGACCCTTCTGGATTCGGAATTGTTTGGGCATACCAAGGGGGCTTTTACGGGAGCGGATACGGAAACGACCGGCCTGTTCGAGGCGGCGGATGGGGGGACGATTTTTCTTGATGAGATCGGTGAATTATCCATCGGGACCCAGGTGAAACTCCTGCGGGTCCTGCAGGATGGGGAAATCCGGAAACTCGGCAGTACCCGGAGTAAAAAGGTTGATGTCCGGGTCATTACGGCCACCCACCGTAATATTGAAGACCTGGTGCTGGAGAAAAAATTCCGTCAGGACCTGTTCTACCGCATCCATGTTTTCAAAATCCAGACCCCTCCTCTCAGGGAGCGTGATGACGATGTACTATTGCTGGCCGACCACTTTCTCCGGGAATTCGCCGGCATCCAAAACAAAAATATCCGCAAAATATCCAAGGCCGCCGGAATGTTGCTCAAGGAATATTCATGGCCGGGCAATATCCGTGAATTGCGCAACGTGATCGAAAGAGCAACCATTCTGTGCGAATCGGACACCCTTCAAGTCAAGGACCTTCCCCTGTCCATAAAAATCAAGAAACCCGCCCCGCGGGACATTTCCCCCGTCCAACCTGAGGCCGAGCCCAGCCATCAGAACCCCATCCGGAAAAAAATCCTGGACAGCCTGCATAGAAATCGCTGGAACAAGACGCTGACCGCAAAGGAGCTGAGCATTTCGCGGGCCACTCTATGGAGGAAAATGAAGGAACTGTCCATTCACTCGGCTTGATTCTTTTCCTCCCGCGTCCCCCCTTTTTTCTTTCCCTTAAGCTGCAAAATTTTTCCCCGTACGAAAACACCGGTCATTGGCCCCCCCTGCTTCACGGTATACTTTCCCCGAAAAACTTTTTCCTCCCTTCTCCGGAAAATTTTCTGTTAAACCGGTTATTGCATGAACAAAAAAGGGAAACCAAAAACCTCATGGAACGCCCCTCAGGGAGCACCCGCGGGGTGGCGGATTGAGGTGAGGGTCTCGAACAGATTTCACGTTCCGGTTATCATTCGATTCGTGCAATATGTGGTTCAGGGGCTCGGGGGGGGTAATGCTTTAATTATCCCGCCAAAGAAGTGGAGCGCCGGGGAAGAATCCCAACGGACTTTTAACTTGAGAATTTGTGAATAAACGCTATAATCCAGCGTTTTTCCCATACAACCGACCATGAAAAAAGAACGAATCGCTATATATCCAGGCACCTTCGATCCCGTGACCAACGGTCATATTGACATCATGAACCGGGCACTCCGTTTGTTCGACCGGGTCATCGTTGCCGTGGCCCTCAATCCCAAGAAAATTCCTTTGTTCCCCTTGGACCAACGGGTGAATTTTATTTCAGAAGCGACCCAAGGTTTTAAGAACCTCGAAGTGATTCCTTTCAACTGCCTGTTGATCCATTTTGCCCAATCGAAAAATGCCACGGTTTTGATCAAAGGATTGAGGGCGGTCACCGATTTCGAGTTTGAACTGCAAATGGCCCTAATGAACCGCACCCTGGATGAAAAGCTGGAAACCCTTTTCATGATTCCCAGCCAGGAATATTCCTTCCTGAGTTCCAATCTGGTCAAGGAGATCGCCAAACACGGGGGAGAAATTTCCAACCTGGTTCCCCCGATTGTCATCCAGGGATTCAAGGAAATCGATTTATCATGAAATTCTCCCAGCGCATTCAAAGGGTTAAGCCTTCCATGACCCTTGATATCAGTGTCATGGCCCAGGAATTGAAAGCCCAGGGGCAGGATGTTATTGGGTTTGGAGCGGGTGAACCGGACTTCGATACTCCTCAAAACATCAAACAGGCGGGGATCGATGCGATTCAAAACAACGACACGCATTACACCCCCGTCGGTGGAACAGAGGCGTTAAAGGAAGCTATCCTCCATAAATTTAAAAGGGATAACGGGTTGGTTTACCGGAAGGATCAAATTGTTGTCTCTTGCGGGGCGAAACACTCCTTTTTCAACCTGGCCCAGGCGCTTTGGGAGGAAGGGGACGAAGTGATCATTCCCGCTCCCTATTGGGTATCTTATCCGGAAATTGTCCGGTTCGCGGGCGCCCTGCCGGTGCTCGTTCCCACTACCGCGGAGGAACAATTCAAGGTCACACCGCAACAACTGCAGGAGGTGGTGACGCCGCGTTCCCGCGCCCTCATTCTAAACAGTCCGTGCAACCCCACCGGCGCGGCCTACACCCAAAAGGAGCTGGAAGACTTGGCGGAATGGGCCTTGAAAAACCGGATTTTAATCGTATCCGACGAAATTTATGAAAAAATAACCTTCGATGAGTTTCAACACACCAGCGTGGCATCGTTCAGTCCGGAGGCGCAAAAGAATTGCGTGGTCATCAACGGGGTTTCTAAGAGCTATGCCATGACAGGCTGGCGCATCGGATTTCTCGCGGCGGAACGGGAAATCGCCGCCCAGATCACCAAACTCCAGGGACAGAGCACATCGAATCCCACTTCCATTTCCCAAGCCGCCTGCATCGAAGCGTTGACGGGTCCCCAGGACCAGGTCACCAGAATGGCGGAGGAATTCCGAAAAAGACGTGATATCGTGATACAACGCATTTCCCGGATCCCCGGTCTCTCGTGTTTTCGTCCGGTGGGGGCCTTTTACGCGTTTCCGGATTTTTCCGGGTTTTACGGGAAAACCTTTCAGGGCCAACCCTTGCAGGGGTCGATCGAGTTGAATAAGTTTCTTTTGCGGGAAGGCCAGGTCGCGCTCGTTCCGGGAGCCGCCTTTGGCGCCGATGGCCATTCCAGGTTATCCTTCGCCACTTCGGTTGAAAATATCGGGAAAGGGTTGGACCGAATCGCCGAAGCCCTCAATAAACTTCAATAAAAGGTCTCTGGAATGCGGGACGGGCCACGCCCGGTGGGAAACGGGTCCAGTCTCAATCGCCTGTCGATCCGGGTCAGCCATATAAAGTGTGACAAATTGCCTGCGGAGGCCTTCCGCTGAAGGAAAACCCCTGGGGTCTCTTGAGGGGGGAACATCCTGCCTTCCAAAATCGCCAGGATGAATTGATCTTGCGGGTGTTTAGGGATAGAATGCCCGGGAAAAGTTAAACTTCTTTGCCCGCGACCGGTTGGACCTCCTCTTTCTGGCCGTTCTTGTATGTCTTGATCCGGTTTTCTATATTGGAGCGGCATCTTTTGGCTTTGCAATTACCCGTTCCCACGCCAATTTTCCGACGCAACGCCTCGAAGGTCAAACTTCCCTCACGAATAGCCTTCATGATGGTGCTGGCCTTGACGTTTCTGCAAATACATATTTTTTTGAAGCTGTCGATTAATTCTTTATGTGCACTCAAGGCTGAAAAGCCTCTCATTTTATTTGATCTTTAAATCCGTTTACCAATATAACTTAATCTCGGTGAAAAACCCAGTTCAAACTGCCAAAAACATCATGCCGTGGATTTTTTCCACACTCAGCGGCTTGATGCTGATCCTGATTTTTCCACGATTCAACCTGGAATTCCTCGCCTGGTTTGCCTTGGTTCCGCTCTTTTTTGCCATTCAGGATCAGCCCCTTCCCCGGACCTCGCTTTACGGGTTCTGGACCGGGATTATATTTTACTTTTTCGGCCTCCACTGGGTGACCAACACCTTGGTCAACTATGGAAACATCCCCACCATTCTGAGTTATGGGGTCCTGCTCCTCCTGGCGGCTTACCTGAGTTTATTCCTCGCCCTATTTTGTTACCTTGTCCAGAGACTGGCCCGCGGCAACTCGTTATATTTTTTCCTTTTGGCCCCACCGGCGTGGACCGCCATGGAATACTTGAGATCCACCCACCCGGAATATGGATTCTCCTGGCTGGGCCTCGGTTACTCTCAGTTCAAGAACCTCCCTGTAATTCAAATGGCAGAGTTCACGGGAGTTTACGGCATATCCACGTTGATTGTACTGGTCAACGCGGGAATATATTTTTTGTTGCGCGCCTGGATCGCGGACGGAAAAACGGATGTACCCAAAAGTCAGCGGGTCCGGGTGCTGACTCTAACCGTTCTGGTTCTGGCGTTATGGCTGGGTTATGGGACGGCGGCCTTGAACGGGCTGACCCAAAACCAACCCGGAGCGCCGCAATTCCGGGTAGGCCTGGCCCAGGGCAATATTGCCCAGGGAATCAAGTGGAATCCGCTTTTCCGCAACCAGGTGATGAAGACCTACCGGGACCTTACCCTGAAGGCGGCCCAATCCCATCCCGACCTCGTGGTCTGGCCGGAAGCCGCCATCCCCTTTTATTTTCCATCGGACCAGAAAGAGTCCGGCGCCCTCAGGGAGATGGTCCGGACCACCGGGACCCCTCTTCTCCTGGGAAGCCCCTACCGGGAAGTTCTCGATGGCAAATCGGTCTATTTCAACAGCGCTTTTCTGGTGGATGCTGCCGGGAAAATTCTGGGACGGTACGATAAAATACACTTGGTTCCTTTCGGCGAATATGTCCCCTTTCAAAATATTTTATGGTTTATCAATAAATTGGTGGTGGGTATCGGGGATTTCGGGAGGGGGACCCATCCCACGGTGTTTCACCTGAAGGACCGCCGGTTCGGAGTATCCATCTGTTATGAAATCACGTTCCCCGACCTGGTCCGCCAACCGGTGAAAAACGGAGCGGAGTTTCTGGTGAACATCACTAACGACGCCTGGTTCGGCCGCAGCGCGGCCTCGTATCAGCACATCAGCATGGCCGCCTTGCGGGCGGTGGAAAACAGGGTCCCTATCGTCCGGGCGGCAAATACCGGGATTTCCGGCACCATCGGCCCCAGCGGAAAAATCCGCCGGACCACCAAATTGTACGAAGAGGACCTGGTTTTGACCGAGATTTCACCCAAAACCTCGCGGCCCACCTATTATTCCCGCTACGGCGACGTATTCAGTTACGCATGTATTCTTTTGACCGGCATTCTGGCCGTTCTGGCGCGTTTCTCGAACAAACCCTCCTGACATCACCCACCAACCCGGTTGTTGAGCACGATTTCCACCTTTTCGTCCCCCGCCTTGACGGTGACCGTTCCCTCGATGTCGCCCGGATCGGCCTTGGCATTGCCCTGTAAATCCAGCCGGGCGGTGATTTTCAGTTTGCCTTCAAAAACCGCCCCCGGCAGCATGGTATTTTCCTGTCCCAGGGTAAATTGGTGAGGGAATGAGATTTCAGTCAGCCGTTTTACCGCCAACGGGGGTCCCCCGGTGGTCCCCTCGGGCCGGGCAATGAGAAATAATTGCCATTTCAGAGGCAAATTGCTCGCCAGATCCGGGTCGATACGGATCACACCCGTGATGTAATTATTATCCGGTTCGATCATGCGGTCCATCATGATCACCACCTCTTTGTCCCCAGCCTGGGCCGTTCGGGTTCCCTCGATATCCCCTGGCCCGGCCATGGCGTTGCCATCATGGTCCAGGCGGGCGGTGAGGGTGATCGGGCCCTCAAACTTATTCCCCTCAAGCATCACGTCCGCTGGGCCGATACTATATTGAAGCGGGAATTTGACCATGCTGAATCGCCTGACGGCGAGGGGCGGACCCTGCGTGACCCCTTCCGGACGGGCGATGACAAACACTCTCGCTGCTTGAGGAACGGTTTTTGCATATTTTTTGTCCAGAAGAATCGTTCCGGCGATTTCGCTGGCCTTGACGGCGGGATCATTCTTTCGCGCCAGTTCCTTTTTCAGGCTTTCCGGAATGGGGTGCTCTTTCAGTTCCCGGTCACAAGCGGACGCGAAAATGAGGGACAATACAAAAAAAACGGAAGTAAGGATTTTCAAGGCTTTTCTCCCTTTACTATAAAATTGACGTGGAAATGAAGAAACCAAACGGGTTGACGGGCATCCTAAAAATAGAGATTCCATATTCATTTATCGAGAATCAAAGCGGGAATTGGAGACTTCTTGGGTCCGGATATTTTTCGCCCGTAAATGCAAAGGAGCGCAAATTCACCATGGGCTTTCTCCTATGATACCCCATTTCAGACCCTTTACAAAAAAGGACTTGAAAAGTCATCCATTTCTGAATCGAGCATCGGGATTCGGGGGGCGTGGAGGAATGTCAAATGTTTCACCAGGTAAAAATTTTGGATCGCCAGGGAAAAGTAAAAAAGGTCTTCTCCCCCAAGTCTTTGAGTCAACGTTATTGGGGTGATTTTTTTAATCAGAAAATCAAATTGCGCAATCAGAAAAAAATGAAAGCCAAACCCGGCGGGACCAAAAAATCATCCCCGCAGACGGGTTCCGGCGAAATGAGTTTCGAGGACCTTTACTTTTCCGAAGATTGACCGAAAAATAATCTTAGGCGCTGCCCATCATCATAATTTTCAGGGAGAATCTTTTTGATTGCCTGACTCCTAATCCTCCACCAAGGCTGAGTTGGAAAAATCGGAATTATCCCTGAAAAACGAGGGGGTCAACCTCACCAGCTGACCCCCTCGTGCCCCATTCCCCGCAAAGGGGTCATAAAATCTCCCTTAGCTATAACTTAAAAAAACTTCCCTTGAATGGACGGCATTTCAGATTCACGCCCATTCCGGCTATTCCATTCCTTCCGTCAATCCACCTTCATCCTTATTCTTCCCATGAGGGAAGGAAATGAAAATCCGGACAGGATTACAGGAAAGACAGGATGGAAGCCGAATTTGATAAATGGGGAGTGGTGATTTTGTTTTTGACAGACTGCACGGGAAAGGCCGTTTAGACGAATTTTAAATCAGATCAATCAGGCAAATCCCATTCCAGTTGGTGCTAAGAGCGGATTTGCCCCCTTGATGGCCTTATCCCGGGAAGGTCAGGGGCGGTGGGGGGGTGGGGCGGATGAGGTCCCGGCTCAACGCTTTTTGCTCTATCGGTCCCGGGGGTGTGGTTTTCCTTATGAATATCATTGCCAGGGGGTCTTCATATATCTTCATCCATCCCTTCTCTCCCTTCAACGGATGCCGGGTCTGTTGCGGTTTGCGCAAAATAACAATGTCCGCCGGGTAATTCTCCAACATCGCCCGCCACCCTGGGCGGGCCGCCGCGAAATCCTCGTTTTCCTGTATCACTTTTTCCGGGTAAACGGTGCGGAACCTGCCATCGATGGATACCTTGGAGCCGGGCCGTTTCCATATCAGGTATTCCCCCCAGTCGAAGGGGACGAGAAGGTTGCCGTCGATCCGGTTGGCCTCCATGAACTGGACCGCGTAGGTGGGATAAATCGCCGGTTCGACGAGTATCCTGAAACCGGTTACCCGGTATTTGCTGAACCCGCCGAAGACCTGCAGGGCGATTAAAAGGATCAGGGTCCCTTGAATGGTCGCCCGTATCCAGGGAGAAGATGGGATGCGGAAGAATTTTCCCGGCTCCAACCTGTCCGCCAGCCGAGACCCTTGAGCGGTGAGGTATGGGGTCATGATGATAGCGGCGAGCACGGTGTGGCGCTGGTGTTGGAGCGCGAAGTATAGGGCCCCGGCGATCATCACGATTTCCCAAATCCGCTTGCGGCCGGGGATCGCCAAGGATCCGAGAAACAGCAGGACCATGATCTTGAATTCCGGGAAACTGGCATTGAATAAAGTGACGGGTTCCCATTCGGCGATGGCCCTCGGCAGGGTGAGGGACTGATAAAAAAATTGCCAGAGTTGATATCCCCAGGGATTGATCAGAAGCCCTGCACAGGACAAGGCAAAATATTTCAGCAGAATATTTCCATGTGGGCCCCCGCTGATCCGGCAGCGGATCCACCCGCTCACCGTCACGGCCCCGTAAAGTCCGATACCCGCCACCACCCCGCCATGGCAATTCACCCAGAAAATCATGAGAAGCGGAGTCCATATGAGGACCCCCCGCTGGCCATCGAAAAATTTGTGCAGGAGGACCACAAGCAGGGTCATGAACAGAAAACTCATGAGTTGCGGGCGGGCCATGAATCCGGGTGCCAGTACCGGGATGAGAAGAACAAAAATCAGGAAGTAAATGAATATATTGTTTTCCTTTTCTACTGCCAGCCGGGTTAAAAGGGCAACAATGGACAGTCCGATCAAGAGCTTAAACCCCAGGAGTCCGCCGGAGCCCAGAACCTTATAGATCAGGTAAAACAAAACTTCGGTCAGCCACTCGTGGTTGACCCAGGGCGCGCCGGGTGCGGTGTAGGAGTAAGGATCGGTTTTTAGCGGGGCTTTTTCGGACCACGCCGCCTCACCGAACTTGATGTGTCCCCACAGGTCGCTGTCCGCCGTGATGAGGGAAAATGCGTTGAAGGCATAAGCGAATATCAGGATTCTCAGGAGGGTAGCGATCATCAGGGGCCGTGGCTTGGTGGGAATTGGGTTAGCGGGTCGGGGGATTTACCGTTCACTCCGGTTACAAGCGAAATACTAATTTTCTACTAATATCATCTAATTTAGTAGATTGGATCAAATCATACAATATATTGTATCAATTGTTAAAGAAATACCCTCCATATAGAAAGGCAGAAAGGGTGAAACAGCTTTCAAATAAGAGCTTGACATTCGTACGCTAAAACCGTACACTTAATAGATGAAGATAAGGAAAATTCGTCACAGAGGTTTGAAACGGTTCATTGAAAAGAACGATCCCAAGGGGCTACCCGCTGAGAAAGTAAATAAAATCAGGGATGTTATCACCGCCTTGCTGGTCGCTGATAACCTTGCAGACATGCCAACATTACCGGGATGGAAGCTCCACAGACTGACCGGAGACCGAAAAGGACAGTGGAACATAACTATAACAGGCAACTGGCGGATGACCTTTGAAATACAAAATGAGGAAATACACGATTTAAATTTGGAGGATTACCACTAATGAGCAATATAGGAATGATGCCTTCACACCCGGGTGAGTTTATCCATAGACAAGTTCTGGAACCGCTTGACCTTAGTATAACCAAGGCCGCAGAAGTTCTTGGTGTGAGGCGGGCAACCTTGTCTGATTTTCTCAATGGCAAAGCGGCTCTGTCCCCGGAAATGGCTCTAAGGCTGGAAAAGGGGTTCGATATAAAAATGGATTTTCTTCTCCGTATGCAAGCCCTCTACGATACCGCTCGCATGCGGCAGACCGGGAAGAAAATTAACGTTGCACGTTTTCAACCAGCATAGAAATAAATGACCAAGGACGAAAAAATAGAAATTACCCGTGGGAGCGGCAACGTTTTCCGCGACGCGGGATTCCCGAATCCAGACGTGGAACAGGCCAAGGCTATATTGAGCGCTGAAATTATCAAAGCCCTCGATAGCCAGGGATTATCTGTACGGAAAGCACAAGCTCAAACCAAAGTACATGCGGCGGACTTTTCCCGCATCCGAAACGCAGACCTTAAAAGGTTCACTATTGACCGGCTCATGACCATTCTGAATAAGCTGGAGCCAGAGGCGGACATTAACATGAAAGTAAGGCTTCCGGCGAAACGGAAAAGACCGATCGCAAAGGAACAACCTGCCCTGAATTTATAAGGCTCCGATGCACCGGGAAGCGGGGCAGGGGAGACAAGCTTGCCCTTTGCAGATAAAAGTGAGACAATAAAGCTAGATAATCTAGCTAAGGATTAAAATCATGGAATGGAAACTGGCAGAGGCCAAAAACAAGTTTAGCGAAGTCATTAACAAGGCTCTTCTTGAAGGGCCGCAAAAGGTGGTGCGGCGCGATCAATCTTTTATCATCATAGAAGAAAACCAATATAAAAAACTCACCGGGAAGAAAAGTTCCTTCAAGGATTATATCTTGAACGCACCCTCATTGGATGGCCTTGATCTGTCCCGCGATCAATCCCCTGTGCGGAATACGGATCTATGAGAGTTCTTCTTGATACCTGTGTCTTGTCAGAAATCCGCAAAAAAAAGGGGAACCCTGCTGTCAAGAACGCCGTTCAGACTTTTAACAGCGCGGATTTGTTTCTTAGTGTTATCACGATTGGTGAAATCGTAAAGGGCATAGAATTGCTCCGCACCGGCAAGCGTAAAAAGGAACTGACCGCCTGGGTGCAGGGACTGGAGAGAGATTTTTCTGACTCCATCTTGTCCATTGACATAGAAACCGTCAGGATTTGGGGTGATTTAACAGCATCCTCGCAAAAATCAGGCAAAACAGTTCCGGCCTGTGATGGTTTGATAGCGGCGGCAGC
>JBHHVU010000077.1:0-12074 GCA_046754465.1 Nitrospinaceae bacterium | reverse complement strand
CCGAGGTTCTCGGTCAGGAGGACGTGGATTGTTTTTTCCTTGATGCGCCGGATCAATTTTTGAAACGTTACCTTGCGGTCTCTCAGGGTCACGTAAAATACGTCGATCCCCCGGTCGCCCTGGGTGGAAATTTTTGCGCGGTGCACCCGGATGTTGAAATCGGCGAAGGTCCTGGCGATCTTGTACAGCAAGCCCAGGTGGTCGCGGGCCTCGATACGGATTACGGTAAAGTTTTTGAAAGAGGTGTTATCGATCTGGATTTTCGGAACGATGGCTCTCGGAGCCCCTTTCTTTTGGGTGAAATGACCCCGGGAGGCCAGCAGGGTCCTCAAACTTTTCCGTCCTTCCAGCACATCACCGAGAATTTGTTTGACCTCCTTCCAGATTTCCAGGTTGTCGGGTCCGAGTCTCTGGGTCTCTTCCACTTGGATGGAAATGATCACAATCCCGTCTTTTTTCAGATAAATCTGCGCGCCCAGGATATTCATGTTTTTCGCGGTAAGGGTCCCAACCAGTTTTTTAAAGGCTTCCAACTTCGCCTGGCAGCACAGGATCAGGTGATGGTAACTCCCCGCCTCGTTGAACTCGTGGTGCAATATAAACGATTTGCCCTTGAGAGACCGGATGAGACGGATGTGCAGGGCGACTTCCCCGGGACTGGCGGACAACAAGTAATCCTCGGGCAATTGGTTCAGGTGCCGTTCGATCTCGCTGGCGGGGCATTCCCAGTGCAGGGTGCGGTACACTTCGTCGCGTGTGGCCTGGGGTTGTTCATTCAACGAATCGGGCCGTTCCAGGTACTGCCGGGTGCGGTGGTATAATTCGGACAACAACACCTTTTTCCAGGAAGTCCAGGTTCCCGGGGCGACGGCTCTCAGGTCGGCGTAACTGAAAAGGTACAGGAGGTCGAGGCGTTCCCGGTTGGCTGCCAGCCGGCCGAATTCCTCGATCACCGTGGGCTGGTGCATATCCTTGTGCAGGGCGGTTTCGATCATTTCGTTCTGGTTTCGGATCAGAAAGTCCAGCGTATCCCTTTCCGAGGAACTCAATCCCATCCGCTCACCGATGGGAGCCAGCAACCCGGTCATTTCACTGGAGGGATCGGACCCGTGGTTCTTGCCGATGGTTTGCAGCAACGCGGCGAATTTGAGGAGGGGCTTGGCGGATAAAGACGCATAAATTTCCGCCAGTTCTCCCAAATCGGATCCCTCATGGGTGGCAAGGTCTTCCAGGAACCGCACCATTCGCAATGAATGTTCGTCGGCGGTATAACGATGGTAAAAGTCGTAGCTGACCATGCAGTGGGACCGGCCAAATTCCGGGAGAATCCGGTTCAGAACCCCCATTTCATGCATCTGACGGAGGATCCTTTCGGAGGCGGAATCGCGCAGGGTGGCAAACAGGAACTCTTTCACCTCGTTTCCCTGAAGGAATGCTTCATCGATGAGATGAACGTGACGGCGGATCTGCCTTTTGAGTTGATGGTTCGGTTCCAGGCCGTGTTTGCGGCAAAGGTAGAACAGTTCCAGGAGGAGGGTTTTATTCCTGGGAAACAGATCTTCCACGTCTCCTTCCACCGCCAGGGTATGGTCCTTGGCGATAAACCCGTTTCCCAACGATTTTTGGGTCAGCGAGGACAGGACCGTTTTGAAGGAGCGGCTGGAATGCAGGCAAAGGTCGAAGACGGTTTTGGAGAAATTGAAGATGTTCATGGCGTGGAGAAAATAATCGTGCATGAACTTTTCGACGCGGATGACATCGTTTTCCGCCGGGTATCCCAGGTTGAGGGCCAGGTCTTTTTGCAGGTCGAGACTCAGCACGTCGGCTTTTTTATCCTTGATGTAATGCATTTCATTGCGCACGCGCAGGACGAAATTGACGGATTCGTAAAGGGCGTCCACTTCCTGGTCGGAGATCACATCGTTGCGGCCGATCTCGTGCAGGGAATGGCAGCCAAAGCGCGCCGCTGCGGCCCACAGCGCGGTATGGTAATCCCGCAGGCCGCCGGGTCCCTCCTTGATGTTGGGTTCCTGAATGCAGACCACCCCGCCCTCCCTGCAGTGACGGTTCTGCTTTTCCTTCAATTTGATGTTCAGGAACGACTGGATGCTTTTCTTGAGGACGCTGCGTTGAAAGGAATCGCAGAATTTCTCGTACTTGTCTTGGTTGCCGATCAAAAACCGTGTCTCGATCATGGAGGTTTTGATGGTCAGGTCTTCCCTGGCGAGTAGAAGGCATTCCTTGACACTGCGGCAACTGTGACCGATTTCGAGTCCGATTCCCCAGAATATGGAAATCAGATCCTGAATGAACTCGTCGGTGATTTTGCGGATTCTCGAGGGCCGGAGAAACAACAAGTCGATGTCGGAACAGGGGTTGAGCTCTCCGCGGCCGTATCCGCCCACCGCCGCCAAGGCGAATTCCCCCAGCACGTTAGCGTCGGCATAATGTTTCAGGGAAGCAAGGGAAACGGTCAGATGACGGATGATCTCATCCATCAGGGCGGTATGGGCCTGGATCACCTCGCGTCCACCCACGCCCCCCCGGTGCCAGGCGCGGATTTTCCCCTGTTCCTGTTTGATGAGAGCTTTATAGGCGGAGAAATAGGAGGAACGGTCCCGGGGGTTTTCGGGAATTTCCCGGACCGGGCTGAAATCGATGCCGAACCTGTATTGACCGTCCGCGGGATTCATCGAGGCAAAATACCTTCAAAGGTTGCTGGGGTTGTGGGGCTAAACCGGAGGTAATGACTGGGTCTCGAAATTTATCCGCCCCAATGAACAAAAAGGGGTGCCGGGCAAGGTTTACTCCCAGAAGCGCCCTGTTCGGGTTGTTCCATTCTTAAATATCGAAGAATACCACCAAATGACGGAATCGGGAAATGGAAATAAGTTGAAAAAAATGGAGATATCGGATTTCCGGTAAAATGGGGGGCGAATTGCGGGACTCCGAAATTATTTACAATGAAGTCCGAAAGGGCGCTTTCTTCCCGTGCCCGGGTGCTGAAAATCCGGGAACGGCGGCGCCTTCAAAAGGCCTTGACAATGGGGAGCTAATAATTTAGTTTAGCCCCAATCCGAATTACACCTATCATCTATTTTTCAAATATTTTACAGACACTCTTCCCGCAAGGGATCTTCCTGTTAAACAGTTTTCAATCATTCTGAAATTTTGATTTTCTAAAGGAGAAGGTGAGCCATGCCAAAAATCAAAGTAAAAAATACCCTGGTTGAATTGGATGGGGATGAAATGACCCGGGTGATTTGGGCCAAGATCAAGGATCAACTTATTTTGCCATACCTCGATATTTCATTGGAATATTACGACCTCCATGTAATGGAACGAGATAAGAGTGATGACCAGATCACGGTCGATGCCGCCCATGCGATCATCAACCACAAGGTGGGGGTAAAATGCGCCACCATCACCCCCAATCTGGCCCGGGTCGAGGAGTTTGGCCTCAAACAGCAATGGAAATCACCCAACGGGACCATTCGCGGAATCATTGGGGGAACCGTTTTCAGAAAACCCATAATTTTGAATAACATTCCGACGGCGGTGAAGTCCTGGAAAAAGCCCATTGCCATCGGACGTCACGCCTACGGCGATATATACAAAAACGTGGAGATCCGGGTTCCCGATGCCGGGGCCAAGGCCGAACTGGTGGTCACCCATGGCAATGGCAAGGAAGAGAGGCAGTTGATTCACGATTTCGCCAAGGGGGGCGGAGTGGTCCAGGGCATCCACAATACCGAGAAATCCGTCAGGGATTTCGCCAAGGCCTGTCTCGCTTATGCCCTTTCCGAAAAGGTCGATCTGTGGTTTTCCACCAAGGACACCATCTCCAAAACCTACCAGGGAATGTTCCGGGACGTGTTCCAGGAAGAGGCCGACAAAAAGAAAAAGGAGATGAATGATGCCGGAATCGTCTACTTTTATACCTTGATCGATGACATCGTCGCCCGCATCGTCAAACACGAAGGTGGAATTCTCTGGGCCTGCATGAATTACGACGGGGATGTGATGTCCGACATGGTGGCATCGGGATTCGGCTCCCTGGGACTCATGACATCGGTCCTGGTATCGCCCGAGGGAATATATGAGTATGAAGCCGCCCACGGAACCGTGACCCGGCATTACCGCAAACACGAAAAGGGCGAGGAAACCTCCACCAATTCCGTGGCATCCATATTCGCGTGGACCGGCGGGCTCGCCAAACGGGGGGAACTGGACCAAACACCCGAGGTGGTGAACTTCGCAAGGTCCCTGGAGGAAGCCGTCATCGAAACCATCCAGGGAGGTCAAATGACCGGGGATTTGGTCAACCTATGCACCTCACCCAATCCGACCCGATTGAACACCTTTGAATTCATCGATGCCGTGGAACAAAAGCTGAAACACAAACTCGGCATTTGAAAACAATCCCATCACCTTCTTTCTAAGGAGTAGACTGAAACCATGAACTCGGCGCGGAAGAAAATTACGGTGGTAGGAGCAGGACAGGTGGGGTCCACCGTGGCCCAGTTGACGGCCTATAAAAACCTCGGCAATGTCGTCCTCATCGATATCGTGGACGGGGTTCCCCAGGGAAAGGCGCTGGACCTCCAGGAATCCGGCTGCCTGCAGGTCTTCGATAGTATCATCGTGGGGACCAACGACTATCGCGATACGGCGGATTCGGATATCGTGGTGATTACCGCCGGACTGCCCCGAAAACCCGGGCAAAGCCGGGAAGACCTTCTCGCCATTAACGCCAAGATCGTCAAATCGGTGACCGAGCAAATCATGAATTATTCATCCAATCCCATCATTATCGTGGTTTCCAATCCGCTCGACGCGATGGTGTATCTGGCCAAGAAAATTTCCAACCTGCCCAAACACCGGATCGTCGGCATGGCGGGGGTATTGGATTCCGCCCGGCTGCGAACCTTCGTGTCCCTGGAGCTGGATGTCTCCCTGGTGGATGTTGACGCCATGGTGCTTGGCGGACACGGCGATTCCATGGTGCCCCTGCCCCGTTACACCACCGTTTCGGGGATCCCCATCACCGAACTCATGGAGCCCGAGCAGATCGAACGCATCGTGGAGCGAACCCGCAAAGGGGGGGCGGAAATCGTCCAGCTGCTGAAAAATGGCAGCGCCTTCATGGCCCCCGGCGCCTCGGTGGTCAAAATGATCGAGGGGATCCTCCACGATAAAAAAAGAATCCTTCCCTGCACCGCCTTTCTCGAGGGAGAATACGGCTGGAGCAACATCTTTTTCGGCGTACCCGTCAAAATGGGCATCTACGGAATGGAGAAAATCATCCAACTGAAACTCACCGAAGAAGAAACCGCCGCCTTGAACAAATCGGCGGAAGAAGTCAAGAAAACCTGCGACGAGGTGGATAACCTCCTGGCCACCGCCAAAGTCTAGTCCCTCCCAAGGACCTGGTGGGTCGTGAGGGCGTGAGGGTTGTGAGGGGTCAAGTCCCCTCTTGCCCGCTACTCAAAAAACTTCGCTTGATTGGACCGTGTTTCCTGTTTACGCCTCATCCTGACCCATCTCCCTCCCGCGTAGGGGGGGGCGGACCCAGATCGATAGGCGGTTTAGATTGACCTATCTCCCTCCTCGTCTTAAAATTGAGGATATACAGCTTTAACCCTAATCGACAAGAGGAGGTGCCATGCCAAGGGTCTGCTTGTTGCTTCTCATGGTCATGGGTTTTCTTTTATGGAAACCTGTGGGGGCGGCGGCCGGTTCCAACCGTATCTCCGTCATGGAGAACCAAATCCGGCAATACCGGGAAGAAATACGGAAACACCCGGGCAATTTTCAAGCCCACTACAATCTGGGAGTGGTATATTCCGGGGCGGGAAGATATAAGAGTGCCGTAAGGCCCCTGAAAACCGCGATTCAGCTCAAACCCGGGAGCGCCAAGGCCCACCACTACCTGGGCCTGGTGTATGCCAGCTTGCGAAAGTTCGACGATGCCATTGCCGAGGCCCGCAGGGCGCTCGAACTGGACCCTGAACTGGTGGAGGCCAGAATCAACCTGGTGATTTCTTATGAAAACCTCGGCAAATATGAGGAAATAATTGATCCGCTTGAGACGCTCATCCAGGAAAAACCCAATGACCCTTATTATTATTCCCTCCTGGGGTCCGTCCTCCACCGATTGGAAAGATATAAAGAATCCATCGATCCGCTCCTGAAGGCCATCGAACTCAAATCCAATAATCCGGAAGATTTCAGGAATCTGGGTGAGGCCTACCTCGCCCTCGGCCGTTACAGGGAAGCGGTGGATCCCTTGAAAGAGGTCATCAAGCGGGTACCCCATTTTCCCGAGCCGCAATACAACCTCGGGACCGCCTACGCCCAGTTGAATCGGTGTCAAGACGCGATCGGTGCATTTCAGAAAGCGCTGAAGATCTCACCGCGTTTCGCCCAGGCTTACGCCAATCTCGCTTGGTGTTACCAGAAGCTGGGGAAGAATGAGACAGCGATTGAATATTATGAGAAAGCCCTGGAGATCAATCCAAAACTGAAACAGGTGCGACACAATTTGAGTTTTCTTAAGAAAAATTAACCGGCCCGGCAAGGCCCCGCCTCCCGAATCCGCGGGGAAACCGGATTCCCAGGATCCCGTGGACGTTCCTTCAACACCAAACCCCAAAGACCGGCAAACCACTCTCCGAACCCACCGTCCCCTTCCATGACCGATCCCGGCAAAAACGCACTCGGCAAAGACCCGCGTCCCTTTTACGCCCGAACCCGGTTTCTGGTGTTCGCCCTGCTGGTGATGGCGGTCTACGGTTATGGATGGCGGGTGACCGAAATCGATCTGGGGGAGCTGGTTCGCGACGTCCATCTGGTAAAACCGCTGGTGCGCGACCTTCTGCACCCCGACCTTTTCATCCCCAACACCGAATCGTTGACCGTGGAAGCCCGGTTCCGTTTGACCGGACCCTCCGATTTCCCTCGGCCCGCCCCGCCTTCGCCCGGCAACCACTCTAAATTGGCCCTGTCCGCCCCCTCGGGCAGGATCGGAGACCGGCTCACGGTGATGGGGAAGGATCTTCCCCCGCGGCGCCGGGGCCAACTGTTCTGGGTGAACGCGATCGAGCAGGAGTTTCCCCTCGGCGCTTTTGAGACGGACGTCCGGGGAAGCTTCTCCCGGCAAATCGTTGTCCCGGAAATCGCGCGAGGAGAGGACCAGACCGTGCGGGCAACGCTCACCTGGAAAACCGGCGGGTGGCGGATGAGTCATACCCTAAAACTGGCCGCCGGGAAAATGGTCGAGACGCTGTTTCTGGCGTTGATGGCGACGACGCTGGCGATCGTGGTGGCCGCGCCGCTCAGTTTCCTGGGTGCGCGCAACCTGATGACCCGCCATCTGCCCGGCACCACCGTGTATTACCTCGTCCGGACCGTGTTCAATGTATTGCGCTCGATCGAACCGCTGATCATGGCGATCCTGTTCGCAGTCTGGGTAGGCATCGGACCCTTCGCCGGGGTTCTCGCCCTCGGCGTCCACTCCACCGCTGCCCTGGGGAAACTGTTTTCCGAACAGATCGAAAGCATCGACTCGGGCCCGGTGGAAGCGATCACCGCGACCGGGGCCAACCCCATGCAGGTGGTCCTTTACGCCGTGGTCCCGCAGGTGGTCCCGCAGTTTCTGGCATTGAGTTTTTACCGCTGGGACATCAACGTGCGGATGTCGACCATCATCGGATTCGTGGGCGGGGGAGGGATCGGGTTCCTCCTGCAACAATGGATCAACCTGCTTCAATACAACCAGGCGGGAACGGCCCTTCTTGCGATCGCCTGTGTCGTCATCACCCTCGACACCCTCAGCGCCAGGATCCGGGAAAAAATCACCCAATGACCCCTCGCCGCGTGGCCGGGCCAGACGCAACCCGGCCCTTTTCCCGGTCAAAACCGGTTCCGGCGCCGGACGATATTATTCAAGATCGAATTGCAGGAGGTCCTCGGCGAGGACCAGTTCACCCGGGTACTCCCGGCCCACGGTCTCGCGAAACCGGCCGAGATCGCAGGGCGGATAAAAATGAGTGAGGCACAGTTTTTTGCACCCGGTTTCCCGTGCCAGTTTGGCCGCCAGCTTGGGCGTCAGGTGACCTTCCACTTTCATGTCATCGGGAAACGCGCATTCGAGGACCATGAGGTCGGCGTCCTTTCCCAACTCGATCATGCCCTGGCAGTAGTCCGTGTCGCCGGAGAGGGCGACGGTTTTTCCCCGTCCATCGCGCATCCGGTAACCGCGGCTGATGGCCAGGTGTTTCACCTTCCGCGCCGTCACGGTGAGTCCGTCGTATTCACGGGTTTCCTCGTCCTGCTCGATGATCCGAAGGTCGTAGGTGACCGGGACCAGCCATCGCTTGTACGCCGCCACAAGATTATCGAAAAATTCCCGAAAGCCGGGACCGGCCACGATCTCCAGGGGTTTTTCGCGGGGATCCAAATGATACCGGCAGGTGAACAGGAAAGGGACGAGATCGCACATGTGGTCGGGATGGTTGTGCGTGAAATAGATGCGGTCGATATCATGATAGGTCCACCCCAGCCGCAACAATTGGTGGAGGGTTCCATAACCCATATCGACCAGGGAACGGGTGGCTCCGTTCTCAATCAGAATCCCCGAGGAATTCCGCCGCAACGACGGCACCACCGTGCCCGAACCGAGTATCGTGACTTTCACGCGGCATCCTCGATATCAAAAACTAGGGGTAGGAAGATTTGATGGCTTGCAGGATAGGCTCCTCCAACGCCGCCCAATTGGCCCCGGGGTTTTTGGTGACCGTGACGAAATCTGCCATCAGAAACACCTGATCGACCCCCTCGATAGCGAACAAGGCCTTGGCCACCGGCGACTCTTCCGCTTCCTGGGGATTTTTATAGGTTTTGTATCCCGAATCGATCGCGTTCCGATTCAGAGTGTACTTCATCGCGTTTTCATTGGGCGTTGTCGAAACAGTCACTTCCACAGCCATAACGTTTTCTCCCCTTCCAGTTGACAAGTTTTTATCCCTTAAATTGTTGAGACCCGGCCCCCGCGGGCAATTTTACATGAATTTTATGGTCCAACCTGATTGAATGCCTACCAAGCCCTGACCCTATTCCTCGCCCCGAGAGACCTTTGCATAAGAGTTTTTTTTTAAAAAAATTATAAGTCGATGCCTGGGTTTTGATTTAAAAGAGTCCGCGAGAAAATCCCCCCGGCCCCCTTCCGGGAAGGGGGAGCCACCATATTCCCCCTTTTTAAAGGGGGTTAGGGGGATTTTAATCTCCCTCCCCGCTTGGCGGGGGGCGGAAGATTCCGAAGGAGCTGGTATATCCGTGCAGGAACGTGGTATCTCCCACCGGACCGATTTCGCCATTGCAGAAGAACCCGCCCAGCGGGATCTCGCCCAGTTTGTTCTTGAACATATCCGTATCGTGGTCGGGTTTGCCGTACAGGTACTTTCCCCGTCCCAGGCAGGAGAACAACAACGCCCCGCAGGCATCGTCCGCCTTGCCCCCGGAATGGTACCGGGTGAGGAGCAGGTCGAGATCTTCCGCCGACATTTCCTTATCGCGCAGGTGAAACTGGACCAGTTGGCCTTCCCTCAAAAGAGACCCGATGGCCAGGGCGCGGGTATCGCGCACCACCCCCATGAGGTTGCGGATGAGGAAATCCCCTTGCTTGGGATCATCCTTGAGAGGGTTCATCTCGATCCCCAGGAACAAGGAAGTCTGCATCAACCGGCGATCGTTTTCGCTGAGTGTTTCGTTGATTTCCTGCAACACGTCCATGGGGGGGGTGCCCTCGAGTTCCACGAGCAGGTTGTTGTTGCACTTGGTGATTTTCATGGCGGTGCCGATGGGCCGGCAGCCCTGGGCGACGATGGTGTCCACCACGATTTGGCCGCTCAAGGCGACCCCCACCAATCCATTGGCATAAACCTTGTCTTGCAGGTAGAGCGCGTTACCGCCATGGGATTGAGCGCCGCTGGCCAGGCCCCCCACCTTCCTGCTGTTGGCGTAGGCGAAGTCGACCCCGGAAAGAAACTCCTCCCCGCGAAACGAAAAGGGATCGGCCAGGAAAATAAAATGCGGCCGGTCTTCCACCTTGACCCCCAGCCATTCTCGCCAGACGCCCGGCCCCGTATCCTGATCCGGCAAATTCATGGTGTCGGAATAAATGGGTTGAACGGAAACGCCCGGCAAGTGGCCGGCTGTCATGCTGAAGGCGGGTTGCTGTTCCACCTCATGACCCGCGCCGATGATGCCACCGCCGGAACAGCCGAGCAGGGTCCCCGGGTCCATCCTTTGCCGGATCAATTCGGGAATCCGCTTATAATTTTCCTTGAAGTCGGGGGACACAAAAATCACCGTCAGATGAGCTTCGTTGCCGCCCAGTTGATCCAGGACGATTCTGGAGGTTTCTTCCACGCATGCTTCTATATTATCCTGGGTTGAAATAGCCGAAGCCCATTTCATTGCAAACTCCTTTAGGTTCATTGGATGGAATCATGAAAATTAGATGCTAAACCCCTTGAGGGGGATTCCCCGCCAGAAAATTAATGGCGGAACCGGCGGCGAGGGTTCCGTTTTGGATGCAGTCGGGGATCCCGATTCCCGTATACGCGCTGCCCGTAAGAAACAGACCGGGGAAGGCGCCCAGCTCCTTTTGCACCGAGCCGATCAGTTCGGCGTGCCCGACCCGGTACTGCACATTGGACTTCATGTTGTGAAATACCTTGCAGATCACCGGCTCCTGGCGGATGCCCATGATATCCGCCAGTTCCTTCTTCACCATGACGGCGATGGACTCCTCGTCCTGCTCGGCCAACGCTTCCTGGAGGGCGCCGCCCACGAAACAACGCAGCATCACATGGCCTTCCGGGGCGCGGTGTGGGAATTTGGAGGACGTCCAGGTGCAGGCCAGAATCTTCCGGTTCTCCGTCCTGGGCACCACAAACCCGAACCCGTTCAAGGGATGCGAAAACCCCTCTTTGCGGTAGGCCAGGGTGGCTGTGGCGGTGGAGACGTATTGGATGCGGTTGAGCAGTCCCGCCACCTGGGGTCCGAAAGGTTCCAGCAGGCGCGCGGAAATTTTCGCCGGCGTGGCGAAGAGGATGGCGTCGGCGTTCAGGGACTCGCCCTCCCGCAACGAGACCCGCCAGGCGCCGTCCCTGGGCGAGACCGACTCCACCTTGGCATTGCTCCGGAAAGAGATATCCGGCGATTTTTCGAGGATCGCGTCCACCATCTCCTCCAGCCCGTTTTTCAGTGTCATGAACAGCGAATACGGCTGGGAATTTTTTGGGGCGGCAGTGCCGGCCACCAGACGTTTGCGCGCCAGCATCCCCAGAATGAGCGAACGGTATTTGCGTTCCGTCTGCACAAACATGGGGAACGTGCTGTTGATGCTCATCGTTTCCGGGTCACTGGCGTAGATCCCCGCCAGCATCGGTTCCGCCATTTTTCGTAAAGCCTCCTCCCCCATTCTCCGCCGGACGAACGAGGCAAGACTTTCGTCGGAGGTGTCCGGTTTTTTGGGGATCAATAAATCCATTCCCATGCGAATTTTTCCCGGCAGGCTGAACAGTGGTGTCAGGGCGAAGGGAAGGAACCGCGTGGGGATCATCAAACTCAATCCGTCCGGCATGGTGACCAGTTTCCCTCCGGTGTATACATAAGTGCGGGTGTGGTCCGGGTTGGTGCCCACCAGGTGGCCGCCGATTTCCAGTTTGCGGCACAACTCGATCGCCCAGGGTTTTTGCGAGATGAACGAGTCCGGTCCGCGTTCCACCACGAATCCATCGAACCGTTCCGTGGCGATTTTACCGCCGAACCGGTCCGACCCTTCCAGGAGGGTGCAGCACATGGGCGCGCCGGCGGTGATCTCTTCTTGCAGGCGGTAGGCCGCCGCCAGCCCCGCGATGCCCCCGCCGATGATAACGATTTTTCTCATACCCGCATTATGGCAGGTTTGCAAACCCGATCAAAGGGGTCACCCATTAGCAGGCTCCGTGTTAACAGATAAACGTTTCCCCAGTTCATGCAGGCGTAGCCTGCATGAAGTCATTTTC
>JBHHVU010000076.1:0-12269 GCA_046754465.1 Nitrospinaceae bacterium | reverse complement strand
TGCCTCGAACGCATGTTCGAATACGCCGATTGATCCCCCGCCACGCCCGGAGGGAAATAGGTCAGAGCATCATCGCCAGCCCACCTTTGTCCGCCATATGAGGAGTGACGAATCGCGAGCGGAGGCACTCCGCCCGGGCCTTGCCATCAGCACGCGTGCTCACCCCGGTCTCCGTTCTCAATGCGGATGGCGTCCTCGACCGCCAAAATATAAATTTTCCCGTCACCCCGCAAGCCTGTATGGGCATTTTCCTGGATGGTCCGGACGATGGTGTCCAACAACCCATTTTCACAAACGATTTCAATCTTGACGTGGGGGACGTATTCCACGAAATCCTCGATGATTCGATGGGGGGCGTTTTTTGCCCGGCTGCGGCCAAACCCCTTGACCTCGGTCACGCTCATTCCTGTCAGCCCGTCCACCTTGTGAAGCGCCCGGGTGACTTGGCTGAGCTTATGGGGTTTGATGTACGCCTTGATCTGTTTCATGATTTGTCCTTTCCTGGATCAACAATCCAATCACAATTCCTCGGGGTCTATCGCGAACCATTTATAAAGAGCTGGAATGACCAGCAAGGTCAAAAAAGTCGAGGTGACCAACCCGCCGACGACCACGGTCGCCAGGGGGCGCTGCACCTCGCTGCCCGTCCCATGGGAAAACAGGAGAGGAATGAGACCGAGGGCGGTGGTGAGCGCCGTCATCAAGACGGGCCGAAGGCGCAGGCAGGCCCCCTGGACCGATGCCCGGTCCAGGGGAATACCGTCCCGCAACAGCTGGTTCAAATAGGTCACCAGGACCATGCCGTTTTCCAGGGCGATACCGAACAGGGCGATGAAGCCCACGGAGGCGGGGACGGATAAATTCTGTCCCGTCACCCAGAGACCCAGCACGCCGCCCACCAGCGCGAGGGGGATATTGAGAAGAATCAGCAATGAATTCCGCAGGGAGTTGAAGCTGGAATACAACAAAATAGAAATGATGAGCAGGGTGATCGGGACCACCAACGCCAGCCGTTTATTGGCCTCCTGCTGAAGCCGGAACTGGCCGCCCCAGGTAACCAGGTATCCTGGGGGCAGACTCACTTGCCTGGCGATGGCCTGTTGGGCCTCATTAACGAAGGAACCGATGTCCCTCCCGGTCACATTGCACTGCACGGTGATGAACCGTTGATTGTTTTCCCGGGTGATCTGGCGGGGACCGATGATCTCCTGAATGCTTGCAAGCTGGTTCAAGGGCACCTGGGCGCCTCCCGGAGCCGGGATGAGGATTTTGGCGATCTCCTCCTTGGTTTTCCGGGCTTTTGGGACGAAGCGGACGAGAATATCAAACCGCCGGATTCCCTGAAAAACCTGCCCCGCCACCTCGCCGCCGACCGCGGCGCGGATCACTTCCTGGACATCCGAAACGTTGATGCCATATCGGGCGATGGCTTGCCGGTCCACCTTGATGAGCAGTTGCGGCGTACCACTGATCTGGTCCGGCTGCACATCCGCCGCGCCTCTCACGGTTTTTACGGCCGCGGCGATTTCATCCGCTTTCTGTTTCAGGGTGTCCAGGTCGTCGCCGAAAAGTTTGATCGCCAGTTCGGCGCGCACGCCTTCAAGGAGTTCGTCCACCGTCATGGCGATGGGCTGCGTGAAGTTGGTGAGAACGCCCTGAATTTCTCCCAGGTGTTTACGGATGGCTTCCTGGAGTTCTTCCTGGTTGGAAAATCTCCATTCATCCTTGGGTTTGAGCAGGATGTACATTTCCGCGCTGTTAATGGGGTCGGTGTGCGCGCCGACCTCGCCGCGTCCGATCCGGGTGACGGCCCCGGTGACCTCGGGAAATTTGATCAACCGCTTCTCCACCAGCAGGGTAATGCGGGTGCTTTCTTTCAAGGAGATGGAAGGCGCCATGGTCAGGCGCAGCACCATGGTCCCTTCCTGAAGGGTGGGGGTAAACTCCGTCCCCAGCAGGGGGAAAACCAGGGCGCCGATGAGGAGAAGACCCCCGGCCAGTCCGATGGCCATCTTGCGCCGGGCCACAAAATATTCCACCAACGGCCGGTAGGACTTGGTGATCCATCGAATCAAGAGGGTTTCCGGGGCTTCCGGATTATCGGGCCGCCGCATCAAAAATTGTGACAGGACGGGAGCCAGGAACAGGGCAAAAATCAAGGAACCCAGCATGGCCAGGGCCACCGTGTACGCCAGGGGACGGAAGGTTTTGCCCTCGACGCCCTGGAGGGTGAACAGCGGCAGGAATACAATGATAATAATGGATATCGCGAAAAGAATGGGACGTCCCACTTCGACACAAGCCCGGGCTACCACACTGACGCGTGATTCCTCCGGGTTGGCCTCGCGGAGAATCCGGTCCACATTCTCGACCACCACCACCGTTCCATCGACCATCATGCCGATGGCGATGGCCAGCCCCCCCAACGACATCAGGTTGGCGGAGATGCCCAGGTATTTCATCCATAACGTGGCGAAAAGAACCGAAAAGGGAATGGAAAGGGCCACCACCGCACTGGGCCGGAACCCGCCCATAAAGGCCATCAGGACCAGAATGACCAGTATGATGCCTTGAACCAGTGCGGTGGTAACGGTATTCACACAGGCCTCGATGAGGGTTTTCTGTTCGTAGTAGGGAACGATCCGGACCCCCTTGGGTAATATGCGATTGATCTCTTTCAGCTTGGCCTCGGTATGTTCAATCACGGTGGAGGCATTCGTTCCGAACAGTTTGATGACCATTCCCGCTATGACTTCCTGGATGCCGTTGCGAGTCTGGACGCCCCTCCGAACGGCCCCTCCCACGCGGATTTCGGCCAGTTGCTTCAGGAAAACAGGCGTGCCGTCAATGGTCTTGATGATGATATTTTCGATATCCTCTATATTCGAAGCGAGACCCACCGAACGCACGATGTACTCCTCGGCATTTTTTTCAATGAACTGAGCTCCCACGTTCAGGTTGTTGGATCGGATTTTTTCGATGACCTCATTCAGGTTCACCCGATAGCGCAGCAGGGAATCGGGATCGATCAAAACGTGATATTGCTTTTCGTAGCCTCCGATTCCGAGAACTTCCGTGACGCCGGGCACGGTCTGCAGATGAAACTTGACCACCCAGTCCTGAAGGGTCCGCAGTTCTTCCAGGGAACGTTTTCCGGTTTCATCTTCCAGGTAATAAAACAAAACCAAGCCCATGCCCGTGGAAATGGGTCCCATCCGGGGTTCGCCAAAACCCTGGGGAATGTTTTCCCGCGCCTCCTGCAGACGTTGATTGACCACCTGCCTCGCGAAATAGATATCCGTCCCGTCTTCAAAATAGATATTGATGACCGACAATCCGAAATTGGAAACCGACCGGATTTTTTTCAGGTTCGGCAGGCCATTCATCACCACTTCAATCGGAAAGGTCACGTATTTCTCAACATCCTCCGGCGACAACCCTTGCGTTTCCGTGAAGACCTGGACCAGGGCGGGGGAAACATCCGGAAAAGCGTCCACGGGAAGTTGCCTGTAGCTATAAAACCCTGCCGCCATGGTTACAACCGCCAGGACGATGATAACCAGCCTGCTTTGCAGGGAAAAAGTTACTATTTTCTTAACCAATTTGAGTTTTCCTTTTAATGATGGTGTCCGGAGTCGAATCCTCCCTTGGCCAACTGGGCTTTCAGGGTGAACCCGCCTTGCGCCACGTAGCGTTGTCCGGGAACCATCCCGGAAATCACCTCCACTTGAGTTTCACTGGTTCTTCCCAGGGTCACGGGTTGCGGCAGGAACCCCGCTTCTTTTTTGATGAAGACCACGTTTTTTCCTTCGATGTTCTGCACCGCGGTTTTTGGGATGACCAGGGGGACGGCTATATTTTCGGCGGCCACCTTGCCGGTCACGAAAAGACCCGGCCGCCAGAGTCCGTCCGGGTTGGGAAGAACCACCCGGGCGAGGGCCGTCCGCGTTTCTTCACCCACCAGCGATCGCACATAGGAAATGGTGCCTTTGGAGTCTGGGATCCCCTTGCCGGCGGTGATGATCACCTCCAGACCCTTACGGATGAGGGGCATTTCCTTCCGGTAAACGTTGAGGTTCACCCACACGGAATTCAGGTCGGCGAGAACGAAAGCCTTGGCATCTCTTTGCAGCATCTCCCCGAGGGTGATGTGTTTTTCAATGACCGTTCCCGCTATGGGGGCAGGAACCTCGACACGGGCCACCTTGATGCCCCGGTCTCCCCCCTCTTGCAGTTGCTGGATTTCTTCCAGGGAAATCCCCAAGACATGCAGATGCCGCTGGGCGGCCCGTAGCGCGGTCCGTGCCAATTCGACTGCGCTCTGCTTTTCGATCAATTCGCGTTTTATGGAAAAGGAAATTTCATCATATGCCGACAGGTATTCCGCCTGGGCGCTTTTGTATTCGCTTTGCGCTATCAGGTAATCCGCCTGGCTGGATATTTTCTTTTCATAAAGGCTTTTTTCCCGATTGAAAGTGGCCCTTGTTAAAAGGAAGTTGGCGTATGTAGAAATGAGGCGGCTCCGGTTCCGGCCCATATCCAGGTTTTTCGTTTTATCCAGAACGATTTCCGGGTCCGGGTAGGTCTTGAGAATAGCCAGCATCCTTTGGGTGTTGTCATGGATGGTCTGGGCGCGGGCCAGGTCGGTCTGGCCGATTCTCAATTGCAGTTTCCTTTGGAAATACTCAGTCATCGTCTCACCGAGTTCCGAGCTTTCCAGAACCGCCATGATTTCCCCGGCGCGGACCACATCGCCCAGGTTTTTTCGAACCTCACGGACGATGCCGCTGACCCGGGGAACGATGTGGGCCAATCGGTCCGCGTTGACCACGATTTCGCCGGGCAGGTTCACATAGGTTTCTAGATTGCCGGGTCCGGCGGTTTTCACCTGGATGTTGTACGCCGCCATTTCCTGAAGGCTGACGGAAATGATTTTTTCGTGATGTTCGTCCTGGTCTTCATGTTCGTGCTCGTCGGAGTGTTGATCTGTACCATGATCTTTTATTTCGCGGCCCCCCTCCCGGCGATTTTCTTCATGGGCGCCGTCCGCATCTTCCGCCTTCCCTTCGTCCTCGTGATGATCGTGTTCTTCCTGGCGGGCTTCCAGGGAGTTTTCCGGCGGTGGTGGAGGGGAATCTTTCCTCGAAAATAGCACCGCGGCCACCAACAGGATTACCAAAAGAATTCCGCCTATCCCTATCAAGATTTTTTGATATTTCAGCATCCTTGGGTCCTTTTATTTCGTGCCCTTATTCAACAAACCGGTATTGAGGGATCCTCCGGCCAAGCGTTCCACGCCGGCCACGGCTTTGTGGTAAGTTGTCAGGGCATCCAGAAATTGGGCTTTAGCCTGAAACAAGGTCCGCTGGCTGTCCAAAACATCCAGGAACCCAAATTTTCCCACACGATAGCCCTCGTTTATGGAGTCGAAGGCTTGTTGCGCTCCGGGAAGGATTTGACTTTTCAGGGAGATCACTTCCGCATGCGAGACCGCCAGCGCTTGGTAAGCTTCAGAAAGCGCGGCCGTGACGAGGATTTCGGCGCGGCGGCGGTTGCTTTCCGCCTTGGATAATTCATGGAGAGATCCCTGTATGCTCCCCTGGTTGCGATTGAAAATCATCAGCGGAACGGAAATTCCGAAGACAATGGAATTGTCATTACTTTCTTCAAGTCTGCGGTAGCCCCCCGCCAAGGTGATGCTGGGAATGGCCTTCGATTTTTCCCGGTCCACCACCGCTTGACGTTGGGCGATTTCCGTAGACCAGCGCGCCAGATCGGGATTGTCGAATATCCGTTGGAACAGATCTTCTTTCGAGGGGATGGGCGCGATGGAATAGAGATTCCCCTTCACCGCCTTGAAACGGGGGATGGTGCTTCCCCACGCAGCGGCCAGTATTTTGCGGGTGACCTTCAATTTTCTTTTGGCACGCTCCAATTCAATGAGAGTGGAGGAGAGCGCCACCTTGGCCTTGATTCCTTCGATCGGGGAAACCTTTCCCACTTTCACTCTCTCGGAAACCGTGAATCGGAACCGTTCCGCAAGAGCCACCAGATTCCGCATGAGATTCAGTTTCTGCTGGGCACCCAGAACATCCGTAAACGCTTGGGTCACTTGGGTCAAAACATCGACACGTTTGGATTCGTAATCCCATGTCGCCAGTTCCTTGGTCAGGGAAGCGGCCCGGGCCCGGCGCGCCCGTTTGGCACCAAGCTCAATCAACTGGCTCAGTTGAATCGTGGTTTGAGTGCGTTGGAATCCGCTGAACTTTCCCGATCCCCCGGCGTCTTCCACCTCGACATCCAAATCGGGATTGGGCAGCAGACCGGCTTGCAATGCCCTGGCCTCCCTGACGCGGATTTCAAGAGAGAAAGCTTCCAGTTCCGGGTTCTTTGTCAAAGCCAGGGAAATCGCCCGATCCAGTGAAAGCAACCCCGTTGGCTCCTCAAGGATTTCCTCTCCAAAGCTGGGGAAAGGAAAAACCAGTCCCAGAACCAGGAAAAGCTCCACGGCTTTCATGATGCCTTTCATGTGAATAACCTCAAGTTGATTCCAGAATTTTATGATGGACCTGAATACCTCCCGAACGGGTCCGGAATAGGAATACATTCCAAATAGAAAACCCGTGAGCGGATGGAAATGGCTCAGGCGATCAAACTAAAAAAGATGGGGGGTGAATCAAATAATCAAAAAAGGGGGAGATCGGGAAGAGAGTGTGCCGGGGCGGTTCCGCGGCTCAAAAGCCAAAACGGCTGATGCGGCGGGGATGCCAATTAAGGAACGAGAAATTTCAATACGAACCTGGGCATCCAGGCTTTTTGAAACAAAAGCGGCTTTGACGGGTGGAACATCTTTTTGAAAGGTATAGAAATCGATCTCATCCCTATCATGCTGAGGAGAAGAGTGGGAATGATGGAACCGTTTATCCTGTTCCGGATCGGATGAATGAGCATGAATCAAATGCGCATAAGCTTCCCAGAACTCGGAATGGAAATGGGCTTTGTGAACATGAAGAAATAACTGTCCTGGATGGCGGTGCTGATCACTGCCATGAATATGGAAAAGAGGGAACACCAATGCCGGCAAGGCCAAGGCGACAAGCCAACCTGAAAACAGCCGGAATTTCCTCTTGATCAGAAGGGATATCATGGTTGCCAAACCCTTATGGTCGGATCCATTTTAAAATTCTCTTAGGGAATCAATTTTATATTAATAAAAAACACACATAAAATCAATAGCTTTTCCGCCATTTGAAACGGAACGGGCCAGGGCGCCCCTGCTTGGAAAAGGGTCTCCCCAAAGCCGCAATACTGTTATAATCCGTTTCACTTGAGTCCTTGCGCCCGCGAAAACCCAGATCATGGAGAATGAGCCTTTAGGGCTTTTGATATGGAACAAAATACCGGCCTGCGAACCATATTTATTATTTTCTGGGTCATCGGCTCGATCTTTTGGGTTTTGGTCGGGGCGATGGATGGTAATTTCGTCCGCAGTGTCATTTATATCGTTATCGGCTGGGTCATTATATTTTCTTATATGGGCTTGAAAGACGCATGGTGCAAGAGAAATGCAAATAAAAATGATCCGCCATAAGGGCCCGGAGTCTTAATCTCCTCCGTGAAGCCTCGGCCGCGGCATATTATTTGGTTTTTGGGGCATCCCTCTGGCCAGCGTTCAGTTTTTCGAGTTCATATTTTTTGACCAGGGCATCCAACTTTTTCGCGAAGTCCTCCGACTGGGTAAGCTCCATGGTCCATTGTTGTCCGGCCACGCCCGCCTCCCGGCTGATGGCCGGCATCTTTTCCCGCCACTCTTTCCAGAAAGGCGTCTCGAACATTTTGATCAGTTTTTGGATCACCTCATGCGACATATGTTTGTCGTAAACCGGGACCACCACGTCAACCAGCGCGTTCATTTCCTTGTCGCCGACCAATTGATTAAACTCCTTCCAGAAGGCGTCGGGGATTTTGGGGTAGTTCACGGCAATCATTCGGGAATAGGAGTTCAGCACCCCCTCCTTCATGTAAGACAACTGCTCCTGAATTCCCGAGACGGCGAGAAGCTTTTTGATGTCACGGATTTTTTCGGGATCCGCATCCCCGAATGTAATCCCAATGAACATTGTCACGGAGACCAAAACGGCCAAAAAAATTCCCCCCCACTTTACAAAACGAAAACGCATCATTGCCCACCTCACTGGAAACGGAATGAAAGAAGGATAACCCTTTGTTTTCCAGAAGGAAGCTAGAGAAAGGGTTCGGGTCCAGCTTTGATCGTAGCATAATATTTTGAAAAATTCTCCAACGGCGGAAGGAAGGCTCTGAACAGGCCGAAACTAAAGAATTCCCGTGTGATTTGGATCACAAGAATTTGTGAGACGTGTCCTACCCTTTATTCGGGTGACTGATTATGATAAGCAGGAATTTTTGGTGAAGGGGGCTTCAACCAAGAAAGGAAATAGGCAATGAAAAAGAAATTTTTTGTTTGTGCGGTCGCATTCGCTTTTGCTTTCTCGATGGTGCTGGGTTCCACCGCGTTTGCCAGCGTGAAGTTCAATGGTCCCACTTCGGATTTCAAGATCGTTAAAAAAAGAGGCGCGGATGATGCTCCCGGAGATAAAGGTCCAAAAGGTGGGAAAACCGGCGGCAAAGGTGGAAAAAAGGGAAACGGCAAAGGCGGCGGTAAAAAAGGTCGCGGCGGCGGAACTGAAATCGAATTGGGTGGTTAAATTTTTTTTCGCGGGTACCGAAAATAAACCTTTTTCTTTCTTAAGTACAGTTGGGCAGTCCTGAATCCACACAGGATTCCCAACTTATGTGGGAATGCATAGTTAATCTTAAATTTGCGCGACTCTTCCCACGGAAAACCCCTCCCGGCCCAGGAGGGGTTTTTTTTTGCCCGGGCCACACCCGGAGGGAGTTGGGTCCAGTCTCAATCGCTTATCAAACTCGGATCGCCATATAACGCTTGTACATCTGCCCGCCGAGGTTCTCGGCCGCCGGTGCGTTGTAATTCCCTGACAATCCTGTAAAATGGGTTCCAAATTCCACCGGGATGGCGTATTTTTCACCCTTGAGGGTTGCCGGGGGTGAAAACGGCGGAAGCGCATCGGGGAGTGGTTCTCCGTCCATTTATCTATAGGGGATTCCTTATGAGCCGTTCGGTTTTAGTTACCTTGGCCATGGTTGCTGTTCTGTTGGGGATAGTCATCTTTTTTCTGGTGTTTTCGTTCGATTCACTGGTCACCATGGCTATCGAGAAATACGGTTCCTACGCCACACAGACGCAGGTGACCCTGAAGAGCACCAGTATTTCCCTCGCCAGCGGCCAGGGCAAGCTTCGGGGGTTGAAGGTGGAAAACCCCAAGGGATTCAAGACCAAAACCGCTTTCCAGGTCGATGAGGTGAGTATGAAACTGGATGTGGGAACCTTGAATGAGGATACGGTGGTGATTAATGAAATCACGATTTCCGGTCCACAGATCACTTATGAAATGGGGAAAAAGGGCAGCAATCTCGATGTCCTGGAAAAAAATATCGGGTCCCAGGCGACGGGAGAACCCACCGGAACCGAACCCCCTGGGGGTAATATAAGCCCTGAAGAAAAAAGCAAAAAACTGGTGATTGAGAACCTTGAGATTCGCGGCGGAAAAATCAATGTCACCGTTCCCGGACAGAACGAAACGATGACCCTGGATCTTCCAGTGGTGCACATGACGGGCATCGGTAAGGAGGAGGGCGGGGCTCTCCCCAAGGAGGTGGCCGCCCAAATCATCGCTACTCTCAAACGGTTTACCGGAGATGCGGTCAAAACCCTTGATTTGGGTAAGGCGGTAACGGATACGGTGAAGGAAGTCACCGGAAAGGCTGAAAGCCTTTTGCAAAGCAACGATAAGGAAACGCAAGAGCTGATCAAAAAGGGAGCAGAAAAAGTCGAGTCGGCGGTCAAGGAGTTATTGGGCAAATGAGTGTTTGATTCGCGGATGCCCAAAAAGGCGTGAGCATCAAACTTGGCCCCCGCCCCCCCACGGGGTGGGGTAATGGGTCCATCTAAACCGCCTATCGATCTGGGTCCGGCCTAACGCATGTCATTTGGCCTGTGGCGGCAGGCCACCCGGGCCACGCCCAGAGGGAATGGGGCATAGCATCATCGCCAGTCAACCTTGGTCCGCCATATAAAGTATGACCCCACTGCCAGCGGCAGTTCGCCGCCCCCCGAGGTACTCGGCCCCCCGGCTGAATCCGTACTTGAATTCCTAAAACAAAAGGCCCCGCCCTTTCACTGGGCGGAGCCTTTTTCAAGAGTCAGGAGCTTCCGGGTACTTGCGATCAGCAAATTCCTCCGGAAGCTCCCCTTATTCTATGACTAGACAAGGGATCACCTCCTTCTGTTCAGGGGGTGAATCTAGCAGTTAAAGACTCCCCTGGCGTCCCTAACGCTTCCTCAACCCAGTCAGAATGTACCAAAATCGTCAAAAAGTCAAAAAGCTTTTGCGAAAAAAAACAGGAGATCCCTCTCCTCCCGGGCGGCGAACCGCCGCTGGTGGTTTTGACATGTGTTATATGCAGAACAGCGGCCAAGTGCCTTGGCGGACCTGACCTCTTCCCACCGGGCGTGGCCCGGGGTCAATGATCTTGTGAGACGACGGTCCGCCATTTGGTGCTTTTCAGGTAGATCAGCATATGGGGCGAATTTTCCAGGTGGTTGATGGAAACCACTTCCCAATATCTGCTTCCCAGATCGGAAAGTTTTTTTTCCAGTTCCTCGATTTCCCCTTCCGACGTGGGAATGGGTTCTTTCAGAATTTTATAATTCCACTGGTATTTTTCAAATACATTCGCCATGGATTGTCCCTTGGGGGCCGGAAAACCAACGTTGATAACATAGCAACCCTTATTTGGCGGTGCAACCGGATATTGGCCTTTTTTTAGGAATCCGCCGGGTCAGGCCACCATGAATGGAGGTGAGGGTTTCACACGGGTTTAACGGCACGGTAATAATTCGATTCATGCAATAATGCGGGTTAGGTGGATAATTTTCCTCTATTTCCGACACAAGTGCAAAAAAAAAGCGCCCCCAAAGGGACGCTTCCTAACGAGTAGGCTGACTGTGATTTTTCCCTATTAAATTAAGATTCTTTCCATGGAGAAAAGGATTCAATATTTTTTCCAGGAGATAAACAAATAAAAACCAGGCACTTAAAACCCGCCTCCAATTTTAGAGAGAAAAGTCCGCAATTCTTTTTGCACAACCCCATCCCAATTGGTTTTTTCCCGGCTCAGGGTAGCGAGAACCGAATGACCGGTGCTTATGGCGAGTCCGTCGGCAATGGTGACCAGAATCCGCGTCCCGTATTTTTCCACGAGTCCGTGCTCTTCCGCGGCCCGGAAGGCCAGATCGGGTCCGAGGATCATGGCCCAGGTCTGGATGGCGCAGATTTGTGTGGATTCACGCAGTTGCAGGGATTCCAGCGCTTCCATGTAAGTTTCGGCATCGATCTCTCCCGCCTCGAACTTTTGGATCAGTTGGGTCAGGGTTTCGGCCTTGGAATCCATTTTCTGGAAGATGTACTGGAAGATTTTGGGCTCGAGTTTTTTCAATTCCTCGAGGTCCCAGGGACAATGAAATTCTTCATTTTTATCATTTTGCACCCGCCTGTTTTCCCATTCGATTTTCTTGATGCAACTGGGGCAGCGTTTTCCGGCATCGTGGTTGAATTTGCTGCCACAGGCACAGGGGAACAGAACACTTTGAACGGCCAGAGCCAGGGCCTCCCCGCGCACACCCAAAACCTCGCGCAGGGTCACTCGAACCGGGTCACCCCGGGTGATGGGAATCCACTGGCTGCACGAGGAGCAATGCACTTTATACCCGCTTTTTCCCGATTCCGGCTCGATCACAGGGGAATAGGTTTCCTGGCAAAGGATGCATTCTATATTTTTGGCAAATGTTTCTGACATGGAAAAATCACTCCCGTTGTCTTGAGAATCCAATGGTCCTCTGTTAGATGAAAAAAAGAGGGTTGGAGTTCAAAAAATTTTAGGGTAAAGGCTCGACTCGCTGTGCATGAGCCGAATAATAACCGCGCTATGATAGCCGTGTGAGCGCCTCGGCCGACGGCGAACCGCCGCTGGCAGTATGGTCATACTTTATTTGGCGAACCCCGATCGATAGGCGATTGAGACTGGGCCCATCTCCCTTCCCGGGGGCCGCCCAATCGGGTAGGAGGCGGAGTTACCCCCACCGTCCTCCCACACCACCGGGCTTACGG
>JBHHVU010000075.1:0-12275 GCA_046754465.1 Nitrospinaceae bacterium | reverse complement strand
CTTTAAAAAGGGGGGATAAAGAAGCTCCCCCTTCTCCGAAGGGGGCGGGGGGGATTTTAAATTTCCCCTCGGGCGGAGTGCCTCTGCAGGCAGATGGACATGCGTTATATGGCGGACCAAGGTGGGCTGGCGATGATGCCATGACCTATTCCCCCTCCCCCCGGGGAGGGCGATTTCAGGAAGGACTTTTTCAAAGATGACGATGGAACGGGTAAGAAATTTTCTCAATGCCAGCGCGGACCTGAAATACCAGGTGGCGGAAACGTTGTCGGAGCCGATCCTCGAGGCGGCCCGGCTGATCGGGAAAAGCCTGGCCGGCGGGGGCAAGCTGTTGCTCATGGGAAACGGGGGCAGCGCCTCCGACGCCCAGCATATCGCCGCCGAGTTGATCGGCCGGTTTAAAAAGGAAAGAAAACCCCTTCCCGCCATCGCGCTGACGGTGGATACCTCCACCCTGACCGCGCTCGCCAACGATTTTGGGTTCGAAACCGTTTTCGAGCGGCAGATCGAAGGGTTGGCCCGAAAAGGCGATGTGGTTCTGGGGTTCAGCACCAGCGGAAACTCCGAAAATATCATCCGCGGCTTTCAACGCGCCAACGCATTGGGCCTCGTCACCATCGGCCTTTTGGGTAATGAGGGGGGGCGGGCGGCGGAGCACGCAACGCTCGCCATCATCGTGCCTTCCGGCGACACCGCGCGCATTCAGGAAGTTCACATCACCATCGGTCACATTATCTGCGAGATCATCGAAGACGGCCTTTGAATGAAAGACAAATTTAAATTTTTCTTTGACGGAAGCCAAAGGCCGCGGGTCCTGGTAGTGGGTGACCTCATCCTGGATGAATATGTCTGGGGAGGGGTGAACCGGATATCTCCCGAGGCCCCGGTCCCCGTTCTGGAAACCAAATCCGAAAACCTCTCCCTGGGCGGCGCGGCGAACGTCGCCAACAACCTGGTTGCGCTGGGCTGCGAAGTTTTTCTGACCGGCGCCCTGGGCCGGGATGAAAAAGGGGACAAGCTGCTGGAACTCATCAGGGACCGGGGGATCCACACCGAAGGTATTTTCCGCTTCGTCCACCGGCCCACCACCTCTAAAATGCGGATCATCGCTCATAACCAGCAGGTGCTGCGAATCGACAAGGAAGACAATCGCCCCATCACCGAGGAAACGGAAAAGAAACTCATCCAATACATCAACAAAACCTTTCCGGAAATGGACGGGGCCATCTGCTCCGATTATCAGAAAGGGGTGCTCACGGAAAAGGTGATCAAAAACCTGATCCATCGCGCGAAAAACAACAAGAAGCAGTTGATCGTCGATCCCAAGAGCGCGGATTTCTCCCTCTACAAGGGCGCCACCGTCGTGACCCCCAACCAACAGGAAGTGGAACGCTCCGTCCCCATCAAGGTCAGCAGCAAGGAAGACCTGGACCGGGCCGCGGAATACCTGCTCAGCCTGACGCGGTCCCAGGCCCTGCTTGTCACCCGGGGAAAAGACGGGATGACCCTTTACCGGAATAAGGAAAAACCCCTGGAAATCGCCACCGTGGCCCGGGAAGTTTACGACGTCACCGGTGCCGGCGATACCGTGGTCAGCGTATTCGGTATGTTGTCCTTCGTCGGGTTTGACTTCACGGAGTCGGCCTGGCTGTCCAACATGGCTGCGAGTATCGTGGTGGGCAAGGTGGGGACCGCTGTCGTTACCCTGGAGGAAATCAACGAATTCCTGCAGGAGGAAATGCTGCACACCTCCCACGTCATCCTCAAGCTGGACGAACTGAAAAAACTGGTCGGACTGGCCAAAAGCACGGGGAAAACCGTCGTTTTCACTAACGGCTGTTTCGACCTGATCCATGGCGGCCATATCGAGTTTCTGCAGAAGGCCCGCGAACTCGGGGATATCCTCATCGTCGGACTCAACAGCGACGATTCCGTGCGGGCGGTCAAGGGGAAGGGCCGGCCCATCAAGACCCAGGAGGAACGCGCCAATATCCTTTCCGCGATCAAGTATGTCGATTACATCACCCTCTTCGACGAAATCACTCCCGAAAATCTCATTCGAGAGGTGCGGCCCGACATCCTGGTCAAAGGCGACGACTACACCATCGACGAGGTAGTTGGACGCGAGATTGTCGAAGGTTATGGAGCGCGGGTGGAGCTCATTCCTATCGTTGAAGGTCTTTCAACCACCAAGACCGTCGAAAAAATCCTGCAAAGCCACTCCCGGCCCCCGGGAAGGGGATAGGCCGGGCCACGCCCGGAGGGGGATAGGTCATAGCATCATCGCCAGCCTACCTTAGTCTGCCATATAAAGCATGTCAAATTGCCCGCCCAGGCACTCGGCACGGTACGGGGGTGTACACCCTGAAATCCAGATCGGGGAAAATGTTATCTTTTGCCTCGATTTTCGCCAGCCATTCCGGGTCTAGGTCCTCATTCCGGATGTCCCGGTACAACCGGTTGAAGCGGTTGAGGTGGTCCCTAGTGCGTTTGATGGCGTATTCGACCATGGTTCCCGAAGTCATGATGAAGGCCCAGTCACTTCCCTGGGCGAGCAGCAATTCGCGGGCGGCCTGGTTGAGCGCCCGCTCCACGAGACCCGTGGCGTGGGGATGCTGTTGGGTCAATTCGACCATTCTTTCGGCGGCTTTGTGAAGGTGCCGGTAAATCCAATCGTTTTTTTCTCCCAACCAGTACTCGTGAAACCCTTTATATCCCCAGCTCGACGCCGAGGGTGTGGCGACCTGGTGCGTGGGATAGAGGTTAAGGTAATGACCGGGATGGGTCAGTTCCAGCGTGTCCTGATCGAAGGCGATTTTTCGAATCAGAAAATTAAGCCACTCCGGACCCTCGAACCACCAATGACCGAATAGTTCCGCGTCATAGGGAGCCACGACGATCGGGGGTTTGTCGATCATTCCGGCAAGGTGTTCGACCTGTTTTTCGCGGTTGAACATGAAATGCCCCGCATGTTCGGCCCCCCGGCTCAAGGCTCGTTCGGGAACGTAGGGCTCCTTTTGGCCGTTGGCGCCGGTGATGCGGTAATATTTGAACCCCGTCATCTTGCGCTCGCCGGTGGGAGAAATGTAGGGCTTAACGTAATCGTATTCCAGGTCGAATCCGATATCCCGGTAGTATTCCCGGTAATAGTAATCGCCGGGGTAGCCCTCGTTGGCGCTCCAGACCTGCTTCGACGATTCGACATCCCTTCCAAAAGCCGCCACCCCGTTGGGCAGATAGATGGGCGCGAAGACGCCGTATTTGGGCCGGGGTTGCGCATGCAGGATGCCGTGCGTGTCGGTGAAGAAAAACCGGATTCCCGCTTCCTCGAGATACTGCTCGATCCCAGGCTGGTAGGCGCATTCCGGCAGCCAGATCCCCCGGGGTTTGCGTCCCAGGAATTTTTCATGGGTTTGCACCGCTGTTTGAATCTGGGCCCGGACGGCCGGTGGGTGCAATCCGATCAAGGGAAGGTAGCCATGGGTCGCCCCGCAGGTGATCAGTTCCAGGCGCCCCAGTTCCTGGAATTTCCGAAACGCGGGGATGAGGTTGTTCTGGTACCGGTTCACGAAGGTTTCCCGGGCCTGGCTGAACCGCCAGTGATACATGCGCGCCAGATCATGAAATTCCGGTTGCAAACGGGTCCGCTCCATTTCCTTGCACGACAGTTCGATGGACCTGTCCAGAAACTTCCGGTACCGTTCCTGCAAAAGAGGGTCGGCCAACATCGTCAGGAGCGTGGGCGTGAGCGTTAAGGTGAGCCTGAAAGGCGTCTCGTCCCGGACCAGTCCCTCGAATATATGGATCAGGGGAATATAGGTTTCGGTGATGGCTTCAAACAACCAGTCCTCTTCCAGAAACTCGTTGTACTCCGGATGACGGACGAACGGGAGATGCGCGTGCAGGACGAGCGCCAGGTATCCTTTGGGAGAATTCATCATTGCGTCCCTCCTTCGCGGCGGACCTTTCGGGTCACCACCTGGATGGCGGTATGCAGCTCCGTCTTGCCGGGCGATTCAAAAGTCACGGGAAGGCGGACCGTTCCTTCCGGCAGGGCGAACCGGGCGGAAAAGGTCCCGTCGGGACGGAGCGGCAGCCGCTCCCCGCCCATTTGGACACTCGAGCCAGGGTCCGCCCCTCCGTAGAGGATCAGTTCCGCATCCATCCAGAACCGGAAGGACTTTTCGGCGGAAGGGTTTTCGGTTGGACCGGACCCGGACCGGCTGACCGTCTCCGAGGACATTTCCGTCCATTGCCGCACGCCCGTTTCCTGGATCCCGGGGACATCCCCGGAGCCCCCCGGCGCCTTGGGCACTCCGCCGCCCGAAAGGGCGTAAATTTTCCAGAACTCTTCCTCGGTGGTCATCCAGGTTTCGTCCACCACCTCCGACGCCCGGTCCATGGGAAGGGTTATCCGGTTGGATTCCGCCAGCGCGAAGAATTGGCCGTTGGGTTCCAGCAGCCCGATTTCGACGTAGAACGTTTCCCCCGGCGGCGACAACTGGAGATAATAGTGGCCCCACCGGAAATCGATATTCACGTCATACGCACCCTCGCTCCCCAGGGACTGGGGATAAACCCGCAGAATACAACGCACTTTGCTCAAGGACAGGGAGAGGATTCGCAAACCCTCCTCGATTCTTGCGGGCTGGAGTTCCCAATACAGGTAACTCCAGTAAGGGTCGCGCGCCATCATTACGAGGAGGTTGTCCCCGTAATTCGATGGCAGTTCGTGGGCGTCATCGGTCAGGGGATCCTCGGGAATCTGGGGAGACCCCACGATGAATTTGGCCTCCTGAGCCATGTCCTCCAATTGGAATCGCGGACGCAGGGTCCGTTCGGCCATCCCTGCCGATTCGCGGACGGCCGCGGCCGCCGGAGAAGGACGCTTTCCACCGCGGCGGGTAGGCCCGGGGCTTTTTTTCGCGTACGCTTTCCTGGAATCCGCTCTCTTGCCCGCTCGCGGCCGGACCTTTCCGGGTGACCGTGGTTGGGCCGGCGCGGCTATTTTCGATTCGCTCTTCCCCTTGGCAGGCGGGACGGGTTTTTTCGCGGAGACCCCGGCCTTCCGGGCTGTGGGCGTGGCGCGCTTTTCCGGCTGAGCGGCCCGCCCGGCGACGGAACCCTCTTTCCGGCCTGAAAAGCTTTTCTTGGGTCCCTCTTTCTCTTTTTTCCGCGTTTTCTTTTGGGCGGATTTCTTCCTCTCTTTTTTGAGAGCCGCTACGATCTCCCCCTTGAGCATCGTTCGCGTCACGGCGACCCTCTTTTTGGCGGCGAGCCGCAGGAGTTGGTCCTTGGTCATTTCGTTCAGGTCAGGTTTTGACATCTTGAGCCTCTTCAGGAAAAACTTGTGGATGGGCTTAATTCGCGCCCTCTTCCTCTTCTTATAAAAAAGGATTTATCAATAGAGAAAGCAATTCCGGTGCCATCGCCCGCCGGTGGAATGAGCCTTTGATTTGTCAGGAGTTTCGCGGTTGGGGGATGAGCGGGCCGGGCGGAACCGTCTTTTTGTGGCCTTTGTTCAGCAAATGTTGTCATCAATTGGGGAATTTAGACCACAAAATGACGATCCTTTGTGGATTTACCGGGATGGATTTTTGTGCCGCGCGGGATCGATCCCGCATTGCTTGATCTTGCGGTAGAAAGTTTTCCGGTCGATCCCCGCCGCCCGGGCCGCGTGGGAGATGTGACCTCGGTGCAGCCGCAGCAGCCGGTCGAAGTATTCTCCTTCGTATTGGCGTAGAATCTCCTCACGGAATGCCTTCAGGGTGGTGCGGGCCGGGTCCCAGGAAATGGGGGAGGAGGGCGCCGGGGCCGGCCCCTCCCGCTCCGGCAAGGCGAAAGGGTTTAGACGATTCCCGGGCGCGAGGATCACCGCCTGTTCGATGATATTTTCGAGTTCCCGGACGTTTCCCGGCCAGGAATATGCCATCAGTTGGGCCTCCGCCTCCGGGGACAGTGCCGGAACGGATCTCCGGTGCAGGCCGGATTTGAGTTTCAGAAAATGCCGGGCCAGGAGGGGAATGTCCTCTTTACGCTCTCTCAATGGCGGCAGATCGATGGAAACGACATTGAGCCGGTAATACAGGTCTTCCCGGAACCGGCCCTCCTTGAGGGCCCGGGGGAAATTTATATTGGACGCCGCGATGATGCGGCAGCGGACTTTCAGGGTCTTGTTTCCCCCCACCCGCTCGAATTCCCGGTCGTCGAGGACCCGCAACAGCTTGGCCTGTAAAGGCGGAGGGATTTCACCGATCTCATCGAGAAACAGGGTGCCGTCGCCGGCATACTCAAATTTCCCCAGCTTTTGCCGGTGGGCTCCGGTGAAGGCCCCCTTTTCATGGCCGAACAGTTCGCTTTCCAGAAGCGATTCGGTCAACGCCGCGCAATTGACCGCGAGAAACCGGTGGTGGTTTCTGGGACTCCCGGCGTGCAGGGAACGGGCGGCGAGTTCTTTTCCGGTCCCTGTCTCGCCCCGCAGCAAAACGGTGGCCTGCGTCCGGGCCACGGCCTCGAGGGTTTGGCGCAACCGGTGCATGGCGGAACTTTCCCCTAGCAACGGGGCGTCCTCCCGGCCCGGTTGTTGATGAATTATTCCGCCGGTCTCCTCATCGCTTCCCGTCTCCCGGCAAATTTCCCTCACCTTTTGCAGAAGTTTGGAGATGCCCAGGGATTTCGGGAACGGGTGGCAACCCAGTCTTTCCAGGGTGTGCCGGGTTTCCGGAGCCAATGTGTCCCGGCAAAGGACGGCCGCCGGAAGGCCGGGATACCGGCCATGGAGATATTCCGGAAAACTTTGTTCCTTTTCCGCCGCAATTTGGTCACCCAGGATGATGAGGTGAAACACCTTGTCCTGCAACCGCCTTTGGGCTTCCGGAGCAGTATAAGCCGCGATGACCTCGTAATCCTGTTTCTCGAGCGCCGCCCGGAGGGTCTCGATGGTTTGTCGGCTGGGATCCAGAATGAGAATTTTTTGTTGCATAAATGCATCATACCACATGCAGGGCCGCCCGCGCGGCCAATTTGCCTTTTTTTATGGCGGACCCGGAGTGCCTCCGGGGGCGGATGGGACATGCGTTATATGCGATACAAGGATCGAGTGGCGATGATGCCCGGACCTATCGCCCTCCCCCGTGGGGGGCAGGGTGCCCATGCGGATCAATAATAGGATTACGGTATTGAAATCAGTAGATTATGGACTGGATACGCTTTTTATGTTATGTTGTTTTAATGGTTTTATTTTCCCTGTTTTCCCGGAAACCAGTCCATCTGGTTGATATATCTTTTATTTTCAGCGGGAAGAATTCCCAAACCCCAAGAGGAGTTATTTATGTACGAAGTCAGGGAGATTTGCAAAAACGGCGAATCCCTGCCATTGCAAACCGACGGTCAATTGCGGGTCGTTTTTATAGGAACCGGCGCGGCCTTTGCCAAACGGCGTCGCCAGTCCAATATTCTCATCATCCAGGGAGATCATCATGTTTTGATCGATTGCGGTACCCAGGGGCCTCTGGCCCTTGGGGACATCGGTTTGAACGTTCTCAAGGTGCGCTGTTACCTCCCCACGCACAGCCACGCCGACCATATTGGGGGATTGGAGGAGGTGGCTCTGATGAACCGCTACACGCCCAATACCTCCAAACCGGAAATGATCATTTTGCGGGACTACCAGGACAGCTTGTGGAGCAAGAGTCTTGCGGGGGGGGCTGAATTTTGTGAGGCCCAACAGGGACGCCCCCTGCAACTGGCGGACTTCTTCAATATTCTGCGGCCGCAAAACATTGAACTTTGTGGAAGGAAAAGCTGGTCGTACCAGCATGGCCCCCTGGAGGTCATCATCATGAGAACCCGGCATTTCCCGGATTCCGCCGTCAGCATTGACGAGTCGCAATGGTGTTGCGGCATCTTCATCAACCGGCGTGTGTGGATCTCGGGCGATACCATGTTCGATGAGGAATACGCCGTCCGCTTCGGGGAACTCGCGGAGGTCATGTTCCACGATTGCCAGTTGTTTTACGGTGGGGTGCACGCTTCTTACCAGGAGCTGATGAGCCTGCCGGACCCTATCCGCGCCAAGATGTTCCTCTACCATTATGGGGATAATTGGCTGGACCCCCAGGCCTGGGTGAAAAAAACCGATTCGTTCAAGGGGGATCCGGTCCGCGATGGTTTTCTGGGCTGGGCGGACCAGCAGGTGGCCTATGATTTTTCTTGATCCGCGGTTTCCCTTGCCACAGCGCCCAACGGGGGGAAACCCTTCCCCCCGGGGATCCGGCAAACGGACTCAAATCGAATCTTTCAGGAACAGGAGAACGGCATGAGTTACCAAATCGTTTTGAACGCCTGGTCTGGCTCCGACCCGGATCGGGCCGCCAGGAAAATGGCCCAAGTGTTCCGGTTGAGCCTGGAACAGGGAGGAGACATAATCCGCAAACTGACGGAAGGGAGTTCCTGGCAGTTCGATCACAAAATTTCGGACCAGCAGGCGGACCCGGCCTCGAAGTATCTCAAGAGTCTCGGATTCCAGGTCCACATCGAACCCATTTCCGAAGGCGATGAGACACCCAGGGAAACCACTGCCCTCCAAACGGCGGAGCAGGAATCTCCCGGCTCCGGAAAAAAGGGGTATGACTTGGCCTTTGCGGGGAAAGTAGGCGAACTGTTCAGTATTCTGTTCAGCAACCAGATCAAGAATATCTTTACTTTGGGCATTTATCACTTCTGGGCCAAAACCCGAGTGCGTCAATTTATCTGGTCCAATACCTCCCTGGCCGGGGACCCTTTTTCCTACCACGGATCGGGCAAGGAAATGTGCATGGGATTCCTCAAATTATTGGGGATATTGATTCCCCTTCTGGGGCTTTTGGGAGCCGTTCAATTTTATTCCCCGGAAGCCGGGAATCTGTTTTCCGGGGTTTTGTCACTGGCTGCCATTGTTTATGTTCCCATGCTCATGGTAGGGGCCTGGAAGTATCGGCTCTCCCGGACCGCCTGGCGGGGCATTCGTTTCTCCTTCCGGGGCGATAAAAAGGAGGCCGCCTGGTTATACGTGAAGGCGCCTTTTTTGACGATGATCACTCTCGGGCTGTACTGGCCCTATTTCCGCGTCCAGGCCGAAAACTTCTGGCGGGGGAATTCCTGGTTCGGAAACCTGCCGTTTGAATTCACCGGCAAGGGAAAAGATCTTTTCGGAAAATTCGTTCTCGCGGTTTTCCTGACGGTTCTCACCAGTGGAATTTACTGGATCTGGTTCGACGCCTTTTTGAAACGGTATTACTGGTCCCACACCCACCTCGGCGGTGGAACTTTCCGGTTCACCGCCACGGGCAGCGATTGGTTCGTCTTGCGTTTCTTCAATCTCCTGATTCTGATCCTCAGTCTGGGTCTGGCTTATCCCTGGGTGAAGGTGAGAAACCAGCAATTTTTTGCCGCCCATCTTTTCCTGGACGGAGATATCGGGTTGGATGATGTGGTGCAGGAGATGAAACAAAGCGGTGCCTTGGGTGAAGAAGCGCTGGATGCTTTCGATATTCCAGTGGATGTGGGGTGATCCCTGAGGGATCCCATCGACATGAATCCCCGAAAACTGGAATTTTCCGGGTTTCTCTTTGACGGCCGTAGCGCCCGCAAATATTCGGCAGCGGTTCGGTTGACACCCCGGGAACTCACCATCAGCCTTCCCGGCGGTCCGGCGCGTTCGTGGCCTTACCCGGGGTTAAGGTTGAGTGGAACCGGCACCACCCCGGACCACCCTCCATGGCGGGTGGAACACGAGGTGGACGAACCGGGAGGCCCGCGGATTGAAACCCTGGTCGTCCAGGACCCCGGCTTTTCCGAAAACGTCCGGCGGACCGCCGTCCTGCCCTTGCACCCGACATGGTCCCGCCGCGGCCGGGGGCGTCCCTTTCTCCTCGCGACGTCTGTTCTGGCAGTACCTCTTTTCCTTTTCGGGTTGTGGCGGATGGGCATCCCCGCCCTCGCTGACCACGTGGCGGACAGGGTGCCGGTTGCGTGGGAAGAAAAACTCGGAGACCGAATCCTTCCCGAATTTCAAAAAGGAACCACGCGACCAAAACCCAATCCGAAGAGACAAAAGCCCTTGCGAACCCTGGTTCGACGGCTAATGTCTACCGTGCCGAATGCTCGGTACCATCCGCGCGTCCATATCCATCCCGGAAAAATCGTTAATGCCCTGGCCCTGCCCGGGGGCCACATCATCGTTTTCCAGGGACTGTTGAACCTCGCCGATTCCCCGGAAGAACTGGCCGGTGTGCTGGCTCACGAAATCCAGCACGTTCTTTTGCGGCATTCCACCCGGGGCATCATCCGCTCCATGGCATCCAGCATGTTGCTGACCCTGATGTTGGGAGACGTGAACGGGGTCATGCAGGCCGTTCTACATTTTGCCGGCAACCTGGAAGGACTGCGCCACAGCCGGGAAATGGAGCGGGAAGCCGACAGGGAGGGCATGAAAATGATTCTGGCCGCCAAAATCGACCCGGCGGGAATGGTCCGGATATTTGAAAAGCTCCGTGCGGAAGAAGAAAAATTATCGGGCGGCGTGAAAGAAAATTCCCCCGAAACTTCACCAGCATCCTGGCCCGAGTACCTTTCCACGCACCCATCGGGATCCGACCGCGCCCGCGAACTGAAAAAATGGGTTGCAAAGAATCCTCAACCGTCTTATACACCTCTTTTGCCCCACCTGGATTGGGAGGAAACCTTCCACCAGGAGGCTGAATAAAATAACCGGAAATCACACGCTCCACCCTTCAGGAATCGGGGCCCAGCCCGGGAGAAACCATGATTGCAGTCACCGGCGGCGCCGGGTTCATCGGCAGCGCCATTATTCACGCATTGAACCACCGGGGGGTGACCGATATCTTGATCGTGGACCGCCTCGATCATGAGGAGAAAGAGAAAAATCTTGCCGCGGTCACTCACAAGGAACTGCAAACACCCGAGACCTTTCTTCAAAACGTTTCCGCGCGGCGCCTGCCTTCCCTGGACGCCCTCATCCACATGGGCGCCTGTTCCTCGACCACGGAAACGGATCGGGAGTTCCTGGAAAAAAACAATACCGACTACACCCGGCAGTTGGCAACGTTCGCCCTGGAAAAAGGGATCCGGTTCATCTACGCCTCCAGCGCCGCCACCTACGGCGACGGATCCCAGGGATACGCCGACGATGAATCCCGGCTCGAAACCCTGCGTCCACTCAACCCCTACGGCGAAAGCAAGCACCGGTTCGACCTCTGGGCGAAAGAACAGGGGGCCCTGAACTGGATCGCCGGATTAAAATATTTCAACGTCTACGGACCCAACGAATACCACAAGGGGGACATGCAAAGCCTGGTGCGCAAGGGATTCCTGCAGGTTCAGAAAACCGGAACGCTTCGCCTGTTTAAATCCTGCAGGCCGGAATACGAGGACGGGGGACAGGAGAGGGATTTTCTATACATCAAGGACGCCGCCGCGATGACCCTTTTCTTCCTGGACCATCCGGAGGCCAACGGATTGTTCAACATCGGGTCGGGCGTTGCGCGAACCTGGAACGATCTGGCAAAAGCCCTGTTCGCGGCAATGGACCGGAACCCGCGAATCGAATACATCCCGATGCCTGCCACCATCCGCGATCAATACCAGTATCACACACAGGCCCAAATAGGCAAGATTCGAAAGGCCGGGTACCGGGGGACCTTCATATCCCTGGAGGACGGAATCATGGACTACGTGCGAAACTACCTTCTTCCTGGAAAACGGCTCGCCACCGGGCGCCGTCCGGGGGAAGATGGGTCCATCTAAACCGCGTATCGATCCGGGTCTGCCCTATAACGCATGACAAATTGCCTGTGGGGGCACTCCGCCGGTTCGCCGCGGGAGGCACTCCGTCAAACCGCGCCGTGGTTGTCCAATAAGGTCCAGAGGCCGATGGCGAGGAACCCGATGCCCGCGATGAGACGGATCTTTTCCGGGGAAATCAAAGTTGCGATCTGCCCCCCGATGAACACCGCCAGCACCGTGCTCAACACCAGGGCGCCCGAAGAGGCTAGAATCACACCCAGCTTGTTGAGGGTCTGGTCGGTGGCGAATAGGAGGGTGGCCACCTGGGTTTTGTCTCCCAATTCGGCCAGGAAAATGCTGATAAAAACCATCCAAAGTCCTTTCATGAAATCTCTCCGGAAAAATGTGTCGGAAATCTTGGAAAATCTCCACCGAGTAGCTAAGGATAACCGATCTCCAGAAATTTTACACCCCGCCCCCGGGGAGGGAGA
>JBHHVU010000074.1:0-12579 GCA_046754465.1 Nitrospinaceae bacterium | reverse complement strand
CCTGGAACCGGGGCTCCGTTAAATACACTTCCCGGAAAGCAGGGCGGGACAGCGGATTTCGAGATGGTTGCCATCCGGGTCCCTGAAATGAATTGACTCCCCGCGGCCCAGCACAATCGGTCCCTTGTCGATGGCTACCTTTTTATCCTTCAATTCCCGGATGACTGAAGGAAATTTCTCACGCGTCGTTTCGAAAGCCAGGTGCGCGTATCCCTGTTCGCTCAAACAGGAGACGGCGTCTTTCATATCCAGCTCCGGCGACTCAAAAAGATGAACCCCGGCGCTTCCCGTGTCCAGCATCAGATGCCGGATTTCCTCCGCATACCGTTCCGTCACCCGGAATCCCAGAACCTCCGTGTAAAAACTTTCTGCCCGGTCCAGATTCCGGACGTTCATTCCGATATGATGCACTCCCTTTAATTCCATGATCCAAACCTTTTGGGCATCCGGCCCTGGGATTTGATCCCTTTATTTTTATCCCAGTCATTAAAAATTCAATCAAAAATCGAAATCTTTTCCCCTGGAAACCAGTTGGTCCACGATAGCCATCAATTTTCGACTTTCGATGGGTTTCACAAGATACTCCTTTATTCCCTTGGCCTTTAATTCCGCGGCCATTTTAGGGTCCGGATAGCCGGTAATAACAACGATCTGAATCCCGGGTGCTTCTCTTCTTAAAAATTCAATACATTCAATACCATTGACTTTGGGCATCCGAATATCGCACAAAATTATTGGCACATTCAACATATTGTCGCCATCGTGAAGAATATTAATAGCCTCTTCCCCATCCCCGGCTTCTAAAGCCTTGTAACCCCCGTTTTGCAGCGCCAATTTAATCGTTTCCCGGATATCTTCATCATCATCGACAATTAAAATTTTTCCTGTGGGCATGGCACCTCCCCTTAGCCAAAGTTGACCTTTTATGACCCTATTTACGAATGGGGCGTGAAGATCACTGCTCTAATCGAATTTACGTGCTTCCCCCGGTTTTTGCCAATATAAAGTTTGAAGGTATTGGAAAATTTAAAAGTAATGCTGGAAAAACAAAAACTGCGGGGCCGGAAAAAAAGGGAAGGGGGGTTTAGAAAAAGGGCAAGTGTTTCCGTAACGGCTTAATTCTTAAGATGTAGTCAAGGAAAGCCTTTCCCTCTTTTCTTCGGGGGGGGCTTTTGATAACATGGGAGAAAAGGTTGCAGGAGATGGAGTTCTCCTTTGAACCGCCCGCCTTAGTGGCTGATGACTCCTTCGCTTATTAATTATTTCTCCATGGCGAGGGGGTTCCGGTCTGAATGCTTACCGCCTTTCCCTCCTCCGAGAAATTCCTTATTCACCTATACCCGGAGTTTGTTCATGGCTGTCAGTTTAGCGCTCATTATTCTTCTGGGACTTTTTTCCGATTACCTGTTTAGAAAAATCCAGTTGCCGGGGCTCCTGGGTATGCTCTTCGTGGGTATTTTGTGCGGGCCCTTTATCCTGAACCTCATGCAACCCGAACTTTTGAAAATATCGGCGGATTTAAGAATGGTGGCCCTCATCGTCATTCTGTTAAGAGCGGGATTGGAACTCAAAAGGGATACCCTGAACCGGGTCGGCAAGACCGCCCTTTTAATGTCGGTCGTCCCCGCCCTGTTCGAGGCGGTTGCGATCACATTCATGGCGCCCCTGTTTTTTGACATCAGTTATTTCCAGGCCGCGATCCTGGGTTCGATCCTGGCGGCGGTTTCCCCCGCCGTGGTGGTTCCCTTGATGTTGAATTTAATCGACGAGAAAAGAGGCACGAATAAAGGCATCCCCACCCTCATTTTGAGCGCTTCCTCGGTGGATGACGTATTCGTGATTGTCATCTTCACCATTCTCCTTGGAATGGAAATGGGGACGGGAGCAAATCTCTTTCATAAACTTCTGGAGATTCCCGAATCCATATTATTGGGAATACTCATTGGCGGCATTGTGGGATATATCCTGTGCCAACTTTTTAAACGCTTTACCCCCCGGGCCACAAAAATGACCTTGATGGTATTATCCATTTCCATTGTCCTGACGTGGTTGGAAGAGGTGCTGAAATCCAGAGTGGCCATGTCCGCCTTGCTGGGGGTGATGACCATCGGTTTTGTCATTTTGGAAAGGGCTGAAATCCGCGCCCATAAGATCTCCAAAAAACTGGCCAAGGTATGGATTTTTGCCGAAATCCTTTTGTTCGTTCTGGTGGGGGCGCAGGTAAACATTAGTGTGGCGTGGGATGCCGGACTATCCGGCGCTTTCCTGATATTCACGGCCTTGATAGCGCGAAGCCTGGGGACTTACCTGTCGTTATGGGGCACCGACCTTAATTTAAAGGAAAAGCTGTTTTGCGTTATTTCCTATATTCCCAAGGCCACCGTTCAGGCCGCCATAGGCGCCGTGCCGCTTGAGATGGGAGTGGCGGGCGGCGAAACCATCCTGGCCCTGGCGGTCCTCTCCATCCTCCTCACCGCCCCCCTGGGGGCCATCGGCATATCGGTCACGGGAGACAGATGGCTGGCAAAAGAAAAGCCGGGGGCCCTCGAAAGGGTGGAGCAGGAATCTTCTCAGCCGCGGTTTTAAATTAACGGGTTGAGTTCCACCACACGTTTGTATGAAGCAACGGCCAAGTCCTGTTGCCCATTCCGGAATAAGCGTTGCCGAGATTGTAATGGGCTTCGGCAAAAGCCGGGCCAGGTCCCGACTTCCCGCAATAAAAATTCCCACAGGGGCCTTTTTATTTTCCGAGCAAATCATTTACTTTGTTTCCCGCCTGGTCCAGGGCCTTATCGACTTTTTCCCCGGCCTTCTCCGCCGGACCCTTTTCCTTACATCCCGCGGCCCCAGCCAAAAGCAAAATAATTACCAGGCCCATAACTACTTTCATTAAATTTCTCATTTTCCTCCTCACCTTTTTTTGTTGATGATCGGCTCATGTTCAATTGCCCCGGTAATCCTACCATAAACGGGAAAATTTTCCATTCAGGGGAATTTCGCGGGAAAACGGGTGCAACTACAGTTTTTCCCATTAAAAAAGGGATCCCGTGGGTACCCTGGAAATGATGGATTCGGGTTCCTGGAAGGGTCCCAACGGATTCTTTTTTTCGCTGCTCTCCTGGATCTTGGGTCTGCCGCTCCACACTTTATAAACCACCACGCCTTTTTTTAGTACCACGAATGCGTGAAACTCCCATCCCATTTTCCGGGTTTTCCTCTTAAAACCCAGTAGGTCGAGAAAGAAATTTCCGTATCGCTTCTGTTGAATCCTCTGTAAGGAAACTTCATAAGCCGTGCAGGCTTTTTTGGCGTCGAGACACTCGACCAGTTCCTGATCCAGGTCCTCCTTTTTAAACGAGGGGTTTGGCGTGAATTTTTGAATGATGTCCAGGTAGGTTAGAATTCTTATATTGGGAGAGACGAAGGGATCGAACCCCAGTTTCCTGAGGTCTTCCGAATTGGTTTGGAAAGGCACAATTTTTTCAAAGGCGGTTTTGGCTTCTTCAAAAGTTGCCCAGCGGAATCCCGTATTTTGCCTGGCGCTGGGCAAAAAAGAAACACACCCCCCAGTTAGGATCGAAAATCCCGCGAGAACACAAATAGCCCGCACCATCGGCTCCATGCTAACCCTTTGAACCATCATAAGAAAATCCTCCAACGGGATTCAGGGGCCGTCCCTCTCTGATTAAATATAATACCCGCCGCCACAAAAGTATAACTTACTAAAAATAATTACTGAAATTCCTCTTAAAGTTTGCCAGGCTTCCTGCCGTTATCATAACCAGGTAGCTTGTTAATGTAAATTCGGTCATGGGATTTTTTGGAAGGTTCAGGATCATGGAAAAAGTTAAAGTCAGTTACCCCATCCCCTCGGATTTGATGCAGAGCAAGGATTCTTACGGAACCGGACAATTCATCATGAAAACGATCGCCGCCTCGCTTTGCGGCGCATCCATTCCCGCCGTGATTTTTTATTTTCTGATGTAATCCGCTTAAAAGAAGCCCTTTCCTCAGCCCGCCCTCGGGGCGTCCTTTTTGGGCATGGCGATTCTTTTCGCGGAATCTTGGCGGATTTTGAAGGTTCATCGATTGATTTCCTTGTAGCAGCAGGAGCACCCCTTGGGGAAGTACCTTGATTCGGGAAATACCGCTCCCCCACCGTGGTTGGTGGGTATTCCAGCCTTGCTTTTTATCCTTGTCATTTTTTCCACTCTATCGATCGTTCCCGAATGGTGGGGCTTTTTTCTGTCCAGGTATGACCCCTCCCTTTTGACCTTTTGGATTAAAATATCTCTCACCTTGCCTGGGGTGGGGCTGGTTTGTTATCTCACGGTCCGGGATGGGCAGGGTGGATTCGGCCATTTTCTCTGGCTGGCCTCGGTCCTCCTGGCTTCGGCGATTTTGCTGGCGACCCGGCGATTTCCCGCCGAACAGATCCACCTGCTGGAATACGGTATCCTGGGTTGGTTGATCTACCTTCCGCTGCGCGGGGTATTTCCAGACCGGACGGTTTATCCCGCGGCATGGTTGATCACTTTTGGGGTGGGGATCATCGATGAATGGGTTCAGTATTATCTGCCGGGCAGGGTAGGCGACCTTCCTGACATTTTCATGAACGGTGCCAGCGCCGGGCTGGCGATGATCCTCCTGGCCAAGGTTTTGCCTTCCCCCTTTGTGGAAATCCCCGTTTCCCCTGGGAATGTCCGGAAGATGCGCCGCACGGCCTGGGGGGTGCTGTTGCTTTTGCTGTTTTTTATTCCCACCGTGACCCCTTAAACCCATAAAAATATCTGCTATAATCCCCGCTGATTTTATTGACCGGTTGTTCCCCTCCAGGGGAGCGGAAGGAAAAGGATCTCATCCCAGATCCCAAAATAACCCGGCCGAAAACCGGCCCCTGACAGGACGGAATCTATGAGCGAACATCACGAGGTGATATTTCACGACATCCTGCAAAGCGTCCGTGAGTCCATTACACGGGCTCACCGGTTCGGCGGCCCGTTGGGCGAGGAGATCGATTCGATATACAACGGGCTGGGCCTGATCGTTTGTCAGAGTTTTCTGGAGCGGGAGATGAATAAATTTTACCCGCTGCCGGCTCCCCGAAAATTCCCGGCACGGATGCCACGTTTCACCCCCAGGCCTTTTGTCCGGGCGATCGATTTCTGGCACTACAAATTCGACCGGCGGAATCAATGGTACGGCTGGGAAGAATTGACCCACCTGTACCGAATTCGGTACCGTTTCGACCGTAACCGGGGGATACTGAACAGAAACGGGGCAAGTGGCCACGGTCCGCGGATCCGGAAATTTCACGGGCAACTGGCCGCGGGGGATATCAGGGACCGGGAGGGAAACCGCCTGGGTCCCTATTTCGACATCGATTCCGCCGGGGCTCTAGGGATCAAAACGGAGGCTGTTAACCGTTGTACGGCCCTTTGCGGGGAACTGATTCGCGTGGTGGAAAAACACCTCGGTTTGAAACCCTGAGGCCGAACCTTCCCCCCGTCTCTCAAGGCTGTTTTTCCACCTTCAAAAAAATCCGGTGGTTTTCGCTTTCCTCGAACCGGGACCCGGCCGCGATTCCCGTGTCCACGGCGCCAGAGTTCAGGGACATTCCTCCCAGTTCAATCCATTCCCCGAGCCGCCCGGTCACCGTGGTTTCAACACCTTGGGTTTCCAATCCTTCCCGGCCGGCGCGGGCCGCGACCGGCGAAACCTCAAGGACCACCTGATTTCCCTGAAGTCGAGGAAGAATGGACAATCCGGTGGTCATTTTCCGATATTCCACCGATTGCCTGAGAAGCGATTTGTCGCCGAAGTCCACCGATTCCGTTTTGGTAAAGGGGATGGAGCGGGTGAAGTAAATCACCGCCGGCCGGCCTTCCAGGGTGATGACCTGCTGGGTGTGTATTTCATCCTCGGCCGAACCTTTCTCAACCATCCTTCCCCGCGCTTGCACGCCGGGGCGATCCCCGGAAACGGTAAGTCCGCCTGAACCCGGCCTTTCCGGAGCGACGCCCATCCCAATGCCGGGGGACACCCGGGCCGCGGCCTCGATTTCCGATTCCCGGCTCCGCAGACTGTGTCCCAGGTTCTGTTTGACGGTGATCTTGAGGTTCATCAGGGCGGTGTCCAGTTTTTCCAGGAGCTTGCGGACGGCGGCCAGGTTTTCCGGCGTGGCGCGAACCACAAGTTGGTTCCGCATTCCAGTGACCCGGCCCTCTTCACCCAGGAGAGGCCGGATGACGGGTATCATCTCCGTGACGCTCCGGTGTTTGAGGGAAAAGATTTCCATCCGCACCTGGGCCGCCGCGGGGGAGGCCAGGGACACGATCAACACCGTTATCAAAAGGAATTTTTTCATGGCGGGTTCAATCGTCATGTCCCAGTCCAGGTTCGGAAACGCCGTCAATGCGCCTCCGTCCAGTTATCGCCCCACCCGATGTCAACCACCAGCGGCACGGTAAATTTATAGACCCCCTCCATCTCTTTTTTAACGAGAGCGAACATTTCTTTTTTTTCTCCTGGAGGGCATTCAAAAACCAGTTCGTCGTGAACCTGAAGAATCATTTTGGACTTCAGCCTGTTTTCCCTGAGCTGGCGGGACAGGTTGATCATGGCCACCTTGATCAGGTCCGCCGCGCTTCCCTGGATGGACGAGTTGACGGCCATGCGTTCGGCCGCTTCGCGGACCTGGCGGTTCTTGCTGTTCAAATCGGGGAGGTAACGCCGGCGGTTCATGAGCGTGGCGGTGTAGCCGAGTTTCCGGGCCTGGGCGATGGTTTCCTCGATGAAGGTTTTGACCCGGTGATACAATCCGAAATATCGATCGATGAACGCCTTGGCCTCGCCGGGGGGAATTTTTAACTGCCGTGACAATCCGAAAGCGCTCAATCCGTACACGATTCCGAAATTGACCGCCTTGGCCATGCGGCGCGACTGTTCATCGACCCGGTTGAGTGCCAGACCGAAAATTTCGGCGGCGGTGCGGGTGTGAATGTCCTCCCCCTTCAGGAAGGCACGGATCAATGCCTCGTCCCCGGAAAGGTGGGCGAGAATGCGAAGCTCCACCTGCGAATAGTCGGCTGAAAGCAGTTTCCCATCCTTTTCGGCAATAAAGGCCTTGCGAATCTCTTTTCCCATTTCCGACCGGATGGGAATGTTCTGCAGATTGGGGTCGCTGCTGCTGAGCCGGCCCGTGGCCGCGACGGTCTGGTTGAACGAGGTGTGAACGCGGCCAGTTTTTTCATGGATTTCCTGGGGAAGGGCGTCCACGTAAGTCGATTTCAGTTTGCCCAGTTGCCGGTAGGCGAGAATCTTGTCTGGAAGTTCATGCTGGACGGACAGTTCCTCAAGCACCGAGACATCGGTGGAAAACCCGGTCTTGGTTTTTTTGATCACTGGCAACTTCAGCTTTTCAAACAAAATCACGGAAAGTTGTTTGGGGGAATTGATGTTGAAAGATTCCCCGGCCAGGACGTAAATCTCATCCTCATATCGCTTCAATTCCTTTTCCATTTTTCCGGACAAATGGTCGAGGTGTTTTCGATCCAGAAACACGCCGTTCATCTCCATCTCAGCCAGGACCTCCAAGAGGGGAAGTTCGATCTCGTTGAGCAGTCGCAGCGTATTGCCTTTGACGAGGGGTTTGAGCCTGCCCGCCAGGCGCCAGGTCACGTCCGAATCCTCCGCCGCGTACTGGGTGGCTTTTTCGATTTCCACCTTTTCGAATCCGATCTGTTTGGCCCCGGTGCCGGTCACCTCTTTATAGGTGATCGTCCTGTGATTCAGATACTCCCGCGCCAGATCGTCCAGGCTGTGGCTGCGCCGGGAGGGATCGAGAACGTAGGAAGCGAGAATGGTATCGAAGGATATCCCTTTCAAATTCACGCCCTCGTTGTGTAAAACGATCAGGTCGTACTTGATATTGTGACCGATTTTTCGGATCCCGGAATCCTGCAGGAGGGGCTTCAGTTCTTGGAACACCCATCCTTTATCCAGTTGTTGAGGGGCTCCCTCGTAGCGGTGGGCCATGGGAATGTAGCAGGCTTCGTGGTCTTTATGGGAGAAGGAGATCCCCACCGCTTCCGCCCGGACCGGGTGCAGGCTGGTGGTTTCCAGGTCCAGGGCGAACTCTCCTGCCTTCTTCAAGGCCTGGAGGAGCCGCTCGAACGCTTTTTCGGTCAGGATGGTTTCATAGGCCGCGTTGGCGCGTTGTGGGGCTTTCTCGACTGTGGGAAGCAGGGAGTCGAATTCCAGTTCCGAAAACAGTTTCTTCAACGCGGCGGTATCGGCTTCCCGGATTTTGAGGCCGGAGACGGGGCAATCGAGGTCGAGGCCAGTGTCGATGGCCGCCAGTTTGCGGCTCAAAAACGCGTTATCCCTGTCGGCTTCCAGTTTTTCCCTCAACTTTTTTTTATCGATCGCGTCCAGGTGCCGGTAAAGTTCCTCGATCGAACCGAATTTCTGGATCAGATCGGTGGCGGTCTTGGGACCGACCCCCTTGACCCCGGGAATGTTGTCGCTGGCATCCCCCATCAAACCCAGCACCTCGATGACCTTATCGGGTCCGACGCCGAATTTTTCCACCACCTCCTTTTCCCCGAATTGTTTTTCCTTCATCGTGTCCAGCATATGGACCTTGGGCCCGATCAACTGCATCATATCCTTGTCGCCGCTGACGATGACGACGTTCAGGCCCATCTTTTCCCCCTGTTTGGCCAGGGTGCCGATAATATCATCCGCCTCCACACCCGGAACCCGGATGCCGCGGATATTGAAGGCCTCGACCAGGGGCTCGAACCAGGGAAACTGCGCCTGCAAATCCTCTGGCGGCACCTCCCGGTTGGCCTTATACTTGGGGTATAATTCGTGGCGGAAGGTTTTTTCCTTACTGTCGAAAGTCACCGCCAGATAATCCGGGCGCTCCTCCCGAACCACTTTCTGCAACATGTTGACGAACCCGAACAAGGCGTTGGTGGGAAGTCCTTTTGACGTGGAAAGATTTTGCCGGATCCCGTAAAACGCCCGGAAAATATAAGAGGACCCGTCGATAAGGTAAAGGGTTTCTCGTTCGCTCATAAAAGATTCAGGAAAAAGGCGCCATGGAGAGAGGGGAAAACCGGTTTCCCCGGAAGGATTCATTATAGAGTCGCCCAATTGCTGAGTCCAACGAATTATGCTATTATAACCCCAGCGAAAATAACGAAACCTATTGTAATTAAAGGTTTAAAAAGGAACCGAATTCCATATGCGCGTTTTAAAGTCCTCTCCCGAAACGGAAATTGAAAAAAATCGGTCGCTCAGGGAAAGAGCCCAACGGGTGCTCCAGATAGAAAGCGAATCGGTGGCCGGCCTCATGGACCGGATCGACGAAACGTTCGTCCAGGTGGTGCATCGGCTGGACCGGTGTCCGGGACATGTGGTGGTGACGGGGATGGGAAAATCGGGCCTGATCGGCAATAAAATCGCGGCCACCTTTTCCAGCATCGGTCTCCCGGCCCTTTTTCTGCACGCGGCGGAAGCCAGCCACGGGGATGTCGGCATCCTCGCCCGGGGCGACGTCGTTCTCGTCATATCCAACAGCGGTGAGACCGAGGAGATTCTCCGCCTCCTGCCGATCTTCAACCGCCGCAAATGCACCCTGATCGCCATGTGCGGCAAACCAGATTCCACCCTGGCCAAGCGGTGCGACCATTTTCTGAACGTCAGCGTCAAGGAGGAGGCCTGTTCGCGGGGACTGGTCCCCACCGCCAGCACCACGGCGGCCCTGGCCATGGGAGATGCCCTCGCCATGGCGCTGCTGGACCTCAGGGGATTCCGGGAGGAGGATTTCGCCATGAACCACCCTGGAGGAATACTGGGACGAAAACTCCTGATGACGGTCCAGGATCTGATGCACTCCGGCAAGGATCTCCCCATGGTTTCGGAAGAGGCGAATATCTTTGATGTGATCAAGGAGATGAGCCAGAAACGTCTCGGCACTACCCTGGTAGCCGACTCCCAGGGTCGTTTGAAGGGAATTATCACCGATGGCGACCTGAGACGCCTCATTGAAAAAAAACAGGACATTTCGGCCACCATCGCCTCCGATTTAATGGGAACGCATCCGAAAACGATAAAACAAGACCAACTGGCCGCGAAAGCGGTCCAGGTGATGGAGGAATATTCCATCACCTCCCTCGCCGTGACGGAAGATGAAGAGAAAATCGAGGGGATCATCCATTTACACGATATTCTGAAAGCGGGCATCGTGTAACGCCCCCGCCGCCACGCCTTTTCAAAAATATCCGCGACAGGATTTGGGTTCCCGGCGGCCGGGGAGGCCCTGAGCCGTTGCGGTTTTTATTGGGGATTTTTTGATGACGGGAAACGAACTCCGAAAACAGTTTTTGAAATATTTTGAAGACCGGGGCCATACGGCGGTGCCGAGCGGTTCCCTGGTGCCCCAGAACGATCCCACCCTTCTGTTCACCAACGCCGGGATGGTGCCCTTCAAAAAGGTGTTTCTGGGGGAGGAGGTAAGGGATTACCGCCGGGCCGTTTCGGTGCAGAAATGTGTCCGCGCCGGGGGAAAACATAACGACCTGGAGGTGGTTGGGCATACGGCCAGGCATCACACCTTTTTTGAAATGCTCGGCAATTTCTCCTTCGGCGATTATTTCAAAAAAGAAGCTATCCGCTACGGATGGGATTTCCTCACCCAGGTGGCCGGCTTGCCAAAAGACCGGTTGTACGCCTCGGTTTTCCAGGAGGACGACGAGGCTTTCGGTCTCTGGCAAAAGGATATCGGGTTGCCCGGGGAGCGGATCTTCCGGATGGGGGAAAAAGACAATTTCTGGTCCATGGGGCCCACGGGGCCCTGCGGACCCTGTTCGGAAATCTATATCGACCAGGGGGAAGAACTGGGGTGCGGGAAACCCACTTGCGCCGTCGGCTGCGATTGCGACCGTTATCTCGAGGTCTGGAACCTGGTCTTCATGCAGTTCGACCGGGACGATTCGGGAAAATTATCACCCCTGCCCAACCCCTGCATCGATACGGGCATGGGACTGGAAAGGCTGGCGGCGGTGGTTCAGGGCCATCTTACGAATTATCATAGTGACCTGCTGAAGGGACTGATCGACGAAGTCAGCCGGGTCACCGGCAGGAAATACGGTGACCGGATGGAAAGCGACGTATCTATCCGGGTGATTTCTGATCACGCCCGCGCCGTGGCTTTCCTTGTCGGGGACGGGGTGCTACCCTCCAATGAAGGGCGGGGCTACGTTCTCCGCAGAATCCTGCGCCGGGCGCTTCGGCATGGCAAATTGCTGGAGCAAAATAAACCCTTCTTTTTTCACATCACAAGCCAGGTGGTTCGGCAATACAAAGAAGCCTACCCCGAGCTCGAGGTGCATTCCGGCCTCATCCACAAGGTGGTTCTCAATGAGGAGGAAAACTTCAGCAATACGCTGAATATCGGCACCCAACGCCTGGAAGACATCCTCTCCCAACTCAGGAAGGAACACCGCACCACGATTCCCGGAGAGGAAATTTTTAAATTGTACGACACCTATGGGTTCCCCGTGGACTTGGTCCAGGAAACCGCCAAGGACGCGGGCATGCAACTCGATATGTCAGGTTTCGACAAAGCCATGCAAAGCCAGAAGGAAAAAGCCATGGCGTCGTGGAAGGGATCGGGGGAAAAAGAGGTGCCGGCGTTCTTCAAGGAATTTATCAAGAAATCACCTCCAACTATATTCCTGGGCTACGGAAATACGCATGGCGAAGGGCGGGTCCTGGCGATTTTGAAGGATCATTGCCCCGCCGAGGGAGCGTCCGCCGGGGAGGAAGTCGAACTTCTGCTGGACCGGACGCCGTTTTATGGGGAGTCCGGGGGACAGGTCGGGGATCGGGGAATCGCCTACAACGGCGATGTTCATCTGGAGATACTGGACGCGGCCAAACCGATTGCTGAACTGATCGTCCACAAGGCGAAAGTCGTGAGCGGAAAGGTGAAGGTATCGGATGTGTTGAAGCTGGAAGTCGACCCGGAAAAACGGTCGGACACCGCCCTCAACCATTCGGCCACCCACCTCCTGCATGCCGCCCTGCATGAAGTTCTCGGGGATCACGTGAAACAGGCCGGGTCGCTGGTGGCTCCGGACCGTCTGCGCTTCGATTACACTCATTTTTCCTCCTTGACCGACCGGGAAAGATCGCGGATCGAAGGCCTGGTCAATGATAAGATCCGGGATAATATTCCGGTCGAAACCCGGGAGATGGAGATCGGCCAGGCTCTCAAGGAGGGAGCGGTGGCTTTATTTGGTGAAAAATACGGCGACCGCGTCCGGGTGGTGTCCATTCCCGGGTTCAGCAAGGAACTTTGCGGCGGTACGCATATTTCCGCCACGGGGGATATCGGTTTGTTCAGGATCACCTATGAAGGCGGCATCGCCTCCGGGGTTCGCCGAATCGAAGCGGTTACCGGGAAAGCCGCCTATGAGCGGATGCAAAAAGAATTCGCCACCCTGTCATCCATCCGCTCCCTGCTCAAGGTGCAACCCCAGGAAGAATTGAACCGGCTGAAAAAAC
>JBHHVU010000073.1:0-13295 GCA_046754465.1 Nitrospinaceae bacterium | reverse complement strand
GTCGTTGGCGATTTTCATGAGCGAGCAGGCGATGGTTTTCAGGACGCCGCTGGCCTCGACGATGGCGTCGTGGGCGGCGAGCGCTTCGAACTTGTTGGGTGCGGTGACGAAGGGGTGGCCCGTGAGCCGGGCGATTTCTTCCGCCACGTTCTGCGCGAAGTCCGGGTGCGAATTGAGACCGGTCCCCACGGCGGTGCCGCCCAGGGCGATTTGGTACAGCCGCGGCAGACAGCCCGCGACGCGGTCCAGCGCGTAATCCAACTGCGTGGCGTAGCCGCTGAACTCCTGTCCCAGCGTCAGCGGGGTAGCGTCCATCAAATGCGTGCGGCCGATTTTGATGATTGCCTGGAACTCCCCGGACTTTTTGCGGAGGGAGTCGCGCAGTTGCGTGAGCGCGGGGATCAACCGCGCGTGGACGCGGTCCACCGCGGAAATGTGCATGGCCGTCGGGAACGTGTCGTTGGAGGACTGGCCCATGTTCACGTGGTCGTTGGGGTGAACGGGGTCCTTGGACCCAATTTTACCGCCGTGAATTTCTATGGCCCGGTTGGCGATCACCTCATTGGAGTTCATGTTGGTTTGGGTGCCGCTTCCCGTCTGCCAGATACGGAGCGGAAAATGCGCATCCAGTTTTCCCTCGATGACTTCATCCGCGGCCTGAACGATTAGGTCCATTTTATCCTTGGGCAGCAACCCCAGGCCGGCATTGACGATCGCGGACGCTTTTTTCAACAGGCCCATGGCGCGGATGATCTCGCGGGGCATGGTTTCGATTCCAATGTCGAAGTGGATCAACGACCGGGCGGTTTGCGCCCCGTAGTATCGGTTGGCGGGAACCAGGATCTCCCCCATGCTATCCGTTTCGGTTCTATATTGCATAATCCCCCTCCTTGAATTTGGGCGCTTAGGCCGGACTCACCAGGATCGTTTCGATTTCCCCTCCCAGGGATTCATGGACTGAAATATTCCGCCGCCTCGGGCAGATGTTCTTCGATATAAGTTTTGAATTTTTTCAACAGCCGCTGTTCCGATTGGCGGACGGCCTCCCGGGTGATGCCGTGCCGGTCGCCGATTTCCTGAAGGGAAAGAGGGGATTCGGACAAAATCCTCTCCCCCAGGATTTCCTGTTCGATGGGTTTCAGGTTCACCTTGAAATCCGCGATTTTCTGTTTCAGCACTTCGTGAAACATTTCGGACTCCACCTGTTTTTCGGTGGATTCCCCGGCGGCCAGGGTGTGTTTCGGGGTCATCGTGCTTTCAGCGTAGGCCGGGGTATCCATGGAAACATCGGAGGCGCCCAGGCTGGCATCCACATCGATCACCTCCGCCTCCTCCACTCCGAACCGCTCGGCCAAAAGCTTGGTGGTTGGAGCGATTCCTTCCCTCTCCAGTTTTTCTTTTTCCTTTTTCAAATTGAAAAGGAGTTTGCGGCGGACGTTGGTGGTGCCCACCTTGACCAGCCTCCAGTTGTCCAGGATATATTTCAGGATATAGGATTTGATCCACCAGCTGGCATAGGCGGAGAGCCGGACGCCGCGAAAGGGATCGAAATTTTTAACAGCCTTCATGAGGCCCACGTTTCCCTCCTGAATCAGGTCCATCAGGTTCTGCCATTCGCGGTTGAAGGTCATGGCGATGCGGACCACCAGCATGAGGTGCGCGGTGGTCAGCCGGTAGGCTGCCTTGAGGTCGCCTTTTTCCTTGTATTGAACGGCCAGGCGGTGTTCTTCTTCCTCGGATAATCCTTCGTATTGCCGAATTTCCTGGAGATAGGCGGTGAGCGGGTCCAGGCGGGCCAGCGCCTTGTCTTGCCCTTTCACGGGAAGGTAGCTTTTATCCTCCTCTTCCCCTTCGGACGGCTCTTGCCTTTCGTCTTTATTATTCATAGGATCGAGTTCAAGCGCGGGTTCATGCCGGGGAGGTGCCCGCCCCTCCGAAAACCGGTGGATTACCGTTGATTAACGTCAGGGTAAAAATTAAAATAAGAACATGACCCGGATCGTCATCTTAGGATTAATCATTCTTGTGTTCGTTCTACTGGTGCGCGCACTGTTTCCCGGCTCTTCCCGAAAGGAGGATACCACCGAAGCCAAGGAGATGATCAAGGACCCGAATTGCGAAACCTACGTCCCCAAAAGCGAGGCGCTGCAAAAAAACCTGCACGGTAAGGAATATTTTTTTTGCAGTAAAACGTGCGCTGACGAATTTACGAAAAAAAACGCGTGAGCGAGAAAACCTCTTTTTCAAACTGGGACTCGGGAACACCCTCTTCCCGGAAATTTCCGAAACCGGGGAAGTTAATATTATACCAAAGGATCGGGAATATGCCTCGGATCAATTCCCTGGCCAGGAACCCGCTCAACAGCATGCCGGAGGTTTTCATGTTTAGAAAAACAAAAATTATTATTTTGGTCCTGGCCGTTATGATTTTTGGCCTGGGCCCCCAACCCGCCGCTACGGAGACGGAATGCGGCTCCTTCGACAAGAAATCGATCAAGGTGGAAGGGTGGATCTCCAAAAAATTCAGGAAGCAGAAAAAAGCCGTGTCCAGGGAATTCGCGGAAATGGGCCACACCCGCGTTGTGTTGCGCGTGTTTCCCATGGGCGACACGGCCAAGGTGGTGGCGATTGGACGGTGCGTGCCCGCTCCGCTGGCCCAGCATTTATTACGAATGGCCTTGAAATATACCGGAGGCGTGGAGGACCTGGTGAACCAGGCTTTCATTTCCCCTCACTGGTTCGGTGTCGGAACCACACTTTTCGACGAACCTTCCCAGCAAAAGGTGACCGGGGAGCAGGTGCGCCAATTGCTGGACCCCTCCCTCAGCACCGAGGAGTTTCACGCCCTTTACAGGAAACTTTCCGTCCAGGACGAACTGGTCCCTTATTTTGGCCTGCAGCGGCCCAACGCCAAAAAAGTGGATTGACGGGATGACGCGTCTACGCAAGGGAATGCTGGTGGGAATGCTGGTGGGATTGATTTCCGGTTATGGGTCCGGCGGCGTCCTGGCGCAGTCGTCCAAGGAATGCGATCCGGTGAGCGTCAAACCCGTCAAGCTGGAAGCCTGGGTATCCAGGCGGTATGCCAGGGAATTGAAACCCCTCCGGAGGGAATTCGCGGCCATGGGAAACACCCGGGTGCGCCTGTGGGTGTATCCCGGTAACAATCCGTCCCGGGTCGTGGCGGTAGGCCGATGCGTCCCCGCCTATATCGCCCGGCACGCCCTCCGGAAGGCCTTGCAGCTTTCAGGCGGCGTGACCCGCTTGGTGCACCAGGGGTTCATCTCATCCCACTGGATCGGCATCGCGACCTCCCTGTTCGACGAAGGGTCGCAAAAGAGCATCACCCAAAGCCAGCTCGAACGATTGATGGATGATTCCCTGGACACTCTCGAGTTTCAGGAGTTATACAGAGAATTCACTCCCCAGGATGATGAGGTTCAGGCGTTTGGACTCCACCTGCCTAATCCCAAACTTCTCGAAAAATAAAAACGAATCGGAAGGAGGGTCAGTCGCGGCGGACCAGCCGGACGGCGTGGGAAATAGTTTTGTCGTTTTTTTCGTACCAGTAGGGACACCCGTTCACATAAAACAGGATCTGGGCTTCTTTCCCCCGAGTGTTGCTGGTCCAAGTGCAATTCCCCGTTCCGGGCGGGAAAATGGAGTCGACGTGGATGTCTCCTCCCTTGAAATCTTTATTCAAATAGTTTTTGTCGAAAAGGGATGACGCTTCGTGCAGGGTGGGCATTCGCCAGTCGTTATTCCCGGCGAATTTTTTCTGGTTCATTTCCTTGGCATACTGCCTCGCTTCGTCCCAGGTGACTTCCCGGTCGAGATCCAGCCGGGAATCGTTCGCCATCCAGGTGAGGCTGGTCAGGGAATCATAAATGGTGCCGTCATCGTTTTTCAGGAACCGTGATTTGTTTGTTTCCATAAAACACCTTCCTCCAATCGTGTACTTGCGCCGGGGGGACGGAAATACCCTTGCATCGGGATGTTCCATGAACCGGCGCTCCGCAATAATCCTATTTCCCGCGACAGGATCGAATTCAGGTTAACAAAAATTACTCAAGTCTGTAAAGACTCACTCTTCTATCTTCGAAAAGGTTGTTTTTTTCGTTGATCGATTTGTTGCGCGCGGTTTCCACATCGATTTCCAGCACCTGAATTTCTTCCCGAGAGCGGTCCGCCCGGCAAAGGAGGTTTCCATCGGGGTCCACGATCTGGCTCTGCCCCATGAACGTCAGGGAACGGCCTTCGATGCGTTCTTCGTGTCCCACCCGGTCGGCGGTGACGGCAAAGACCCGGTTTTCGAGGCAGCGGGTGATCATGGCGTCGGGACAGTGTTTCAAAACCAGGTTGGCGGGGTGGGCGATGATGTCGGCGCCCAGGAGCGCCAGGGTCCGCGCGGTTTCGGGGAATCGCCAATCGAAACAGATCATGATCCCCACGCGGGCCGGGCCGATGTCGAATACTTGCAGCGGGGTGGTGCCGGGGTGAAACACGTCTTTCTCGGTATCGAAAAGATGGGCTTTCTGGTATTTCCCCAGATACCCGTTGGGACCCACGATGACGGCGGAGTTATAGACCGCATCTCCTTCCCACTCGGCGATTCCGGCAACGAGTGTGGTGCCGCGGTTAGCGGCCAGGGAAATGAGGGACTGGGTGGTGGGGCCTTGCGGAATGGATTCGGCGAGTTCTCTCGCTTCTTCCCGGCTGGAAAACTGGTAGCCGGTGGTGAAAAGTTCGGGCAGTACGAAGAGGTCGGCGGTTTCTTCGGTCAGCACACTGACCGCACGTTCCAGGTTGTGCCGGATGTCTCCAAAAAGGGGCTTGTTCTGGACAAATCCTACTTTCATGGGTTAGACCTTCCGCATTTTTCCCAGAAGGATTCCGGCGGGAAGGGCCTCAAACATTTATTTCCCGAGCCGGGAAAGTTGATTTCGCAAGTAATGGTCGATCAAGGTCAACGCCACCATGGATTCGGCGATAGGCACTGCCCTGGGACAAATGCAGGGGTCATGGCGTCCCTCGACCCGGATCCGGGCTTTTTTCCCGCTCACGGTAACGGTGTCTTGCTCCTGGTTGATCGACGAGGTGGGCTTGACTACCAACCGCAACACGATGTCGGCTCCGTTGGAGATGCCTCCCAGAATTCCCCCGGCGTTGTTGGACCGGGTGGTCACTTTTTTCCCTTTCATGATGAAGGCATCGTTGCACTGGGACCCAGTCATTCGCGCGGCCTGGAAACCCACCCCGATTTCCACGCCCTTGACGGCGGGGATGCTCATGAGGGCCTTGGCGAGGTCGGCATCGAGTTTGTCGAAGACCGGTTCGCCGAGCCCCGGCGGCACCCCCTGGGCCACAACCTCGACCACCCCGCCGACGGAATCGCCTTTCTTCCTGGCCTTGAGAATATGCGCGGTCATTTTTTCGGCCATGGTTTTGTCGGGACAGCGGATGATATTGTTTTCGATTTCGCTGTAATCGATTTTCTCCGCGATATGGGGTCCGATTTGCCGGGTGTAGCCGGTGATGGTGATTTTGTGCCGGCGAAGGAGTTTTCTGGCGATGGCCCCAGCGGCGACCCGGCCCACGGTTTCACGGGCGCTGGCCCGGCCCCCGCCCCGGTAGTCCCGGAACCCATACTTCGCCTGGTAGGTGAAATCGGCGTGACCGGGGCGGTATACGTTCTTGATCAGCTCGTACTTCGAGGAATCCACATCCCGATTCTCCACCCACATGGAAATTGGCATTCCGGTGGTTTTTCCCTGGAACACGCCGGACAGGATGCGGATCTCATCCCCTTCCTTGCGGGTCGTCGTCACCTTGCTTTGCCCGGTTTTCCTGCGATCGAGTTCCCTTTGGATTTCCGATTCCTTAATGGCCAGACCGGCGGGACACCCTTCCACGACTACCCCGAGGCCCCTTCCGTGCGACTCTCCCCAGGTGGATATCTTGAATATTTTACCAAAACTGTTTCCCGTCATGAGGTTCGTTATTTAACAGATTGACGATTTGGCTGATTTTTACCACTATCCACCCGCCGGTGGAACTTTTCGTAAAGGTTATCCTGTCCTGTCAGACATGAAAAGCGTCGCGTTTCAGTAAACCGGGACAAGAGGGAGTGGAGCTTCAAAAGTGGCTTGTGATTTTGGAAGTTTTTAAAATTCAACCTATTGGATATGAGGTGACCCTGCCAAATGAGGCACTCGTGGTTGAGGGGAAAATCCTTGGGGAAGTTCGTTACAATATGTGGCGAGACAAGGAGGGGGAAACGGCCCGGTTGCGGACCATCCTGTGACTTGGGAGAAAGGGGCATGCACGCCTGGCGATTGTAAGGCATTGCCCTTGTTGCTCCAGGTCAGTTTGTTATCCAGATGGTGGAATCTTACAGGCTATTCACCATCAACGAGTTCCCGCAATTCTTTGCCTGCCTTGAAAAAAGGCACCCTTTTGGCGGGCACATCCACCTTGTCTCCGGATTTCGGATTTCGGCCGATCCTCGCGTTTCTTTCCCGGATTCGGAAACTTCCAAAACCTCGCAGTTCCACCTTTTGCCCCTCACTGAGCGACTCGGTAATGCTTTGAAAAACCGTGTTTACAACCACTTCCGTCTGCTTTTTAGTCAGGTTGATCTGATTAGCCACTTTCTCCACGAGCTCTGCCTTTGTCATAAAAAGCCCCCGCCCTTGCGAAATAATATTGGTGGAATAAACAGGATTAAATTTCGCTGGAAAGTATAGCACTAAAGCCAATGAAGTCAAGCCCTTTGAAATAGGGTCTTTCAGCTTTTTTCTTGGCGTATTGGGTTCCCCCGGTTCCAATTATAATTTCCCCACCGTGACACCGGTGGCGCAAAGGGGGGATGGATAAGTGAGGCCAGGAAGGGGAAGGGTGCCGCCCCCCACGGGGGAGGGAGATCGGTCAAGGCATCATCGCCAGTCAACCTCGGTCTGCCATATAAAGTATGACAATACCACCAGCGGCGGTTCGCCGCCCCCGGAAGCCCGGGCGTCCATATAATTTATTTGATTTATTGAATCTTCCAGAGATATTGGAGCGGGGAAAAGGAGGATGGATCCAGCGATTCGGTGATCTTTCTGGCAATGGAAGCTTGTAACAGCCAGTCCAGAAAGCGGAGGGATTTTTCTTCCTGTATAATTTTTGGACGGCCGTGGATGCCCGCCTGTTCCGCGAGAAGATCGATCGTATCCTGCAGGCCTCCAAGCTGGTCCACCATTTTCATTTCCAGTGCTTGTCTCCCGGTAAAGATTCTGCCGTCCGCCAGACTTTTCACGGTGCCGACGGGCAGGTTTCTTCCCTGGGCGACGTCCTGGATGAATTGCTGGTGAACATCATCCACCAGATTTTGGAGGAGCTTCCGCTCTTCCTTGGAAATGGGCCGCACCGGCGAGCCGGCGTCCTTGAATTTTCCGCTTTTGATGATTTCGGGGCGGATTCCGATTTTGCCGATAAGTTCCTGGACGTTGGAAAAGGCCATGATCACGCCGATACTGCCTGTCAGTGTTCCGGGATTGGCGAAAATATAATCGGCGGGGCTGGCGATGTAATAACCGCCGGAAGCCGCAACGCTTCCCAGGGAGGCGAAGATTTTTTTCTGGCTTTTCCGGACCTTGAGAACCGCGCTGTAGATTTCCTGGGAGGGGGCCACGGCGCCCCCCGGGGAATCGATCCTTAAAATGATTCCACGGACGTTCTGATCGTCCTTGTATTCGAGCAATTGCCGGACAACCTCCCGGGAATCGGTGATCATTCCACGAACTTCCACCAGCGCGATGCGATTGTTGCGGGCCGTGACCTCATCCGGCAAAAGCGACAGGATCCCCGTGGACACCCCAAGAAGAATTCCCACCCCGATGAGGAAAAGAATCAGGGTCCTTCCGAAAGACCTCCGGGGAGGAGTGGAACCGGCGCGGTCCGTGGAATCGGTTTCCATAGGTTCACCCGATTAAAGATTATTGACCTTCCTCTTCCTTTATATTTTCCAGTTGCGCCTGTTCCTCTTGGATGGCGTTGATGTCGAGTTTTTCCTCGAAGGCCTTGATACTGAGCGCAATTTTCTTGTTCGAGGTATCGACCTTGATGACTTTGGCCTGGATTGAGTCCCCCACCTTGACGACCTGGTCGGGATGTGAAACCTTTTCCGAACTCAATTGGGAGACGTGGATCAACCCTTCCAGCCCATCCCCGAATTCCGCGAAAGCCCCGAATCCCGTGACCTTGATGATGGCGCCCTCAACATCCGTCCCGACCGGATAATTCTTGGCGATGTCATCCCAGGGGTCGGGTTCCAACTGTTTGACCCCCAGCGAAATCCGGCAGTTGTCCTTGTCAATGCTCAACACCACCGATCTCACCCGGTCCTTCTTTTTCAAGACCTCCGAGGGATGCTTGATCTTTTTCCAGCTCAGGTCCGATATGTGGATCAATCCGTCGACCCCATCCTCCAATTCAACGAAGGCGCCGAAATCGGTCAGGTTTCGGACGGTTCCCTCGACCTCGGAACCGATGGGATATTTCTCGTCGATGAGTTCCCAGGGATTGGGCTCGATCTGTTTCATGCCAAGGGAGATCCGCTTTCTCTCCTTGTCCAGGGTGAGGACGACGGCCTCCACCTCATCGCCGATGGAAACCATCTTGCTCGGGTGTTTGACGTGCCGGCTCCAGCTCATTTCGGAGATATGGACCAGCCCTTCAATGCCTTTTTCCAACTCCACGAAAACCCCGTAATCGGTGATGCTGACCACCTTGCCCTTGATGGTGGTTTCCACGGGAAATTTATTCTCCACATCCACCCAGGGATCGGGGGTGATCTGTTTGAGTCCCAGGGAGACCCGCTCTTTTTCCTTGTCATATTTCAGGACCATCACCTTGACCTTGTCGCCGATGGAAAACATTTCGGAGGGATGATTGACACGCCCCCAGGACATATCGGTGATGTGCAAGAGACCGTCCATTCCTCCCAGGTCGATGAACACGCCGTATTCGGTGATGTTCTTGACGATTCCTTCGATCAGGTTTCCCTCCTCCATCTGCTCGAGGGTTCCTTCCCGCAGTTGTTTGCGCTGCTCTTCCAGGAGGATTCTGCGCGAGAGGACGATGTTCCCGCGTTTTTTATTCATTTTGATGATCTTCATCTTGAACTTTTCACCGATCAGCTTTTCCAGATTCCGGATGGGCCGCAGGTCAATTTGCGATCCGGGCAAAAAGGCCTTGAGTCCGATATCGACGGTGAGCCCGCCCTTGGCCTTGGCGATCACCGTGCCCTCGATGGTTTCATCGGCCTCGTAGGTTTTAACCAGTTCATCCCAAATTTTAATTTTATTGGCTTTTTCCTTGGACAACACGACGTTGCCGTCGTTGTCTTCCACCCGTTCCAGATACACCTCGATTTCGTCGCCGATGGAAAGGTTTTTCCCGTTATCCGGAAATTCGTGAAGGGAAATGTGACCTTCCGATTTGAAGCCCACATCGACCACCACCATGTCCTTGGAGAGGGCAATGACGGTCCCCTGGACGATCTGGCCTTCCCGGAACTGTCCCAGACTTTCCTTGAAATATTCCTCCATTTCCTCGAGGGCGGCCTTGTCCTCGGGAGACAATTCTTCCTGTTCCTCGAATTCATCTACTTCCTCGGGGGCCATCAGGGTCATTTGCTTTTTCATGGTCAATCCGTTCTCACTTTCTGTTGATAAAATTTTTATGGTTTTGATTCGCTTGAATCCGGTTCATAACCTGCGTAACGACCTGATCGATGTTCAGGTGGGTGGTATCGAGTAGAATCGCGTCGTCCGCGGGTTTCAACGGCGAGACTTTGCGGTTCCTGTCTTCGTGATCCCTTTGTTGCACCTGTTCGATGGTGGTGTCGAGATCGATCTCCGGGTTTTTCTCTTTCAGCTCCAGGTACCTGCGTTTCCCCCGTTCCCGGGGATCGGCATCGAGGAAAAATTTTAAATCCGCGTGGGGAAACACGACGGTTCCGATATCCCGTCCGTCCATGACCACATCGCCGTTTTTCCCGATTTCCTGCTGTTTGGCCACCAGGGTTTTCCGGACCCTGCCGAGTCCCGCGACGGTGGCGGCGCCCCGGCCCACCCACTCATTTTGCAACTGGCCGGTCACATTTTCCCCATCGACGAGAACCTGCTGACCTTCCGGCCTGGGGACCAGTTCGATTCGAATATCCTCCGCCACTCTGCAAACCGCGTCTTCCTGGTTGAGGTCGATGCCCTGTTGCCGGGCTTTCCAGGCCACGGCCCGGTACATGGCTCCGGTATCGATATGGTTATAATGGAGTTTCCGGGCAATGATCCTGGCCACCGAGCTTTTGCCGCTTCCCGCCGGCCCATCAATCGCGATAATCATTCATTCTTCATATCAGGTTAAAGCGGTACTTGTTCGCCATTTCGAAGGTTTGCTCCAGGGCTCCGGCATCTTCCTTTTCGATCCAGGTCTTGAGTCGCTGCAGGGTGCTCTGGAATTCATCGATCAAGGTAAGAACCGGTTCCTTGTTGGACACGCAGATATCCCTCCACATCACCGGGTCGCTGGCGGCGATGCGGGTGATGTCCTTAAAACCCTGACCGGACAACGAGGTGATCTGGCTGTAGTTTTTGGTTGATATTTCTCCGACTGTGTTCATCAGCGCGTAGGCGACGATGTGGGGCAGGTGGCTCACCGCCCCGAAAATGTAATCGTGTTCTTCCGCGTTCATGGTCAGCACCTCCATGCCCACCTTTTGCCAGAACTCCGAGACCCGCGCGAGCGCCTCGGCGTCGGTCTGGGGCGTGGGAGTCACGATGCATTTCGCGTTTTGGAAAAGATGGGAACTGGAAGCGGCCAGCCCCGACTTCTCACCCCCGGCAATGGGATGCGAACCGACATAATGAACCGTCTTGGGAACCAGGGCCTCGATGCCACGGACCAGGGGCGCCTTGACCGATCCCACATCGGTGATGATGCAGCCGGGTTTGATCGATGGCAGCATTTCCTTGACCCTTGAAACGATCGTGCCGACCGGCGAGCACAGAACCACCAGGTCTGCGTTTTCCACGGCCGATGATAGATCTGGAGCGCAGATGTCGATGACGCCGAGTTCCCTGGCCTGCTCCAGGTTGGCTGAATTGCGTCCGAACCCCACGATGGATCCCACGAGACCGCGTTCCCGGCACACTCTGGCCAATGAGCCGCCCAACAGGCCCACACCCACAAGGGTGATTTGATTAAATAATTTCATGTTTTCAGACCCTCTTCCGGATAAGACCCAAGAATTTTTAAAAACATGCACTGTTTGCTCAAAGTTTCGATCACCCGATGGACTTTAGGGTCTTCAACATGCCCCTCGAAGTCCAGATAGAAAAGGTATTCCCAGGTTCTGTTCCGCAGGGGGCGGGATTGAATTTTGGTCAGGTTGATTTTGTTGCGGGCGAACAATTCCAGGGTTTTGAGCAGGGAGCCCGCTTCATCCCTGATGGAGAACATAATCGAAGTCTTGTTCCGTTTCGATTTTCTGGCCTTTTCCCTGCCGATCACGAGGAAGCGGGTGAAGTTTTCCGGACAGTCCTGAATGTTGGACGCGAGGATGTTGAGGTGATACACATCGGCGGCGAGCCGGCCGGCGATGGCGGCTGAGTGCCGGTTTTTCCTCGCCAGTTGGGCGGCGCTTGCGGTGCTGGAAGCTGGGACCTGCTCCACCCCAGGCAGGTGCCGGTTCAGCCAGTTCCGGCACTGGGCCAGCGGCTGCGGGTGCGAATATACCATTTTGACTTTATTGGCATCTTTCGCCAGTGACAACAGGCTGAGCGAGATTTCCAGCTTGAGTTCGTCGCAGATCAAAAGCGGGGAGTCCACAAAACGGTCCAGGGTCAGATTGATCACGCCCTCAATGGAGTTTTCTACCGGGACGATCCCATAATCGCAGTTGCCCTGCTCCACTTCGGAAAAAATCGTTTCGATATTACAGGAGGGAAATAAGACCGCGGAATGACCGAATTGCTTGAGGGCCGCCTGATGACTGAACGTGGTTTCCGGGCCTAGGTAGGCGATTTTCAGGGGTTTTTCAAGGGCCAGGGTGGCCGAAAACACCTCCCGGAAAACCTGTTCCACCGATTCGCCCGGAAAGGGACCGGGGTTGTTGCGCTTGAGCCGCTCGATAATCTCCCGTTCCCGGTGCGGGACGTGGAAATGATTCGACTGGTTTTTCCTGGATTTTTCCTTGCCGATCTGGATCGCCAGAGCGGCGCGCCGATTGATCAACTTCAATAGCTGATCGTCTATTTTGTCGATTTTTCGACGTAACTCTTGAATTTCGGGCAATACCTGTTACCGCCTTTACTTGGATTTTCGAGACCCCGTGAATCTCGATTGAATTATTGATCATTTCATATTTCGCCCCTAAAATGCAAGCAAATATTTTTGTAAGGAATTTAAATCATGGTACTTCTGGAATTCAGCATGACCCCCCTCGACCAGGGGGAAAGCGTCAGCGAATACGTCAGCCGTTCGCTCAAAATCATCGATGAAAGCGGCATTGATTACCGTCTCAACCCCATGGGCACCGTTCTGGAAGGGGAATGGGACGAAGTCATGGACGTCGTCAAGCGGTGCTTCGAGAAAATGAGGTCCGACTGCCGCCGCATCACCTGCTCGATCAAGATCGATTACCGCGCCGGCACCCAAGGCCGGCTGGAATCCAAAATCGCCTCGATCGAATCCAAACTGGGTAAAACGATGAAAAAATAACCGCCGGTCAAGCCAATTTTTTTGAATTGCAGGCAAGGGGAGACTTGACCCCTTGGGCTTGGTTATTCGTGGGGGGGTATGAGGACGGTGCGGATGTAATGGACCACGGCCCGGATTTCCCTGGGGGACAGGACTTTTTCCCAGGGCATCATGGCGGTTCCCGGACGCCCCTGGGTGACGGAGCGGATCATCCGTTCCCGGGTGAGTTCCTTTTTCGATTTTTCGGATATGAAATTCCTCGGCGGCGGATTGAGAACGGAGGCGGCGAAACTTTTACCGTCGCCCCGGACCCCGTGGCAGACCTTGCACCGTTTCATGAAAATTTTTTCGCCGAGTTGCAGATCGGCCCCGGAAGGGGACACCACACCGGCGGTCAGCCACCCGGGGATGAGGATCAGTCCGGCCAATATTTGAAAACTTCCCATCCTCCTTCCTCGTTTTACGATTTTAAATCGCCATGGCCCCTGTAACGCTTGCCCCTCTGCCCGCGGCAGCTCGCCCTTCTGCCCGCGGCAGCTCGCCCCTCTGCC
>JBHHVU010000072.1:0-13728 GCA_046754465.1 Nitrospinaceae bacterium | reverse complement strand
CAGGAAAACTATTCGTGGCCGGGGCGCAGGAGTTCGGGCCGGGAATAATTGACGAGGCCGGGCGTGGTTTCCACTCCCTCCTGGAGCATCAGGGTTTTCAGGCGGGTGAGGGTTTTCGTCTCAAAGACCGCCTTGGCTCCTTCGGGACCAAAGAGGTTCCGTCCCATATACAGGTGGGTCAGGCCGGTGAGGGTGGCCGATGCCCCCAAGGCTTTCGCCCCTTCGTCGCCGAACAAGTTCTGCGAAAGTCTCAATACGCGCAGGGAGGACAGTTTGGGCGTGTTCGCCAGGATCTGGACCGCCTCGTCGTTGAGCTTGTTGGCGGATAGGTTGAGCTCTTCCAAATGCTCGATCACCCGCCCCCGGACCAGATGGTTGACGCCTTCACTGTCGATATATCCTCTTTCCAGGTCGAGTTTCTTCAGGTTCGCCAGGGTATTTGTTTCTCCCAGAGCCTGTGCGGTCCCGTTGCCCACTTCATTCCACCCAATATCCAGAAACTCCAGGCAATTGAAGTTCGGGGACCGGACCAGTTCCGACAGGGAGGCATCCGTCAGTTTGTTGTCGGAGAGACTCAAAACCTTGAGGTGGGTCATTGCCAGGCGGGTCGATTGGGCAAGACCGAGAATTCCCCTATCTGTCACAAAATTGATCCCGAGATACAATTCTTCCAAGCCCGCAAGATTGGGGGATTCGAAAAGGATTCCGAGTCCTTCATCATTAATCTGGTTATCGGACAAATCCAGGGACTTGACGGACCGCACCTGCTCCGATCCGGAAATGACGGTCATTTCATCGGTGGCGAAATACCGGCCCTTTAACTGGAGGACCGTGGAATCCGTTTGCAGGGCGGAGCGGATGGTTTCTTCCAGCTTTTTGGTTTTTTGTTCAAAAGACGGAACTTGCGCTTCGTACTCGGAATCCCCGCCACGAATAATACCCATAACTGACTCCTGAAAAATCAAAAGATTCTAATAGGGTGAGCCAAATCATGGCAAATTGCCACCCGAAATATTTTATCAAGTTACGAAATGTTTCCTCAAACGATTTATGGGGCGGGATAAGGGGAGGGATCCGTCCTTTTTTTCCGGGCTAACCCCCCGCTTTCCACGCTTTGTTGAGGAAAAGCGCCGTTAAAAATTTTCCGGCCACCTTTCCCCATCAACATTTATTCCCATGAATTTCAATGAGTTGGCGAGAAAAGTCCACCGCAACCCCCTATTTTATCGAGGGTTTCAGCGCAATATTAAAAAAAATTAATCATTCATTAACGGATTTTTAATTTTCATTTTCTAGAATGTGGTTCCGTACTAGCAAGAAAAGGGATTTTCGATTCGTTCAATCGCTCAACAGGGGGTTGCAAAGTTTATGGTGGTATTTAAGACAGTCGATATTAGGGGACTTTCCTTCTTTAACGCCTTCCAGGCGGCATCGAAAGCTTTTACCGGCATTAAAAGGAACGGTGCTTTGGAAATCATATTGGACCGCAAGAAAAATTTCACCGATGCCTTTAAAGCCTGGGGGAAATCGAAGGGATGCAAAATTTCGGATATTGATGACGAACATGGAATCATCCGGTTGTTCATCAAGAAAGTGACCCCTCCGCGCCGAAATTAGTTTCGGCGCCCAACCACGAAGCGAACACCGGCTTTTTCGAATAGTGGCAGCGGTTCCTCTTGCTCCGCTTCAGCCCCTCTCCATTATGAGGAAAAGCCGGTGTTTTTTTTCCCGCCTTCGCTGACCGTGTCGGACCTTTCGGTCAGGGCGGATCGGTGGGACCCCTTCCCGGACGCAGCTCCCTGTTTTTTTCGTAAACGATCCGCAATCCATCGAGTGTGAGAAAGGGATCGATGGTATCGATGGTCTTCGTCCGCGAAGCGATCCAGTCCACGATGCCTCCGGTGGCGATCACTTTGCCTTTTTGTCCAAGCTCTTCGCGAAACTTTTCGACCATGGTGTCGACCATCCCGACGAATCCATGGACGGCGCCCGATTGAATGCTTTCCAGGGTGGAGCGGCCGATCACGTGCTCTGGCACGGTCAATTCCACGCGGGGAAGTTTGGCCGCTTTGTTGAACAGGGCCTCCATCGAAATCTGTATTCCCGGAAAGATGGCCCCGCCCAGGTACTCGCCCTTTTCGGAAACCGCGTCAAATGTGGTGGCGGTGCCGAAATCCAGGATGATCAATGGCCCCCCGTATTTCTCGAAGGCCGCCACCGCGTTGACAATCCGGTCCGCCCCCACTTCCACCGGGTTGCGGTACAAAATCGATATCCCCGTTTTGATGCCCGGCCCCACGATCAGGGGATCGCAGGAAAAATATTTTTTGGACATTTCTTTCAGGACCGGGATCAACGGGGGCACCACACAAGCGATGATGATATCGTCTACGGTTTCGGTCTGGACCTGGCTCAGCAGGATGAATTCCTTGATCAGCACCCAGTATTCATCCGCGGTCCGATTCCATTCCGTGCGGATCCGCCAGTGCGTTAACAGCTTATGCTCTGAAAATAGACCGATCACATTATTCGTATTGCCGACATCAATCACCAAAAGCATGTTGTCTCCGCCCGGTTGAACCGCAAACCCCATGGGGTCCGGGATTTTCTATTAATTAAGGTGGTTTAAAAATAACAAACCGCCTCGGGGTTGGCAACGGACAAAAATAGCTATCCCTCCCGGCTTCATTCATCCGGCCTGTTGGAGGATGGAATTTTTTCCACGATCCCGTAAAGTGCAGGAAATATTCCGCGGACGACGGATATCTTTTATATTGAATAATAATTACGGTTTCAGCGGTGGATTGTTATAAGATGGAAGAACGATGGTACGAGATCAGTTTCATATTGAAATGGAAGACATTTCCCGGTTTCCCCTTGAAAGGTCCGCGGATTACTCGTTTTGGGAAGAAATTTCCACCGAGGAACTCCAGGAAAAAGTCTTGACCGAACTGCCCGAAGACAAGCTGAAACGGTTTTTGGGAGTGGTCCGCACTGGAAGCGCCTTCCAGCTGGGAGATTATTTTTACCGCATCAAAGCGGACTGACCTGCGCATTCTGTTCAAATTCCTTGAAGACCGGTGACACCCCTTCAAGAAAAAAGGAAACCCCATCCCCCTTTCCGGGGAATTTCCATTTTGCCGTTCGGGCCTTCCCCGGCCTTTTCCCGGATTCATGAATATCAACGCGGGACCGTCCCCCTCCGGGGGTAATCCTCAGGCAAAATGATCGGCAGGGGATGAGAGGCCGGGCGGATGGTTACGGGCAACCGGCCCACACTATCCCCATCCGCCTGAACCGGTTCCACCCCCATGGACCGCAGAACAATTTTCCTGGTGCCGTACAATTGCAGCGCCGGTCTTCCCCAGGCTCCACGGCTGATCAGGGCCACAAGTTCGGCGGCACTCCCCAGCCGGCGGACCGCCTGAAACAGGGAAACGGTGAACCCGGGATTCGCCAGATGGGTGCCCGGAGCCAACAAATATTTGCCCGCATAATAGGTCCCGTTGGAAACGATGACCCAGGAGGCCTGGTAATCCTTCCCGTCCACGGTAGCGGTCAATTCCGCGGGGGACCGGCACATCAGATTCCTGATACCCGCCAAAACATAAGCCCCCTTTCCGAAAATTTTTTTTAAGGCGGGGGAAACCCCGGCGACCACCCGGCCGTCCAGACCCGCCCCAACCATTAGAACGAAAGGCCGGCCGTTGATCAACCCCACCTGGATGCGTTCGGCCGGACCAAAGGCGATGGACCGGGCCACCCGTTCGGGGTCCGGTTCGAGGCCGATTTCCAGGGCCAGCACGTTTATCGTCCCTAGGGGAATGATCCCCAAAGGCAGGGACGTTCCCAGAATACCGGCGACCATTTTTCGGATGGTGCCGTCTCCCCCAGCGGCTACTACGGCATCATAGGTTTTATCCCTGGCCGCCTCGCGGATAAGCTCCTCTTCCTCTCCGGCGGCGCCGGTTTGCCCCACATCCACCTTAACCCCAAAACGCTTCAGCGCTCCCAAGGTGGATTCAAACAACTGTTTCCTGCCCCCTGCCGCGGGATTGCGGACCACCAGGACACGGCGGCGGAAAATCGACTTGTTCCCGGATTCAGAAATAGCACTCCTCCCGATTCATGAAATTTCGAGGCGATTCTAAAGGACCTGGTGGAACATTGCCAAAAGAAAGATAATTCTAAGATTCCGGGCCTGATCCCGATGGACCTCCGATTGGGGTTGAAACTCACGGGAGGGCCGGTAAACTAGGATATCCGCAACACAAGGTGGAATCATGGGAAAGAATAAAAAATCCATTTCTCTTCCGGAAAAGGATTACCTCGCCATTCTGGATTTGATCACCCGGGTCCACGGCTGCCGCACCCGCGAGGACATCAGGACCTGCATCCAGAATCATTTGCTTCCTTTATTTGAAGCTCAGTCGGGTTTATGGGTTTGGTTCGATTTCGATTTTGCCTCGGGAAAAATGACCCTTTCCAAATTTATTGACTCGGTGGGCATGGACAATGAACCGGCGGATTTTATCGACAAATTTTTCCCTTACCAAGATTCCATCCCCAAAAAAATGGCGGTCACGTCCCGTCCGGTCATCGCCCACGATATCGATATTCCCCGAGAAGTTTTTCAAAGGGAAAAGGATAATTTTTTTGCCGAGCATCCGGAATATGACCGGAATGAATTCCCGGGATTGAACGGAACCCGGAATGTTTTGGTGGCGGTGGACCGTCCAGATTTCAACCTGGGACTGGGACTGCACCGCCGTATCCCATGGGATAAACCATGGACCCTGCGGGACATCCGGGTGATGGAACTGCTTCATCCCCATCTGGTTCAAGCCATCAAGACCTTGGTGCTGAACCAGGAATTGATGAAATACAATGAGCTGGCCAATGCATTGACCGCCGCACCCACAGCTATCGCTCTTCTCAGTCTGGATCACCGGGTTCTTTTCCGGAACGCGTCTTTTTCAAGCTTGATTTCCCTTAATCCCGGTCATCGGCTTCCCCGGGAGATATCCCTTCCTCTTGAGTGGGAAGCGGAAAATCAGGGTCCCCCCTACCACGCCGATTCCTCGGCCATCGAATTTCCTTTCGTCAAGCTGCCCCAGGGATTTTTCCGGATGGTGGTAACGCTGCTGAACTCCGGAGGTGAGATGGAGGATAAATGCTGGCTCCTGCGCATGAAACCGGCGGTGGAACCGTTTTCCCAAATGAATCTGTTGATGCAGACCCACGGGCTGACGAGGCGGGAAATGGAAATCGCCACGCTGGTCCGGGATGGCATCGATGACCGGGAGATCGCCGACCGTCTGTTCATCAGCTTGAACACGGCCAAAAATCACATCAAAAACATTCATAAGAAAATGGGCGTCCACACGCGGGGACAACTCGTCGCCAAGCTGAATCAAAAAAATGCGGGATGAAATCCCCCTCCATTTAATTTATATTCCGCCCTCGCGGGGGACCTTATTCCCCCGGTTACAAAACAATCATTTACTGGCTTTAAAAATCCACACCTGTTTTCCGTTTAATATTTTAATACGGCAAGTGAATTGACAGGCGGACGAATAGACGATAAATTAGGACCGATCCCTTGAAACACAACCTTTTTTCTTTTCCGGCGAGGGGCCGGAAGGTGCTGAAGCGGCTGAACCGGAAATCTTTTCTTACGGGAGCCCCAGGGTGGAACTTTCCGAAATTTTTCAGTCCGTGCCGATATGGGCCATTTCACTGGAGATTCTTTTGTTGCTGGTCCTTATATTTTTCATTCCCCTTTTCCTTTATCTGGACAAGAAATATACCAAGCTGTGTTTCCGTGAATTGAGGCGGCAGAATCATATTTTGGAAATTCAAACCCGGTCCGTGGATGAATTGAACCGGTGGATGAGCTATTTCAATGACAGGATCATCAAGCGGGAAAAAGTGCAACCCCCGGACAAGCAGGACCAATCAGCCGACCCCCCGGACTCGGCTTCACCATACAAGAAAACCATTTAAATTTTCAGGATGCGAATTTTCAGGATCAAGGCAGGCGGGGCCGGGATGTTTCTCATGAGCTTCCTGTTTTTCCAGGGTTGCGCGGGAACCATGAACGGAAAGACCCAGGACATCAAGGTCACCACCGTTCCGGCCTACGCGAAAATTACGGTGGACACCCTTCCCGGAACGACTTTCATGGCCCCCACGCGCATTCCCCTGGACCGGAACAAACCTCATGTCATCACCGCGGAAACTCCGGGGCATGAAAAAATCAATACCATCATCGCGCCCCGAACCGATGGCATGGCCCTGGCTCTGGACTGTCTGGTCTGGCTGTGCGTGCCACTGGTTTTTGATATGCCCGATGGGGCAACCCAGGAGCTTTATCCCAAGGCGGTCACCCTGGTGCTTCCCAAAAAAACCCGGGTTCCACAATAAGTCGGGGAGGGAGAGGGCCGTTCCCCGTCTCAAACGCCACGGTGGGAAGACCCCGCACCTTCTCTGGAAAAGCGGCCTGTTCAGGATCCGGGAACTTTTCTTTCGGAAATTCCTTCGATGATCACGCTTCCGGGCAATTTGCCGTTTACCGTGGGCGCGTGGGTCCGCAGGTGCTCCTTGACCAGGAGCACAGCGTGCCGGTCATCGATCGCCTTGATGAACATATCGAATTCATCGTCGATTTCCGGATCGTCATTTTTGATCCGGCCTCGAACCTTGAAAAATTTCAGTTTGACCATGGGAATCTCTTTTAAAGGGGTGAAGCCCCCCGGGGCTCTTCCTCGGGAAGGGTTCGAGGGAATTATACCCCTGAACCGGGAAAAATCATCCAGGCTTCCTTCCCGGAGGGGATTTCAGGTTGGCAGCAAAAGATGAGGGACGATCGATGCCCCAGGATTGGATTTCCAGACAAATCAATTCGGCAGCCTCCCCAAACGGCTTGAGGGGGGTCGATCTCCACGGGATCAATCTTTCCGCGAAAAACCTGATCGGGGCGGATCTCCGGGGGTCCAACCTGCGCCGAGCGCGGTTGAAAAAAACGAACTTCATTGACGCCAACCTTCAGGGAGCGGACCTGAGCGGGGCCAATCTCATCCGGGCCATCCTCATAGGCGCCAACTTGAGCGAGGCCACTCTGGCGCAAGCGGACCTGATCGCCGCCAATCTCCTCGGGGCGGACCTGAGCGGAGCCAAACTGTTCAAAGCAGATTTCCTCCGCGCCAACCTGATGGGAAGCAATTTGAAAGGGGCGGATTTCAGCGGGGCGGACCTTATGGAGGCCGACCTCAGCCGCGCCGATTTCTCGGAAACGATTTTGACCGGAACCAACCTCATCGGCGCCAATCTCCGCTTCGCCACTCATCTCTCCCTCACCGAAATCGAATCCGCATTTTTCAACCGAACCACCCTGTTCCCGGATTACATCGCCATTTCCTGGACCTCGGATACTGCGTACCGGCTGGGATCCTCTTCCAAAAGCGCCATTTCCTGATCGGCATTCCTTTTTCCGCGGCTGAACACCGGCCCGCCGAATTTATTTGATTTCATCTACCCGGGCTGGAAGCCCAGTCCGATCAAGACGACATTGAGATGATCCCAAACGGTGCCCTTGCCGCAAGGATGGCCGAAGATGCGGATGAGGGCAAAATACTGCAGGGTGAGGTAGGCGGAAATCATATCGAAAGAGATTTTCCATCCCGGTGTCCAGGGCTTGCGCCTCCTGTTTTTCTTGTGCATCAACCATATCTCGGACACGTAAATACCCAACGCCAGCAGAAAGAAATAGGGCCAGTGACCCCAAATGCGGGTCAGGCTGGAAATTTCCAGGCCGTGATAGAAGAAGGACTCGGCGATATGGCCCCAGGCGAAATTTCCAATACACGCCGCGGCCATGGTGGCGGCGAAGATGCGCAGGTGGGTGTGGTTGCGGAAGAATCGGAATAATACCGGATAATAAAAGGCGCGGACCATGAACTGCCGGTAATGAAAATTAAATCGCGTCCACAAATTCACCAGGTTGGTGGCTATCCAGAAACAGTTGAAATGCGGATCGACCCGGTACCCGCAGATTCTCCACAACCCCACCTTGAAATGAACCACGCCGCCCCACAGAAACAGCCACCGGGCCAGATCGGTCAGCGAAGTCAATAAAACCGTGGGCGCGCTCAGCGACCCCCCTTCCACGAAATGACAGGACATCCCCCGGATACTGTAAAATACGGGGATTCCCATGAATTCAACAAGCTGACGGAGCTGGTAGTGAAACCAATCCCCGAAGACCAGGTAAACCAGCGCGAGCCCCCATAATCTTAATCCGCCGAGGATCAGTTTATTCTTGTCTTCGCACAGGAAATTGCTGGTGGTGTAAGCGTACCCCTGGGCGATGGCCATTCCCCAGGTCCAGTTGATGATCGTGGCGGGAGAAAGAAAGACGGATAAATACGTGCCCAGGGGGAGGTCCTTGGGAACCAGTCCATCCTGATAATCGAGGTGATACATGAAAAGCCTCTCCCAATGCCAGAAAAATAAAAAGATTCCCAGGGGCAGCTTCCAGACATTGCCGTTGAACCCCTCGAGGAGCACGCCCAGAACAATGGTGGTGACCGCGGACTGCACCGCCAACGTGCGGAGGGGCCCGGCGAACCGCGACTGGGCCAGCAGGGGAAGAATCATATTCCGGTATAAAAAAATGGATACGCCCATCGCCAGACCGGCCCGTAGCAAAACCGCCGCGGTCAGCTCCGGATAGGGATAAAATGCGAGGACCCCGAGCAGTCCGGGCAAACCACCTTGCCAAAGCTTTTTCCCGGACACAGGGTGGAGAATCAGATAAACGCAGATATGCGCAAACAGCAACCCGAGCACCCCCCGGGCTCCGTAAAGGATACCGACGGTGATGAGAAAAAAAATGATGTGGGAATATTTTTTATATCTTACGGGAAGGAAATAGGAGAACAAAAAGGCCAACCCCACACAGAGAAAAAACAGGAACCGTTCGTCATCGTTGATGTATTTTTGAGTGAAGGAGACGATCAGGTTGCAATCGACGTTATGGTCCTTGTCGAACACGTGTCCGATGGACAGGCCCAATCGGCCGGTCAGGCTCTCGGGGGTGGGAATATCGAGCCATCCGGAAACATGGGTGAACAGGTAAATGTACAGGGCGAGGACGGCCAGGACGGCCGCCACGATAACCGGACGGTGAGGATGATTGTTTTTTTCCTGATCCTCGGCCGATACGGGAATCTGGTTGAATAAACTCGGCATCAGGTCTGGGTGGCGGATAGCTGGTTCTGAACAAACCGGGAAAGGCTCTCTACGCTGTGAAAATTATCCGGATTGATGTCGGCCCGGTTGATTTCGATTCCAAAATTCTTCTCCAGAAACAGGACCGTGTTCAATATTCCGAAAGAATCCAGAAACCAGTTTTCGGTGAGGTTGGTCGAGGGGGTCAGGTCCACCCCCGGATTGGGAAATTCTCTTTCAAAAAAATCGGTCAAGCTGGAAATGATTTCGTTGTTATCCATTTTTAATGCCTTCTCCCTTTCCCTGGACGGTCCATAAAGCAACTCAGCGTACCCACGCCTTTTTTGGCTCAACTGGGTATGGGAACAATCCGATACCCTTTGTGAGGATTTATTGCTATAATTGTATATTATTGATTTTTTTGGCCTAGAGGATTCAAGCGGTTTCCTTTCACTTAAAAATCACTGTAATTTCGACTCGATGGAATTTTTCGGTAAAGCTCCTGGGAAGCGGTGTCCGGCTCCATCCCCAGGCACTCCGGGCGATCCCAATAAAATCCGTTGAAGCGGCAATCACATGATTCATTTCATAAACGAAACAACTTCTCCAGCCCTGCCTCTGATGGCCGTCCCCAATAACCACGGTGACCCCGCCGAGTTGAGAAAATGGACCGGGGAGCACCTCGAGGTTCTGCGGGAAAAACTTCGTTTGCATGGGGCGATTCTGTTTCGCGGGTTTTCGTTCACTGGCCCTAAGGATTTTGAAGATTTCATCACCCTTTTTTGTCCTGGCCTCCTGAACTATATTGGGGGCAATTCCCCGCGTACCAAAGTCTCGGGGAAAATCTATACCTCTACCGAGTATTCCCGGCACGTCAAGATCATCCAACACAACGAAGCTTCCAATTTAAGGACCATTCCCCGACACATCTTTTTTTTCTGCGAGATCCCTTCCCAAAAGGGAGGACAAACCCCCTTGTCTGATTCCCGGGAGGTGTTTCAGAAGATTTCCCCGGAGGTGAAAAATCGGTTTATCTCCAAAAAAATCAAGTATATAAGTCATCTTAACCATGGTAACGGATTTGGCCGATCGTGGCAACAACAGTTCGAATCCACCGACCCAAACCAGGTGGAACAACGACTGAAGACGGATGGTTACGAATACACCTGGAAACCCGATGGAGGACTCCGGGTCGCCCTGGTATGCGACGCGGCAAAAACTCATCCGGAAACCGGCGAAATGACCTGGGTGACCCAGGCGGACCTTTGGCATCCTTCCAGCCTGGACCCCAAAGCCCGTGAAGCGGTCCGGTCTTTATTCAAGGGGGAGGACCTGCCCCACGATGTCTGTTTTGGTGATGGCTCTCCGATTCCGGAAGAGGACATCAGGCACATCCGGGAGATCCGGGAATCGGAGGAAGTGGAATTCAACTGGGAACGGGGAGATGTCCTGGTTTGCGATAATCTGCTGGCCGCCCACGGAAGAAACCCCTTCGCGGGCGAACGAAGAATACTGGTTGCCCTGGGCTAGCCCCTGGCCCCGGAATCGGTGGTCCCTCACCGGTCGACTCTTCTGGAGAAAGGTAGAACCTCATGCCGAGAAATCCAGTCACCCTGCTGGAACGGATTTTTCACCACGTCACGGCCTGCCCGGATAAAATCGCCCTCGTCCGGGAAAAAGAGGTGATCTCCTACGGAGAGCTTGGGGAGCGTATTCGCGTTTCGGCCTCTGTTCTGAAGGCGGCCGGCGTTCATCCGGGAGACCGGGTCATTTTGGCGGCGGAAAATTCTCCGGCTTTCGTTTATGGATACCTGGCCACCCACGCTCTTTCCGCCATCGCGGTTCCCGTGGACCCGCAATCCACGGACGCCACCCTGGAGTTTCTCGTGAGGGAGGTGGAACCAAAAGCAATTTTCACCGCCAGGAAATTCGACTCCCCATCCCTCCGGGTTCGCGGGATCGAGGAATTGAGTTCGGCCAATGGGGAAGGCGGGAACGAGGCATTGACTCCCCCTGGTCCCTCCCCGCGGGACGCGGCAGACATTCTCTACACCACTGGCACCACCGGGAAACCCAAGGGGGTGGTTTTGACCCACGGCAATATTTTATCCGCCGCGGAGAACATCAACGCGTTCATCGGCAACCACGCTTCCGATCGCGAACTCCTCCCTCTCCCGCTCAGCCATTCTTTTGGTCTGGGCCGGCTGCGGTGCAATCTTCTCGCCGGGGGCGGCTTGGTCCTGGCCAATGGCTTCCTCTTCGTCGGAGAAATATTTGAACTCATGAAACAATGGCGAACCACCGGATTCTGTTTCGTCCCCTCCGGCCTGGCGGTATTGTTCCAATTATCCGGCGACCAGATTGGGGAATTCGCCGATCAGTTGAAATATATCGAGATCGGAAGCGCCCCCATGCCCCGGGACCACAAGGAACGTCTCCTCCGGCTTTTACCATCGACCCGAATCTGTATGCATTACGGATTGACCGAAGCCTCCCGATCCAGTTTCATCGATTTCAACCGGTCCGGAGACAAACTGGAGTCGGCGGGAACACCCAGTCCCAACGTGGAAATCCAAATCGTCGGGGACTGCGGCCAGTCTCTTCCTCCCGGTCAAACGGGGCGCATCCACATACGCGGCCCTCACGTAATGCAACGATACTGGAATCAACCCGAATTGACCCGGGAAACACTGATGGACGGCTGGCTAAGAACCGAGGATATCGGCTACCTTGACGAAGAGGGATTCCTTTTTCTCGAGGGACGTGAAACGGACCTGGTCAACGTGGGGGGAAGAAAAGTCGCTCCCAAGCAGGTGGAAGACGCCTTGAACCAACACCCGGACATCACGGATTGCGCCTGCCTCGGCGTTCCGGATCCGAACGGGTTGTCAGGGGAATCGGTCCAGGCTTTCCTGGTTTCGGACCAAGACCCGCACTGCAAGCCCTCTAAACGGGATTTGACCGTGTTTCTCCGCCGGTTCCTGGAACCGTATAAAATTCCCGCGGATTTTGTCTGGGTGGATGCCATTCCCAAAACTCGTTCCGGAAAAATTCAACGGCGCCGGCTTGCGGAAAATTTTCGCGGGCAGAAAAAGCCCTGAGGAGCCCCCGCCATGGCATGGAGAAATTTAAAGCAAGAGACGATATGATAAACACTTTCCTGAACACATTTCGATTTAGCGTTTTCCTCTGCGTCAGTCTTCTCATTCTGTCTTGTATGACGGAGATTAGCCCAAAACTTTTCCAGGCGGTGCAGGATGGCCATAGGGAGGAGGCCAAGCGGCTCATCGACGAGGGAGCGGACATCAACGCGCAGGCGGAAAACGAAACCACGGTTCTGCACCTGGCAGCCCGGGCGGGCGATGAGCGCATGGTGGCGCTGCTTCTCGATCGCGGGGCGGATGTGAACGCCAAAAATCATAACGGTTTCACCCCGTTGTTCATGGCCATCATCGTCGGCAAGAACGCCATGGCAAGACAGCTCCTGGAAAAAGGCGCCAAGGTCAACGTCTGGGATACCGAACTCGGAACCAGCCCCCTGCATTGGACCGTCAATAAAAACAATATTACGCTGGCGCGCCTGCTCATCGAACACGGGGCCGACATCAACGCCAAGGACCTGGATTATTCCACGCCGCTGGACTGGGCGGCGGGATACGGTCACCTCGAACTGGCCAAACTGCTCCTCGAACATGGCGCAGATATCCAGGCTAAGGACCGGCAGGATAAAACCCCCCTGCATTCCGCCGTCAGCGGGGGTCAGATTAAAATGGTAAAATTCCTGCTGGAAAAGGGGGCGGATATCAATGCCGAGGACAAGGACGGCCTCACGCCGCTGGAAATGGCGCTCCGCTTCGGACACAACGACCTGGCCAGATTTCTGATCGACCGCGGAGCCCGCATGAAAACCGAAAGTTCATCGGAACCCGGTTTCCCCCAATTTTCACCCTAGAATGGAGACCTCATGAAAAAATATTTCGCGAGCTGGCTTTTGCTGCTGACGGTGAGCGGCGCGTCGAGTCCCGCATGGGGACAAAGCGATTGGAAAGGTATGGATATTTTTCGATTCTGCACCGGGGACGCAGTACTTTTCGATGATACCACCTGCAGGGCCTATATTCAGGGGGTGATCGACGCCCATGAGTATTACGGAATCAAGGGAACTCACCCAAAATCATTCTGCGTTCCCAAGGAAAAGAAAAAACGGGTGAAGGGAGAAGCCACCGTCCCGGAATGGATAAAATTTTTTAAAAACAGACTGCGCGAAAAACCCATCGTCCTCATTGTGGACGCGCTGAACGATATCTTCCCCTGCCCGGACAAAGCTAAAAAACCATGACGGGCGGCGGCGAACCGCCGCTGGTGGTATGGTCCTACTTTATATGGCGGACCAAGGTGGGCTGGCAATGATGCCAGGACCTATCCCCCTCCCCGGGGGCCGGGGCGGCGAACCGCCGCTGGTGGTATGGTCCTACTTTATATGGCGGACCAAGGTGG
>JBHHVU010000071.1:0-13758 GCA_046754465.1 Nitrospinaceae bacterium | reverse complement strand
ATATCGCAAGCTCCAACCAGTGCGGCGACTGTCATAAAACGTCGTCGTGGTCGGGGGCCCGGTTCGACCACAGCGGCGTGACGGGAAACTGCTCGAGCTGCCACAACGGCACCAAGGCGCGGGGCAAGAGCGGAACGCATATCTCCACCGCCAACACCTGCGATGATTGCCACGTGACCACCGGGTGGAGTTCGGTGCGGGTGGACCACGCGGCGGTCCAGGGCACCTGCTTCAGCTGCCACAACGGCAAGACGGCGCGGGGAAAATCAGGGAAACATATACCGGTGGGCAACATTTGTGATGATTGTCACGTGAGCACGAGCTGGACGAACGTTAATTTCGACCATGGGAACATCACGACCCTATGCACTACCTGCCATAACGGCACTACGGCGCGGGGCAAATCGGCGAATCATATTCGCACCTCCGTGGAATGCAATAATTGCCATGGAACGTTGGGCTGGGTTCCCGCCAATTTTGACCATAGTTTTGTCACCGGAAGTTGTTCCACCTGCCACAACGGGACGACGGCGGCGGGAAAACCATCCAACCATTTCGGCACCAACCTTCAATGCGATGAGTGCCACAACACCAATAGGTGGAGTCCGATTTCGTTTCGCCACACCTCCTCATTTTATCCGGGAGACCACAAATCCAAGGTGGAATGCCGGGACTGTCATAAAACCAACACGCAGACGGCAACCTGGACCTTTGGGACTTATAAGCCCGATTGTGCCGGTTGCCACGCGAACGATTTCAAACAAAAAGAACATAAAAAATATAAATCCCCCAACACCGTTTACTACACGGTCAGCGAATTGCGGGATTGTTCCGGTTCCTGCCACGAGTATGTGGACAGTTCCCTGACCACGATTAAAAAGCGAAGAAGTGGTGAACACCACACCAATCGCGGAGGCTTTTGATGAGGGGCGGGTGGTCAGCCGTCTTTCCCATGGATGTCCCGCTTAAACCGTAAACACCCCTTTTTTAGCATGACCCGTATTTTTCAAAGATTCCCTCTCAGGCGGCTTGGTTTTTTCTTTTTCGGGATGCTCGTTTTTGCCATTTCGGCGTCCCCGGTGGATGCCCGCATCGTGGATGACGTGGAGGTCCGGTCCCGGGCTAAGGGCTATGAAATACGCATCAAGTTTATTCTTCCTCTCCGGTATGTGAAACACCGTCCGCGGAAGGAGGGGGATGTGTTGCTCGTGGAAATGCGGCCGGTATCCGGGCTGACCCTGGAAAATCCCGAACTGTTGAAGGAATTAGGAGAGCGGGAGACATTGAGTTGGAACCGTTCGGTTCCGATTCCCCTGAAAGAAATACTTTATGAAACCGGGGCGCCCGACCGCCCCAAACTGGTATTCCGGTTTTCACGGCGGGTAAAATTCAGGTTGCGAAGCAGCGCCGACCTGCGTACCTTGATCGTTACCGTATTGACAGGAAAAAAAGCGAAGACGTCTCTCCAGCAGGCTCCCCCCGGAAAGTCCGCTCCGTCCCTTCCGGAAACTTCGACGAAGGACGGGCTGGGTCCGGTGATCGAAGAGGCCAATCGGGCGATGACGGACGGGGACTACCCACGGGCCATCCGGCTTTACACTAAAATCCTGCAAAATCCGAATACGAAGTATGGGCGGGACGCCCAGGAATTTCTGGGCCTGGCCCGGGAACGCAACCATCAATTGGCCCACGCCAAGGCGGAATATGAGGAATATCTTCGCCGTTATCCGGAGGGACCGGGGGCGGACCGGGTTCGCCAGCGGCTGAACGGACTCCTGACGGCCCGAGCTCAACCCAAAGAAAAATTGCGTTCTTCCAAAAGATCCGGCGGGTCCGATATCTCGGGCTGGGAAACCGATTTGTTTGGCAGTTTCTCCCAGTTTTACAATCGGGACGTGACGGACTCGAATAACGGGGAATCCACCGTCAACCGCTCGGACCTGACCTCGGACCTGGATTTCAACACCCGTTGGCGCAAGGGGTCCTACGATATTCGAACCCAGTTCGTGGGGATCCACGAGGCCGACTTTCGCGACAATGGAGATGGTTCTCAAACCCGCATCAGCGCTTTATCTATCGAAGGCAAGGACAGCCAAAGGGGAATCCGCGGCCGTCTGGGCCGCCAATTCCAGAGCACGGGGGGCATTTTGGGAAGGTTTGATGGCGGCGTGTTTAGTTACGACCTGCAACCCCGGGTCAAGATCAACGGAGTGTTCGGGTTCCCGGTGGAATTCAGCACGTCCGACGCGGTGGACACGCACAAACATTTTGTCGGCCTGAACTTTGATCTGGGGACCTTTCACGATTCGGTGGATTTCAATGTGTTCGCGATCAATCAACGGGTCAACGGCATCAACGACCGCCGGGCGTTGGGCGGAGAAATCCGGTATTTCGAGAAAAACCGTTCGATGCTGACCCTGGTCGACTATGACATCGACTATTCCACCTTGAACCTGTTCATTTTTTCCGGCGATCTGGTCTATCCCGAAAAAACCCGCTGGCATGTTTCCCTGGACTACCGGAAAAGTCCTCTGTTGACCACCAGTAACGCCCTGCAGGGGCAGGGTGTGAACTTGATCTCGGATCTTTTGCATTTATTCAGCGAGGACGAGGTGCGTCAATTGGCCCGGGACCGGACGGCGACCAGCAAATCCTTGACCCTGGGTATCACGCAGGATCTGTCCGAGAAATATCAAATCAATGGAGAATTCACCGTGTCGAATATATCTGGCACTCCGGCTTCCGGGGGGGTGGATGCCACTTCTGGAACCGGGGCGGAGTTTTTCTACCTGGCCCAGCTCATCTCCAGCAATCTTTTAAAAAGGGGGGATATCACCATCATCGCCCTGCGCTATTCCGACCTCAGTTTGACGGACAACTATTCAATGGTCTTGAATACGCGGTTTCCCATCACGGAAAAATTCCGCGTCAATCCCCGGGTCCGGTTGGACTTTCGCAAGAACAAGGGCAATGACGGGAATCGATGGACCTTCCGTCCCCTCCTGAAACTGGACTACCGGTGGAAAAAATGGCTGCGCTTCGAGGTGGAAGGGGGAAGAGAATGGATCGACGAGACCGTTCTGGGGGATTCGCAGAAAACCACCAGTTACTTTCTGTCCGCGGGGTTTCGCACGTTCTTTTAGAGGAAGGGAAGAAGGGGTGGCACCCAATGCCCACCTTCCGGCGAGGGAAAAATTTCAATCAGTGGAATCCGAAGATCGGATGGGTCAGTTTTTTTAAATTTTCTGAAGCCGCCAGGGCGTTCGCCCCAATGGGGCCGACCGGGTTTTCCTCCAATTGGAGTCTTTTCAGATGGGGGAAGGATTTTGACCCGGCAAAAGCCTTCGCGCCCTCATCCCCGATAAAATTGTAATCAAGGATCAACGTGTTCAATTGGGTCAGGGTTTCTGATTCCGCCAGTGCCTGGGCTCCCTTGTCGGTGATGCGGTTCCGCGCGAGGCTCAGCCGCTCCAAATGGGAGAGTTTTGCCGAATGGGCCAAGGCGATGGCGGCCTCATCCGTTAAATCGTTCTCATTCAAGATCAATTCGGTCAAGTCCGAAGCATAGGGGGACTCCAACAGGGCGATGACTCCAATATCCCCGAGGTACCGTTTTTCCAGGTTGCCCAAGTTTCCAGCTTCTTTCAATTTTTTAAACGTTTGTTTCAAATTGAACTTGATCAACACCTCCTTGCCCTGTTTCCCCACCGGGTTGCGGGGCATTTCAATTTTCACGATATTTTTTAAGCGGGATGATTCGGTGAGGTGAAAAGCACCCCGGTATTTTATGGAATTAAACCCCAGGTTCAATTCAGTCAGGTTGGACAGGTATCGTGATTCGGCAAGAGCGGTTGCCCCTCCATCGCCGATCCGGTTCCGGTAAAGGTCGAGTTCTTTCAAATTGGAGAAAGTAGGAGAATCCGCGATGAGCCGCACCCCTTCGTCGGTTATACCGTTGTTTCCCAGCTGGAGACGGGTTAAATGTTTCAGGGTTCCGGAGTTTGCCAGGTAACGGATTCCCGCGTCCCCGATTCCGGTATCGAAAAGTTCCAGCGTTCTCAAATGTTTCAACAGGGAAGATTCAGACAGCCATTTGGCCCCCGGGGGTCCCAGGGGTTTGGATCGGATCCTGAGGACCTGGTCATTCCTCTTGATCTTTTTCGCGACATATTTGTTGAGTTTTTCGGGACTCCAGAACGGGCTTGCGCCGAGAGAAAACAGGCAAACCAGGATTGATAAAAAGATTATCCTCCAAGCGGGTTTCACGGAATAAACAATTTTCATGAATTTTCAGCGGTAAGTCATCTTTCGGATTATTCCTTGGGCTAATAATTTAATCCCCTCATCCGGACAACCATTAACCTCAACACAGATGATTTCTTTGTGCCTTCAGGAGGGCTTCCCGAATCATGCTTTTTGAGGGAATCCCGCCCGGGGCACCCGTGTTATTGTATATCCGGCATTTTTTGCCATGGTCCCTGGAATCCCTGGCCGCCGTTTCGATATCCGCTCCATTGATCCGGATAGAGGGCGAACCCAGAAACCTGTTTTCCCTGACCGACTCATCCGTGCTCACATCAATTTTTTGAACACAAGTGTGGATTCCTTCTTCCTCCAAAACCTGGTTCAAGAGTTTCAAGGTGGGTTCATAGTTGGGGCAACCTTCAAAATACAGAATTTCGATTTTCAATTTTGCTCCTCCCTTCGAATTTAAAAAATCTTTAGTCGAATTATTCACGGTTGGGAAATGGCGTGAAAGCATGGATGGTCCCCTGGTGAATAAACCATATAAAAACCCGCGCTAGAAATCATTTTCAATATTTCATTCAAACTGGGGGCGCCATTTTTGAATCCGGTTATTTCCAAAATCGGTCACAAAAACGGAACCATCCCCCGCCACGGCCACCGCCATGGGCAGTTTGAACTTCCCGGGTCCCGTTCCCTTTTCGCCAAAGGCCGTCAGGAAGGCGCCATCGGCAGAGAATTTTTGGATCCGGTGATGATAAAAATCCGCGGCGAACACATTCCCATTCTTGTCTAGGGTGAGGCCGGTAACCGTTTTGAACCAACCCGGTTTGGAACCCGATATGTTCACGGTCAACGGTCCGCCCCATTTGTAGGCGAAACGACCGTCCGGAGAAAAAACCTGGATGCGGTCATTGTAGCCGTCCGCCACGAACATCATGCCGGTTTCATTCAGCGCCACGTCGGTGGGATAATTGAACTTTCCAGCGCGAATCCCTCTTTGTCCCGTTTCTCCCCATTGACGGATAAAGGTTCCGTCCGCCCGGAGTTTTTGAATTCTCTGATTGTAGAAATCGGAAACGACCAGGTCTCCATTGGAAGCGACGGCAACACCGCCCGGCGAATTGAATTCACCCGGGCCGTTTCCCGAACGGCCGATGGTTCTGAGCAGAGCGCCATCGAGGGCAAAAACCTCGATCCGGTCGTTCAAATAATCCGCGACGTAAACTTCGCCGCCTTGGATGGTCAGGTTCATGGGACGGCTCAATTTGCTGGTGTTATCTCCAGGGACACTGAACTGCCGTTTGAAATTTCCCTCCAGGCCGAAAACCTGAATTCTTGAATTACGTGCGTCGGAAACAAACACCTCTTTCCCGGCAACGGCGATTCCCGTAACCTTGTTGAACTTGCCGGGGGCAGACCCCTTGCTTCCCCAGGCCGTCACAAACTCGTATCCCGGATTTTTGTTCGATGGAGGCGCGGCTGAAACTTCATCAAGAATCGGGCCATGACCCATAAAAGCCATGCTCCACAAAACCATCATGATCTTGTGTTTCACATCATTCTCCTTTTCAAAAATTGAAGCGGAAGCCCCCACGAAAGGTGTAATCCGTTTCCAGGGCGGTTCCATGGAGATCTTGAATCACGGGAATTTGAACCCCCGCCTCGATGACCCAGCGCCTTGTCACGTATTGAATCCCGGGCAAGAGAAACCAGCTGGAGCCGCCGGAATTGGGGTCCTCGCCGCCGTTGGTTTGGTTATTATCCTCGTAGATGAAATTGCTCTCCAGGACGACATAGGCAAAGCCGTGGATTCTCCCTTTCAAACTCGGGGGCCACAGGCGATATTGCAGGGAGGCATCCAGGCGGGCCACGTCACCGAACTCGAAATCGTTGGCTTCGGTGTTGCCCTTGTAACTGACTTGCCCGTCCATCTGGAAATCGAGGGTGGAATAGGTCACCACCATCCCGGCGAAAGGGTCCGCGGAACCGGACCCGGGCTGCAAGCTCGGGGGGAGGCGGCCGAACCGGTCGGTTTCATCATCCTCCCCGGTTGGGATTTCCACGCCGAGGAACGGGGCCAGGCGAAAGGTGCGGCCTCGCCAATCCTTGCGGAAAACCGTATACCGTCCAAAAAGAGCCAGGTCTCCCAACCCCGAAGCGCCCCGGTCACGCAGGGCGCCCGCCTGAACCTGTTCCAGGCTTTGGTCCAGGTAAGGTAGGACCCCAAACAATGCGAAGTCCCTCGTGATTCCATAACCCAGGAGGGATTCCGCGACAAACACCTCGCGATTCCTTTGGGTTGGATTCTCATCGAATTTCCAAGACACGAATTGTTCCCGAAAGATAAATTCATTCTCTGCTACGGGCATCGCGGTATTGAGAGTGATGGGTGCGCTCCAGGCCAAGCCGGGACCCACCAGCCACCCCGCCAGCAAGCCCAGTAGGGTCTTCCCACCGTGCCAATGTTTTGGCAGCCGGGGCCGCCGGACGCTGCCATTCATCTGTTGTTTTGAGCTTGCTCGACGATTTGGACTTTTTGGAAATCGCGCGGGGTGAACCCAGCTTTTTGAATCGCCTGTTTCGCGGCTTTTTCCGTCAACACCTTCCCGGCGGTCATGGTGATGATCACCGCCCCTTCCGCAAGATCGACGTCAATTTTTTCAACGCCGTCGATCGAGCTTAAATTTTTATCGATCCCAAAGTCGCAGAAGGGACAGGAAAGGCCATTGACGTGCATCTTGTAAACGGAAGATTCTTCCTGGGAGATGGCGGAGGGGGCTCCCATATGAAGCAAAACGAAAACGCCCGCCAGCAAGTTCAGCATCCTCAGCCATTTAATTCCGAAAAGCATAATCAGACCTCCTCAAAGTTGGGTTGAGCCTCCCTCACGGTATTTTTGTAAGGAAACATGCCTGTTTACTTGTATAAGGGACCGGCGCATTTTCCGGCATTCCCTGGCCGGGCTTTATCTTTGTCACGCCTGTGAAGATAAAACGCCGTTCCCAAAAGCAGGACCGCGAGAACCATGAGGGGCAAGTGCAGACTTCCAAAATCCCTGGCAAAACCGATGGCGCCGGCCCCAAATCCCAGACTCGCCAAAATCGGTGGGCCGATGCAGCAAAAAGCCCCCGCTCCCGCGGCGATCAAGCCACCCATGCCTGTTACCGTTTTTTTATTCATCCCGTTATTCCTTTTGTGGATATTCATTAATATTTTGAAGTCATCAGAGGTCCCTGGGCCCGGGCGATTCCGTTTCATTGACGATCCCCTGATTATCAAAGGGATAAATGGGATTGTGGACGTTCTTAAGGGTCTCCGATTCCTTGATGGACTGGACTCCCTCGTCGCCAATGGGGTTTCCCCAAAGGTGCAGGATTTTCAAATTGGAAAGGACGGGAGAGGCGCTCAAAAATTTTGCGCCGTCGGTGGTGATGCCGTTCCATTCCAAATTGAGTTCTTTTAAATTCCTGAGCCCCGCGAGACGGGAAAGGATTTTGACTCCCTCATTGCCCAACTGGTTTTTGCTGATCTTTAATTCCTCCAGCCGGTCCACCCATGGGGAGTCTTCGAGGGATTGAATGCCTTTGGAATCGATCGCATTGCCGGATATATCCAAGACCTTCAGATTCCTTAAATAGGGAGAATGGCTCAAAGCTATCAAACCTTCATTGCCGATGTGGTTCGCGGCTATTTTGAGAATCCGCAGGTGTTTCAGGGGTTCCGATTGAGCGATCGCCAGGGCGCCCTCCGGGCCAATGCCGTTTGCCGTAAGATCGAGGGAAATCAGGCGTGTCAATGTCCTGGACTCCGCCAGGGCCCGCGAGCCCTCGGCGCCGATTTGGTTTTGCCACAGATTGAGTTCGGTGACATTCCTGAAATTTTCCGACCGTGAAAGAGCCCCGGTTCCCCTCGGTCCGATTTGGTTGTCGAACAAATTGAGGACCAGGACCTTCTTCAAATACCTTGAGTTGGAAAGGGCGATGATTCCATCGTCCGTGATCTCGTGGGTTTTGAGGAGCAAGGTTTCCACTTTCAGGATCATGGGGGATTTCGCCAGCGCTTTGATCCCTTTGTCCTTGAGCATCCCGGTTCTAGACATGTCGAGATAGGTCCCATTTTGGCTGAGACCCTGGAATATTAACTGGTTGACGTCATAGGCCCGGGCGGGCGGCGTCCATGTCATGAATACGAGACTGGTGAATATAACCCATGCGCTTGATCTTTTCACGATCCGGTTCTCCTTAAACAAACGCGCCGGGGGCGGAAGAAACGCTCTCACGGAAAATCCTGAACAATGATGTTGACCTCCAAACCGTCCTGCAAAAATCCAAAGTTGGCGTTGCCGGCGATTGTGGTGATGGTTCCCTTCCTGTCGATTTTGCGGATTCGGTTATTGATTCGGTCGGAGAAGTACAGGTTCCCCCTGGAATCGAACACCATTTGCGAAGGATTGTTGAGTTGGGCGTTCACGGCGGGGCCGCCATCCCCACTGAAACCCGCCACGCCCGTTCCGGCCACCGGCGATATCTTCCCCTTCTTATCGATTTTCCGGATACGATGGGTTCTTTCCTCGGCGACATACAGTTCCCCTTCCGGTGAAAACGCCAGGTCCCCCGGGGAGCGGATGCCCGCGGAAAGAGCGGGACCGCCATCACCAAAGTCCTCGAAGTCCCCGGTGCCCGCGATGGTGGTTATCTCGCCGCCGGTGTCGATCTTTCGAATCTTGCTGCTCCCGGAATCGGAAACGTAGATGTTGCCCCGGGCATCCAGCGCCAACCCGTTGGGATGGATATCGCCATCCAGCATTCCCCAATTTTTTTCGGCGACCTTGGTGATGATTCCCTTATCATCGATCATCCGGATAAAAGGGTTTGCCGAATCGGCGACATAGAGGATTCCCCCGGGACCCACGGCAATATCCTGAATCGAATAAAAAGAAGCTTCCCTGGCGGGGCCCCCATCGCCGTCGGTTCCCACCTTGCTGTTTCCCGCGAACAGGGAAATCCCGCCGCGGGAATCGATTTGTCTTATGACCCAGCCGTTGCCTGATGGGGAAGCCATGTAAACATTATCTTCCGTGTCAATGGCCAGGGCGGAAGGCCTGAGGAGCGACGCCTGGGCGGCCTCCCCGCCATCGCCAATATTCCCCGGTTTGCCGGTTCCGGCAAAATTGAAAATGATCCCCTGGCGATCGATCTTGCGGAGCTTGTTGTGCATTTGGTCCGCGAAGATAATATTTCCCCGCCGGTCGATCACCAACCCGCGCGGTCCGTTCAAGGTGGCGCCCAACGCCTGGCCCTGGTCTCCTTTCGATAGGGATTTCCCATTTCCGGCGATGGTGACCACCCGGCCGGTTTTAAATTCAATTTTCCGGACCCGGAAATGCGACCGGTCCACCAGCACCAGGCCGTGGCCGCCGGGTTCCACTTCCAGGGCGAAAGGCAGGTGCAGGTTGGTTTGCGAGGCCAGCCCCTGGTCGCCGTTATAATTGGCCCTCCCGGTTCCCATTAACGTGGTGATGACGCCATTCGCATCGACTTTGCGGATTCGATTGTTATTTCGATCCGCGATATAAATATTTCCGAAATCGTCCACGGCCACATCGGTGGGATAGGCCAGGTTGGCCCGGGCGGCCGGGCCAAAATCCCCCCGCGACGCAAACAAGCCGTCCCCCGCCACCGTGGTGATGATCCCGTGTTTATCGACCTTGCGAATACGGTTGTTGCCACGGTCCGCGATAAACAGGTCGCCTTTTGTGTCGAACGTTATTCCAAACGGATATTTCAAAAATGCCATTTGAGCGGGACCATGGTCGCCCCCAAACCAGGCTACCCCCAGTCCGGCATAAGTCGTGATGATTCCCCGGCCATCCACCTTGCGGATGCGATGGTTGGAACGGTCGGATATATAGAGGTTGCCTTCTCCGTCGCAAGCCACGTCGGAGGGAAGATTCAAGCTGGCTTCCAGGGCGGGCCCATCGTCACCGTAATAATCCGCCTTCCCATTGCCGGCCACCGTGGTGATGATGCCGGAGGCGTCCACCTTGCGAACCCGATGGTTGTTTCTGTCAGCGATGTATAAATTGCCTCTGTCAAAAGCCAGGCCGGCGGGAAAATTGAGGGAGGCCTGGATGGCCGGCCCGCCATCCCCAATGAAACCCGCTTTGCCGTTTCCCGCGATCGTGGTGATGATCCCGTTTTTGTCGATCTTTCGAACTCGGTTTTTGGATCGATGGGAAAGGTAAACATTGCCCTCGGGATCTACGGCGATGCCATCGACCAGGGTGAGAGGAACGGAAATCGCCGCTTGTCCGTCCCCGATCTCTTTAAAAGGATAGGTGTCCTTCGCGAAGACCGCGACCGTCAACAAACCGATCCATACTATACCGGCAACAGGGATGATAAGGAATTTCCTGACGACCATGATGGATACTCTGTAAAAAGCCCTCTGTAAAAAAGCGATTTCTAAAACTCTCGTCCCGATTCAAAACTGGATAAAATTGGGCAGTCACTCGTCGGAGTGGATTCCTCGCATTGCCGGATCATTTGTTTGAGAACTTTTTTCAGGGACTTCAGACCTTGTATTTTCGATTCAACTTCTTCCAATTTATTTTGGGCTTTATCCATGACGGATTCGCAACTTTCATTTTTATGAATACGCAATTGCAAAAGTTCCATGATTTCGTTCAAGGTGAAGCCCAGTTTCTGCGCGTTCTTGATAAACCGGATTTTGACCGCGTCCTCCATGGAGTAAAGTCTATAACCGGCTGCCGACCGGGGCGGCGGATCGATCAACCCGCGCTTTTCGTAATATCGAAGGGCTTCGATGTTGACCCCACATTTTTCGGCTAAATCGCCGCGGGTGAAATTTCTCATGACGGCCTCCTGTTCATAAAATAAACCCTGTACCATGATACAGAGTCAAACCTTTTATTGACGAATTTTTTATATTTCTATACTATTGGAAATATGAAAATAAATAACGCCGTTACAGCTTTGTCCGCCCTGGCCCAGGCCAGCCGCCTGGAAATCTTTCGCCTGCTGGTGCAGGCCGGCCAGGAAGGCATTTCCGCTGGGGGAATCGGAAAGAGGTTGGAACTGCCTCTTCCCACCCTTTCCTTTCACTTGAGTCAGTTGAAAAACGCGGGGTTGGTGCATTGCCGGAGGGAGGGGCGCACCCTGTTTTATTCCGCTGATTACGGCGCCATGAATGCCTTGATGGCTTACCTCACCGAGAACTGTTGCCAGGGTCAACCGGAAACCTGCGCCGCCCCGACCGCATGTGTGCCGAAAGACCGGGAATGAAGCCCAACGATGAAAGATAGCAGAGAACCAAACGGGTGGGAGCCGGGACCGGGGAGGGTCGGCCTCCCCGAACCGATCGCGAATCCGGCCGGCGAAAAATCCTTGGGACCCTTCGAGCAATATTTGAGCCTGTGGGTGTTTCTTTGCATTCTCGCGGGGATCGTCCTGGGCTATTTTTGTCCGCAACCGTTTCAGGCCATAGGGCGGGCCGAGGTTTTCCATGTCAATATTCCCGTGGCAGCCTTGATCTGGCTCATGATCATTCCTATGTTGTTGAAGGTGGATTTCCGGGCTTTATCTCAAGTCCGTTCCCACTGGAAAGGCGTGGCGGTCACCCTTTTTATCAACTGGGCCGTCAAGCCGTTTTCCATGGCTGCCCTGGGGGGGTTGTTCGTGGCCCATCTTTTCGCGCCCTACCTGCCGGGGGACCAAATCGATAGCTATATCGCCGGACTCATCATCCTGGCGGCGGCCCCGTGCACCGCGATGGTGTTTGTGTGGAGCAACCTTTCCAATGGAGACCCCAATTTCACCCTGAGCCAAGTGGCCTTGAACGACATCATCATGATTTTCGCCTTTGCCCCCATCGTCGGTCTGCTACTGGGGTTATCCTCCATAGCGGTCCCTTGGGAAACCCTGGTTCTGTCCGTGGCGCTTTACATCCTGGCACCGGCCGTGGTGGCTCAGCTTTGGAGAATCCGGTTACTGTCGAAAGGAGGGGATAGAGCCCTGCAACAAACGCTCGAGGCGTTGAAACCCGTTTCACTCACCGCGCTCCTTATCACCCTCGTATTATTATTTGGGTTCCAGGGAGATCAGATTCTTGGCCAGCCACTGGTCATCTTGCTTCTCGCCGTCCCGATTTTGATCCAAGTTTATTTCAATGCCGGATTAGCCTACCTGTTGAACCGCGGGTTGCGGGTACCCCACGGGGTGGCCGGGCCTTCGGCACTTATCGGCGCCAGCAACTTTTTTGAATTGGCCGTGGCCACGGCCATCAGCTTGTTTGGATTCGAATCTGGCGCGGCGTTGGCCACGGTAGTCGGCGTCCTGGTGGAGGTTCCCGTAATGTTGTCGGTGGTGCGCTGGGTCAACGGCACCCGCGCATGGTACGAATATCCCCGGGCTCGTGAAAAAGCTGCTGTTGAATTCCAATGAAAAATCCCCTGGATCCTAACCCAAATCGATTTCCCCAACGGATTTCTCACCCCGGCTGACCCGGGGGGAGGTCTCTCCTCCAGAACCCACCGCCCATGCCACCGGTCATCCTCCTCACATTTGCAAGAGAAAATCGTCGTCCAATTCCTCATTCAGATAATCCGGCAGGCGGGTTTGGTTGCCGGTGAGGGCAGATTGGATTTGGCTGGAGCCGAGGCCCGTGGCCGCGCTCAGGTTGGCGCCCTGGAGTTGGGTCTGGGTCAGCAGGACGTCTTCGTTGAACTGCGCCCCTTGCAAGTCCGCGTTGGTCAGATCGGCGTATTGCAGGTTCGATTCAAGCAGGCCCGCCCCCGCGAGGTTCGCGTTGCGGAGATTGGCACTCTGGAGATTGGCTTCCTGAAGCTTGGCTTTTTTGAGGTTGGCTCCTTCCAGGTTGGCGCCGTTGAGATGGGTGAACTGAAGTTTGGCCTCCTGCAAGCAGGCCTTGCTCAAGTTGGCTTTTTGAAGTTGGGCGCCCCTTAGGTCGGCCCGCGATAATTCCGGTACGGTATCCGGGTTTTCCTCCCTCCACCGGTTCCAGCCCTCGACACCCTTTTTGATGAGTTGCAGTTGTTCTTCGTTGGCCATGAGGTTCCTTGTGGTTTCAATCCATCAACGATTGCAGTTTAGGAAAAATTCGCGAAATATTTTCCTGTTGGAGTTGCCGCGCCAAGGATTCGGCTTGGTTCAAATGGATGGCCGCTTCCTCTTTCTTTCCCATGCAAAGGCAAAGAGGGATCAGGGCGAAATGCGCTTGCATCAACCGGAGGGGGTTGTTGTTGGTTTGGGCGGCCCAGACTCGTTGTTCGAGCTGGGGGACCGCTTTCTCGAGGGCCTCGTGCAAAGGGCGGTAAGGTTCCGGAACCGAGGATGGGCCGATCGGCACCGCTTCTTCAAACAAGGCGAGAGCGCGGTTCCAATCCCCGCAGCGCCAAAAAGAGACACCGAGAATGACCCGGACCATGCGTTGGGCTTCGGCGTCTCCGGTTTCACTTAAAACTTCCAAGGC
>JBHHVU010000070.1:0-15147 GCA_046754465.1 Nitrospinaceae bacterium | reverse complement strand
CCGGACGTGACCCGCGACTCCAATTTTCCCCGGGCCAAACTGGCGGATGATATCGGGGTCCGGGCGGGATTTGCGTTCCCGATCCTCGTTGGAAATGAGGTGGTGGGGGTCATGGAATTTTTCTCGGAAGAAGTTCTCCAACCCAATTCCCGGCTCCTGGAAATTTTTGCCAATATTGGAACCCAGATGGGGAGGGTGATGGAACGCCAGAGGGCTGAAAAGGACCTGAAGGAGATCAACGATCATTTGGAATTCCGTGTCCGCGAGCGGACCGCGAAACTTGAAAATTCCAACCGGAGGCTCATAAAAGAAATCTCCGATCGCAAAATGGCCGAGGAAAAACTTAAAACCTACGCGGTCGAACTGGAACGCAGCAACCAGGACCTTCAGGACTTCGCCTCCGTCGCCTCCCACGACCTGCAGGAGCCCTTGCGGAAAATCATCTCTTTTGGGGATCGTCTGAAAAGTCAAATTCAAAGCGCCGACCCCAAAGCCGTCGATTACTTGAACCGGATGCAGAGGTCCGCCGACCGCATGGTTCATTTCATCCGCGACCTCCTGCAATTTTCAAGGTTGATGACCCAGGCCCAACCCATTGAAACCACCGACCTGAAGCAAGTCATCACCGAGGTGCTGGTTGATCTTGAAACCCGGATTATTCATACCCGGGGAACGGTGAAGGTGGAGGATTTGCCCACGCTGGAAGCCGATCCGTTCCAAATGCGGCAATTGTTCCAGAACCTGTTGGGCAACGCCCTCAAATATCACAAGGAAAAGGTGCCCCCCCTCGTCCGGTTGCACAGCCGGCCCGCAGGAAAACAAATGTGGGAAATTACCGTCGAGGATAACGGTATCGGGTTTGATGAAAAATATGTAAAACGGATTTTTAAACCGTTTGAACGGCTGCATAATAATGGCACCTTTGAAGGCACGGGCATGGGGCTGGCCATTTGTCAGAAAATCGTCAACCGGCACCATGGAGAAATCATCGTCCGCAGCCAACCCAACAAGGGCAGCTCTTTCATCGTTCTGCTTCCCAACAAATAAACCCCCTCCACCCCCAGCCCCTGGGGGGGGGCAAAGGTCATACCATCATCGCCTGTCGATCCGGGTTCGCCATATAACGTATGACCCATCGGCCCCCGGAGGCACTCCGGCTGGGGAGGTACTCCCCGGTTCGCTGCCTGTGTCCCGGCTTTGGAGTCATATTATCGGGTGCCGGATATTCCCATAAAAATTTCCCGTATGGACTATTTTTTTTCGATTCCCACAGGTGAAAATTTTCGCCGCGTGGCATGGTTTTTCTTTGCGTTTGGAAAAATTTTATGCCATCGTAGACACAAATTTCCCAATCATCCCAGCACAATATTTTTATTATCAGGAGCGGCCAGGTGCAGGCAACCTCGCATACCGTGGCGGAGATACAATCCGTTCTGGACCAGTTTCAGGAGAGTTATGGTCGGAAAGACGTCCGGACCCTGTTGGATCTGTTCGTTCCCGATCCCGATGTCACGGTCATCGGAACCGGGGTCGACGAGATGCGGACCGGACGGGAAGAAATCAAAACCCAGTTAGAGCGAGACTTTTGTCAATCGGATCACCTGAGCTTGGCGTTTGACAATGTCATCGTTTCCCAGCTGGGTCCCGTGTGCTGGGTGGCGGGAGATTCGCGTGTGGATTTCACCGTTCAGGGCCGGGAGCGTCAAGTTTCCCTCCGATTCAGCGCGGTGCTGGAAAACCGCAAGGGTCCGTGGCTGTTTGTGCAAATCCATTTTTCCCTGCCTTATAAAGAAAACTCCGTCTTGGACTCGTTCTCCGGTTCCCTCAGAGGGTGAAAAATTAACCTTTCGATTGCCCGGGGTTAGGTCCATCTAAGCCGCCCCTTGACCCTTGTCCGCCGTATAAGGTGTGTCCCACCGGCCCCCGGAGGTACTCCGGGTCCCCCATATAAAGTATGACATTTCACCAGCGTCGGTTCGCCGCCCGGGGGCGGGAATATATTTGGATAGTTTCCAGCAACTTTTCCTTTTTAATGGGTTTGGAAACATAACCCGAGCAACCCGCCTCCAGGCATTTTTTCATATCCCCTTTCAGGGCATGGGAAGTGAGTGCTATGATGGGAGCTTCCTTTCGATGATGCTTTTGCTCCCATTCCCGGATCTTTCGGGTGGCGGTGTAACCGTCCATCACCGGCATTTGCATGTCCATGAACACCAGGTCATAATTTTCCCGGAAGAACATTCGCAACGCCACTTCACCGTTCATCGCGGTTTCGAGGCAGTGCGGCGTTTTTTTGAGGAAAAGCTGCACTAGCAGCCGGTTGTCCTCGGAATCTTCCACCAGAAGGATACGCAGGGGTTCCTTCTCACCGGGTTCCTTTTCCGTGGCAGGGACGATTTCCTGATTTTCGGTGGGGATTTCGTAGCCCAACGCGAGATGGATTTTGTTCAGGAGATCCCGCGGCCGGATGAATTTCGTCATGTAATCCACCATTCCCCATTCCCGGCAATGATCGAGGTCTCCCTTCCGGGTGTCCATGGGCATCATCATTACCGTCGGGACGCAAAGGTCATACGTTTCCCTCAGGGTTTTCACGAAGTTGAATCCTCCCGTTCCCGGCAGGCGGCTATGGATCAAAAGCAGTTGAAAGGGTACCCCGCTGTTCCGGGCTTTTTCAAGTTCCTCGAACCCGCAGTTCGTGTTATCGACGGTCCGCGCCTGCATGCCCCACTCCACAAGCTGATCCTTGATCATACCGCGAACGGAGGGCCGGGCTTCCATCAAAAGGGTTTTAATCCCCTTCAGCTTTTCCGGTTTAGCGGTTGGGGTTTTCGGGGAGGGGGGCAGGGCGGCGAATTGCACGGTGAAGTGAAAGTTGCTGCCCTGTCCGGGCTCACTTTCCGCCCAAATCCGTCCTCCCATCAGGTTCACCAGGTTTTGGGTGATGGCCAATCCCAGCCCGGTTCCCCCATATTTTCGTGTTGTCGATGAATCCGCCTGCGAAAAGCTGCCGAAGATCGTTCCCAGTTTTTCAGGCGGGATCCCGATCCCCGTGTCCGATACGGCAAACTGCAGTCCACCCGGATTCCCGGTTTCCGGGTCTTTTTCGACCCGGACGAGGATCTCCCCCTGTTCCGTGAATTTGATGGCGTTTCCGATCAGGTTGGTCAATACCTGGCGGAGCCGGTGCGGGTCCCCCTTCAAATTGTCGGGAACGTCCGGGGAGAGGTGGTAATTCAGGGCGAGCCCTTTTTCCTGGGCTCTTAAATCCAGAATTTCGATGGTTTTTTCGACCAGCCGCCGCGGGTTGAACTCGATATTTTCCAGTTCGATCTGTCCCGCTTCGATTTTGGTAAGGTCCAGGATGTCGTTGATCAGAATGAGCAGGTTTTCCCCGGCTCCCCGAAGCACTTTGACGAGTTGTTGCTGTTCGGAGGACAAATGGGTCTCTGCCAAAAGATCGCTCATCCCGATGATGGCGTTCATGGGGGTCCGGATTTCATGGCTCATATTCGCCAGGAATTCGCTTTTGGCCTGATTCGCCTGGTCGGCGGCCACCTGGGCTTCTTCTGCTTTCTCCTTGGCTTGGATGATTTCATCCTGGGCCCGTTTGCGCTCCACCACCCGGCCCAGCTGGGTGCCGATCTGGTCGACCACGTTCAGAAGAAGCTGATCCGGGGGCACCGGATAGGTTGAAAAAAATTCCATGACCCCCACGACCTCCTTGCCGATAAGGACCGGAAAGGCGAATCCGCTGACGATGCCAAATTCCTCCCCGATTTTCCGGCGCCGCGAGCGGGGGTCTTCCCTGACGTTGCGGACCCAGGAATGCCTCCCCGTGGCGAGAACCATTCCGGCCAGGCCCTCGCCGTAGCGAATGGTGATGGAACCGGTCATTCCCCTGAATTTCTTGAACCGCTCCGGGTCCTTCAGAACCCAGATGTTGGCGGAAACCAGATTGGGAGGCGACTCCCCGGTGGGAAGAAACAGATGGCCAATAGCCCATCCGGTCAAATTGCAGATTTTCTCCAGGCAGATCTGGATGGCCTCTTCAAAGGTCCGTGCCTCATTGGAGGCGCTGGAGACTTCCTGAAGCAACTGAACATAGGCCATCTCCTGCTTCAGGGCTTCTTCCGGCTTTTTGAATTCGGACTTGTCCGAATTGACCGCCTGCTCTCTCATAGTTTCGATCCATTTTCCAGAGTGTGCGGTTTTCAGGGAAGTTCCGCCGTGAGGCCTGCAACCGTTCCAGCGTCCACCCTGGTCAAGGTTCCCTGTTTTGGAGGGTTTCAGAAGATTTTAAATTATGGGGCGCGATACCCAGATTATAATATAGGCCTTTTGGGCCTCAATAAAATAGTTTAATCCAACACCGCTGAAATTCCAATAATTTACTGAATTTATTGATCTTTTGCGTTAACCTCGAGCCGCGGAACGGTTTGAAAAAGCGTCCTGGGCGAATGTTTAATCCCCCAAGGCGGAAAACCGGGTTCCTTTTTCAAAACTGGATTATCTCTTTCCCGGAAAACTTCATAAGGGAGACTTGCCATGATGTGTTACAAGCCCTGGGGATCGACCGTGTTGAGTGTTGTCATGGGTCTTTGGTTGTTTTCATCCGCCCTCGCCTTCGGGAAGGAAGTGAATCGCCAGGATCATGAAAAACAACATGAACCCCTGGAAGAGGTCAGCGAAGTTCTGGGAGGGGTCACATTAGGAGGGATGATTCTTTTGAACGCGCTTTATTATTATGCCATGGGTGTGCGGTTGTGGCGGAGCAAAACGAAGAAGGGGGTTCCGGAAAAGTTCAAAAAGCCTATCCAGTGGAAAACCCGGTTCCGGAACTTTCATTATATTGGCAACCCCATCATGATCGGAATGGCCTTTTTGCACGGGTGGTGGGCCGAGGATACTAATTTTCTGCTTTGGCTGGGGTGGGGGATCATGGTTTTTCTCGCCCTGAGCGGCCTGACCATGAAATTTCAGGGAGCCGACAAACCGGGGGCCAAGGTTTCCCGCCTGATTCATTATCAACACGCGTTTGCCCTCACCGTGATCGTGGTCCTGGTGATCGGCCACACCCTGGTGGACTGACCCCACTGCGTGGGGAGAAGCGGGGTCAGGGGACTAGATCCTGCGGCCGCATTTTGAATTTTTTGGCGATGTGACGTTTAAGTTCCCTGGCTTTGGAAAGCCAGAGGCGGTTTTCCTGCTCCCCATACAAATTCTCCGCCCTGTTGATGTGCTGGAAGGCCTTGCTGGCTGCATTGGTTTCGGTATAGACCCGCGCGAGATTGAAATGGACCCCGGCGATGTCCTTGTCGAGTTTCTGGGCCTTGAGCAAAACCGCAAGAGCCCGATCATAATCTTTGGCCTTGATGTAGGCCGAACTCAGAATATTCAGCAATTCCGGATTGTCGGGATGGAGCCTTACGGCTTCCTTGAGAACGGATAAACCGTCATCCACTCTTCCCCGCCGCAAGTATATCTGCCCGATCACCTCGTAGGCCAGGGAATTATTCGGATCGATGATGAGGGCTTTTCGGGACAATTCCATCGCATCGTCGAAATAGGAAGTCAGGAATTTCGCCTTTCCCAGAACCGCATAAGGCACCGCAAGGGTGGCATCGATCTCCAGGGCTTTCTCGGCCCATTCTTTCGCGTCCTTTAACCGGAACTGGTTGACAAAGATCATGGCCAGCACCGACATGGCCTCGGTGTCATTGGGATCCTTATCAAGGATCTCATGGATGGCGATGGTGGCTTGCTCATAATTTTTTTCATCGAGGAGTTTTAATCCTTTGGCTATGAGAGGGCGGACTTTTCCTTTTTCTTCATTGCCGGAGGCGCTTTCTCCCGGTCCCTCTTTCCCGCAGGAAGCCATGAGAATGGAAAATGCCAAAACGGACGCGAATAGGAGAACCGCGCCGCCGGCCATTCGATAAGGTTTGTCCTTCAATTGGTTTTTTTCTCCCATGAGATCGTTCCTTGGTGGTAGAGAAAGATTGCGTGAACTCTCGAAAAGGATGGGTTGGACAACCGGCGGAGAGGGGGAAATCGCGGATTCCCCGCCTATTCTCCAAGAAAATGCAGCACCACCTCCCGCCGGTGCGGCGAGGTGCGGTGTTCGAATAAATAAATACCCTGCCAAAGTCCCAGAGTCATTCGTCCGCCGGATATGGGGACGCTGAGTTGGGTTTGGGTGAGCGCCGATCGGATGTGGGCGGGCATGTCATCCGGCCCTTCCGAAGCGTGGCGGTAGGCCGTATCATCGTCTGGCGCCAGGCGGCTGAAAAAATCATTCAGGTCGAGCAATACATCCGGATCCGCGTTTTCCTGAATCACCAGGGAAGCGGAGGTGTGCGGAATGAAAATGGTCAATAGCCCCGTTTGGAACCCCTGTCCGGATACCCACGATTCTATTTGCCGGTGGATGTCGTACAGTCTTTTGCCACGGGTGACCGTGGAAAACCGGTGGGTGGCTTGCTTCATGGTTCCTTCATTCGGGTTGCCGGATTTACGGACAACGCCCGGAGACCCGCAATCACTTTTCTTGTATAAGCATACCGTTTTTGAAACACCCTGTCCACCCGCGCGATGAGAGAAATTGGATTTTCCTTTCCACGTAAAGTTGGCCCGGAAAGGGGCCGATAGATAAAAGGATGGATCCGATCATTCATTTCCAGGAGGAGGGCCCGCCGCCGGAAAGAAACGTTCCGCCCCGCTCCTGGAATTTTCTTTACCCTCACATGGCCCCCCGGTCCGTTTGCTTAAAGCCAGTCCTGTCGCGGCCCCTCCGGATGGGTCGGTTCATTTTATCTAAAAAAATACTGCCATGGAAAGGAAACGAGCATGACCCCGCCCCCGGAAAAGGAAGTCAGTTTCAGAGAAAGCGTCAACCTCAATTTCGATTTGGCGCAGGCCACGATGGATATCCCCGAAAGCATGGCCCTGTACATCAAAAACGTCAACAACGTGTACCAGGTCCGGTTCCCTGTCAAGATCAAGGGGGAGGTGGAAACTTTCATCGGCTGGCGGGCCGTTCACAGCGATCACAAACTCCCCGTCAAGGGCGGCATCCGTTTTTCCCACCTCGTCAACCAGGACGAGGTGGAAGCGCTGGCCGCTCTCATGACCTACAAATGCGCCCTGGTCGATGTGCCCTTCGGTGGTTCCAAGGGCGGACTGCTCATCGATCCGAAAAAATATGACCGGGAAAGCATGGAACGGATCACCCGCCGGTTCGCTTTCGAACTGATCCGGAAAGATTACATCGGTTCCGGAACCAACGTCCCCGCGCCGGATATGGGCACCGGGCAGCGGGAGATGGCCTGGATCGTGAGCACCTATACCTCCCATCGGCCCGACGATATCGACCACCTGGGTTGCGTGACCGGAAAACCTGTCGCCATGGGGGGCATCCGGGGCCGGATCGAAGCCACGGGCCGGGGCGTCGTTTTTGGCATGCGTGAGTTTTTCAGACACCCGGAAGATGTCAGGGAAGCCGGACTGGAAGGATCGCTGGAGGGGAAAAGGGTCATCGTTCAAGGGTTGGGAAACGTCGGTTACCACACGGCGAAAATTCTCCAGGAAGAAGACGGCGCCAGGATAATCGCCATCCTCGAATACGATGGCGCCTTGTACCATCCGGACGGATTGAACGTCGAGGAGGTTTACCAGCACAAGGTGGACCAGAAAGGAATCAAGGGATACGACAAGGCCACCTTCTTTGAAGATAGCAACGCGCTTTTGGAAAAGGAATGCGATATTTTGATTCCCGCCGCCATGGAAGGAGTCATCAACCAGCAGAATGCCGCGAAAATCAAGGCCCGGTTGATCGCCGAAGCGGCGAATGGGCCGGTCACCTTTGCCGCCCAGGCTATCCTGAATGAAAAGGGCGTGGTGATGATTCCCGATGTTTTTCTCAATGCCGGGGGCGTCATCGTCTCCTATTTTGAATGGATCAAAAACCTCTCTCATATCCGCTTTGGCAGAATTCAGCGGCGTTACGAGGAAGGGCAGAGCGAAATGCTCCTGGACGCCATCCAGGGGACGGGGCACCAGGTGCCTCGGGAGCTCGCCCAAAAAATCAAGCAGGGCGCCGATGAAATCGACCTCGTCCGCTCCGGTCTCGACGACACCATGCGTAAGGCCTGGCAGGAAATCCGCGGACGGTATCGATCCGGCAAAAAGATTGGAAACTACCGCGTTGCCGCGATGGCCATTGCGATTGAAAAAGTTTATACCAGTTACCGCACCATGGGGGTGTATCCCTGATGGGCCTCGCCGCCTACCTGGCGGTTTGTTTTACGGACTTTTTTCGGTTCCGCAAAAACTCCCCCGCTGACGGACCCGGTGTTTGATGATAATATAAGCCAAAACCTCACAGTTTATTAACATCAAACGGATCCCATTCCATGACCAAACCAGAATCGTCCGAAAATTCCAAGTACGCCCAAAGCGGGGTCAGCAGCCGGGGCGCCGAAGGGGCTCTTTCCGGACTCCTCAAACACATCCTGCCGACCCGTGAATTCAACAAGCGGTATCCCCTGGCGGCGGACATCGGTTATTTCGCCAATGTCATCGATCTGGGTAATGGCGAGGGCATCGCCTTCAGCACCGACGGTGTGGGAACCAAGGTGATCGTCGCCGAACTGATGGGGAAATATGACACCATCGGCATCGACTGCGTCGCCATGAACGTCAACGACATCATCTGCGTCGGCGCCCGCCCGATTAGCATGGTGGACTATATCGCCTGCTCCATCACCGAGGACGCCGTCTTCGAGCAATTGGGCAAGGGGCTGGCGGAGGGGGCCTGGCAGGCGGGCATCAGCATCTCCGGCGGCGAGATCTCCCAGGTCCGCGAAATCATCCAGGGGATCGACCTCGTCGGTGCCTGCATCGGCCACGTCTGGCTCGACCACGTCAATACCGGTAAAACCATCCAGCCCGGAAATCTGATCATCGGCCTCGCCTCCAGCGGCGTGCATTCCAACGGACTCACCCTCGCCCGGAAAATCCTGCTGGGAAATACCCTGGAAGAGCAAAAAGCCAAGGTCAATCAGTATGAAGACAAACTGGGCCGGACGCTGGGCGAGGAACTCCTCGAACCCACCCGCATTTACGTCAACCCCGTGATGGAGATGCTGGAGGCCGGCATCGACCTGAAGGCCATGGTGCACCTGACCAGCGGCGGATTCTGCAACTTGAACCGGGTGGAAAATAGCAACATCCGCTTCGTGATCGATCCCCTGCCTCCCGTGCCCCCGGTGTTTCATCTCATTCAGGACTGGGGGGAAGTGAGCGAAAGCGAAATGTTCGAGGTGTTCAACATGGGGACCGGGTTCTGTCTCATCGTCGAGGGAACGCACGAAGTGGAAGCCGTCTCCGAAATCTGCGGGGAATACCAGGTGGAAAGCCACGTCATCGGCCAGGTCGAAGCCTGTCATGGCAAGGAAGTCTTCATACCCGAAAAGAAACTGACCGGTAAGGGCCAAAAATTCCACCCCTGACCCCGGGTCAGGCTTTGAATCCTGGAATTTTAAAAAGGGCTAACAGGGGTTGTGGCTGGAAAACTCCGCATTCATTATCCGGGCGCTGTTTACCATGCCAGGTTACGGGGTGTATAATGCATCACAACCCAGGGTGCTCAGGTGGCGATGTGACCAAGCCGGATTTTTTGCGAAACAAAACCAAACGCAATTTGCTGATTGGCCTGGTCCTCATGGTGGGATCATCGATTGGTTTCAACCTCTACAATGCCCGGAAAGGGGGAACGTTCAACTTTTCCCAACACGGCACGGGCGATGGAACCAGCGAGTTGTACAAACCCCCTATCAATGCGGCCGATGAGGCCGGCCGCCTGATCCAGCGGGCCTCTGAAAATTATTTCTTCCATGAATTCGTCCAGGGCGCGGAAAATTACCGCAAGGCCATTGCCATCTACGAAACCAGGAAAAATTTTACCCGCGCCGCAAAAACTTATGAATCCCTGGGCGACCTGTATAGGTTCGCCAACCAAGTCGAAGAGGCGGAAACCAGTTACCTGAAGGCGGTAGATTACCACACCAGCAACCACGACGCCGTGGGAACCGGCCGGGCTCTGAAACATGTCGGTGATCTTCAACTGGCCCTTGGGCATGAGGATTCGGCGGGCGAGTGGTACGAAAAAGCTGGTCAGGCGATCGAAGGTGCCCAGCCGCACAGGGACAAGGCCAAGGTCTATGAGTCCATCGGACAGTATTACTGGAAAATCGAAAACATCCCCCAGGCGATCGGCCACTTCACCCACGCCCAGGAAACTTTCGCCGCTTTAAAGGATCAAATGGGGTACGACCACGTCACCAAGGTCCTGGGGATCCTGAAAAAGAAAAAAAACCTTCCACACCCCCCACGGGGGAGGGAATAGGCTGGGCCACGCCCGGAGGGAGATGGGTCCATCTAAACCGCCTGTCGATCTGGGTCCGGCATATAACGCATGTCCAATTACCAGCCGAGGTACTCGGCCCGCCATATAACGCCTGTCAAATTGCCTGCGGAGGCTGCGCCCACGGCGCAGGGAGTGGGTCATGGCATTATCGCCAGCCCACCCTGGTCCGCCATATAACGCCTGCCAAATTGCCTGCGGAGGCACTCCGCCCGGTTCGCCGCCCGGACCCCGATAGGGTTATTGGGGATCGTTCTCCTGGAGGAACCGGTCTTTCAACTGGTGCAGTTCCTTTTTGTTTTTGCGGACCCTTTTTAACAGGTGCTTGATCTCATCATCCGGAAACAGGGCGTTCAAATCGTTTTCCGCGCCGGGGAACAGGGCGTTCAAATCGATTTCTTTTTCCGGCGCGGCGGAATCGGACGCTTCCTCCGAATTTTCCGGCGGCGGTTCCGGTGTATCGGGTGCGGGTTTTTTTTCTTCGTTCATTTTGGAGAACCTCCTCCTATGTTGATATGCGTTACAGGCTCAAGAACGGTGGACCGCCCCCTCACAGGGGGAGGGGATAGGTCCTGGCATCATCGCCCGCCCACCTTGGTCCCCCCTATAAAGTATGACAATATCACCAGCGGCGGTTCGCCGCCCCCGGGGTTAAAAGCGTGCCATCCATATTCCCATAAACGCGGCGGCTGAAAGGGTTCCCAGAAGGACCTGGCTGAGGGTGACCATTTTTTTCAAGGTGGCCGGTACGAGTTTTCTGTTTTCCGGGGTCAGGTCGAGGTTGGCGATCCGCGAACGCAGGGTGAAGGTATGGTACACGCTGAGAAACAACGACGCCACCACGAACAGCATCTTGATGCCGAACAGGTCGTAGTAACCCGGAGTGAGATCGACCTGGCGGGTATAGTTGGCCCACAAGTAATACAAACCGGACCCAATCAGGGTCAGAACGCACACGAGCACCGTGGGGGCCAAGACCTCCATGGTTTTATAGGGAATGGAGTATTCTTCCGGCACCTTTTCCTGATTGGGGAGTTTTTCCATGGCCGGCAAAAACAACACGAGGCAAAATACCAGGCTCCCCATTCCGACGGCTGCGGCCACCAGATGAATGAATATGATCAGGTTATTTTCCATAAGGCGGAACTGGAAACTGGGCCCTTGGCTTGATGATTGGTTCCTCCTATTTCTTTATTCCGGATGCCGCGGTTTGTTCGAGAAAATGGATGAGGAGCCGCACGCCGTATCCTGAAGGACCCTTGGGGATATAGGGTTTTTCTTCACTGGACCAGGAGGTTCCCGCGATATCGATATGGGTCCACGGCTGGTCCCCGGCAAAGGCTTTGAGGAAGGCGGCGCCGGTGATGGTCCCTGCACCCACTCCGGGGGCGGCGATATTCTTGAGGTCGGCGATATCGCTTTTCACGGCTTTTTCGTGTTCTTCCCAAAGGGGCAGGTGCCACACCCGCTCGCCTGTCGCATCGCCGCATTCCTTGAGTGTTGCGATCAGCGGTTCGTTATTTCCCAGGACGGCGGAGGCGAGATGCCCCAGGGCGACGACCACCGCCCCGGTCAGGGTCGCCAGATCGATCACGGCCCGCGGTTTGTACCGCGCCGCGTAATTCAAGGCGTCGGCCAGAACGAGCCGGCCCTCGGCGTCGGTGTTCAGGACCTCGATGGTTTTCCCGGACATGCTGGTGAGGATGTCCCCGGGTTTGATGGCCGATCCGCCGGGCATGTTCTCGGTCGCCGGCACCAGTCCGACCACGTTGACGGGTAGTTGCAAGCTGGCCGCCGCCTGGAGCGTTCCCAGGGTCACCGCGCCCCCCGACATGTCCATTTTCATTTCATCCATGTTGGCGGAGGGTTTCAGAGAAATGCCGCCGGTATCGAAGGTGACGCCCTTTCCGACGATCACCACCGGAGCCTCCTTTTTCCCGGCGCCGAAATATTCCAGGATGATGAACGCGGGCGGTTCGTGGCTGCCGCGCGCCACCCCGAGGAGCGATCCCATGCCGAGTTTTTTCATTTCCTTTGTGCCGAGGATTTTGCAGGTGAGGGCATGGTTCCTGGCGATTTTCCGGGCGGTGGCCGCGAGAAACCCCGGCGTCGCCCGATTACTGGGATGTGAAATCAGGTCGCGGGTGAGCCACACCGCCTCGGCCACCTTCACCCCCCGGCCGACTCCCTTGCGGAGCGGGCCCGCCTGCGTCTTCGATGGGCCGAACAAAACGATTTCCCGGACGCGATGCGGGGGCGATTCGTTCTCCTTGCTTTTGTAAGGATCGAAATGGTAGAGGGCCAGCTGGGCTCCTTCGGTCACCGCCTGGGCGGGGTTCACCCGGGTTCCTTTCTTCCTGGAACCGGCCATTTTTTCAAAGGCGCCGTCTTCCAGGAAAAACGACAGTTTGCTGAAACGGGATTTTTCGGCCTGTTTCGCTGCCGTGCCGGCGGCCTGGCGCAGCCGGTCCTCGGTGATTTCCTTCTGTTTGCCCACGCCGGCCAACAGGACGTTTTCCGCTTTCAACATGCCGCGGGCATTCAGCAGGAGAACCTGGTTGGATTTGGCCTCGAACCGCTTGTCCTTATAAGACGCGGCGATGATCCCGTGCAGGGACCGATCGATTTCTTTCAATAGGCCGGACGGCCCTTTCTCTTCAACGCAGAAAAGGGTCAGGCAATCGGTGGGGTGCCGAAATGGGTCGTCGTGTTTTGCCGTGGTTTTTATCATGGGATTGGATTTAAAGGATTGGTCTTAAAAACAGGGCTTGCTTCATGGTGATTAGAGTTTATATTTAAGCCATTGTTCAATCAACCCAAACTTTTATGGCAGGAGGGCTGACCCATGACTAAATCCACCCTGCACGTTTTTCCGGGACTTGTTTCGTTGTTGTGTTTTGCCATGCTGCTTTTCCCCAGTCCGGGACAGGGAGTCACTATTCACGAATACGTCACCCCCAGCGCCAACAGCAGTCCGACGGGGCTGGCTTTCGACGCCGGAGGCCATTTGTGGTTCACGGAAATCAATACAGACAAGATCGCCCGGCTCGATCCTTCGCAAGCTGAACCCGGCACCTCGCGGGGGATCGTGGAATTCAATCTTCCCGAACGGTTTAGCAAGCCGAACGATATCATCGTCGCCCGGGATGGCATGGTCTGGTTCACCGAGATGGGCAAGCACCGGATCGGCCGTCTGGACCCGGGGACGGGTAAGATTCAGGAGTTCGCCATTCCCACCCCGAAAAGCGAACCGCATAACCTGGTCGAGGCGAAGGACGGATCGATCTGGTTCGTTGAGTTCGAGACCAATAAAATCGCCCGGCTCGATCCCGCGACGGGCGACATCCGCGAATTCGACGTTGGCCCCGGCCATCCGCACGACCTGGCCATCCGCGGGGATACCATTTGGTATTCCCAGGGAGGAAAGTTCTGGGCCAAAATGTTTGCCAATAAAATCGGGTCGTTGCACATGCAGACCGGCAAGGTGAAAGAGATCACCGTGCCTCCCAATAATTCCGTTCCCCATGGGATCACCCTGGCCGGGGACGGCGTCCTCTGGTTCACTCAAATGTTCGCCAACAAAATCGCCCGGCTGGATTTTTCACGCGGTTCCTCCCCGGCGATCGTGGAATACTCGCTGGCTGGAAAACGGAAAGGACCGCACGATATTGTCATTGACGATAAACGCCGTTGGGCCTGGTTTCCCTTGAACCGGGCGGGCAGCATCGGCCGACTCGACCTCAAACAAGCCCAGCCCGGAACGGCCCAGGGCATGGAGGAGTTTCCGATTCCTACCCATGGAAGCCATCCCAATTCGGTGGCCCTGGACGCCGAGGGAAACGTTTGGTTCACCGAGATGGGGCACTACTTCATGGGAAAATACCAGAACAAGGTCGGCAAACTGATTCCGTAGCAGGGGGAAACGGGCTGGGAAAATTTCACCGCACCCCCCCGCGGGGTGACGGCGCAAGGGCCGCGGAGCGGGAACCCGTGGGTGGGTTCCTCGCCCTTTTCGTGCGGTGCTTCGGGGTGCAATTTAAAAACTCTCTCCACAAGGCTGGCGGAGCGGCATGGGATCAATTGAAGTCCTTGCCAGAGTGAGGGGCAGCCGGAGCTCAATTTGGGGTTCTTTCACCCACTCTCCATTCCAGTCCCCTTAGTTGGGGCCGATCATTTTTTCTGGCCGGACTTTTTCATCGAATTCCTCCGCGGTCATCAGGCCGAGCGCCACCGCTGCCTCCTTGAGCGAGGTGTTTTCCTGATACGCATTCTTGGCCACCTTGGCGGCGTTGTCGTATCCGATATGCGGGTTGAGCGCCGTCACCAGCATGAGGGAGTTTTTCAGGTGGGCTTCGATCCGTTCCACGTTAGCTTCGATGCCCTGCACGCAATGTTTGTCGAAGGATTCGCAGGAGTCGGCGAGCAGCCGTAAGGATTGCAGGAGGTTGTAGATCATGACGGGTTTGAACACGTTGAGTTCGAAGTTCCCCGACGAGCCGGCGACATTGATGGTCGTGTCATTGCCGATCACCTGGGCGGCGGCCATGGTCATGGCCTCGGACTGGGTGGGGTTCACCTTGCCCGGCATGATGGAGCTTCCCGGTTCGTTGGCGGGCAGAATGATTTCTCCGATGCCGCAACGTGGACCGGACCCCAGCCAGCGCACGTCGTTGGCGATTTTCATGAGCGAGCAGGCGATGGTTTTCAGGACGCCGCTGGCC
>JBHHVU010000069.1:0-15266 GCA_046754465.1 Nitrospinaceae bacterium | reverse complement strand
TTGACCCATCCCCTTCCCGCGGGGCGGGCAGTTGAGGAGAGATCAATCGGGAAAGGAATTCCCGGGGTCATTGCGGCAGATCAAAATCTTCCGGCAGGAATTTATATTTTTTATAGAATTTATCGAGACGTTTCCGGGATTCCAGGGCGTACTCCGGATAATCATATTTGGTATAAAGTTCTTCCGACTTTCTCATGTTAATGATGGCGTCTTCGCCTTCGCCGATTTCATTGTAAAGCAGGCCGAGATTCCAAAACGCGTGCGCGTTTTCCGGGTCCAATTGGACCACTTGCTGGAATTCGCTGATGGCGGAACTCAACTCCTTCTGTCTCCAATATCCCAAGCCTAATTTAAAGTGGTCTTCCGGGTCGTTGGGGAGAAACCGCACGACCTCACTGCCCGCCTCGATTTTCTTTTTGGAAACGGTATTTTCCGGTCGATCCCCGGCCTCTTTTACGGCCTCGGAAACCATCTTCTTCTCCCCGGAAGAATCCCCGATGGCGCCGGGAGCGGATTCTTTCGGCGCGCCGTTCCCGCCTGCCGTGCCGGACACGGTCTCCTTTTGATTTCCAGCATCCTTGCCGGGCGGAATTTCGTCATTCAACAATTGGGGGGGCGCTGCGCCGGGTGTGGAAGCGGGTGCACCCGGTTGGGAAAATTTTCTTTCCCACTCCTCACTGCTTTGCAATTCATCCAGGAGCTGCAACATGTCATTGACATTATCCTCCACGGATTTCTCTTGCTGTGCCGTGGAAATGGAATTCCCCCAATGAAGAAAAACCGCGATGAAAAAAATGGCTTGAAAAACTTTTTTCATGGTTCCCCTGCATCCTTTTTTTCTATTCAAAGTCAAGATATACTCCTTTTTATCTCATTTCGCAACGTTTGGTTCCGACGCCGTTTTTCCATCTCCCGGAAGGAGTAAATTAATCAGAAAGTTTTCAAGGCCCTGGTGATGAGAGGTCGTCCTCCCCTTCCCTCCGCCCCGGGAAGTGCCGTGCCCGCGGGTTTGCCCGAACCGGCTGAAATTTATGATTTCAAGTGATTTCGGCGATTGATCCTTAATTCGTAAAACCCGTTCATGGTCCGTGTAATAGTTTTTTGAATGAAAAACCGTTCCACGGGGATAGCCGAAAGAAAAAATATTTCCTTTCTCCGAACATTTATTCGTAAGAGATTTTGCAAATCATGTTACTATGATTCCCCAAAATCATCATTATTTAGGAGAGGATCGGTCATGGCCAGTGGAAAAGTAAAATGGTTTAATGAGAGCAAGGGGTATGGTTTTATTGAATCGGATGATGGTGAGGATTGCTTCGTGCATTATTCCGAAATTCAGGGGGAGGGTTTTAAGACTCTCAGGGAAGGCCAGAGCGTCGAATTTGAGAAAAGCATGGGCCAGAAGGGTCCTCAGGCCACCAAAGTGGTTCCTAAATAAATTCTCGATTCATCGTTACAGGATTCAAGTCGGTCGATGAGGGGGAACCGGATTCATCTTAGCTGAAGTTTTTCAAGCGGTCCGTTTATTACGGGTTTTTCTTAACATCAAGGCTTGGAAACCGGGTGGCCCGTGGTTTGGGTCCGGTTGTCCGGGGATCAGGTCTCGCAAAACAGGTGGTAAGTCTGAGGTGAGAAGGCTGGAAAGCGGCGGGAACCTCGGAGCGGGAGTGGAGGGGTTGTTGCGCCTTCCTAATAGTCCCATTCAAAAATCCACGCGCTGACAAAGCGGGTTTTTGGGTCGTTGAGTTTTTGTTCCAATTCCCGCACCTTTGTCTTCCTGCCTTGCTGGAATTCTTCCGTCAGAGGTTCCCCTTCAAACACGGACAAAAAATTCTTTTTGTATTTTTCGCTCAGTTCCAAGGCTTCCTCGACGGTCAAAATCGCCCGGTATACCCAGGTGTCTTCATCCAGGTTGATTTTTTTAAAACGGCGGTCGCGGATGAGTTCCACCTCGTTCCACCAGGTTATATTAGGCAAGGTCCAAATCTTCTCCCCATTTTTTCTGTTGGACAATCCGGTCAATGCGAGCCCTAGCGGCATAACAAACGATTTCTCCTTATAAAGCGGACCCAGATCGACAGGCGATGCTGCTAGGACCTATCTTCCCCTCATGTAATGGGGCTTATTCCCCTTCTTTCGCGGGGCGGCCGAAATCCTCGGGACGGTATCCATAGCGGTCAAACCATTCTCTCAATGCTTTTCGCGCCTTGGCCACTCCCCGTTTATCATCCAGTTTAAAAAACAATTGTTCCGCCTCCCGCATGTGGACGATAGCGTTTTCCCCGTCTCCCTTGACGAAATAATTCAAGCTCAAATTAAAGTGGGCTCCGGCATTTCTGGGCTGGAGTTTTAATGACTCCCGCAATTGATCGATCGAGTGGTCATAGAGCTGGTTAGCTTCCCGGAGATCTTTCTGGTTCGCCCCTGTAAAAAACACGCGGTTGGCCCTGCTTTCAAAATAACGCCCCAACTCATAATATTTGGTTCCCAGGCTGAAATGCAGTTCCGGGTTTTCAGGTTTGATCTTTAACTGTTCCTGGTAAAACGCGATTTGCCGGTTCAGGATACGGGCCTTTTCTTCCAGGGCGGATTCCTCTTCAGCCCACGCCCCAGGCAGCCACCCGGCCAGCCCCCATGCCAATACCAACAAGGCGAACAAAAATCCCTTCGCGTTTGATTTTTTCCTCCCGGCGGAGGTTCTTGGATTATTTGAGGAAATCCCAGAACCCGCCCCCCAATTTAAAGTCGGCCGGTTGGTAACCGTATTTTTGATAATATTGACGCAATTTTTTTCTGGCATTGGCCACCCCTTTCACATCCTCCTTTTTTATAAAAAGTTGTTCCGCCTTCTTCATGTGAATAATGGCTTCTTCCGCTTCGTGCCTGATGTCGAAAAGTAGAGCCAGGTTCCAGTGTGCCGCTTCGTTTTCGGGCTGAAGGGTCAGGGTGTCCCGTAAATGCCGGATGGCTCCATCGAAATCCTTCTTTTTCCACAAATTCAGGGCGAGATTGAAATGAGATTCCGGGTCCCGGGGTTCCAGTTCCGAAGAGGCTCCCCCGTTTTCCCGCCGGCCGGTGTGGGGGATGGGTTCCTGCGAGTCACCATGAAGGGGATCCAGGACCTCCGCCTCACCCGGAAAATTCTCTTCAATGACCGGCTCCTCTTGAATCTGAGCCCTCGCGAAAGAAACCCACCCGCAGGAAAAAAACAGGAATGAGAAAATTAACGGGGGTAGGATATTATTCATTTTCGTTGACGGTTTCTTTTTTTCCGGCAACAACCACCAGCCGGCATTGAGGTGCCAGTTACGGGACCGCCTGGCCAGACGTTATTTTCCGAGCAGGTCGAAATCTTCCGGACGGTAACCATATTTTTCGTAATAAATTCTCAGGCGCCTCCGCGCCTCAGCTACGCCTTTAATGTCTTCTTTCTCGATAAACAATTTTTCCGCCTTACGGGTGTGAATGATGGCATTGGCGCCGTCTCCCTTCTGGTCATACAACCCTCCCAGGGAAAAGTGGGTCCTCGCATCCCCCGAACCGTTTTTAAGGGCGGCGCGAAACTTGGCGATGTGCTGGTCGAGGCTTTCCCGGGGCAACTTTTTTTCTTTTTTCAGCCGCTGGAGTTCCTTGTCCAGCATCCTCCGGATCACCTCCACGAATTTGCTTTGCCATTCTTCGCTCAATTCCTTGATCTGGTCTTCAAGTTCCCGCATCTCCGGGGTGTTCCCGGATTGAAGATGAGAGGCATCGGACGCCCCGAGGGCAGACGCGAAAATGATACTCGTAACAAAGAAAATGGACAACGAACGAAGAATTTTCATGGTGGATTCAATCGGTAAAATTAACCTCTCGGTTCGAACCTATAATTTATCATTTTGGGAACATTGGGTGGAAAAGAATGAAAAAATTTCATGGTTTCCTCCATTTTCATCCCAGTTTGGCCGGGTGCCGGATTTTTGCAACCCGTGCGGAAAAGTGGGGTGCTAATTTCCCCGATAAAATTATAACACATTGAATCTTGGATGTTTATTAATTGACGTTGGAATTTTTCGGGAAATGGTTTATTCTTTGCGAAGCCTACAATCCAGTAAAATATATTGTGTTTGAGGAAAGGAGTCTGAAATGAAGCATTCATTCGGGGTTTGGTTGGGGGTATTGTTCTTTAGCTTTCTTTTTCTGAACCCGGTCCAGGCCAAGGATCAACTCCAGCAAGGTTCAGACTGCGACTCGATCAAAAACGGCGACAGGAGGAACCTTTGTCTCGCGACGTCCAAAACAAACCTGCATGGGGAAAAGGATGTCAATCGCTATCGCAAAAAGGACCACAGCTCCTATTACTGTACATTAATCAGGAGCCGCGACCTTCAAAACCTTTGTCAGGCCGTGATCGACTCGGATCAGGGAAAATGCGATTTGATCGGAAGCAGGGATATTGAAAAAGAATGCAAATCGCATTTCTGAAGCCGCCCGATTGGACGTGGATTTACTCCTCGAATGGTTTTGGCTTTTGTTATCTGGCGAATCCGGGTTGATGGGAGATAAGGCCCTGTCCCTGCGCCTCACGGCGCTTTTGCAAAGGTCTCCGAAAGGAGGTTAAGACGCCGTCTTTTTGGGAAGGATGACGGTGAGGCGGCCTGTTTCAAACCGGGTTTGAATTTCATTCTCTTTCACCGGACCCGGCAGGGTGAGGGATTGCTCGAAATTTTGAACTCGCCTCTCTTTGTGAAAAACCTTGTTTCCTTCCTTTTCGGACACTTCTTCCAGATGGGCTGACACCGTCAACATTCCGTTTTTTACCGTGACCTTGATGGTGGGTTGTTCCGCGCCGGGTAATTCCATGTTCAGGATATAACGGCCGTCTTTCTCGGTAAACCGCGCGCTCCCTTGCGAGCCGGGATGGAGGAAAAAATCCATCCTACCGGGACTTATACCCAAAGCTCCAAAGGGCTCACCCAACTCCTGGTCCAGGCGTTTCTGCATTTCCTCCATTTCATGGAAAAGGGTGTCCGGGGGCTGAATGAAATGAAATTCGGATGTTTTTCTGGATTCCTGTTTTTCCGGGAAGAAATTTAAAGCCGGGGCGGATTTTTTCGCGCTCGCGTTCTGCAGGAGAAAATAGGCCTGGACGCCCACGGCGATAGAAAGAAGTGCCACCAGGGCCAGGAGAACTCGATGGGTTTTCGTCCCTGATTTATTCATGACATCACCTCTTCAGGACAGCAAACTATCTGGATTCCCCAAGGGGAAGATCCTTTCATGTTTATTGGATAATATCCCGTTTAGGCCAAGTCAAGGTGCGGGAGGAAATCCCTATCCAGGCGCGTCAAAATTGCGGGAAAGGGATGCGGTTATTGATTCAAAAGGGCGACCAGATGCGCCCGGGTGTGCACGTTGAGTTTCTTGTGGATGCTTTTGACGTGATTCTTGACCGTGTTGGGGCTGATGAATAACCGGCCGGAAATCTGCTGGTCGTCGATCCCGTCGCAGACCAATGAAGCGACCTCCATTTCCCTGGCCGAAAAGCGGTGTTTCTGCATCAACAGGTTCATTTTGGAAAACGGTTCCACGGCCGGTTTCAGGTGCAAAAGCCGGCACCGGCTCTCCACCGCCTCGTCCCGGTTCAACAAAGTCACCCCCAACCGGAACACCCCGCGGGGAAGCTGGACGAAAGGGATTCTCGGAGCAAAGGACTCGGCCTGAAAATGGGGACCGTGGGGGGGGGTCGCCCGCTCCAGCGGCTCCCGCACCTCCCGGGGCAGTCTCTGGCCGGGCTGCAGGGGCAGCAATTGGGAAAAGGCCTCGTTCCGGAAAATAATCCGGTGGTCCAGGCTGACCAGGGCAATCGCCGTGTGCACCTCCGCCAACGCTTCCACGAACGCTCGGTATTTCTTCAACTCCTCACTCAGAGCGATCGTCTTGATCACCTGTATCAAATGAGGCTGCAGCAGTTCCAGCACACGAACATCCCGCCGGCTCCAGGGTTTATCCTGGTGAATGTTGCGGTGAATCGCGAAAAGGAGGTTTAAATCGGGACGGTCGCTGATGGCAATACCGGTTTTTATCTGATGCAGCGCGGAGGATTCATCGGTCTCATATTCAGGATGGTCTGTGAAAAAATCGCCAATTTCTTTTTGAAAGATCTGTCTGGAAACATCCAAATCATGTGCGATGACCGGCCGGGAAGTGTCCGTGATTTTTTTTAACCTGGAATAAAAATAGGGATTCGCCTTCTCCAATTCCACCACCTGACTGGAAGTCAAACCGACTGAATCCTCAACCCGGCTGTTGACAATTTTCCCCAGGTTAAAATCCATATTCTGCCAACCCCAGGTGGCGGACTGGGCGTCCAGCAAGGGAAGCAAGTGGTCTTGGACGCCAGCCCGGACCTCTCGCCGGGTGCGGCAATCGTGCATTCGGGTGATCAAATCCAGAATTGCCAGATAGTCTTTTTCCGGAAGGGAAACGGGTTCCGTATTTGGGTTCATGATCCGGCCGGGTTCCAAATATCACCGCATCCTAATAAATAATGCGCGGCGAAGGAAGTATCATTTTACCCCAAAAGTCCGGGGACAAATTGGGTCTAACCGAGAGGCCAGTTTAGCAAATCCGCGGGTGGGGGCAAGCCGTTAATTTTTGAGAACCTTTGCGTTTTTCGGTTCTTTGCGATAAAAGAGGAATCAGGCAGGCGCCACAAGTTATCAATTAATTCGAGGAAATGAAACCATGCGAACGCGTCAAAGCCCCCTGACCTGGTTCCGGGGAATTCTTCTGGCGGGGGTGGTGTTGATGGTTGGGACCCTGATATATGAAAACTGGCCGGCCCTGGATTTGATGCTTTTCGGGCGGCCCGGGGAAGAAGAACTCGATTTCACCCGGACCGATGGATCCGGCAACCAACCGGTGATCATCACCAGCGACGAAAAGGTGAATATAGATGTGTTCGCGCGCGTCCACTCCGCGGTGGTGAATATCTCCACAACCGTCCTGACCATGAATTTCTGGATGCAGATCATTCCCCAGCAGGGCCAGGGTTCGGGTTTTATCATTGACGGCAAGGGCTATATATTGACCAACAACCATGTAGTGGCTAATGCCCAGAAATTGACGGTGACCTTGGGAAACGGGGAGAAAACCAACGCCATACTGATCGGCCGCGATCCCGCGTCCGACCTCGCCGTCATCCGTATTCCCGGTCATTTAGCCTCCACCGTGGCCGATCTCGGAAATTCGGACACGCTCCAGGTGGGACAAAAGGCCATCGCCATCGGCAATCCGTTCGGACTTTCCCAAACATTGACGACTGGAACCATCAGTGCCCTGGACCGGGAAATCCGTGAACCCAACGGCAACCGCCTGATCGGACTCATCCAGACCGACGCCGCCATCAATCCCGGTAACTCGGGCGGTCCCCTGCTCAATTCCAACGGCAAGGTGATCGGGATCAATACGGCCATCTTCAGCCTGTCGGGGGGCTACCAGGGGATCGGCTTTGCCATCCCGGTCAACAGAGCCCGGGAGGTCGCCACGCAGTTGATCACCACCGGACATTATGCTCCCCCCTGGCTGGGAATTGGCGGAATACCCTTAACGCGCGACCTGGCGCAAACCCTGAAATTGTCTTCCCGGGAAGGAATTCTGCTGGTAGAAGTGATTCCCGGCGGGCCGGCGGACCAGGCCGGGCTGACCGGCGGACAGCAGGAAGTGGTCATCGGGAATCTCCGTTTTCCCATCGGCGGGGACGTTATCCTGTCCGTCGCCGGAAATAAAGTCCCCGACATGGCCACTCTGTCAAAGGAAATCGCCAGACACCGGGTGGGAGACCGCGTGGACCTGGAAATTTTAAGGGATAATCGAGTGATCAAGATATCCGTCGTTCTTGGGGAAAGGCCTCAACAGGGTTGATACGCCAGGAAGGATTATTACTTCTGTGACGCGTACCACTTCAGCATATCCGCCAGGATATTGTGCTCCATGGCCACGGCCAGGTCGAAAGGGGTTTTCCCATCTTTTTTTCTGGCCTGAAGGTTGGCGCCTTTGGTCACGAGGAGTTCGGCGGTGGCCTTTTGTCCCCTCAAGGCCGCGAGATGCAAGGGGGTGGCACCGGTATTGTCCTTGGCGTTGATATTCGCCCCCCTTTCGACGAGAAGACCCACCACTTCCTTTTGTCCCTTCCGGGCCGCTTGATGGAGGGGGGTGGCTCCATATTTGTTTGGGGCTTCCAGGTTGGCGCCCTGATCGAGGAGGAGCCGGGCCACCTCGGTATACCCCCCCCGGGCGGCAAGATGGAGTGGAGTGGTGCCATCCTTCTCCCTGGAGCGAACGTCGGCCCCCTTGGCCAGGAGCAATTCCACGATCGCCCGGTGTCCGCCCGCCGCCGCGGAATGCAGCGGGGTGTTATCGACCAGGTCCTTCGCTTTCACATTGGCCCCATGGTCGATGAGTAACTCCGTTACGTCCAGGTACCCCCTTCCCGCCGCGAAGTGCAGGGGGGTGGGACCTTCCTTTTCCCGGGCGTTCACCTTGGCCCCGTGGGCAAGCAGCAGCCGGGCGACATCGGCGTGCCCCTTACGGGCTGCTGAAAACAGGGGCGAGCTCCCTTTCGGGTTGACCTGGGCTCCCTTGAGAATGAGCGATTCGACCACCTCGGGACGATTGTGCAGGGCCGCCAGGTTTAAGGGGGTCAGGCCGAACTTGTCCTGGGCGTCTACGGGAGCCCCCTTGTCGAGGAGAAGCTGGACGGTCTCTTTGTGTCCGCTCTCGGCCGCCCAGTGCAGGGGTTGTTTATTATATTTATCCTTGGCGTCTAACTTCGCGCCCTTGAACAACAACAGGGCAGAAATGTCCTTGTGCCCCTTTCCGGAGGCAATGTGGAGAGGGGTGACCCTTTTTCGGTTCCGCGAATTGACGTCCGCACCCTTGGCGATCAGCAGTTTCGTCAGATCAACCTTGCCGTTGAGGGCGACGGCGTGCAGGGGGGTATCGCCAGCCAGATTCTTTGAATTGATATCGGCGCCCTTTTCGATGAGAAGTTTTGCCATCCCCAGGTGCCCTTCTTCCGCTGCCCAGTTCAGCGGAGTGATGCCCTCCCGGTTTCTCGCGTCCACACGGGCTCCGTGGGCAAGGAGAAATTCCGCCACTTCCTGGTACCCCCCCTTGGCCGCGGAGTGCAAGGGAGTGTCTCCATCCTGGTTCGTGACATTGACGTCCGCCCCCTCGGCGAGGAAACGCTGTACTCTGGCAAGGTCACCCACCTTGGCCGCGTCGTCAATGGGCGGCGTCTTCACCGTCACGCAGGAAGCCAGGAAAAGGCCCAGAAACATCCAGGCCGCATACCATCGGAAAGGAAGAATTTCACTATTCATCTTTAAATCCCTCAAATTTTGAAGATATTATTCAATCTATTTCAGCGCCCCGGACCTGTCAAATTTTTCTGTCATCAAGAAAGGAAGGCAAATCAAAAACCCTCTTAGGCAAAGGGCTCCCACGGGTGGACCCGCTCCCCCACTGGGGGTCTGCTAACCGATAAATATTTTCGCCGTTTCCGTTTCGAGATTGATTTCTACGATCCGGTGATTGTTGGTGTCGGAAACATAAAGGCAATGACCGACAGCGATCGCTCCAGCAGGTTCCCACAATCGGTTGCAAGTCGAATCGCCGCATAGGATTCGTGTTGACGGGGCAAGAGTAGTTACCTCATGGCTTTTGAGGTCGAGCACCTTGATTTTGTGGTTGTAGGAGTCAGCGATAAAGACTTTCTCCTGGAAGTAATGGACGCCGAGGGGATGTTGCAGGAGGGCCTCTGTTCCCTTTCCATCCCGGTCCCCGAAATCGAATAGGCCGGTCCCGGTATAGGTGTCGATGAACCCGGCGCCGGTCAGTTCGACGCTGCGAATGGAACTGGTCTCGCTGTCCGCCAGGAAAAGCCGGTTTTCCCCAATGCTCAATCCGCTGGGTTGGGCGAAGGCTCCATGGTGGCGGGGTCCATCGATCAGGGCTTCCTGTCCGGTTCCGGCAAAGGGACCCGCCATTTTCTCTTCCACCTCGTAAAGACCGATCTGGTGGGTTCCCGCATTGGCGAAATACAGATGGTTTCCGGCGAGGGAAACGTCCCAGACGGAGCTGAGTGCCACCTCGCTGCCGGGCGCCCTTTCTTTCAGTACACCGCCCTGCCTCCCCGTCCCGGCAACGGTGCTGACCTTTCCCGCAGCCAGGTCGATTTTCCGGATGAGGTGATTTTCCGTATCGGCCACCCAAATGATCCCTTCATGATAACATAGGCCTTGCGGACGAAAAAATTCCGCCTCTTCCAGGGAACCATCCCGGCGGCCGGCCTTTCCCGATCCGATCCGGCGGGTAAGGGTTCCCTCCCGGCCGGCGGTGACGACCTGGTTATGGTTTGAGTCGGCAATGGCGAATTCGCCCGCGGAGGGATTGTACGCGATCTTTCCCGGAAACCGGAGGGTTGTGTGCGCCTCTGTTGGAGATAAGCACAGAAGATCGGCCGCGTTGCCTTGCAGTAGTCTCTTCCCCTTCATGTCATCAATGACTTTGCCTATTGAATCGGCCAGCATTTCCGGGTCGGGTTCGCCGGGAATCTGCCCCAAAATGTAGCCGTCGGGACCGATGAAAACCAAGGTCGGCCAGGCGCGAACCGCAAAATTTTTCCAGATCGTAAAATCCTTGTCATGGACGATGGGGTGTTGAATCTCATAACGTTCGATAGCCCGCTCCAGATTCTCGGTGACCTTCTCCCCGCTGAACTTCGGACTGTGAACGCCAATGACCACCAGGGAATCCGGGAAACGCGCTTCCACCTGTTTGAGGGTGGGGATGATGTGCATGCAGTTGATGCAGCAATAGGTCCAGAAATCGAGGATCACAAGTTTGTCCTTAAGGTCCGGAAGGTCGAGCGGCGTCTTGACGTTAAACCAGGGAAGGTTTTGGGCATTGAGCCTGGGGGCACGGGTGATTTCCATGAGTCTTCCTGAGTGAAGGAGTAATTAAGGGATTGTAAGCCCGATCGCCTCCTTAAAGCAACAGCCCCGGCCCACGGGAGGGAGAGGGGCCGATCACAACCGCCCGGTGGCCTGGGTCCGCCAAAAAGTATGTTCCACCTACCGGGAGGTACTCCCCGGTTCGCCGCCCGGGCCACGCCCGGAGGGGGATGGGTCATAGCATCATCGCCAATCAGCCTTGGTCCGCCATATAAAGTATGACAATACTACCAGCGGCGGTTCGCCGCCCGGGCCACGCCCGGAGGGGGATGGGTCATAGCATCATCGCCAATCAGCCTTGGTCCGCCATATAAAGTATGACAATACTACCAGCGGCGGTTCGCCGCCCGGCCCCAAGGCCTTACCCATCTGAGGGGAATTCGTATGGAAAACCCTACGCGGATACCTTCCCGCGCACGGGATCCCGTACGCCCTGTAATAAATTGATATAAAAGGGATTATGAAAACATTTTATCTTTAATTACTTATAAGTTTATGGTAATTTATATCAATTGGCATTGCCTTTGCATTTATATTACAGTTTCACGGCATGAAAATATTATTCTTCAAAGTGTGAATTTTCTATTTCCGGCTATTCTTAAGAAAAGGGTAATGCAATGGCTATAAATTCTCCTTATATGGTTAAGACACCTTCCAGGGAACCCCGGTTGTTCAAACTGTTTGGAAATGGCCGCAAGGTGGGCGCTTCGTGGTTGAAATCCGCCGCGAACCTTTTTTCCGGCCTGAATCAGATTCAAGCCAATGTTTTGATAGCGGATGCCGAGTTCAACCTCATTTACGCCAACCCGCAAGCCTTGGAAACCCTCCGGGCCATCGAGGGGGAGATCAATCGGGTGTTCGGCCTGGCGCTGGACGAGATCGTCGGCGGGTCCATCCACCGGTTTCACCCGGACCCCGACAAGGTGGAAGCCATCCTGAGAAATCCCCGTGCCCTGCCGCACATGGCCGAGCTGACCTTCGGCGTGGTCACCCTGCGGGCCACCTTCAACGGAGTCTACAACGGCAGCGGCCGGCTGACCGGCTACGTGGTGAACTGGGAAAACATCACCGAGACAAAACGAACCGAGTCGGAGAGGGCGCGGGTGATGTCGATGATGGAAAATGCCCCCGTCAACGTGGTTTTCGCCGACCGGGACCTGAACATCCAATATATCAACCCGGCCTCCCTCAAAACGCTCAAGACCATCGAGCAGTACCTTCCCGTCAAGGCGGAGAACATCCAGGGGCAATCGATCGATATCTTCCACAAGGACCCCGCCCACCAGAGACGGATCCTTTCCGATCCGAAAAACCTGCCGCACCGGGCGCTGATTCAGATCGGACCGGAAACCGCGGACCTGCTGGTGAGCGCCATCCATGATAAGGAGGGCAACTACCTGGGTCCCATGGTCACCTGGGAACTCGTGACCGAGAAACAGAAATTGGAAAGGGAGATGGCCCGGGTCCAATCGATGATGGGAAACGCGCCGGTCAACGTCATTTATGCCGACCGCGATCTGAATATCCAGTACATGAACCCGGCCTCCCTCAAAACCCTCAAGAGCATTGAGCAATATCTCCCGGTGAAGGCGGAAAATGTGGTTGGCCAGCCGATCGATATTTTTCATAAGAACCCCTCCCACCAGAGAAAGATCCTTTCCGATCAGAAAAACCTGCCGCACCGGGCAGAGATTAAATTGGGCCCGGAGACCCTCGATCTTTTGGTCAGTCCCATCTTTGACCAGAACGGCCACTACATTGGCCCCATGGTTACCTGGGAGGTGATCACCGAAAAACGGGCGGCGGAACAACGTGAAAAGGAAATGATGGAGAATTTGAAGAAAATCCTGACCGATATCACGGAAAAAGCCCAGTTACTAGCCAGTTCTTCGGAGGAGTTGACGGCGGTGAGCCAACAGATGGCGGGAAACGCCGAGGAAACCTCGGCCCAGGCCAATGTGGTATCGGCGGCCTCGGAGGAGGTGAGCACGAACGTCCAGACGGTGGCGACGGGGGCCGAGGAGATGAGCGCCAGCATCAAGGAGATCGCCCAGAATTCGAACGAAGCCGCCAAGGTGGCGGCCTCGGCGGTGATAGCCGCGGAAAAAACCAACGCCACGGTGACCAGGCTGGGAGAAAGCTCGGTGGAAATCGGCCAGGTCATCAAGGTCATCACCTCCATCGCGGAGCAGACGAACCTTCTGGCGCTCAACGCCACGATCGAGGCGGCGCGTGCCGGGGAAGCGGGCAAGGGATTCGCCGTCGTCGCCAACGAGGTGAAGGAACTGGCCAATCAAACCGCCAAGGCCACCGAGGATATCGGCAGCAAGATCGAAGCGATTCAATCGGACACCCAGAATTCGGTGGAGGCCATTGGAGAGATCACGGGGGTGATCAACAAGATCAACGACATTCAGAACACGATTGCCAGCGCGGTGGAGGAGCAAACGGCGACGACCAACGAGATCGGCCGCAACGTGGAGGAAGCGGCGAAAGGCTCGCAGGAAATCGCCCAGAACATCGCCGGGGTCGCGCAGGCCGCCCAGAGCACTACCCAGGGCGCGAACGATGCCCGGAAAGCCGCCGGGGAACTGTCCAAAATGGCGGCGGAACTGCAAGAAATTGCCGGCCGGTTTAAAATGGAATAGTATCCGGAAAAAAAAATACCTCAAAAACCCAGGAAGTGTCATGTAGGCAAGAGTTGGTAACTAGAAGAGGTCGGATCGGGAAACTCCCCCTGGTTTCTTTCCCAAAGAGGGCCGAGGGGATTTTGTCTTTTGAATTTATCTGCTGTTTAGATTTTCATCAATAGAGGAGTTTTTATGGAAACCACGATCACTGAAAAATCTTTTTTGGGATCTTTCGCGGGTTTGTTGGGCAAAAACATCCAGAATGGCGGTTCGGAATTCGGCCAGCTTAAGAGGCAGATGGATGCCATCGGTCATGCGCTGGCAACGATCGAATTCGACCTCAATGGGACCATTCTGACCGCGAACGATAATTTCCTTTCTCTCATGGAATACCGCATGGATGAGGTGAGGGGAAAACATCATCGTATCTTCGTGGATCCCAAGGAGTCGCAGGGGGAGCCATATAAAACCTTTTGGACGGATTTGCGCCGCGGCATCGCCCAGGTCCGGGAATTCAAACGCATCAAAAAAAGCGGCGATCCGGTGTGGTTGTCCGCTTCGTATATTCCCGTAAAAGACGAATCGGGAGAAGTCATCAAGGTCATAAAGCTGGCGCAGGATAACACAAAACAAAAAAAACAGAATGCGGATTTTCAAAGCCGGGTGGAAGCCATCGAGAAAGTCCAGGCGGTCATCGAATTCCAAATGGACGGCACCGTCCTTGCGGCCAATTCAATTTTTCTGGATCTCTTCAATTACCGCCTGGATGAAGTTAAGGGACAGCATCACCGGATGTTTTGTGAAGGTTCCTATGTGAAAACCCAGGACTACCGCGCCTTTTGGGAAAAGCTCAACCGGGGCGAGGTGGATGTGGGCAGATACAAACGCCTCGGAAAAAACGGCAAGGAAATCTGGATTCAATCGTCGTACAACCCTCTCTTTGATCTCAACGGCAAGCCTTATAAGGTGGTCAAATTCGCCGCGGACGTCACGGAACATGTGATGAACGACCGGAAGGTCAAGGAAATGGCGGAGCGGGACAAAAAACAGGCCGAGGAACTGAGCGCCAAAGTGGACTCCATCCTCGACGTGGTCAACGCGGCCGCCGAGGGGGACCTCACCCGGGAAATTACGGTGAAAGGAACCGATGCCGTCGGGCAAATGGGAGAAGGGCTGGGAAAATTTTTTTCCAGCCTGCGCCAAAGCATGAACCATATCGCCAAAACCGCGGAGACCCTGGCGTCTTCCTCGTCCCAGCTCAATTCAGGAAGCCAGATCATGGTCAGCAACGCGGAAGAAACCTCGGCGCAGGCCAATGTGGTATCGGCGGCCTCGGAGCAAGTGAGCACCAACGTCCAGACGGTGGCGACGGGGACGGAGGAGATGAGTGCCAGCATCAAGGAGATCGCCCAGAATTCGAACGAAGCCGCCAAGGTGGCCACCTCGGCGGTGACGGTCGCGGAAAAAACCAACGCCACGGTGACGAAGCTGGGAGAAAGCTCGGTGGAAATCGGCCAGGTCATCAAGGTCATCACCTCCATCGCGGAGCAGACGAACCTTCTGGCGCTCAACGCCACGATCGAGGCGGCGCGTGCCGGGGAAGCGGGCAAGGGATTCGCCGTCGTCGCCAACGAGGTGA
>JBHHVU010000068.1:0-15373 GCA_046754465.1 Nitrospinaceae bacterium | reverse complement strand
GTATCGGGTTCCCGGTTCATGTAAGCCTTCCTGACCGCCCAACCCTGGACCCATGGCTGATCTACAAATATATTTTAACTCTGGACTTTAGACTTCGGGATAACTACAAAAAAAGTACTTCCAATTATATTAAAATTATTAGCTGGACCTTTAATGACGAGAAAAAAATGAGATGCCTGATGAATCTTGGGGTCGATGGAATTGTGACTGACAAGCCACAGATGTTACGGAGAATTGCATTGGAAATGGGAAAAATTTTGGATTGAGGAGTATAGGGAATATTGGTCCCTTGTAGTAGGAAAATCTGTTCTATTGCTAGGGTCTCAATATTCCATTTCCATTTTCCGGTATTTCCCCCTCAATTCTGAGAATTTGGGCTACCGTTTGGCTACAGTCCCGCCTTCTTGATCATCTGATTATTCACTTTCATTGACAACTGTTGCATTCGTCATGGGGATCTGCGCAGGAAAGCACGTCTGCTCATTGTGGAACACGATTTCGACCCCTGAAACTGGATGATTGCCCAGATACTGATCAATCTCCTCGTAGTAGTTTACCTTGTACTCACCAAAACGATCATCGAAATTGGGAATGACGTAGACGATTCGCCTTGCTTTTTTTCCATTTTCAAAAGCCTCCATTTGGTCCTTCGCCGTATTAATAACACCCTCCAGTTTGTTGAAAAAACGGGGGTCGAGCGAATTCCTTGTTTCTCCGGACCGGCCCTCACCACGCCTACGGACTTCATCATCGGATTGAAACAAAGTTTTCACTTCACATAAAACGAGATTGCAGTGTAATTTTCCTTTGAGGTCGGGTGTTTTTTTCCCCTCTGTCCGCGGTATGAATTGAATGTCAGTGCAACCTGCGTTACTTAAAAAGTTAAATGCGCGTGCCTGATTGAGTATTGCGATCAACTGCTCCCACCCGCGCCCATTTGGGTTTCCCGTTGTTAGATATGGACGGGCCTCATTTTTTAGGGACTCCCAAGACTTGCTGTCGAGTCCCTGAAACTCCTCCTCTCGCCTACGCCAAGTTAGCAATTTTGATCCTCCTGATGGATCATCGCAAATCGAATTATTGAAGGCTTGAAAAAATGCGGTGGGCGCATTGGGATCTTCAATATGATCAATAAGCTCATATACCCTAGGTAACTCGTTTCGAAACATCAGAGCCGGTAAAAGTTTAAATATTCAATGCCGCTGCCGCCTTGACCTTTTGCCGAGGGCGGGGACGGACTTTGACCTTCACGTCCACCTGTTGGTCGAATTTGTTAAGAATGGAAATGAGGCGGTCCACAGTGAAACGCCCCAATTTGACGTTGCGGATGCGGGAAAATTCGCTGGCCTTTACGCCTGTAAGGTTTTCGGCTTTGCGCACGGATAATTTCCGGTCATCGAGGATGGCGATAATCCTGGCGGCCAGAATGCATTTCAATTGTTCCGTGTCCGCGTTGGTATCTCCAAAAGCCCGAAAAACGTTGCCACTGCCATGCACCACTTCTATTTTTTTGTTTTTGTTCATTTTAAAAGGTCCTGAATTCAATTTGTAACGCATAAACGACCCTGTAAGCATCGGTCCTGTATTTAAGGGCGATTTCAAAAACACCTGACCCAAGCCCTTTCAGGGGTTTTGCGTTTTCTGTTTTTGCGCCTTCTGCGGCCACGGTAAGAGCGCGCCTGATTCCCAGTTGTGCCCCTTTTGGAAACTTCTGATAATCTTTCAGAGCCGCTTTAACCCAAGAAATTGGCCTTGTATCTCTAATCATAGCAGGGTGTTTACAAATATGTCAACATTGGTCAATGTTTTCATTAATTGGATTGCCTATTTTACATGGAGAAAAGATATTCGGAAATTTGTGGGAAGTTTTTCAGAAAAGAATTTTGGGAGTTTGCGCTTGGCTACAATCGGGCTACAGGGGGAAAATTTTCTACCGAAATGAGCCCTGTAAGGCATGGCCTTAAAGGCTTTCAAGGAAGGCACGAAAAGCGACTGCTTAACTTTTGTTCTAGAAACAGTTAAGCGGTCAAAAAAGGGTTGCGGGCATCGCCGTAACCCCTTGTAAAAAAAGTGGAAGCCTGGCGAAAAAGTACGAACCAAAACAAGAAAGCGTTGCACGTCGTGAGCAAACGCGCCCTCCGCGGAGGAGTGGAGCTGGGGGGATTCGAACCCCCGACCTCTTGAGTGCGATTCAAGCGCGCTCCCAACTGCGCCACAGCCCCAATCGTTTGAATTCCTTGTTCTCACAGATAAAAAAAAATATTTTAACATGCTTCTTTTAATTCTTCATCAAGGAACTTTCCCCATCCCCGCCACGCGGGGAGGGGGATGGGTCAATCTCAACCGCCTGTCGATCCTGGCTTGCCATGTAAAGTATGACAAATTGCCCGCGGAAGCAGCGCCCACGGCGCAGGGTAAAGGTCAAGGCATCTTCCCGGTCCGGCTTGGTCTGCCCTATTAAAAGTATGGCAACACCATCTGGGGAGGTACTCCCCTGAACTTGCAAATGTCCGCCTGGAGTATTACTATATCCTCAACAGGCGTGCGCCCCCTCGGGGGGAGGGAATAGGTCGTTGCATCATCGCCAGTCGGTCCTGGCTTGCCATATAAAGTATGACAAATTGCCCGCGGAGGCACTCCGCCCCCCCCACGCGGGGAGGGAATAGGTGGTAGCATCACTGGTCATCAATCCCAGTCCGCCCCATAAAGTGTGTCAAAACCACCAGCGGCGGTTCGCCGCCGGAGGCACCCCGCCGGCCCGGGGCTTGACAGGCCGGGAGGATTGAAGTATATGTAATGGTTTCCCTTGGGAGGAAGTTTCCAAGTTCCTCTCGGGAAACGTTGAACTGAACCCGACCCGCTCAACTTTTAATTGAAAGGAAAATCCCTTTGGCCAATCATAAGTCCGCGATCAAACGCAACCGCCAGAACGAAAAAAGATATGCGAGAAACAAGGGATACCGCACCCGCGTCAAAACGGTGACCAAGAGTGTTCTCGAGGAAGTGGAAGAGAAAAACAAGGAAAACGCGGAAAGGGAATTGAAGGTAGCGGCGAAGACGATTTCCCGGGTGGCCAGCAAGGGTGTGCTCCACAAACGGGCGGCGGCGCGGAAAATTTCCAACCTCTCCAGATTGGTCCACCGGCTCTCAACTCCGGCTTGAATCCTTACCTCGACGATTGCCCCACGGGGGATGTGTTTCTTCACTCCTTTTAAGGGCAGCGGATTTCCCGCCTCTGGTTTTTCCCTGAACAAAGGTTGAGCAGCAGCGATTCCAGAATACCTTGCGGGTCCTTTCCCGATCCTTTCAGATCCCGGTCGGCCTGGGCCAGGTTATCGAAGCTTTTGCGCAGTTCCTTTTGGCTGAAGGTTCCCGTGTGCTTCATGGCTTTTTCCACCACGAAGGGTTTGGCGCCCATTTCCCGGGCGATTTGGGGTAGGGGCAGGTTTTTCCCTCGGTAATGCTTGACCTCCCAGATGACGCGCAACTGCCAGGCGAGGGTTCCCATGATTTTGATGGGGTCTTCTCCATGATCGAGCAGGTGATGCAGCAGCCGGAGGGCTTTTTGCGGATTTTTTTCTTTCACCGCCTCGGTGAGGGCGAAGGCGTTTTCGATTTTGATTTCCCCGACCACCCCGGCCACCTCGGACTCGGTGACGGACCGGTTTTCCCCGGCGTAGGTGAGAAGCTTGTCGAGTTCCGTTGCGAGGATGCCCGGTTTGGCCCCGACCCGGCCGATCATCATGCGCGCGGCTCCGGGTGATAGGTTGTATCCCATCGACTGAGCCCGTTTCTGGATCCAGGGGATGAGTTCCCTTTCCCGGGGGGCCTCGCAGGCCACTGCCCAGGGTTGTTGGGTGAGGGATTTGAAGAGTTTCTTTTTGCGATCGGCTTTGTCGGCGGTCATCACCAGGCAGGTTTCCTCCAGGGGATGCGCCGTGTATTCCAGCAACTGCTCCACCTCCTCCGGTGGGAGGGAGGCCTCGTGGAGTCCGCGCACGACCACCAGTTTGATTCCCCCAAAAAATGACAGCGTTTTTGCCGAGGCGATCCAGTCACCCACCGGGCTGCTTTTGGCGTCGAAGGATTCGAGATTGAAATCCCGGTTGTCTTCGGTGATGAATTTCCCGATCAGGGCGCGGATGATTTCCGTATGCAGGAATTTTTCCTCTCCGTGGAGGAAATAGAGGGGACCGGTCCGCCCCTGCTCGATGCCTTGAATCATCTCCTGGAAAGTCACGGGACGGGCTGGCGAATCAGAATTGATCGATGACGATGCTGACCAGCCGGTTGGCGAGGTCCCTGTATGCATCGGTGAGGGCCGTTTGACGGGCGGCCTCCGAATTGATCACGTCGGCGGTGGTTCGGAAATCCCATTTGGTACTGAACTTCTGTTTCAGAAAACGTTTGTGTTTGACCCGGTCTTTCACGTCGATTTCCACTCCGAGGATCACATAATATTCCGAGGCGACGTCCTTGGTGTTGAAGGAGACCGCCTGGAGGGAGTAAAGGTTCAGCGTGCCCTTCATCACCAGATCCGCGTTTTTGTTGTTCACCACTTTCAGCCGTCCGTCGCTGATGAAGGATTGACGGATCACGTTGGTCAACTCGCGATGGATCTCGGGTTCCGAGGAGGTGTTAGCGAATACCGGTATGGCGACGGTTTTGATGTGGGGAGGAAGCGTCGATCCGGTTCCAGACAGATGATACCCGCAACCCGAAAGAGCCCATCCCGCCACCGCTGCCACCACCATCCATGATAAAAAACGGGATCGATTCATCTCATTTTACGACGATGTTGACGAGTTTCCGGGGAACAACGATCACCTTCCGCACCTCTTTATCCCGGGTCCATTCCTTGATCTTGGGGTCTTCCAGGGACCGGGCTTTTAAATCTTCTTCCGGGATATGGGTGTCGACGGTGATCTTCTGTCTCACCTTACCATTCACCTGAACCACAATCAACATTTCCCCGGTTTGGAGAAGGGCCTCCTCATGGGCGGGCCAGGGAGCTTGGGCGATCGATTGGGCGTGACCCAGCCGGGACCACATTTCCTCCGCGATGTGGGGGGCGAAAGGAGCCAGCAGGATCACCAGGGTCTCGATAGCCTCTCCCACCACGGCCTTTTCCGGAGCTTTGTGGCCGGTCGGCGATCCCCACCAATCCCGGAACAGGTAGAGGTGGTTGACCAGTTCCATGATCGCGGCGATGGCGGTGTTGAACTGCAGCCGCGTTTCCAGATCCTCCGTCACCCGCCTGATGGTGATATGGGTTTTGCGTCTCAGGTCCTGGAGTTCCTTCGCCAGGGCGGCATCGGGCGCGGCGCCGCCGCATGGGATTTCCCCAGCGAATTCCTGGAAGATGCGCCAGACCCGTTTGAGAAACCGGGAGCACCCTTCCACCCCCTGGTCGCTCCATTCCAGGTCCTTGACCGGCGGGGCGGCGAACAGAATGAAGAGCCGCGCCGTGTCCGCGCCGTAGGTTCGGATGATTTCGTCCGGGTCCACCACGTTGCCTTTCGATTTGGACATCTTCGCGCCGTCCTTGATCACCATTCCCTGGGTGAGCAGGTGCGAAAAAGGTTCCGGCGGTTGGATCAGCCCCAGGTCCCTGAAAACCAGATGGAAAAACCGGGAATACAACAGGTGAAGAATGGCGTGTTCGATTCCCCCCACATACTGGTCCACGGGCATCCAGTAATCCACGTCCTCCCTGGCGAAAGGTTCCGTCTCATTTCGCGGGGAGGTGAAGCGGTCGAAGTACCATGAGGAGCAGACAAAAGTATCCAGTGTATCCGTTTCCCGGCGGGCGGCCCGGCCGCATTCCGGACAGGGGGTGTGGATGAATTCCGGCAGGGTTTGCAGCGGCGACCGACCCCCCTCGCCCAGTTGCACGTCCAGCGGCAAAACCACCGGGAGCCGGTCATAAGGAACCGGAACGATTCCGCAATCGTCACAATGGACAATGGGAATCGGCGTGCCCCAATACCGCTGGCGCGAGACTCCCCAATCCCGAAGCTTGTAATTGACGGTGGCCTTTCCGAGCCGGTGGGCTTCCAGGTATTCGCACACCTTGCGAATCCCTTCCTTGCCGACGGACCCGTCGAAAGGGCCGGAATGGACCATCCTCCCCTCGGCGGTGTAGGCCTGGGTCATCGTGGTTTCGTCCGGAGGCTCCGCCTCCCCCGGTGGCTGGATCACCACCCTGACGGGAAGATGGTATTTGCGGGCGAAATCGAGGTCGCGCTGGTCATGCGCTGGAACGGACATAATGGCCCCGGTGCCGTATTCCATCAGCACAAAATTGGCGGACCATATGGGGATGGGTTCCTGGGTCAGGGGGTTGATGGCGTACGCGCCGGTGAAGACCCCGTCTTTTTCCCCCGTCTCGCTGGTGCGCCGGATCTTGTCCTGCTGTCCCACCTTGGCGATGAACGCGTCGACGGCGTTTTCCTGGGGCGTGCCCCGGGACAGGCGGACCGTGAGCGGGTGTTCCGGGGAAAGCACCATGAAAGTCGCGCCGTACAAGGTATCCGGACGCGTGGTAAAAATTTTGATGACCTCCTCTTTCCCTTGGACGGGGAAATCCACCTCCGCACCCTGGCTTTTACCGATCCAGTGAGTCTGCATGGTCAACACCTGTTCCGGCCAGCCGCCGGTGAGGTGTTGGCATCCTTCCAGCAGGCGGTCGGCGTATGCGGTGATTTTCAAGAACCATCCTTCCTGCTGTTTCTGCCGAACCTCGCCGTCGCAGCGCCAGCACCGGCCGTCTATCACCTGTTCGTTGGCCAGCACCGTCTGGCACGGTTCGCACCAGTTCACCATCGCGTCCTTGCGGTAGACCAGTCCCTTTTCCATGAATTTGAGGAAGCACCACTGGTTCCATCGGTAATATTCAGGACGGCAGGTGGCGATTTCCCGGTTCCAGTCGTAGCTGAATCCCAGCCGCTTGATCTGCCGGCGCATGGTGCGGATGTTTTCGATGGTCCATTGCGCCGGATGGGTCCGGTTCAGGATAGCGGCGTTCTCCGCGGGCATCCCAAACGCGTCCCACCCCAGCGGATGCAGGACGTTGAATCCCCGCATTCGCTTGAACCGGGCCAGCGCGTCGCCGATGGCGTAATTGCGGACGTGGCCCATGTGAATTCTTCCCGACGGGTAGGGGAACATCTCCAGCAGGTAAAACTTTTTCCTCGCCGGGTCCCGCTCCACTTTGAACGATTGGTTTTGCTCCCAGTACTCCTGCCACTTAGTTTCTATGGAATTAAAATCGTAGGGCTCCATGCTTTCCTTATGCTTTCTGTTCGATATGGGGGAGGAACTTGCCGTTCATGGTGATAACCACCCGGTCTTCTCCCTGATCCCCCTTCACCTTGTCCACCGTCAACTTGAAGTCGATGGCGGACATGATGCCGTCGCCAAACTTTTCATTGATGATTTCCTTGAGCGATTCTCCGTAGTGAAGGCACACCTCCGTCAGCCGGTATATCGTGGGCTCTTGGATGATATCCGGATCATAGGAACGCATGGGGCATTTACGCATTTCCTTCAACAGGGTCCTTGTCAGGCCGGGAACCAGTTTGACAAGTTTTTTCTCAGTCTCCTTATGCAGTTGGGCCTGAGCATGAAAAAGCTGCGCCACATACCCATTGCAAAGGCCCAGTGCGTTTGCCAGTTGATCGTAGGATTTTCCGGAAGCTTCCTTGGCGGCCTGCAATTTCGCGGTCAGTTCTTTTTTGTCCATGGTGTCCTCCTGTCAATTGATTCGGTTGGGGTATCGTTTCCCTCTATATGGAGCCTGCATTGAGGTGGCATGGAGCAATTTCCCCGTGGTACCATTCACCGGAAAAGCTATAGTAGCTAAAAAGCGGAGAAGAATCCACCCACTGCGTGGGAAAGAAACAGGTCAAGGCCGGGTAGACTATCGGCACCGGTTTTCCATGGAACCCAGCTAAAGTCAAGAGTTCTCAGCAGAGCCGCCACACCCATAGGGACGGCCCCAAAGAAAGAAAATCAATCGGGAAGCAATCTGGAGAACGGATCCGTATGACTGAACTCACCGGTATTATCGGGACGGTATTTTTTCTTTATGTGCTGCTGATGTTGGGCATCGGTGTGGTCACCTCCCGCGTCACCCATTCCCCGGCGGATTTCTTTCTGGCCAACCGGTCGCTGAAGGCCTGGGTCACCGCCATTTCCTCCACCGCCAGTTCAGAAAGCGCTTGGGCCGTTTTGGGCACGGTGGGCCTCGCCTACAAGGATGGGCTTTCCGCCGCATGGTTCCTGCCGGGTTGTCTTCTCGGGTATGCTCTCAACTGGCTGCTCATCGCCGAAAGACTCCGCAGACATTCGCACGAGGAACACGCTCTAACCGTTCCCGACTACCTCGAATCGCATTTCAATGACTCCAGCCATACCCTGCGGATGATCGCGGTCGTCATCATCTTCGCCAGCATGATGGCTTACGTGGCGGCGCAGTTCACCGCCATCGGCAAAACCTTCGACGCCATCTTCGGCATTCCGCACACCCTCAGCATCCCCGTGGGCGGCGCAATCATCATCCTGTACACGATGATGGGAGGGTTCCGGGCGGTGGCCTGGACCGATTTCGTGCAGGGACTGATCATGGTCATGGGACTGGCGATCCTGGCCGGGGTGGCGGTGGGAAACCTGGGAGGCTTTGGCGGGATGGTGGACAAGGTTGGCAACGAGGCGCCGGAAACTCTCACCTGGATGGGCGGAAAAACCACCGCGGCCTTTTTCGGGTCGATGGTGGGTCTTTTGGGAATCGGTCTCGGTTATCCAGGCCAGCCGCACGTCATCACCCGCTACATGGCGGCCCGCGACGCACGGGTGATCCGGCGGGGGGTATGGATCGCCCTGGGCTGGGGGCTGATGATTTATACCTCGTCCATCGTGCTGGGAATTGCCGGCAACGCCCTGTTTCCCGGCCTGGCCGATCCGGAACACCTTTTTCCCCGTGCTGCCGAGGCCCTGCTGCCGACGGTTCTCACGGCCATCGTGCTGACGGGGGTGCTGGCCGCCATCATGTCCACCGTTTCCGCGCAGATCATCGTGGCCGCTTCCGCCGTGGCGCACGACATCTACACCCAAATGCTACGGCGCACCCTGTCCCATCGGAAGATTCTTCTTGTCAGCCGCTTTACCGTTTTGATACTGGGCCTCGGCGCGATGGCCATCGCCCTCACCAAGACCCGGGTGATCTTCTGGTTCGTCCTGTTTGCCTGGTCGGGCCTGGGGGCGAGTTTTGGTCCCGTCATCCTGTTCACCCTGTATTCCCGAAACGTCACCCGCGCCGGAGCCATCGCCGGAATGCTCACGGGATTCTTCACCACCATTTTGTGGAAGGTGACCGGCTTGTCCGATTCGGTCATTTACGAACTCGTGCCCGCCTTCCTGTTTTCTTCCTTGGCGGTCTGGGCGGTCAGCCGGATCACGTGGGAAAAACAGATCACCGGGGAGACTGCGGAGGACGCGGAAAAAACATAAGGTTTGGAAAAAGTACAGGGGAATTTTGCTGTTTCCCTTTGCAGTTTTCGCGTTTTTGCGGTAGAAATTCTTACCAAAACAAGCAAGATTGAACTATGGACCTCCACATGGAACCCGTCTCCCTTCCCGAAAAGGATTATCTGTCCATCCTGGATATGATCACCCGGTTGCACGATTGCCAGAGCCGCCGGGAAATCCGCGCCTGCATTGGGGACCATCTCCTTCCGCTGCTTAATGGCCAGTCCGCTGCCTGGGGTTGGATCGATATAGATTTCTCCACCAAAAATTTTACCCGTCCCAGGCTATTGGATTGCGTCGGATTTCCAAAAGACCAATATGAACAATTGGAGAAAATCTCCACTTATTTTAAGTCCCTATCCAAGACCTTTATAGTGACGACCCGTTCGGTGATCGCGACCGATGTTGATATGCCCCGGGAAGTTCTTCAACGGGAAAAGGAAGATTTTTTCGCGGATTATCCGGAATACCAAAAGGATTCCAATTCCAATCTGAACCGCTTTTGTTCCGGCATTTGTATCGCGGACCGGCCCGATTTTAGCGTGGCGCTGGGAGTTCATCGGTTGCTTCCGAATGACAAGCGCTTTTCTCACCGGGATGTCCGGGTGATGGAGCTGATTCTCCCGCACCTGTTGCAGGTGATCAAGACCGTGGCCCTGAACGAGGAATTGACCCGTTACAAGGCTTTGGCCGAATCGCTGGCGGAGGTGCCCACGGCAATTGCGCTGATCAGTCTGGATCATCGGGTCCTTTTCCGGAACGCAGCTTTTTACCAGTTGCTGCCCCTTCAGCCGGGCCAGCACCTTCCCAGTGAGGTTTCGGACCTGGTGGAGCGGGAGGCGGAACGCTATGATCCTCCCTTTCTCGCCGAGACCTCCGTTCGACCGATTCCCTTCGTGAACCTGCCCCAGGGGGTGTTCCGCCTGAAGGTGACTTTGCTGAACCCGCAGGGGGAGATCGAGGACCGGTGCTGGCTGGTGCGGTTGAAGCCTGCCGTGGAACCCTTCTCCAAAATGAACCGGCTGATGCAGGAGGGGAGCCTGACGGAGCGGGAGATGGAAGTCGCCACCCTGGTCCGCGACGGGATCAAGGACCGGGAGATCGCCGGCCGGCTGTTCATCAGCCTGAACACGGTAAAAAACCACGTCAAAAGCATCCACAGGAAATTCGAGGTAAACACCCGCGCCCAACTCGTTGCCCGCCTCAATCAATAGACCGGTCTGACTCTACTCCAAAATTCCAGGATTCCAAGCCTGACCCCGTTGTGAGGATCTCGGCCATGCGGGCTGAAGCGCCCTGGTTTTCCCGGATCAGCGATCGGGCTTTGTCGGCCAATCGGGCCAGGTGCGCGGGGTCGGCCAGCAGGGAATTGAGCGCCGTAACCATTTCTTCCCCGGTTTTTACTTCCCGGGCCAGTCCGTGCGGATAAAGCATGTCCGCCATGTGACGGATGTTTTCGATGAAGGGTCCGTGCACGGCGGGCACCCCCTGGGCGACGGGTTCGATCAGGCTGTGTCCGCCCCCGGGGGCCACGAGGCTCCGGCCCACGAACGCCACTGTGGCGATGGCATACAATCCCGCCAGTTCGCCCATCGTGTCGAGAAGGATCACGTTCGCGGGGCCGGGTGCGCCGGATTCCTGAATCGCGGAGCGTTTCACGAACACGATTCCCCCGCCGTGAAGAAGGGAGGCGACCGCGTTCACCCTCTCCACCCGGCGCGGTGCGAGAATCCAGGCCAGGTCCGGAAATTGGGTCTTGAGTTTCTTATAAACGCCGATCAGGATTTCTTCTTCCCCTTCATGGGTGCTCCCGGCGATCCAGACCGGGGCGGACGCCGCGATGCCAAACCGCGAGCGAATCCGTTCGCGCTCCTCCTTGGAGACCGAAGGCAGCGCGTCGAATTTGGGATCGCCGATCACCCGCACCCGGGCGGGGTCCGCCCCCAGGCTCCGAACCATTTCCTCTCCCCGTGGGTTTTGCATGCAGAGGATGGTAAATTTTCCCAATACCTCCTTCGTGAAGGATCCCAACATTTGGTACCGCCTGTACGATCTTTTGGAAATTCTGCCGTTGAAAAGAATGGCGGGGATGCGCTGCCGGAAAAGTACATCGAGAAGGCCGGGCCAGAATCCGGTATCGGTCATCACGAAAAGGCCGGGCCGAATCCGGTTCACCGCCGCCCAGGTGAAGGGCAGGCAGTCGAGTGGATGAAACAGAATCCGGTCGGCAAACGGCAGTTGGATGCGGGCGGCGTCGTAGCCGGAATCGGTGGTGACGCTGACCACGATGCGGATATCGGGGCGGAGGCTCCGCACCCGGTCCAGGACGGGGGCCGCCGCGGTCACTTCTCCCATTGACAGGGCATGCAGCCAGAGGGTTTTGCGGGTATCGCCTGGGTCCGTTGTGGGAACCCGGCCGAAATGATCCAGCAGTCCGCGCCGCTTGTTCCTGGTGAATAGCGAGACCAGGGCGAAAACGAGGGCCACCAGCGGAGCTGCCAGGGTCGAAAGAATGTGATAAACCAGAATCATGAAATCAGGAGACCGGAAACCGCACTTCATTGAATTATTTTACCGTCTCTGGTTTCCGGTCCGCGGTCTGCAATTTTTTTATTAGTTCGATAATTTTTTGGACGGCTCCCCGGTGACGCTTGATGGTTTCTCCGGCCGACTGGCCCCGTTCTCGCAACTCCTCGGGCCGGGTGAGAAGCCGGTTCAGGGTCTTGAACAAATCGCCGGGACGGTCGATTTGGATGCCCCCTCCGGATTTCTTGAGGAGCGCCGCTTCCTCCTGGAAGTTATCCATGTGTTTTCCAAAGATGACGGGAATACCAAAGGCGGCGGGCTCCAGGATGTTGTGTCCCCCGAACCGGGGATGAAAACTTCCGCCGACGAAGGCCACGGTCCCCCGGGCGTAGTACCGGTTCAATTCCCCCATCCGGTCGACCAGAATGGTCGCTCCCTTTTTGCCATCCATGCCGCCATGGATTTGTGAGTCCCGTTCGAACTCCATTCCGTATTGGCGGATGAGTTCCTCCACTTCCCGGATGCGTTCCAGGTGCCTGGGGGCGATGACGCAATTGAGGCCGGGGTCTTCTTCTCGCAGACGGCGGATGGCTTCCATGATCGGGCCTTCGTCTCCGGGCCGGGTAGAACCGAATATGAGGGTCACGGGCCGGGCCACCTTTTCCGGACCGGGCGGCGTTGGTGATTGCGTGGCGGGAAAATCGAATTTGATGTTTCCGGTCACAACCACTTTTTCCGAAGGGACACCGAGTGACAAAACACGGTCCGCATCGGTCTGACTGCGCATCGCAAACAGGCGCACGCCCTGGGTCATCCAGTGAAAGAACGGTTTTATTTTTTTGTAACGGTGGGTGGAGGTCTGGGACATTCTCCCGTTTACCAGCAAGACGGGGATTTCCCGGCGTTGGCATTGCCGCAACAGGCTCGGCCAAAACTCGGCCTCGATGAGGATCACAATGGACGGATTCAATTTGTCAAACACGGGATTGAGCCAATACGGAAGATCGAACGGCAACCGGAACACCGGGTCGATGCCTTCTTTCCGGGCGAGATCGTATCCGGTGGGAGTAAAAGTGGAAAGCGCGATGGGACGGGTTTCTCCGAGATCCTTCATGGCTTGGATGAGAATTTTGGCCACGCGGACCTCTCCCACCGAAGAGGCATGGACCCAGAGACAATCGGACAAAGAGGGGAGGGACCGCCCCCCCCGGTGACGTTTTGCCAGCTCCGAACGGAATGAAGGGTTCAGGACCATCCTCGCGAGGATAAGGGGGGAGGCGGCCAGGATAGCAACACCCACCATAATATGGTACAAACTTTCCATAGCCGGAAAGTATACCCCGAATTCTTCAGCCGGGTTCAACTTTATGAATTTGGAAAGTCTCTATTACCGCATCATTTCACCCCAGCGGCGGATGTATCATGTCCCGGCCTACCTGGGGTTGCGTCTGTTGTCGGGGCTTTACGGTTGGGGGCTTTGTCTCCACCGCCGGGCCTTTCGTTGTGGGGTGTTCCCGGCCCGCAAACTGGACCGCCGGGTGATAAGTGTGGGCAATTTGACGCTAGGGGGAACCGGGAAAACCCCCATTGTCATGATGATCGCGGAGACTCTCCGGGGCAACGGATTCAAGCCCGCCATCCTCAGCCGCGGCTATGGAGGGCGGTCCAGAAAGGCCGTCAATGTAGTTCACGACGGACAAAAAATCCTGCTCTCGGCGGAATGGGCGGGGGATGAACCGGTGATGATGGCTGAAAAGCTCAGGAACGTCCCGGTCCTTACCGGAAGCGACCGGTACCGGACCGGTCGATACGCCATCGACCGGCTGGGGGCGGATACGCTCATTCTCGACGATGGATTCCAGCACCTGGCGTTGTCCCGGGATTTGGATATCCTGTTATTTGATCATCGCCAGCCTCTCGGCAACGGACGCCTTTTTCCCGCTGGGGAATTGAGGGAACCCCCCGGGGAAACGCAGCGGGCCGATCTCATTTGTATGACCCGGTGTCACGGCCTTAGCAATGGTCCTGCCATGGACGCAGGTATCCTGGGGAAAATCCCCGTGATCCGCACCGCGTTGCGGCTGGATTCGGTGATCCGGCTGGATAACGGAGAGGTGCTGGACACGGGAATTCTAAAGGGCCGGGCGGTGGCGGCGTTTTGCGGAATCGCCCGGCCGGAGGATTTCCGCCGAACGCTGGAAGGGGCCAAGGCACGCGTCGTTTATTTTTTTCCGTTTCCCGACCACCATTCTTATTCGTCCGCCGATTTAAAATTCGTTGAAGATCACGCCATAAAAGCGGGCGCGGAATATATTCTGATTCCGGAAAAGGACGCGGTGAAACTCATGAACCCCAACTTCTCCCTGCCGGCGTTCAAGGTGGTGATCGAGGTGGAAATCCTGGAAGGGCGCGAAGTGTTTAACCGGTACCTGCTGAAAGGAGGCACCCAGGGAACCCCGAATATACACGGATAATAAGCCCTCTTTAAAAAGGAGGAATGTGGTGGCTCCCCCTGAAGGGGGAAAATTTTTATATATGCCGGACCCTTGGGGGCTGGCGATGATTCCTTGACCAATCTCCCTGCCCGCGTGACGGGCCGGGCGTGACCCGGCGGCGAACCGCCGCTGGTAATATGACATACTTTATATGCGGAACAAGGGTTGTTGGAGAATGAGCAAGGACCCCTCTCCTTCCGGGCGTGGCCCGGGGGACTATAAATCTTTATCTTCCAATCAGCGGTTTGCCTTGAACGTAATTCTGCCGCTGGTTTATTTTTTGCCTGTTGCCGTGGCGTATTTTTCTCCCAAGAATTTCGGATTCGGGTATCCTGATCTCGTTTATATCGGGTTGGGTATCGGCGGATTCGGAGCGGGTCTGTGGATTTTGGCGATGATCCATTTGGGGACATCCCTGGCGGTGCTTCCGGGTGCAAGGACCTTGGTCGCCAAGGGGATATACAAATATCTGCGCCATCCCATCTATGGCGGCATCGGTCTGACATTGTTCGGACTGTTCCTGGCCTGCGGGTCGGTTTTCGGGATGATTTATTTGTTTGCCGTGGTGATTCCCCTGAACCTTTTTCGGGCGCGGGAGGAAGAAAAAGTTCTCCAGGAACAGTTCGGGGACCGCTACCGGCAATACCGAAAGGACACTTGGTTCTAGGCGCCCTGTTTAAAAGATTTGAGTCATTAGCTTTTCACAAGACGGCCTTTGAAACCATTGGGGTGGATTTTTAAAACCCAACGAAGAAGGCAAGAGGAGAATTGACCCCTTTGTTTAAGAGAATTGCGCTGCTCAAGGGCCACCAGAAAATCGAACC
>JBHHVU010000067.1:0-15890 GCA_046754465.1 Nitrospinaceae bacterium | reverse complement strand
GGGCCTGTAGAGGACTTGCACCTCCAAGTAGGTGCGCCCTGCCGGGCGCACAAAAAGAAAACACCCATAACCGCGGGGGTCATGGGTGTTTCAGGCTGATAAAAATTATCCCGCGTAGGCTTGGCCCAACCCGGCAGATTCCTTTTCTTTCTCACCCAGTTGGATCTCTCCCGTTGCCTGGTCAACCGGGTGCATGCTGATCGCGTTGACGGTGGTGCAAACCACCTTACACAATTCACACCCTTTGCAGCGGTCTATGATGACCACGGCCTTCTTTTTCTCCGGATCAATCAGGATACAGTCTGCTTCGGGGCAGTACATGATGCAAAGTCGGCATCCCTTTTGCGCGGTGCATTTTTCTTCATCGACATAAGCTACGTTGTACACTTATAACTCTCCTCTTTCAAATTCCACTATTCCGATTCCGGGAACCGATTGCATGATAGAGACCCGCCAGACCGGGAACCACCCCCGGTTGAGAAGGACCTCACGCTACCCCGGCGCCTATTCCCGCCAGGGCCGGGTGGGTTTCCTCCGCCCAGGCGGTGGCGATCTCATAAGCTTTTTCAATGGTCATCATGTTCTTTTTAAGCAACATCTCCTTTTTGGCGTATTTCTTTTTGATCGCTTCATCGAGTGTCGCGGTGCCACCGGAGGCGACGTATTTTTTCCCGAACCGCTCTTGAAGGGCCAAGTCCAGGGATTCCATGCAAACGATCTTGGTGACGCCGACGCAGGCGCCGATCATGGCCATGTTGGTGGACAACTCGGTCCCGCCAATTTTCATGGCCAATTCCGTCGCATCATGATTGAACACGCTGACATTCAGGTCCTCAAGCCGCTTATGGTCGTCCTGACTCAGAAGATCGGTGCTGGTATTAATGATGATCAGTCCGTTTTCCTTGATGCCGGAGTAAAAAGGGGCGGTGTAACTTTTCTGCATGGTAATGACCTGCGGATGGAAGACCATGATGACGTCCGGGTAAACCAATTCTCCGCGGTCATAAATGCGTTCCACGCCGATGCGGACATAGCTTTCGGCGGGGGCCATGCGTTTTTCGGCACCAAAAAACGGGTTGGAAATGGAATACTTTCCATCCTTGTTTGCCGCCATTGCCAGAATATGGGCGGCGGTCACGGCTCCCTGGCCTCCCAGCCCGGATATTCGGATATTCATCCTCTTGAACATAACATCTCCTCTCTGTCAGTCAGATCATGCGGAAGCCTGTGCTTTGGCTTTGGCCGCTTTTTTCCTGGCTTTGGTTTCTGCTTCTATCCCCGCCAATAGCTCCTTGGCTTCGTCGGTGATATATTCCTTCGCCACGAAGCGATGGCCGATCGCTTCCGCGTCTTTCATTTCATCCAGGCCTTCCATGCTCTGTTTGCCGATTTCCAGAATACAGGGAGTATAAAGCTGGACATACGTGGGCCCCAACTCCCGGGCGACATAGATGGCGTTTTTAATGGCCTTTTCCACCCGGTTGGGTTTGCTCACGGTAAGGTAGGCAACATATTTGCACCCCGCTTCACGGGCGATTTCCGGCATGCGCACTTTCTCGAATTTCTTGCCCGTGGGGGCCATTTTGGATACAAATCCTTTCTGCATCAATCCGCTTTCCTGCCCGCCGGTATTGGCGTACAGTTCGTTGTCGAAGCAGATGGTGGTGAATTTCTCCTGCCGGAACCAGGACTGCATGGTCATGTCCAGGCCAATATCGACGGTCGCTCCATCCCCCGCGAGAACCACGACGTCTTTTTGCTTGTCGGGGAACCGGGTTTTTAACACCCGCTGCAAACCGGAGGCCACCGCGTTCTGGTTGCCAAACAGGGAATGGATGTTGTGCACCGCCACGTGCGGAAACACCAGACTGGTGCAACCGGTAGACCCGACAAAGACCGTGTCTTCCGGGGCGGGAATGCTAGCCAGGATATACCGGAAAGCGATCGATTCCGGACACCCCGCGCAAAGGGAATGTTGCTCGATCAACTCCTTGGAAGACCCTATATCCCGCCAACCTCGGTCATCTTTCCCGAAGGTGGCCGTTTCCACAAGCTCCTGGTATTCCGGAGGCATGATGTCGGCCAGATCCTCGCAGATGCTAATTTTTTCCTTACTCATAAATTTCCCCTTTTATTTTGATCTTCCGATTGCATCGATCAAACCGGAAACTTTCGAAAATTGAAAAATCCCGTTCCGGGCGGCCTAACTGCCGCGTCCGGCCAGACTGGTGGTTTTCATGCCCAGATGTTTCTTGATCTCTTCCACGATCACCTCGGAGGGCAGGGTCATGCCTCCCGCGACGTGTGGACCGCAGATCACCCGGTCGTTATCGTTGACCACCGCCTTGATTTCGCGGCCCAGCAAACCGGCCATGTTGAACTCGGGCACGAAAATATGCTTGGCGTTCTTGACCGCTTCCCGGATCTCCTGTCCCGGGAACGGACGCAGGGTCTTGATCTTGACCAATCCGACTTTCACGCCTTCCTCTTCCAGAAGGCGGATCGCCTCGCGGCCCTGGGACACGGCGGTGCCGGAGGAGACGATCAGGATCTCACGATCAATATTATCCGTATCGATCAGACCGTCGAGAAGCGGCGCGGTGTGTTTCCGGGACCGTTCAATGGCGGCGCGGACCTCCTGCTGCCACGACGCGTGGGTCGAGTAACTGATGTAATTGGATTTCATCACGAAGGGATCCCGCATCATCCGGATCGGCGGGCATTCCATGTCCATGCACGGAACCGGTGACTTGTAAGGATCGTACGGGGTCAGGCACAGGTCGTCAGGAGGCATCAGCACGGTGTCCTTGGTATGGGTCACGAAAAACCCGTCGCAACAAACCGCGATGGGCAAGTGCACATCCGGCTGTTCGGCCACGATGAACCCTTTGAGGATGAAATCAAAAAGGTCCTGCGCCGTTTCCGCGTGCCAGACCAGCATCCCCGTTTCCAGAAGGTAATAAAGCTCGATGGTGTCGGGCTGGATACTCAACGGGGAGTTGACGCCCCGCATGGTGACGCAGACTTGAATGGGAAGCCGGGCACCGGCCCACATGGGAAAATTTTCCATGGCCCTCAAGGTTCCCGGGCCCGCTGTGGTGGTAAAGACCCGCGACCCGCCAAAGGCGGCGCCGGCGCATTGCCCCATGACCGCGAACTCACTCTCACCACGAAAATAATCGTCCAGATACCCTTCCGCAAACAACTCGCCAATGAGAGCCGCCGCCTCACTCTGGGGAGTGATCGGATAGGCGACGGAAATCCCGACGCTGGCGCGCTTGATCGCCTCCCGAATAACTTCACTGCCTGTCAGGAAGTGGGCTTTCCGCTCGGATTCATAAAAAATGGAATTGACGTCCGTAAAGGTTTGTCCTTTCCTGTTTTTCGTCCCCAATTTCACATGCTGCGATCTGATGATCTTATCTGCTGTCGGGGTCTCCACCTGTTTATTCATAAAATCACTCCCTCGGAAATGACGCTTAACAAACGGTGCGTATTGAAAATTCAGTTTCTATTTTTTTTCTCCGGCGGGTTTGCCGCACGGAGATTCTTATTTAATCCGTCAGGCGAGTTGCCCGGTACGGCCCATCTTGAATTGCTCAAAGGGAATCGCCTGACTTTTGACTCCCTGCCTCTTTAACTTTTCGATCACTTCCACAAGCTTCATGATTTTTTCCGCGGTCGCGTCACGAAACGACATACAGGCGTCCTCATGCCCGGCCTGGGCGCACATGGCGATGGTGAAACAATTGGTCCCGCCCCGAATGATCTTCAAAGCCAGGTTGGCCATATGACAGTGCACGCCAACAAACATGCAAACATCAATATGATTATGCCAAATGGTCAGGTTGGGATGGTTGGGGTTGATTTCCACCGCCGGATCGATCTTGGGATACTTGGGACGGTAGTCCGCCATGGGAATCAATCGGGCCGGAATGGCCTCGGCAAGGGCCCGGATCGCCTTGGCCTTTTTGGGCGCTTTCTCATTCCAACTCCAAAGGACGAGGGGGCCGGGGAAAATGGTCGGAACCTTGGCCTCAAGAAATTTGCGGGCGGCAAATTCATATCCTTCTTCTTCCGGGGCCAGCCTGCCCTCTATATGACATTCCCCCGGATCCGGCAAAACAATTCCCATCGATGCCGCGGCGGGAGGAAGGAAGGCCTCCGGCCCGGCTTTTACCTGATATTGGCTCATTCTTATTCCTTATTATATAAATTTTAGTTGAGAAAGCTTAACTATAAACCACCGCCCTGAAGGTTGTCAAACCTTTTCACTTAAAACAGGTTAGGCTTTTCCGCCCACCTCCAACGCTGACGCATTATACTGATTCATGGCCTTAAAACAAACCTTTTTGACCCCTTTTCGACCCCTCGCCCGATGGTTCTAATTTGCCGAAAAGACGGTTCCTCCCTTTCCCGGGAACCCCGGTTTCAACGGAAATTGAAAGGTCCCTAACCCGCCGATATTATTAATGAATTTTTCTCCCCTCGAGCTCTCGCCGGCATCCCGGTCCGGCGGAGAAGCGTTGGGACCCCCTGTTTTTTAAACATCATTCCTGCATCCCCACTGGCATCGAAAAGGTAGGTGAAACTCCCCCACCATGGCGGGTTTATGATAACCGCAAAATTTTCAACCCGGTTTTAAGGAGAAGGATCTTTTGAGTTCTTCCAGTGCAGCGAGGTGCTTTTTTTCCTCCACCAACAAATGGGAAAAGATCACTCGGACATCAATTTTTTTCTCCTGATGCAGCAATTCACTCAACACCTCGATGGAACGTTTCTCCGATTCAATTCCCAAATCCAGGGCGGCGGCATCACTGTCGACACGAGGAAGATCGCGCCGGCCGCTGCCCTTGGTGACGGGAAATACCCTCCCTTTTAATTGCCCCGTGATAAATAGATCGACCTGTTTGCGGGAATCCGACTTTTTTGATAAGGCGGGCTGTAAATACCGGGCTTTCGCCTGCAAGGAATGGATGTGTTCCTTCTCTTCCTGGGCCAGTTGTTGGAATATGGCGCGGACCCGCGGATTCCGGGCTTCCCCGGCGGCTTTTTCGTAATACATCAGCCCTTGCTTTTCAATGTATAAACTCACTTCGATGGCGTCTACGCAATGAAAGCTGAAAGACGGATTCTCGGTGGAAACCTTGGTTTTCATTTCCCACTTGCCAGTGGAATTCGCGGTTGCCATTGCAGATTCACCCTCCGGGGCCGATCCATCATGAACCCAACCCCGATTGTTTCGGACTCAATGATTATCCGGACTTCATAAAAAATTCAGTTGGTACTTATGCTTAGACAAGATTGAGTGAAAAAAGATTCAAACCCCTTCATCGGGAAATTGAATTTATGATATTATGGCAATTTGACTCAACTGCATGAACGGGTTGGAAGATCAATCCTCTTGCTTCGCCCCCAAAATGGCGATTTCCCTGAAATCCCCAATGTGTCCACTTGATTGCTAAACACTATACCCCTTTTCCGGGTTTTGATCCATGAGGGGTGAGACCGGGATCCATCTTAATCGCTGCCTTTATGAAAAAAGTCAAAATCTATACCGACGGTTGCTGCAAGGGAAATCCCGGCCCGGGCGGTTTTGGGTGTATCCTCAAGTCTAACGGCACGGTCCGGGAGTATAAAGGGGCCGCCAGGGAAACCACCAATAACATCATGGAACTCACAGCCGCCATCGTCGCCCTCAATAAGTTAAAGGAGCCCTGTGAAGTGGAATTGACGACCGATTCGCAGTACCTTAAGAAGGGAATGACCGAATGGCTCGCGGGATGGATCCGCCGGGGCTGGCTCACGGCCGGCCGCAAACCGGTCAAAAATAAAGAACTCTGGCAGGAACTGCACCGCTTGAACGGAATTCACAAGATCACCTGGAAATGGGTCAGGGGCCATGACGGTCACCCGGAAAATGAACGCTGCGACGCCCTGGCCAACGAAGCCCTCGACCAGATGGCATTCTGAACCTCTCCCGATTGGAAAGGGAATCGATCATGTCCCAATTCCCGCTGAATCCCTGCTTGCTTTATTGGGTGTTTTTTGCGGCCTGGGTATCCGCCTCCTGCGCAGGCCCGCGGGACCGCGCACAAGCACCCACGGCGCCGGCGGCTGAGATCTCCTCAGAAATTCCCGGAACCCCGGACGCTTCCTCCAGCGCGAAATTCCCCTTCCGGGACCGGGAACCACGAATCGGTGCGGCGCCGAGTCTCCGTCAGGCGGAACCCACACCCCCCGCGGTGAAAAAGAGAGACCTCTACGACGCCGCCCCCTCCCTCCAGGTGGAACCTCAACTCCCCATCTCATCGCTCCCCCGAAAACCCTCGGAGCTTCCCGAAATTCCGGTCGATGACCTGGACCGGGAATCCTTGATGCGGGCCATCCGCAACCAGATCGAGGCCATGGAGGAACCCAGTTTGTCACGGACCGTCCCGCTGGCTGGCCGGATTCTGCAAAGAAGGGACCTGAAAGAAACTCTGGATGCCTTCCTTGATCTTTTGCAAGAGAACCTTGCCCCAGAGGAATTCAACCGCCGGGTGAGAGAGGAGTTTTCCTTTCGAAGGGTGGGAACCGGGAAACACCAAAAGGTCCTTTTCACCGGATATTACACCCCGGTGATTGAGGCGAGCCCCGTGCGGACCGGGGAGTACATTTATCCCCTCTACCGGATTCCCGAAGAGCCCCGGGAGATGCGGCTGATCCGCAACCCCTTGCGGGGCCGGGGCGGAGTGCCTCCGCGGGCAGATGGACATGCGTTATATGGCGGACCAAGGTGGGCTGGCGGTTTAGATAGACCCCTCTCCCCCCCCGGAGGCCGGACCGGAGGTGGAACCGGGGGGAACGGCTCGTGGCGGGATTACACCCGGGAGCAGATCGATCGTTTGGGGATTTTAGAAAACCGGGACCTGGAAATCGCCTGGCTTAAAGACGATCTGGAAAGGTTTTTCCTGCATATCCAGGGATCGGGGGTCCTGCTGTTTCCCGGCGGGAGATCCCAGGGAGTTCGTTTCGCCGCCGCAAACAACCACCCTTACCGGGGCATCGGGAAATTGATGGTCCGCGATGGGCTGCTGGACCGGACCCAACGGTCCATGCAGGGCATCAAACAATATTTACGGCGGCACCCGGAAAAGATTCCGAAATACTTTTACCAGAACAAGCGGTACATTTTTTTTTCGTTCACCGATACCGGACCCCGCGGCTCCGGTGGGGGTGAACTGACCGGTGGACGGTCCATCGCCACCGACAAATCCATTTACCCCGCCGGGGGCCTGGCCTTCATCGTTGTGCGGACGCCAGTTCTGAATGCGGATGGGGTGATTCGGGAATGGAAACGCGTCTCGCGTTTTGTGGTCGATCAGGATACCGGCGCCGATATCCAGGGATCGGGCCGCGCCGATTTTTACTTCGGCACGGGCCGCCGGGCGGGGGTGATGGCGGGCAGCTTCAAGGAATGGGGAGAAATGTACTATCTGCTGAAAAATGAATGATCACATCGGCTCGCTGTAAAGGGAAACCAGCCGCTTATCGATAAAGTCGAACCGCTCATCCGGCACCCCCAGTTGTTCCTTGTCAGGGTCTCCGTGAACCGCGGAATAGTCCAGGTTGGCGGGGTTCCTCCGGATCATGCAGGCGAAGGTAATAGTCTCCGGTTTCTCCTCGATTTCCAGATAATTCACGGCCCGGATATAGGACGAGCCCGTCGTGACGATATCGTCCACGATCAGCCAATGCGTCTCCGGGGGATATTGGGGAACTCCCACCTGGGCGAAGTCGATCCTTTTTTTCGGAAGGATATAAAAAGGCAGGTTCATCAATTGAGACAATTGATATCCGATCCGGATCCCCTGGGTTTCGATTCCCACCACCACATTGAACTTGCCATGACGGTTTTGCCAGATTTCCAGTTTGTTGTTGAGCAGTTGACAGTAAGCCGCGCTCATCGTATCGGACAGGCAGGCGTAATCGTAGTTGTAACTCGACTTGACCCCGTTGCTCAGAGTAAATAACCCTTCTTTAATGATTCTTGAAAACACGTTCCCTTCTCCTATTCAATAAACATTTTGACCGGGTTTCCCGATGACGCCATTTTAAAAACCGCCCTGACCTTGATCCTCCCCGGGGGAGGACCAGCCATATTTTCCCACCAGCGGGACGAATTTGCATTGCCCGATCTCTCTTTGGCTTATGCGGTCACCGTTGCAGGTCAGCACCACGAGTTTTTGTTTTTCCAGGTCCCCAACCGGAACCACCATGCGTCCCTTGTCCGCCAGTTGCTTGATCAACACGCGAGGGATTTCGGGAGTACAGGCCGTGACCAGGATGGCGTCGAAGGGCGCCTGGTCCGGCCACCCGTAGGTGCCGTCGAACACCTTGAACACGATGTTCATGTAATCCAGTTCCCCCAGAACCCTGCGCGCCTTTCCGGCGATGGATTTGATGCGTTCGATGGTGAACACCTGGGCGGCCAATTCCGCGAGGATGGCGGTCTGGTATCCGGATCCCGTACCGATTTCCAGCACCCGGTCGCCGTCGCGCAATTGCAAGGCCTCGGTCATCATGGCGACGACGTAAGGCTGGGAGATGGTCTGGCTGTCGCCGATGGGAAGCGGGTAATCACCGTAAGCCCTGTGTTGCAGGGACTCCCCGACGAACAGATGCCGCGGCACCCGGTCCATGGCTTCCATGATCCGCAAATCCTTGATGCCCCGGTTGACCAGTTGTTCCTCGACCATTTTGCGTCTTTGTCCCGCGCACGGAAGAATCCGAGGGTTCTTGGCGCTCATTCGTGCGTGACCTCCCACGGCAGCCTCATCCTTCCAACTTTCCGGGTTTGCCATGCCTTTCGTCCGGCAAGGGCCGCCAGCCGGGAAAAAGCACACGGCCCTCCCATTCATGAACGTCAAAACAGGCGTATTTTTTGGTTACCGGACCGGGCGGGATCCGGTTCATTGAAAGGTTCAGGGGGAGGGAATTTCTCAACGTTTTTTCCGGAACGGGGACCGGCCCCAGGGGGCTCAATGCAGAGGGGGTAACCTTTCCGATTCCACGAACCCCGAAGCCGAGCGGTGGTTCGGACCGAACCCGAACTTGGAGAGCGGAACGCCTTCCAGTTTTTTGGGATTCTGGTAAAGCACCAAGTCCCAGTGGTCCTTCCATTCGTCGTATTTCAGGAGGTAAATGTTTTCGTCATCGGCCCGGACTTTGAAATAGGAGCTTCCTTCACCGTACCATCGGTCGATGATGTCTCTCACTTCATAGCGCCGGTCCATGAGGCTGAAGGCGATGGGCCTCTCGTTGAGCTTATAGCCTGAAAAGCATTCCACCTTAAGCATGAGGGTATGTTATGACGATCCAAATTAAAAGTAAACTATTTTTTGGCCTCTGAAAAATATTCAATTTTAGCACTTTGAGATTGTCCCGATTCAGCGTAAGCTATTGGCAAAATTCATGTAAAATCAGGCGTACCGCCCGCCGGGAAAACCCCGGAACGGGTTTTTCCGGGCTGGGTTTTCACCCATCCAAAGGGAGGGGGACAGCATGCTTTGTCCCGTCACGCAAAACCTAGAAATCCATCTCTCGGCGCTGGTGAAAGAGCGGAATCTGTACACCGCTCCAGGGCAACTGGCCAGCGCGGGTCGGTACATCTGTGACCAATTCCACGCCCTGGATCTGCGGGTGCGCGAAGAGTCCGTTCCCTTCGACGGCACGCATTCCCCGAACATATTGGGATTAAAGGAGGGCACGAGCCCTGGGGAGGAAACGTTCATCCTGGCGGCGCATTACGATACGGTGGAAGGAACCCCGGGGGCGGACGACAACGCCAGTGCCGTCGCGGCTCTTTTGGAAATCGCGCGCTGCCTGGATTCCTCCCGTCTGCGCGTTCCTCTGCTTTTCGCCGCGTTTACCCTGGAGGAATACGGGTTCGTCGGCAGCAGGTATTTCGTCGAGCGGGCCCGGGAGCGCAATGAACGCTTTCAAGGCATGATCTCCCTGGAGATGGTGGGGTTTCGCAGCCGGGAACCCGGATCCCAGAATTATCCGCCCTACGTGGACCCGTCGGAATACCCGGACACGGGCGATTTTATCGCCGTCGTCGGCAACCAACCGTCGGCGCGGCTCACCCACGCCATCGCCGAGGCCCTCGGCCGCACCGCGCCCTCCCTTTCCGTCGAGAGGCTGGTGGTTCCGGGACGCGGCGCCGGATTCCCCGAGGTGAATTTGAGCGACCATTCCACCTTCTGGGAAAACGGGACCCCGGCGGTGATGGTCACCGATACGGCTTTTTTGAGAAACCCCAATTATCATCAACCGTCCGATACCCTGGATACCCTGGACCTTGAATTCATCCGGGATCTGGCCCAAGGCATCTCCGGATTTCTGGAGGAGCACCTGGGATGATGGAAAGTTAATGTTCCGTGCCGAATAGAGAAGAACCCAAAAGCGATTTTACGGATCCGGTGTTGAAGGAATTCGATGCCCAGGATATTTTCCAAGAAGCCCTCACCGAGGAACCGGCGGAGGACCCGCCTCCCCCGCGCCCTCCAGGGAAGTCCTGGGGAAAAAAGATACTCGTTTTTCTTTCCCTTACGATGCTGGGCCTGGTCCTTCTTCTGGTCGGCGTGGGGTTGGCCCTGAAATACTATTTCCCCTGGAACAATTTCCGGCCCATCGCCGAACGGGAGCTGACCCGTATTCTCCATCTTCCGGTATCCATCGAATCGGTGGAACTGGACCTGTTGCGCGGTTTGAGGGTCTCCCGCGTTTCCCTGGGCGGGGAACCGGCGCTTTTTCGGGTGGGGGAAGTGATTCTCGATTACGATTTGACCCGGCTCCTTCAGGGCCATCTCATCATCAATAAGGTGATCGTGGACCGGCCGGAGATCACCCTCACATCCGTTGGGGGAGTCTGGAACTTCCAGCCGCTGCTGGAAAAACCGGAAACGCCACCGCCCCCCGAACCGGAACCTCCGAAGAAGGAACCTTCCAGTCTTCCCCCCCTTCCCGTCGCTGTCAACCTCCAACGGCTCGCGGTCAACAATATTCGCCTGAACCTGGACATGGACGGCAAAGTGGTCAGCCGCATTGAAGGATTGAACCTGGAGGCCGGGGGAAAGATCGACCGTACGGGAGCCGGAGCATGGCTGCGCGTCACCATGGCCCCCTCTAAAAATGGGTTTGCCGCCAACCTGGTGTTTTCCTCCCGGGAGGATGCAGGAATCGATGTGAAAACCCTGGCGCTGACGGACTTGAAATTCACCACGGCGGATCTGAACCGGATCCATCTCGCGGGGACCTTCGGACTGCAAAACAGCGAAATCCGGGTGGGGGAAATGCTTCCCGTTCCGGAACTGTCCGGCGAAGTGAATATGGATGTCGACCTCAAGGAGCAGATGTTGACCCTGGGGCGCCTGCTGGTGACCCTCGCAGGGGAAAATCATCTCGATATTTCCGGAAAGGCCGGCAAGCTGTTCACGGGACCCACCTTCGAACTCCAACTCAACCAGGCGACGTTTGATTTGAAAGATCTGGTGGAATGGGCCGGAAAAAAAATCCCTCCTGTGGAGGTTCGGGGAACGGTGAATATCTCGGGTCTGGAAGTGGCGGGGAGTCTTCCCGACTTTAAACCGGAATCCTTGGAGATTCATAAAGGGCGGGTGGAGATCAAAAACCTTTACGCCGGTTACCCCGGGCTCGACGCGGCACTGGACGGGATGGACGCCGAGGTCAATCTTCAGAATGTCCGGTTGGCGCAGGGAGTACCCCAGGCCGTTGACGCCGGTATCCGGCTGAAACTGGATCGGGGCCGATGGAAGGACATTGTGTTGACCGGGCTGGACCAGGAACTGCGGGTATCGGGAAAGGGTCCCAACCTCCCGGAGATCACCCTGACGTTTTCCACCGCGTTCCAGGAAATTGCGTATACCCTTCCTCAAACGGGCAGGGTGAAGGTTCCCCTGAATGTCAAGGGAGCGATGGCCGCGAACCTGGAATCGGGAAATATTGGATATTTCAATGTCGATTATAGGTTCGGCCCCCTGGTGACGGGCCAGTTGAAAGCCCGGGCCCAGGATTTCGGCAAAAAATCCTTTAAGATCACCCAAGACGTGGAGGTCCAACTGGACCGGCTGCGCGCCCTGATCCCCCAGACCCTGCTGGCCAAACTCGATGGGCTGCCATCGCAGGGCAGAACCACGGTTCATTCAGTGATCCAGGGAAAACTGGACTCAAACTTCCAACCTCTCGGGGTGTCGGCTGACACTCGGATAGAGGTGAAGGATTTGCGGGCGGAATTGAAAAATCCGCCGGTCCGGGTCCAAAAGGGGTCGGTCCTGGTTTCCTTCCCCATGAGCTACAATCCGCAAAGGGGCGTGAAGATCCCCGAACTGAAAATCGATACCCGGTTCCAGAAAGTCAGCGCCCCGGGCCGGGGGGAGGCCGGTCCGGTCCGTTTGCAGACCCGTTTGACCCTGGACGAATATTTCGACCCCGCGCATCCTGGGAGAACCCTGCCGGTCACCAATCGGACCACGCTCCGGCTGGACCGCCCGCGGCTACTCCAACCGGACCTGCATGCGTCGTCATTGGTGGTGAAAACCTCCCTGAATGCCGATCTGTCAGGGGATACGGTCCGAAACTTGAAATTGACTGGGGAGGTCTCCCTGGAGGACGCCGAGGCCTTGAAAGAAATCAAAACGGGTCGTATACAATCCACCTTTGGCGTCGACCTCGACGATCTTTCCCTGACCCGCACGCGGACCGAGGTGAAAATCCAGGTGGCGGCGCCCTCGCCCGGTCAAGTGGCAGGCCGTATCCCCGTCGGCCCGCTGACCTTCGACGCTCTCACCCGGCAAAATCTCAAGACGGGCGATATCGAAATTGAACACGCGAAATTCCAGGCGCCCTCGCTGCTGGATTTCCAGGCCCGGGGAACGGTGGGCCGCTGGGGGAAAACCTTCGATCTGGAAACGAAAGTGTCCGGCGCGAAACTTGCCGCCCTTTGGAAAAAAGTACCCGCCACCTTGCGTGAGGGCATGGAAGACCTCGACATCGCCGGCACCGCCGGACTGAGCCTGAAAGTCAAGGGCACCCGGCCGGAAAAATTCGAGCTTAAAAAATCGGCCCTGCCGGTGGTGCTGACCCTGGATCTGGGGTTGACCGATGCCTCGTTATCCTGGCCGGGCCGCGGCATGACCATCGAAAAAATGAACTCCGCCGCCCAGGTGCGGTTCCAGGACGGATCCGGCGAGGTCTCGGGAAAACTCGGGGCGGGCAAATTGTTCCTCAAGGAGTGGCTGGGAACGGACTGGCTGGACCCGGAGTTTAATTTTCATTACATCCTTCGCGACTTCAATCGCCTGACCGTTAAGGAGCACCGGTTTTCCATTAAACACCGGGGCGTGACTCATACCCTTTCCGGCAGGCTGGACGGACTCAAACCCTTCCTCACGGGGAAAGCGCCTATTCGGGCCGATGAATTGGTCCGGCGCGTCGACCTGCTCCTTTCCACGGAAAACGAACTGCGGGTCGGCAAGGCCCTGGCGGGGCAATCCGTTCCCCTGGTCAAGGGGATCCAGGCCGAGGGGGCCATCCGATCCCGCCTGACGCTCAAGCTCCGCCCGGGGAAACGGATCGAACTGGACGGCGACGTGGGGTTCCGGCAGTTCAGCCTCCAGATGCCTGAATCCGTCAAGGTCATTCATGTGAACGGCAAGTTCCCTTTCAACAAGAAACTGTGGCTGGACAGGAAACTCCTGAAACCGGGGAAGCGGTCGTTTTCCGTTTCCCAAAAAGGATTTTTCAACCGGCTACGGGATTTTTCACGGTACAAGAATATCCTGCGCGTCGAGGCCGTGGAGTTGCCGGGCATCCGGGTGTCGAACCTCGGACTGGATATTTTTTTCAAGAACAATCAACTGATGGTTGAAAAGTTTCTCTTCGATGTGCTCGATGGATCGGTGGCGGGCAATCTGTTCGTCGCGCAAGGCCCCGAAGGGCCCGAACTGAAATTTTCCACCGAGTTTGCGGGGTTGAATTTCGGGAGCCTTGTGGGCCGTTCCGCAACGGCGGAAGCGGAGGAATCGGAAATCGACGGCAACATGCAAATGGGATTCCAGGTGAAAAAAGGCCGGGAAAGCGAGCCCATTTCCATCGATCAAATCTTCATGAAAGTCGCGGTCACCCGGATCGGAGCGGAAACCCTCGACCGTGCCCTGTTGTTCCTGGATCCCGAGGAAAGCAAACCGGCGATCGTCGATACCCGCGCCAAACTGAAACTGGCATCACCGCACCGCCTCCTCGTCACCCTGGAAAACGGCAACCTCAACGTCGAGGCCTGGTTGAAGAACAAGGTGCTGGGGGATATCCTTAAGGCGCCGGAGCTGAAACGGGTGCCGGTCACCGGACTCAAACAGTTCCAGGCCCTCTCCGATCAACTGCAATCGCTGTCCGGACTCCGGGATGCCCTGAATTATCTCTCGGCGGAAGGCATCGAATTCGATCCGGAGGGAGGATGGACCCTCTTTTAACACGGCGAACCTGGGAGTACCTCCCCAGGTAGCTGGATCAGGCGTTATATGCGGAGGGGGGGCCAAGTGCCTTGGCGGACCTGACCTTGATCTTGCCCCGTGGAGGGTGGCGGACCAAGGTGGGCTGGCGGTTTAGATGGACCCCTTACTCTCCCCGGGGGCCGGAGAATGCGTAAGTTTATTTTGGGTAAAAAAAATAGTATAATGTTCAAAGAAAATCCAATAGCACAAAGGTCTGGCAATGGGAAAAGGCAGGGACCCGGTATCTTTTCCCGAAAAGGATTATCTCGATATTCTGGACGTCATTACCAAGTTCAACCAGTGCGAAACCCGGCCCGATCTGAAACACACCTTCCAATCCCAACTGCTGCCCCTGTTTGAAGCTCAAGCCGGGGTATACGTCTGGATAGATGCGGATATAGCCAGTGCCCAAATCCTCGATTCGATAAACATTCCCAAACCCAATGTTAAAAGCTTCCGGGATTATCTCGGTTATGACAACCTCGGCAACTCAGCTATCTCCCAAGGGCGCTCGGTAGTTATTTACGATGCGGAGAATAATTACCTGGAAACCAAAAATGCGGTCAACCGTTTTTTCAACGAAAATCCCCACCATCCAAGGAAGGAACATTCTTATCTTGATCGAGTAGAGGGTGCTTTGGTCACCGCCGAGTTACCCGACCCTAATGTGGGATATGCGGTTCACCGGCTCACCCCCTGCAATGAACTCTGGACCACTCGGGATATCCGGGTTTTTGAACTGCTCCGTCCCCATCTCCTACAAAGCATCAAGACCGTGGTGCTGAGGGAGGAACTTGGCAAATACCAATCTCTGGCTAAAAAGCTGGCGGATTTGCCGACGCCCATTGCCGTGGTTAAGGACAATACCCAGATCATTTTCCGCAACCCGGCATTTGACGATATATTGCCCGGCCAGGCGGGTCAAAGGCTGCCCGAGGAAATCGCCCACGCCATGGAACGGGAGATCTCGAAATTCGATCCGCCGTTCGACCTCGCCGACGCCAAAATAGATATCCCCCTGGTCAGCCTGCCCCAGGGACTCTACCGAATGAGTCTCGACCGGTTGGAAGACACATCCGCGGGAAGCGGCCGTCTTTGGCTGTTGCGCCTGAAGCCTGCGTTGGAATCCTTTTCCAAAATGAATCACCGCATGCAGGAAGAGACCTTTGCATAAGTTATGATGTTTTATGTTAATGGATGGAGATTTGAAATCCCCCCCGCCCCCTTCAGGGAAGGGGGAGCCTCTTCCCCCTTTTTAAAGGGGGTCAGGGGGATTTTCTTTTTGACAGGATGAACAGGATAAAAATCTGATTTTTAATTCTCCCCCTTTCTGAA
>JBHHVU010000066.1:0-16081 GCA_046754465.1 Nitrospinaceae bacterium | reverse complement strand
TGACCCCTTTGTTTAAGAGAATTGCGCTGCTCAAGGGCCACCAGAAAATCGAACCGCCCAACCATTCCTACTCTTCCGACCTGACGGAGCTTTGTCACCTGGCGGCGTTTATCCGGGAAGACGTTTCCCTGGTGACGATCCCCGTCAGTCCTTACGATAAAAAACCGTTCAAGACTTTCATCCGGAATTTGAAACGGCACGGGTTCGACCTGGTGGGCATCTCCTGCATGTCCAGCGGGTACAACAGTGGCAGGGAGTATGCCCGGCTGGCCCGGGAAGCCGGGGCCTTCGTGGTCATGGGAGGCTACCACCCCACGGCCCTGACGGATGAAGTTCTTTCCGACCCCAACGTCGACGCAGTGATCCGCGGTGAAGGCGAACGGGTTCTCCGCGACCTGGTTTTGCGGGGTCCGGGAGAGGACATCCCTGGCCTGTCCTTCAAGCGCGGCGGGGAGATCGTCCATAATCCCGATCAGGACCTCATCGCGGACCTGGATACATTACCCCAGCCCATGCGGAGCATCCGTCCCGCCCGGTTTGGGGAGCGGGGGGACCGGTACTCCATCGACACGGTATACAGTTCGAGGGGCTGTATCGCCCGTTGCACCTTCTGCGCCAATGACACCGTGAACAAATCGTTCCGGCCCCGAAGCCCGGAACATTTCGTGGAAGAGTTGATGCGGATTCACGATCCAAACCAAAAAAAGATCGTCAAGTTTTGGGACTCCATTTTCCTGTTCGATCCGGCGCGGGTGGAGAAAATCGTGGACCTGATGCTCCGGCGCAACCTGACCCACTTCCGCATCATCACCGAATCCCGGTCTGATGACGTGATTCGCTGTGAGCACCTGATGCCGGAGCTGAGACGCGTGGGGTTTGAAAAGATCCAGATCGGCATCGAGAGTCCCGATCCGGAAACCTTTCGCCGATTGCGCAAGGGGGGCTCCGTCGCCAAGCACGAGCGCGCCGTCCGTATCATTCAGCAGGGCGGGATGAAGGTGGAGGGATTTTTCATCATCGGCCACTCCCACGAGACGGAGGAGGACATCAAACGCTATCCCGATTTTTCCGAGCGGCTGGGCATCCACCACCGGGCGCTGTATTTTGTCATGACACCCTATCCGGGCACCCAGGTGTTTCGCGAATACCAGGAAAAAAATCTGATCGAATCCCGCGACTGGGACAATTACAACAATTACGGAACGGTGGTCCATTCGGACCGATTGACCAGGCATCAGATCAGCAACCTGCTCTCCCATTGTTATGGCCGGACCTTCGGCGTGCCCTTTGCTTTTAAGAAAGTATCGACCGTCCCGCGGATGGCCGGACTGATTCTTTCGTTCACCGTGGTGTGGCAGTATTTGTTCGACCTGCAGGGGAGCCCCGACCCTGTCCTCCGAAACCGGTTCGTCGCATCCCTTTTCGAGCCCGGACTGGGCAGTTACCGCAAAAAGAGAAAATCCACTTTTCTCTCCAGGCTGTTTGGGTGGTGGATCCGGAAAGTCGAATTCCGGATCACCTTGAGTGAAAGCGAAGCCTTCCTTTTCACGTTCCGGATGCAGCCCGGCGAGTTGCGGCTGGACGTGGCCGCCGCCGGTGGAAAGGGTCGTAAATTGATGAACGTCAATCTGGAGGATATTGATATCGCCCGCTCTTCACTGGATATGGTGGACCTCAACGCGTTCATGATCCTTTCCCAGAAGAAAAAAGGCTTGGTGAAAGGAATATTGTTTTCCCTTCCAGCTGTCTTTGGGGCGGGCCGGGTTCTGCTTCGGCTTTTTGTCCGCTCCTTGGTCCGGTACTTTGCTCCCACGCGGGCCCGTCCCCTGGGCCAGGCGGATTCGGTTGGGGGGATGTTCCCCCGCGTGGATACCGGGAGGCCCCGTCAGGAATGCACACGGCCCTGAAGATCCGGTTCCGGGCCTTGCTCCCCATGCAGGGGGAACCGATGGAAAACGGGGAACTTCTCATCGAGCAAGGCCGGGTCCGGGAAATTTCATGGGACGGGAAGGAATTCCCGGGCATCGAATGCCTCGACCTGTCCGATTGCCTGATTCTGCCCGGTTTTGTCAACGCCCATTGCCATCTTTCCCTCTCCGCCCTGAAGGGTAAAGTCGCCAAACATCCGCGGTTCACCGGCTGGGTGCGCTCCCTTCTTGCTCAAAACCAGGAGGTTTCCTGGACGGAACGGGTGCGGGCTCTGCATGCCGGAGCCGGGGACCTGTTGAGGTCGGGCGTGACCACCCTCGGTGATTATCTGTCGCAACCCGAGCTGTTGACCGAATACAGTCGTCTCCCCTTCCGGCAGGTGTTGTTTCTGGAAACGCTCGGATTCCAGGAAACCGCGGTCCGGGAAACCCTCGATCGAGTGCGCTCGATTCTGGAATCACAAAATCCACAGGGGGGGATGATCCAACTGGGCCTGGGGCCGCATGCGCCTTATTCCGTGTCGCCCAAACTGTTCCGGGAACTCAAAAACCTGGCTCGCCGGCATGGCTGCCCCTGGTCCTGCCATGTGGCGGAATTTCCCGAAGAGGTGCGGTTCCTCAAGGAGGGGGGCGGGGAATTGGAAGAATTTCTCCGGGAGCGGGGAGTATACGATGCCGGTTGGACCCCGCCGGGGCTCAGTCCCGCCCGCTATCTGGACAAAGCCGGAGTTCTGGAATCCTTGTTGGCGGTGCATTTGAACCACATCGAGGGAGACCTGGACCTTTTGGCCTCTCGGCGGGTGAAGGCGGTGTTTTGTCCCGAAAGCACCCGCTGGTTCGGCCGCGCCCGGTGGATGCCCGTTCGGGATCTTCTGGACCGGGGAATGGCCGTGGGGCTGGGCACCGATTCACTGGCGAGCAACGATGCCCTGAATTTTCTCCGGGAACTGCGGGCCGCCGAGACGATGTTGCCGGATGTGACTCGCGGGGAAATACTGGAGATAGCGACCGCCGGCGGCGCGGCGGCGCTCGGGTTGCCCACCGGTAGAATCGTCCCGGGTGCTCCCGCGGACCTCATCGGGTTTCGCATTGGGACCAAGCCCGAATCCTGGGCCGACATCCCCTTCGAGGCGGACAGGCAAGAGGTCGATTTCGTGATGGCTGGCGGGCAGAAAATTTTTTGACAGGATAATCCGGATTCAGGGAGTTTCATTTTGATCTTCCCGGCCGTTAATAAAGTGTTCCTTGAATAATGTTTGGCATTGTGATAATTTCAAAAAAAACAAAGCAAATCCATCAATGACGGCTTTGGTTTGTGACGTTGATGAACGAAAAAAGCCTCCCCCGTTTTCCAGTCCAAGATCGGGCATTTATCCTTTTTTCCGGGGTTTTGCAAAAAGCTTGACGGGTGGATTTCAAACAAAGTCCGGTTTGCCCAAGGCGCCCTCTGGATGGCTATTGCCGTGAACCGTTAGATACGAAAAGGCTTTTCATAAAATTTTATAAGCGCGGTTATTCAGAGGCGCCAGACCCACTATGCACACCATGGTTTGTTGGGGTATTCTTAGAGAACCGGACCATTCTCCGAACCGGATCGAGGATGATGCGGCCATTCTCCAGGAAACCGGAGCGAAAATCCGGAAACTCGCCGGCTCGCGGGTCACCCTGTTTCGGCCGGATGAGGTGCCTTCGGACCCTTCCCTTCCCCCGCCCGACCTGGTTTTCTTCATGTGTGAAGAACCCGGAATCCTTCAAACCCTGGAGACTTTGGAAAAAAACGGGGTCTGCATGGTCAACACTCCGGAAAGTGTCCGCAACACCTTTCGTTACAAGACCTACCAACTTCTTAAGGAGCAGGATTATTTTCCGGACAGCACCGTGGTTTCCACCCATGTAATGAGTTCCGCCCCATTCCGACCCAGCTGGGTGAAACGCCTGGATTTTCACGCGATGAACAAGGACGACGTATGCTTTGTTCCGGACAAAGAGCAGCTTCAATCCCTCCTGGCGCGTCTTCGGAAGCGGGGGGTGGAGGGGGTTCTGCTTCAAGAGCATATGGAAGGCGACCTCATCAAATTCTACGGCGTGGGCGATCGTTGGTTTCATTGGTTTTATCATAAGGACCAAGACCTCCAGGGCTGCCCGGTGGATGATTCCCGGCTGAAAGCGATTGCCCGGCAAAGTGCGCGGCGATTGGGTCCCGATATTTATGGGGGAGACGTTATCGTCACTCCAGAAGGCAAAATCTATTTGATCGATTTGAATGCCTGGCCCAGTTTTGCGCTATTCCGGGATGTCGCCTCCAACCACATCGCTTCTTTTATCGTTGAGAAGATCAAAAACCTGTCTCTGCTAAAAATTTAAAAGGTTTCTCCTTCCGCGGAATTGGGGAGCCCTGTCCGGAGTCCGTTAAAACATGGATTACATTCCAGGCCCAAAATCAAAAAGTTGGTTTGATCAGGAACAAAAGTTCATGGCCGAGGGCCTGCAATCGATCGCGCTGTTTTCCCAACTCACGATCCGGGAAGCCCGCGGGGTGAACCTCACCGATGAGGATGGGAATACCTACCTGGATTTTACCGCGGGGATCGGGGTGGGGAGCATTGGTCACTGTCACCCCCATTACGTGGAGCGCATGGTCACCCAGATGCGCCGGGTTACCTTTGGAAGTTTCTGCACCGAGAACCGTGCGGAGTTCTTGCGGATTCTGGCTTCCATGTGCCCTCCGGGCCTGGACAGCATTCAAATGTTTTCCGGGGGCGCCGAGGCGGTGGAGGCGGCCTTGCGGCTGGCCAAATCGGTCACCAAAAAAACCGAATTTGCCGGGTTTTGGGGAGGATTTCATGGAAAGACCGGCGGGGTCCTGGGTCTTTTGGGAGACACCAGTTTTAAAAAGGAGCTGGGACCTTTCCTTCCGGGAGTGTATTCCCTGGCCCCCTACGCCTATTGCTACCGGTGTCCCTTGAAACTGAAGTATCCCGATTGCGGATTGGCCTGTGTGGAGCATTTCAGGGAGGCCATCAAGACGCAAACCGGGCAGCAGCTCGCGGCCATTTTGGTGGAACCCATGCAAGGGACGGCGGGCAATGTCATTCCCCCGCCGGGATTTTTATCCGCCGTCCAGGACGTGGCGCGGGAATTTGACGCCTTGCTCATCGCCGATGAAATGCTGACTGGATTCGGCCGGACGGGGAAAATGTGGGGTTGCGACCATGACGGGGTGGTGCCGGACATCATGACGATCGGCAAAGGCATCGGGGGTGGATTTCCCCTGAGCGCCATCGTATCCTCCAGACAAAACACCGCCGCCAAGCCCTTTGGCAATCCCAGCGGGTGCTCTTCCAGCTATGGCGGCAACCCCTTGGCGGCCACGGCGGGCCGGGCGGCCCTGGAAGTGATCCGGGATGAAGACTTGGTGGAAAATTCCCGCAAGGTGGGAGAGCTGATCAAAAACCGCTTGCTGGCGTTCCAGGAAAAATGCTCCATTATCGGCGAGGTGCGTGGGGTGGGCATGATGATAGGCGTCGAACTGGTGAAAGATAAAACCACCCGGGAACCCCTGGACAGGCAATGGACCCAACAACTCTTTTACGAAACCCTCAGCAGGGGTTTGATCAGCATGTGCTATTCCTATAATATTCGCATCAATCCTCCGCTGGTGATGACTGAATCCGAGGCGGAGGATGCGGTGAACCGGCTGGAAGAGGCGCTTATGACGATAGCGGGGAAATGTCGGGGGAAAAGGAATTGAAAGGAGCAATCATCGGGTTCGGTCATATTGCCGCCGAAGGGCATTTGCCCGCCTATTCCCAAAGGAAGGATATGGTGATAAGCGCGGTGTATGATCAGAATACCGGCAGGAAGTCCCTGGTCCAAAGAAAGCTGCCGGCGGCCCGGTTTTACACGTCGATCGATGAATTATTTCAACATGAGGACCTGGATTTCGTGGATATCGCCACCTACCCGGCCAGCCACATGGAATATATCCGCGCCGCGGCCAGCCGCCGGTTAAATATATTGTGCGAAAAACCCTTGGTGTTGCGGGAAGACCATTTTGGAGAAATCGAGGAGTATTTTCATTCAGGGACCCGATCCGTTTTTTCGGTCCACAACTGGAAATACGCTCCTATTTTTGTTAAGACAGAGGCCCTTTTGCGGTCCAAACGAATCGGCGAAATCCAAAATATTCGGTATGAAGTTTTGCGGACGGGCCCATCCGTCGCGGCATCCACCCACGAGGGTGGCACGAACTGGCGATTGCAGCCCGATTTGTCCGGCGGCGGCATCCTGGTGGACCACGGTTGGCATGCGTTTTACACTCTCTGCCATTGGATCCGAAAAAGACCCCGGACGGTTGAATGTCTCCTGGAAAATCGTAAATTCAAGGAGCTTCCGGTCGAGGACACCGCCACCCTGAAAATCCGGTTTGATCAGGCGGAGGCGGAGCTGTTTTTTTCCTGGGCCGCCCGGGAAAGGAAAAACACCATTTTCATTACGGGAACCCAGGGGCGGTTGAATATCCTGGATGACACCATTCATTTGATCACCGGTCAGGGGGAAACGGTGTTTCCCTTTGACGAAGCCCTTTCCAAGGGGTCGCATCATCCCGAATGGTATCGGATGGTCCTGGATGATTTTGTCCGATCCATGACGGACCGTGAGATTCGCGATCAAAATTTCCGGGAGGCGGCTCTCAGCCTTTCGCTTCTGGCAAACGCCCAGGTTTCGCACCAGGAGGGGGGAAAGGCGGTGCCGGTTCATGTGAATGTTTCCCCGGCTTCAGGAGAATCAAAATAAAAAAAATTTTTCTCATTATACTGGCATCGGAGAAAGACCCCCTGTTGGATGAAAAAATAGCGGGGCTGGATTATTCAGAGCGCCTTCGCCGCACGGCGGAACAAGCGGGGTATGATCATACCCTTTTCCTGCCCCCTGCGTCCCCGGAGGAAAGCTGGACCCCCCCGTGGCGGGCGCTTCAGCCTTTACAGGGGTCCTGTTTTGTTTTGTTCAAACGGGGTTATTTGCCGGACACACGATATCTCGAATCCGTAAAGGAATGGGGTGCGGCAAGGGGCCAATTTACAGTAGGAGATCATTCTCCCGTCCTGGTTTATTGCGCGGAGGATCCCCACGAGTGGCTGGAAAAGGTCGCGCAAAACCACGGTCGCCCCGGTCTTTTTGATTTGTTGCAAAAGGATTTTCCCACGAAGATCCAACCGGGTCCCGCCGGAAAGGTTTACGAACTTCAATCCGCGGAACAAATTCCCCGTATTGAATCCCTGCTGTTTCAATCTTTGATTAAGGATACGGAAGGGTTCATGTCCCGGAACGTGGAACGGAAGATTTCTCTGGCAATTTCCAGGCGTCTGGTGAATACTTCCATATCTCCCAACCAGATGACTCTTTTCAGCATCGGGGTCGGATTGGCCGGGGCCTGTCTTCTTGGAATCCAGCAAGGGATTTTACAAATCACGGGAGCGTGTTTGTTCCTGGCCCACTCGATCCTCGATGGCTGTGACGGGGAACTGGCCCGAATCAAGTTTCTGCAAAGCCGGTGGGGAGGATTGATGGATTTCTGGGGGGACAATATCGTCCATTCCGCCGTGTTTTTAGCCTTGGCCCTGGAGTGGAGCCGAAGGACGCATTCCCTGTTTCCGATCGTTTTAGGCGGATTGGCCCTATTAGGGACGGTGGCCTCGGCCTCGTGGGTTTACTGGCACACGATGCGCCCCAAGGGGGATAAGGAACCCCTCTATACATCGGTTTCCGTCAACCAGGAAAAAAGCAAAGTGACGGAAATCGCGGATTTTCTCTCAAGAAGGGATTTTATTTACCTAGTGGTTCTTCTTTCCTTCTTTCATAAGCTGGATTGGTTTTTGGTCTTGAGCGCTGTTGGGGCGCCCCTCTTTTTCCTGGTCCTGGTGTGGATCCATTTCCAGGAAAGGCGGGTCCTGGAAAAAAAACGTTCGGCTTGCACTGGAATCGGACCGGAAGCCGAGCTGATGGAATCCGAAAAAAACATGCCGGCCGATCACCTCTAACCCGGTGCGGTAAATCCGGGGTGGCGGGGCCGTCCAAAATTGGTTTGGAGCATCAGAGGGATAAATAAACGTTTACGTAACCAAACAACCCGTTCCATGAGGAACGAAACCCGGGCGGTTTGAAAAAAACAGCGGTCCGGTCAGAAAAGGAGGTTGGTCTTATCGTGGGAGAAACAACTTATGAATATCGGGATTTGAAAAAGGAGATTCGGCCTCCTAAGGGGAAGTTGGGGGTTTTACTCCCCGGGATGGGAGCGGTAACTTCCACGTTAATTGCCGGTGTGTATTTGGTCCTCAAGGGGGGCGGCCTTCCCATCGGTTCCGTGACCCAAATGTCCCGCATTCGGTTGGGTAAAAGGAATGAGGCGAAGTTTCCCTTCATCAAGGATTTTGTTCCCCTGGCCTCCTTGGACGAATTGGTGTTTGGGGGTTGGGATATTTATAAGGATGACTGTTATCAAGCCGCCCTCAACTGCGGGGTCCTGCCCCGGGAAAAATTGGAAGAAGTTCGCGAAGAATTACAGGCCATCCAACCCTGGCCGGCGGTGTTCGATCCGGCTTTTGTCCGGAGACTTTCTGGACCGAATCTGAAAACCGCCACCAACAAGATGGAGCTGGCCGAACAGTTGATGAAGGATATCGAAACGTTCAAGGAAAAGAACCATCTGGACCGGCTGGTCATGTGCTGGTGCGGCTCCACGGAAACCTACCAGGAAACGGAAGACCACGCGGCGTTTCAATCCCTCGATGCTTTTGAAAAGGCCTTGAAGGACAGCCTTCCCATCATCCCGCCTTCGATGATTTACGCCTATGCCGCCATTCGAATGGGAGTTCCCTATGCCAACGGGTCCCCGAACCTGTCGGGGGAGGTCCCCGCGTTATTGGAACTGGCGGCCCGCACCAAGGCCCCCGTCGCGGGAAAGGATTTCAAAACGGGTCAAACCTTGATGAAAACCATCGTGGCTCCCGGACTCAAGGCGCGCATGCTCGGACTCAAGGGATGGTTTTCGAGCAATATTCTCGGCAACCGGGACGGCGAAGTCCTGGATGATCCCGATTCTTTCCGTTCCAAGGAGGTGACCAAGGAGTCGGTTCTGGAAAACATCCTGGAACAGGATCTGTACCCTGAATTGTATGGCGATTATTTCCATAAAATCCGCATCGAGTACTATCCCCCGCGGGGCGACGCCAAGGAAGGGTGGGACAATATCGACATCGAGGGCTGGATGGGGCAGGCCATGCAGTTGAAGATCAATTTTCTTTGCAAGGATTCCATTCTGGCCGCGCCGGTGGTTTTGGATATCGTTATTTTCCTTGACCTGGCCCAACGGGCGGGGATGTTTGGCATCCAGGAATGGTTGTCTTTTTATTTTAAGGCTCCCTTGTCCCGGCCCGATCTGAAACCGGAAAACGATTTGTTCGTTCAGGATATCAAGCTCCGGAATACCTTGAGGATCATTATGGGGGAGGAAGTGATCGATCACTCCGGACTGGATTATTACGAGGGCAGGGTTTGAGTGCCGCGGGGTTTCAGTCCGGCCAACTGGATGGAAAAAACCAGCCAGGACAAAGCGCCAAAGGCCATCTCGCGGGCTCGTTTCAACAAGGTGAAGGCGAGGCCCGTTCCCTCGCCGATATTAAGTATTTGAAACAGGAAAACGGTTCCTCCCTCGAGGACCCCCAAGCTCCCCACAATAAAAAAGCCCAGTCCTTTCACCAGGGTTACTAGCGCCTCGATCATGATGGCGTCCACCAGGCCCACCCGCAATCCCAAGACATATAGAATCGTCCAGGTCTCCAGCGCCCCGAGAATCCAACTCACGTAATGCAACACATTTGACGAGATGAATTCACGGCGGTGATGGCGGTAAAAGTGGGATAAATGGTGATCCAGGTGTTTGATCTTTTCATGAATCTGGTCCAGCCACTTCCAGTCCCATCTTCTTTGGAGGGAGCCGCTCATTTTACTGAATACTCCCTTGCGGACCATCAGGAGAATCCCGTAGATAAATAACCCGGCCAGTAAAAAAGAGGAGGCGACCCCGCCCTTGACCCAGGCCGGCCAATCCATTTTCACGAGCAGCAATAATATGCCCGTAAAAATGAAGAAAACTTCCGTGATGATCAGGGCCACCTTGTCCATGATCACGGCCACCATGCCCTTGGTGGTGGGGACACCCAATTTTTTGAGAAACAGGACCCTCGTTAAATCCCCGCCCACATGGGCGGTGGAGGTGAAATTGTTCACCGCTTCCCCCACCACCCGAAGCCAAAATAGCTTGGAAAAAGAGATTTTATACTTTGAAAATGGCGGGGGGAACGTATAAATCCAGGCCCAGGTCCCGATGTAACCGATCAGGAAAAATGGCAGGAAAATATACAGGACCTTCCACCCCAGGTCGGAAAATTGTTTCTCGATCTCCGTGAAGCCGATTTTATAAAACAGCAGCGCGATGATCCCCAACCCCAAAAAAAATAACAGGACCTTTCCTGTTTTCACTGTAATCTCCTATACCCGGATACCAGCCCGCAGGCGGCGGGCGGGCTACGCGGTGGGTTTTTCCGGCCGGGAAAAAAACGAGGTGGATAAAAACGATTCCGCCGCTTTAATATCGCGGGGACCGTCGATGTCCACCGATTTCCCCATGTCGATACCGAAAGCGGAGGTTCCCGATTCGATCAAGTCTTTCAGATAGTCCCTCAAGGCGGAATAATGTTTTTTGGAACGAAGCGGGACCGCCGGCATCCAGTAAACCCCATTGGTCACCCACGGGGTTTTCCCTGGTCCCAGGGAAACAATCTTTTGGTTCACGTCCATTTCCACGTAAAGGGGTTTCTCATCCTCCACGAACGATGTGATCCCCAAGACCAGGGTTCCGGCGGGGTAACGGGCCGCCGCCGTGGAGAAAGTTTTTAGCTCGCCCGGGGGATAAATGGAATCGACGGTGGTGATCAAAAATGGTCCTGCCCCGATGGCGGAACTCACTTCCCAAAAACTTTCAAAGGAGGAAGCAGTATTCTTCACGATGCGGGTGATCTTCAATCCCCGAAAATGTTCCCCGATGTAATCCGAGCAAATCGCCGCGTTGGTCTCATTAAAGATCAGGGTGAGGTCCTCGATCCCCGCTTCCACGAACCGGGAAAGGGTCCAATGCAGCAGGGGCTTCCCGTGGACCCTCAGCATGGGTTTCGGAGTTTGGATTCCCAGCCGCTTGAACCGTTCGCCGTGTCCCGCGGCAATGATGCCTCCCTTAATGATATCCATAAGTATTGCAATAACCGGTGGTCATCTATACCACCTCCAGTAAATCGGCAAGTTTCCCAATGACGCGGTCACCCGGACAACAGGTTTGAGGCGCGCCCGGGTTGCCGGGGTCCATGAGCAGAACATGCGGCATTCCTATCGCCCTCGCCCCCAGCATGTCCCTGCGGGCGGAATCCCCCACCATCAATGATCGAGCCGGGCTGCAGCCGACGGCCTTTAGGGCATGATTGAAAATGCCGGCGTGCGGTTTGGTCACTCCCACCCGTCTCGAATCCACAATTACATCCAAAAACGGGGACAGTCCCAGTTCCTCGCAAATGGTCTCCAGGTTTCCGTAGAAATTGGAGATAATACCCATCCGGTACCGGGTTTTCAGTTGTTCCAGCACCCCCTTGTTTTCCTCCACCTTGTGCACGGTGTCCTGAATAAAAATATCGACGACTTTTTCCCGAAAAGAAATACCCCCAATCCCCAGCCCCTGGAAAACTCGTCTCACCTGTTCGTGCAACGTTTCTTTCAAGGAAAAGCCGTTCAATCCCTCATCGGTCAAGCTGTCATCCGCGGCATAAAAGGCTTGGTCGAATTTTTTCTGGGCCAGCCGAATCCCCAGCGATTCGTAAATGGACTGATGATGTTCTTTCCAGGGGATGCCGTCCGCGTCCAGCGTCCCGCCATAATCGAAGAAAATGGCCTGGAAATTGGGAACGAATAAATTTTGCTTGGCGCTTCCCATCGACACTATGATTCCTTTGGATTCCATGAAGGAGGGGGCAGGGCTTCTCAACGGAACGAGAGACCAGTGTTTAAACCCACTGGAGAAATCGGGTTGCGATCATCCCCTTGAAAAAAGAGGGTATTGTAGCACCTTCTTCTTTAAGAAAGGGGGCATATTTTCCTGATCCCCAACACATTATCCGTACTTTTCGACCGGGCTGACATTTCAGGGAAGTTTCATCCCCTTAAGTTGCGCCGCTCCAGACGGAGGGGCGGCTCCTTTGAAGAACATCCTGAAGAATTTGACCTTTTAATCTTTTTCAAGGGGCCTTATATTGATTATAAGCGACAAATCATGGAGACACTCTGATGAAGGCACTTGTTTTGGACATTCCTCGCGGTCAATGGGAATCCACCACGGGGATGAACCTCGCCACCGTCTCCGAGCCAGTTCTCGATGAAACCAAAAATCCGGATGACGCCAGCAAGGTCATTGTCAAACCCCGGTTCACCGGATTCTGTGGTTCGGACAAGGGGATCTGGTTCCGCCACGCTTTCAAGGAGATGATCTTCGATTCCCTGGAACAGGACGGGCAGTCCTACCGCGTTTGCGGTCACGAGCTTTTGGGGGAGATCGTGGAAACCGGGTCCTATGCGGCGAAGATTTATGGATACAAGCCCGGCGATGTGGTCTCGGCGGAATCCCATATTTTCTGCGGGCGGTGCCACCAGTGTAGAATCGGCGACGCGAACGTCTGCTCAAATCACCTGATTATAGGGATCTCCACTGACGGCTGTTTCGCCGATTATGTCAAGCTCCCGGCCAAGGAATTGTGGCGGACGGATGTGAACCGGATTCGCCCGGAAGTCGCGGCGATTCAAGAACCCTTGGGCAACGCCGTGCACGCCTGCAGCCGGGTGGATCTTCGTGGCAGGAGCGTGGCCATTTTTGGCTGCGGCACGATCGGTTTGTTTTCCATCCTCGTGGCGCGGGCCATGGGCGCGACCACCCTCATCGGGGTGGACCCCAACCCCGATAACCTGAAAATGGCTGAACGGCTGGGGGCGGACCTCACCCTCGGGGTCTCCCTGGAAAATCGCGGCAAGTCCGGAGTCGGACCCGACCCGGAAATCGTGGCATCCATCCGCAAACGCTGCTACGGGGAGGGGACGGACGTGGTGTTCGAAATGTCGGGAAGCAACCAGGCGCTCAACACCGCCATTCAAAGCGTCCGGGCGGGGGGGGACATCATTCTCTTCGGCCTGTCTGCCGGAGATTTCACCCTGACCGACTTTCAGCGGATCATCATGCTCGGGAAAAATATGCACAGCGTGGTCGGCCGCAAGGTGTTTCAAACCTGGTATATCATGAACAACCTGCTCCAATCGAAATACCTCGACCTGCAGGACAAGATTTACGATGTGATCCTGAATCGGGGACGCGAAACCGTGGTTCCGTTCCGGGAGTTCGATCCGAAGGGGTTTGGCCGGTTGATTCAACGCTACCCGAAGATTATTTTGAAATATTGAATGATCCAGAAGAAGGGGGGGACCCTTATGCCCGAAACCATCCAGGACACCATTCGTGAGGAATTGGAAACCCTTCGTGAGAGCGGATTGTATAAAGAAGAACGGGTTCTCAAGAGTCCGCAGCAGGTGCGAATCCAGACGGACCAGGGAGAATTCATCAATTTTTGCGCCAACAACTACCTGGGTTTGGCCAACCATCCCGAGATCATCCGCGCCGCCAAGGAGGCTCTCGATCATTATGGATTTGGAATGGCCTCGGTGCGTTTCATTTGCGGAACCCAGGAGATTCACAAACTGCTCGAGGAAAGAATCTCCCGGTTTTTGGAGACCGAGGACACGTTACTTTATTCCTCCTGTTTCGACGCCAACGCCGGCCTGTTTGAAACGTTGCTCGATACACAGGACGCAGTGATCAGCGACCGTTTGAACCATGCGAGCATCATCGACGGGGTGCGGTTGTGCAAGGCCCAGCGCTTTCGTTACATCCATTCCGACATGAATCATCTGGAGGTTCAGTTGAAACGGGCGGAGAAGTACCGGTTCCGGCTCATCGCCACCGATGGGGTATTCAGCATGGACGGCGACGTGGCCCTGTTGGGGGACATTTGTGAGCTCGCCCGGAAATATGGCGCCATGGTCATGGTGGACGATTCCCACGCCACCGGATTTTTTGGAGCCACCGGGAAAGGCAGCCTGGAGTACCGGAACGTCCTGGGGCGGGTAGATATCATCACCTCCACCTTCGGCAAGGCCCTGGGGGGCGCCTCCGGGGGGTTCACCAGCGGGAAAAAGGAAATCGTCGCCCTATTGCGGCAGCGTTCCCGTCCCTATCTGTTTTCCAATTCCTTGTCGCCGGTCATCGCCGCCACCACCCTGAAAGCGATCGATCTCGTCACCCGGTCCCGCGATCTGATCAAGAAGCTTCGGGAAAACGTGGCGTTTTTTCGTGAGCAAATTCGGGAGGCCGGATTCCAGATTCGTCCTGGGGACCATCCCATTATACCCATCATGCTGGGAGAGGCCAGGCTGGCGCACGAGATGGCCGAACAGTTGCTGAAAGAGGGAATCTATGTGGTCGGCTTCAGCTACCCGGTGGTGCCGCGTGATGAGGCTCGGATCCGTATCCAGATTTCCGCTGCCCACGAATCGGAAGACCTCGCCCGCGCCGTGCAGGCTTTCCAGAAGATCGGCCGGCAATTGAAAGTGATTCCCAGTTGAATTCCAGCCTATCCCAAAACGAATCATGAAAAACCTGATCACCGGAATCCAGGGGTTTGCCGGGTCGCACCTGGCGGATTTACTTCTGGCACATAACGAGGAAGTCATCGGGCTGGCTCGGTCCCTGGAAAACGATAGGAATATCCGCCATGCGCGAGACCGTATCGAGGTGATGGAAGGCGATATTCGGAGTCCAGAGGAGGTCATTCGATGCCTGGAAACCGTTCGTCCCAGCCGGATTTACCATCTGGCCGCGGTGACCTTCGTCCCTGCCGGGGAAGAAGATTGCCAAAAGACGTTCGAAACCAATTTTTACGGCACCCTGCATTTGTTAAACGCCGTGAAAAAGATGGGATTAAAAACACGAATCCTCTGGGTCGGGTCGTCGGAGGCGTACGGTGTGGTGACCCGGGAGGAAGGCCCCATCCGCGAAGACCGTCCCCTAAAACCTTTTTCATTATATGGAGTCAGCAAAGCCGCGGCGGACCTTCTCGCGCAATCTTATTTTGAAAGAGACGGATTGGACATTGTCCGGGTCCGGCCGTTCAATCACATAGGTCCCAGGCAAAGCAGCAATTTTGCCTGTTCTTCCTTTGCCCGGCAGGTGGTGGAGATCGAAAACGGAGCCCCGCCGGTCCTCCAGACGGGGAACCTGGATTCCTGGCGCGATATCCTGGATGTCCGGGACACGGTCCGGGCGTACCGGGCCATCATGGAGCGGGGGACATCAGGAGCAGCGTATAATGTCTGTTCCGGGAAGGAGACCCGGGTCCGCGCCTTGTTGGAGGCGTTGGTGAAAATGTCGCGTATCCCCATACGGATTCAATCAGACCCGGCAAGATTCCGATTATCGAAATCCATTAACGTTTATGGAGATTCCACCCATTTGCGGGAGCAAACAGGCTGGCGGCCCCGGATACCGCTGGAAAAAACCTTGGAGGATATCCTGGAATATTGGCGGGAAACCTTAAAATCAGATGAAGCCCTAAGGGCAGAGTGAATTTTTCTCCGGCGATTTTTCCGGTCGGCCCTTGTAATAAAATAGTTACAAAATAAGGCGTAATCCCAGCTCATTTTTTTTGTGGCAATTCGTGTCAAGCTCGTGATAGAATCTTTGCAAAGTTATCCAACATAAAAAATATCTGTAGATTTTCCTATAAAAAGAGATTTTTCCGTGCTACACTTGGCCAAATCGTAATCCCTCTGTAGCAAACTACCCATCTACCTTAAAGAAATCTCAGAAAAACCGCTTTTTTTATTGACAAAAGAGAAATGAAGTCAGTAAGATGAGGAATTTTCTGTTTGCTGAGCTGGCGTAGCTCAGTTGGTAGAGCAGCTGATTTGTAATCAGCAGGTCGGGGGTTCGAGTCCCTTTGCCAGCTCCA
>JBHHVU010000065.1:0-16537 GCA_046754465.1 Nitrospinaceae bacterium | reverse complement strand
CTTCTTTCTTTTCCGGCTCTGCCGAACCGGAGGAAATAAAAAAGCCCATCTTTCACCTTGAGTGAATGATAGGCTCCACGAATCGTATCGTCGTTTGAATTTTAACCCTTATTCTTTTAGCCTATATCCACTACAGGCCCCGCAAACTTACCCCCTTGTTGATCATCCACATCTCAATCACCCACCCTCCTCTATATATAAGATGAGTCGAAGAACAATTGGGATTCATATTCAAAAATAAACTGCGGAAACCCTGCCCTTTTAAACGGTTTTCAGGGGTCATGGGTGTTTGGCGCGGATTCGAGGAAAGCAGGAAAAAAAGGGAGGCTGGAAATCTCCAACCTCCCGGACAATCCGTTTTTCCCGGCGATTTTTTCAGGATGCGGAAACGCCTAAAATGGCTAACCGCCGAGATGACCGTTTAAAATCTTTGAATTCAAAATGCTCGCATTGCCTTTTGCGTTCTTCTTGGCCGCCTTGAAATGCATGGTAGCTTCTCCATGTCTTCCCAGTTTATCCAGGCAGACGGCTTCATTGAAATGCGTTTCACCGATGCTGGAATCCAACTTCGACGCCATTTGAAAATGTTTCAACGCCCCTTCATAATTCCCCTTATTCCATTCGGCAATCCCTTCTTCGTTATGTTTGTTGGAGTCCGCGTTGACTCCCGCGGGTAACTTCATCGGACCTTCTCCTGCAATCGCGGTGAGAGGGAGAAGAGAGAACGATAGAGCGATCAAAACAACGAGGAATTTTCTCATGGCTTAAGCTCCCAAAATTGGTTAAAAATTAACACCCGATTTATAATGGATTTTTTCAATCTATCATTTTATAGAATTTTTTAAAACATTTATTTGCCTTTTCTTACACCCTGAAATTTCCCCGGAAAATCCCTGAAAATTCGGATCTCCATTGATTTTCTTTCCTCCATTCAAGGGCTCTCTAGCCCACCCGCCTTTCCCGGCCGGGGTATTTTCCACCAAAGGGATCACTGGGTATTTTTCAGGCAGATCACCGCCTCTCTCACATAATTTGGGTGAGTCATCCCGTTCAAAACAACATCCACCCCATGGTCCAGAAGCCATTGGATTCCGAGGAACTGGAGAGGAACGGAAGGAGGCGCACCGGCGAACTGTTCCTTGCGGAGGCGGGCCACGTCTCCCGAGCTGTTCCGGCGCATCCGTTGTTTGTAATTCTGCCGAATGGAACCGAACAGTGATTCCAGGGATTGAACCACATCGTCCGCGTCGGCAGGCTTCCACAATCCTGCATGAACAAGCTGCTTACCGAGATACCGCGAATGATACAACGTGGTGTGAAAGGCTTCCGTCACTTCCTGAAGGGCGGCCGGGGATTCTGGCCGGGAACCGAAAAAGGATTTTCCCATCGATTGGAGTTGAAACGGTGAAGGAAGGTTCGCGGCCCGCAACGCTTCACCCAGGGTCCTTCCATCCGCTAGCGGAGTGGCGTGAATTTCCTTTTCCCGATTGAGCAACATTTTCAGGATGCTTTTTCCCCACACCGCGGCATCTTCCTGGCCGGCACCGAGAAAATCCACCAGCAAAACGGGATGGCCCGGGTTTTCAGACACTAGGGGACTACCGGAAATTACCAGCAGGCCTTTTTCCCGAGCCAAGTCTACGAGACCGGGACGTGAATTATTGGCCAGAAAGGGCTCCTTTTCCAGAAAATTGGCGTGAAAGGCGACCGCCGAAAATCCGGAAAGACCGTCGAGGGTCTCATATATCTTTTCCAGGGAAAGGGCCGGAGATTCCAGGGGAGATGCGCCCCACCTGCCGGGAGAAATCCCAAACCCGCCAATCTTTCCCCGTTCGCATTCGTTCTGAAGAAAAAGGGCCGCATCCCGAATTCGGCCCAGGCAAGGCGCTTCACCCCAAACTCCCGGAAGTTCGTCCGGAATTCGAAGCAGCACCAGGTCCAGGATTTCCAGTCCCAGACGATGCCGCGACCGGTCCAGTTGATCTTTCAAAAAGTCCGGGTCCAGCCCCATGCTCCGCCCGCCCTGGGAGACGAGGTTTTTAAATGGAACTCCGCGCCGTCTCATTTCATCCACCAGGGTTCCCGCCCGGCCCTGGAGCACACCCACCTGCCTGATAAACACAACACCTTCCAGGCCGCCTCCCTCTTTTTCCACAAAATCATTCAAGGTCTGGCCGAGGAGCCGTTCCTGTTCTTCCGCCCGCCCCTCGGCCGTGGTTTCGATCACATTCAGCGGACTTTTCAGGATTTCGGACAACGCGTGTTGGTGTTCCGGCGGAACCTGTGAAAACCGGGCCAGCCCGGCCCCGATGCGGCTCAATTTTCTGCCCTTCCAGGTGACGATGGATCGGGAGGGCAATTCCAGGACCCTTGCCGCCGTTTCCGTGACGGAGGAGCAACCGTAACGGGAGGTAAACTGACCGTCCGGAATTTCGCAAGACCACCCGTATGCGGGATGGGTAGTCAACCGGTCGTCCTCCACATGTCCCCCCAGGGTAAAATGGTAGAGGCTTTGAAAAGTTTGGTCTTTCAGACCGAGAATTTCGTGGACCGGATCGTCGAAATAACAACCGATCCCCGTTCCGCGAACGCCCATGAATTCCGCCGCCAAGTACAACATCTGCCCGACCATGCCGCTTTCCCAGAAGAGACGCCGGTAAAACCAGGGGCCGATCTTTTCCAGGGAGGGAAGAAATTCAGAAATCATCCCCAGGCTGAATGCGCCCTGCCCCGCAATGTCCTGGGTACAACTCACCTGAGCGGCCAGGTTCTGAAAATTCCCTTCCTTTAACAAGTAAAGAGAAAGTTCGGGGGGGCAATCCCCTGGCTTTCGCCAGGCAAATTCCTTTCGGGTCTGTTGACGAACCGCCTCCAGTTTGGCGAGATCGCGGACCAGGAAATAAAGCCCCGGCGCCAGCCCGCGCACCCTGTGGACAAACAGGCAAAGATGAATGCGCGGACTCCACGATACGGCATCCCAGGGCATTCCGGACCCATTGCGGCAAACCGTGTGAAGCAAGATAGTGTAAAACTCTTCCGAAGAGATGGAGGTGACGCCATCCAAGGCCACGGCGCTTCGCCTTTGGCGGATGATCTGCCGGGCGGTTGTCCTCTTCCGTCTTAAAGACGTTCCCGGATCGATTTTCCATTGCGGGGCGTGAGTTCCCGCCGACCTTTTCCGGCCCGGGTTGCCCGTGGGTTTTAAAGTCGCCCGGGAAACCGAATCGATGCGTTCCCAGGGAATGCATTCCTCGCTCAACCGGTTGGCCTTTCCCCGCCATCGGCCCGTGGCGATCTTCCCGATCGATTCCACATCGAGCCCCAGGGGGATTTCCTCCGCCGAGCTATTGGGGAAAACAATGGCAATCCAATCAGGATGCTCCCGTTCCGCATCGATGAAATCCTTTTCCCGGTCCAACCCCAGCAACCGGGACAGGGAGGCGTCGTCCACTTCCTCCAGCAACACGAGGTTCCAGCCCAGAACTGCCGCGGCCACCCGCAGGGCCGCCAAGGCATGACCGATGTCGTGCTGGCAATACCGAAAAGCCCGCTCTCCATACTTCCAGGCCTCCCGCCAATGGATCGAGGTCAACCCGGCCAGAAACGATCCCCGTGGAAAACTTGCCATGAGCTTTTGCCAGACCGGTCCCGGAATTTCGGCGCGCAATTCGAGACCATGCTCGCCGGGAACGTAATGGTACACTCCCGGGCCGGGATGCAATTCATCCATGCCATCGGTCATCAGGTATCCCTCGGTGGGATGCAGATTCCCGCTGGACGGATTGCTCCGAAGCGCCCAGCGGGAATCGCCCGATTGCTTCCACGCCGAGACCGACAGGGAAAGCTCTAAAAACCGGGAAAGGGATTCCGGGGTCACGGGAGAAGATGGAATCGATTCCGGACCAAACAGCTTCCGGTAGGGGAGAGATTCATCCCGTACAATAATGGGAAGATGAATCAATGGGGCTCCCGAATAGCGCCTGAATGGATCTGGCTGGTTGGCCCAGTCCAAATAGCCTGGCGCCCGGGCAAAGCGGTTATAATGATGTTTGGTGGCCTCATGATAATCGGCCACCTGAGCGATCAAATCTTCGTTCATGATGTTTTCAGTCAGGGATATATTTTCCGGATGCCCAGCCGGATCTTTTATTTATCGCAATTTGAATTTTTCGCTAGTCGGATATTGTAATCCATTTTAGAATGGATTCGGCCTTTTGCGAACCGTTAATCGTCTCGCCAAAGTTCCAACGGCTTCCCCGGTCCGGGGGGGGTCTTGGGTCGTGGTATAATAATTGCGGAACTTCCTGGGATCATGCACGTGCCGGCAAAACTGCCTGCAAATTTGTGGTTTTAGCTTTAAAATGAAGTATTTGGAGAAGGATCGTTCATGGATTTGGAAGACCTTGTGCAAAAAAATTTGATGGATGGGACCCTGAACCTGGAAGCCCGCAAGGTCGGGGACGAGGGCGCTAAAAGGCTCGCGGGAATGGAAATTCTGGCCGAGGTGGTTCAATTGGAGTTGGGCGATAATGATATTGGCAACGAGGGGGTGGCGGCGCTTTGCGCCTCCCCTTACCTGTCTAAATTAAAGGTTTTGAATTTGAAATCCAACAACATCACGGCGCCGGGCGCCCGGGCCCTGGCGGAGAGCGAAAATCTCTCCCAGTTGGACCAGTTGATCTTGAAATTCAATAGGATCGGTGAGGAGGGGGCAAAATTTATCGCGGCTTCCGAAAACCTGGGGCGCCTCACCACGCTGGATTTGTTCCGAAATCAAATCGGGCCGGAAGGGGCACGCTCCATCAAAACTTCCAAAATTTTCCAACAGATCAATCGAATGCGGCTGGACTGATTAAAGAGGAGGACACCTCCTCCCCGCCGCGGTTTCAGTCACCTAATTTTTCTCGATCATTTTTCCATGGACCTGACCAAAACCTTTCCAAGGAGCCCGAATGAAAAGATGGGCGGATTGGTCCATTTTCCCAGGATGATCGACAAGGCCCGGGCCTTTTCCCAAAAAACCCTGGGGGAATACATTTTCCCGTGCCCCCTGGATAAAATCATTCTAAACTTTCTCGAAACCGGGGCGGAGGAGCTGATACAAATTGCGACGACACAGGACGATGGGCAAATCTCCCAATGGATTGAGGAGAAGTGCAAGGCTCACAACCCGCATGAAATCAAAACGGTCAACCGGCAAATTATAGAAAGAAAACCCGACTCGGAAGACCGGATGAAGTATTTTTTGGAAATTTTGAATAAAATAGATCCCACGCGCACCGAAATCACCACATGGGTGGAGCTCATCGACCTGGAAGAGGGACGCTCCGGGTGAAATAAAGGATACTCCCCGCCCTCCAGGCCAATCGTCCCCCATATCATCCAGGCGTTCAAGTGTTCCGAAACGGGGCGGGGTCTCCAATCGAATGAGAAACCTGTTAAAAAATCAGCGGCCGTCACGGGCTCACAAAAAAAAGAAACGCAGCCGTTCCCTGAAAATTTTCTTGTTGAGCAGCTTTTTTCTTTTCCTCACCCTCCTGGTTGCGGGTTCCTTGGGCGCGGCGTTCATTTACTATCACTACTCCCAGGACTTGCCGGACGTCCGCCTGCTGAAAAATTACCAACCCAGCACCATCACCCTGCTCTATTCCGATTACGATGAACTGATCGCCGAATTCTATATCGAAAAAAGGATCATGGCGCCCTTGCAGAGCATCCCCCTGCAATTAAAGCAGGCGGCTCTCGCGGTCGAGGATTCCAATTTTTATTATCATTTGGGCATCGACCCCAAGGCGATTTTCCGGGCTTTTCTCACTAACCTGCAGGCGGGATATGTGGTCGAGGGGGGCAGCACCATCACCCAGCAATTGTCCAAAACCCTCTTTTTGTCCCGGGACCGGACCCTCGCGAGGAAAATCAAGGAAGCCATTCTGGCCATCCGGATGGAACTGATTTTCACCAAGGATGAAATCCTGGAGATGTACCTCAACCAGATTTATTACGGTCATGGAAGCTACGGGGTCGAGGCGGCGGCGCGCACTTATTTCGGCAAACACGTTCAGGATCTCACCCTCGAGGAATGCGCCCTGCTCGCAAGCCTTCCCAAAGCTCCCAACCATTATTCTCCATACAAAAACCTGGAAAAGGCGAAGAAGCGCCGCAACCATGCCCTCCGCCGAATGGCCCACCTCGCATTCATCACCAAGGAACAGGCCGAGGAGGCCATGAAAGAAGACATCCGGCTTGGCGGAATCACCGACATGGTCAACAAGGCGCCTTACTTCGTTGAATACATCCGTCAGTTTCTCCAGGAAACCTACGGACATAACCGGCTCTACCGCGGGGGACTCAAGGTTTACACCACGTTGAACCTGGGCTTCCAGGAAGCGGCCCAGAGGGCCGTACGGGAGAACCTTTTGATTGCCGACAAACGCTACGGGTATCGGGGTCCCCTGGGACACATCGACTTGACGGAGAAACCCCTGGAGCTTTCCCAACGCATCCGGGAACTCAACGGGTTCGGAGAGGGCGATGGCCCCGTTGTGGGAAACACCCTGAAAGGGGTGGTCCTGGAAGTGACCGATGATGATGTGCTGGTCCAGTTGGGAGGCGAAGAAGGGATCATCGAGATCGAGAATATGGATTGGGCCCGCCAACCCAATATCAAGGTGGATGGAAAATACGCCAGGATCAACAGCGCCCGGGAAGCTTTATCACCGGAGGATCTCATTCTCGTCAAGGTCCTGGGCACGCGGGATGAGGACATGCGGTGGAACCTGGCCCTCGAACAGGAACCGGAGGTCGAAGCGGGATTGGTAAGCCTGGAACCGAGCACAGGCCATATCAAGGCCATGGTGGGAGGCTACGATTTTACCCGGAGCCAGTTCAACCGGGCCGTGCAGGCCATCCGGCAGCCGGGTTCGGCATTCAAGCCGATCATCTACGCCGCCGCCATCGAGGCGGGATATTCCCCGGCCAGCATTATCATCGATTCTCCGATCATTTTTAAAGAAAAGGAAAACGCCTTTGACAAGTGGAAACCCGTCAATTTCGAGAAAAAATTTTACGGTCCCACTCCCTTGCGGACGGCGTTGACCCATTCGCGAAACGTGGTCACCGTCAAGCTCCTCCAGAATATCGGCGTGAACCAGGCCATCCAGATGGCGCGGAGTTTGGGAATCACCACGCACCTGGAGAATAATTTATCTATTGCCCTGGGTTCTTCCGGTGTAACGCTTTTTGAATTGACCTCCGCCTATTCGACGTTCGCGAACATGGGCAAACGGGTCCAGCCGATCGCCGTCCGCTTGATAGAGAGTCGTAACGGTGAAACGTTATACACCGCGCAGCCTCAGGTGACCGCCCCCATTTCGAGCGGGGTGGCCTTTACGATCAACAGCCTCCTGCAAAGCGTGGTGGAAAGCGGCACGGCCAGGAAGGTCAAGGGACTCAACCGCCCTATCGCGGCGAAAACGGGAACGACCAATAATTATGTGGATGCTTGGTTCATCGGGTACACTCCCGATATGGCCACCGGCGTTTGGGTGGGCAAGGACCAGGACGAACCGCTGGGAAAAAACGAAACGGGCTCGCGGGCGGCCATTCCCATTTGGATGCAATACATGACCGAGGCCCAGCAAGGCGTGCCGGTCAAGAATTTCCCGGTCTCCGACGAAGTGGTCTTTTACAAAATTCTTCCTGAAAACGGCAAGGCGGCCCAATTTAATGAAGCCGGAGCGCGGTTCGAGGTCTTTCTGGAGAATCACCTGCCTGAAAAAGGAACGGAGGCCCACGCCCCGTTCGCGGAAAACACTTTTTAACTCCCTGCCGGAGCCTTGCCGGGCGAGCGGCCAGCAACCCACCCTTCCCGACCGGTCAATTCGCCTGAACAAATTTCCTTCCTTTGATTTTCAGGGCAAACAGTTTTTTTTCAGAATCCCCGGATGGAAGGATCGTCGTGGTCCCGGAAACGCCTTGGAAGCCGTGTATGGTGTATAACCGCTTCTGGATCTTTTTCCGGTTGTCCGCGCCTTTAAGGATCAGGCCGATGACCATTCGGGCGCTATCATAGGCCTGGGCGGCATGAATCGTAGGCTCCTTGCCAAAATTATTTTTAAACATTTTCACGAATTTCCTGACTTCCGGATCCGGAGAACCGGCGAAAAATCCGTCCACCAGAAATCCGGTTTGGATATACTTCCCGACCGTCTTGAGCAGTTCGGGAGAGTTCCACCCGTTCCCGCCCAGCAAGGTAACCCGGTCGATATTATAAAAAACCAGCTGGGGGACGATGAGGCTCACTTTGTCATAAAATCCGGGAATGAAAATGGCATCATAACTCAACTCCAGGGAAGCCTTGAGATCTTCAATGTCGCCGTTGTTCCACAATCCCATATCCACGGCTGGCCTCGACAGAACTCCTTCCTGGCCGAATCCAACGTTATCCTGCTCTCCGAGGAAATATTCGCGCGTGAGCTTTTTCAACTGGTCGTCGGCGACTCCCCCCAGTTCAAGAATCTGCGGTTTGAAATCGGTTTGCGACCGTTCATAGGCCACCGAGGTCACCACTTCCCCGCCCAGCGACTCGAATTCCTTCGCGAACGCATCCCGCATTTCTATTCCGAACGTTTCCAGGGGGTAAAGAATTGCCACCCGGCGCACATGCAATTTATTGATGGAATACCTGGCCAGAAACCTGGCTTGGATTTCCCGGGTGAGGGCGTTGCGAAAAATCCAGGGACTCAACTCCGGCAAACCTTGGGCCGAGGCGGTGGGGGTGAATACCGGAACCTGGTATTTTTCCACGATGGGAACGATTTCCCGGATTTCGTCGCTCAATACCGGACCCAGGATACCCACGACATTGGGGTTGGTGGCGAGTTCCTCCACCACCTGATCGACGGGCCGGCCCGCCGCCGAATCCTCGACGATCAGTTCCAGTTTATGGCCCTCTGGAAGGTCCATTTGATGAACGGCCAGTTGAATCCCTTGCAAAACCTGCTGTCCGGTCACGGCCAGTTTCCCGGTTAAAGGCAATACCACGCCCAATTTCAGGATCCGACCGGGATTCTTTTCCACCTGTTTCAGAAGTTTTTCGATTTCCGGTTTTTGAGCATGGCCGGGAAACCGGCGAATCAATTCCAGCAAGGCCGATTGATAGTTTTCGAGGTCCCTCTCCCAACGGTAGATCGAAACCAGCTTGAAGAGAAGCCGGTCCACCGGGAAACCCGTGACAAACTGGTTGATCAGTGAAATCACGGCTTGCCGTTCCAGCTTCTCGCCGATGATCCTCTCGGTCAGTTGAACCGCGAAATTCTTGGCTTCCTGATTGGTGTCCTGTTCGTAAACCTTTTTGAGTTTGACCAGCGCGGCGGGGTAATCCTGGCGCCGTTCTTCCAATCGGGCCAAATCGTAGAGCGCCTGCCAGCGCATCTTCATGTTGGGGTGGTATTTCATGACCTGACGAAAGTTTTTTTCCGACTCATCGTACCGGCCCAACTCAAAATAACATTCCCCCATATCGATGCGGACATCTTCCCGCATCGGGGAACGGGGATACTCGCTTAAAAACATTTCGTAAAACTTCAACGCGGTGGAACACGAACCGCTTCTCTGATCGATTTGCCCCAGCCGGAAAAGCGCCCTTTCAGCAAACCGGCCCTCGGGCTGCTGTTCGAAATACATCTGGTAAAACAACTTCGCCTCGATCAAGTGATCGGACCGATACTGATATTCCGCCTGTTGGAACAGGTCGACGGAGGTCCGTGGCGGGTTGCCGCGGTCCGCCGCCTCCCCCGGATTGACCGCAAACAGAATCATCAGACCTACGGCCAGAACCCTCCCTTTAAGGCGGCCCCGGCAAACGGGGGTGGGTCTCAGATTCATTTTTCCTGATGAACGCATTGGAATCGGCATCGGGCGTGCTACGGGTAAAGGATTATAAGGGAGGAACCGGGCGGCCGGTATAATCATTCCCCGGATTTTATTTTCCCCTTGAGTTTGTGTTTCTGAATACGGTATCTCATGGAACGGAAGCTCAAATTGAGTTGCTTGGCGGCTTTAATGATAATTCCATTGGCCTGGTCCAGGGCGCCCCGGATCATGTCTTTTTCAATCTGATCGAGTGTCTTTTCCAGATCGATCGGTTTGTGGTCCAATGAGGGAAACCGTTCTCCCGCGAGGGTGGAGGGGGTGGTGATCTCATCGGGCAGACTGGAAACCCGGATCTCGTCCCCGTTTTCCAGGACGACGGCCCGTTCGACCACATTTTCCAGTTCCCGGACGTTTCCCGGCCAACCATATTTTTCAAGAATGCTCAGGGCCTCCGGCCGCACGGTCTGAATTTTGGGTTTATTGCGGCGTTCCGCATTGTATTTCCGGATAAAGTGATCGAGGAGCGGGGGAATATCCTCTTTTCTTTCACGCAGGGGAGGCAGTTGGATGGGAATGACGTTCAACCGGTAGTAAAGATCCTCCCGGAAGGTTTTATTCTTGACAGATTTGCCGAGGTTGAGGTTGGACGCCGCGATGATCCTGAGATCGATCTGTATCGGCCGGGTACCCCCCACGCGGGTGAATTCCCTTTCCTGAAGAACCCGCAGCAATTTAACCTGGATGCCCATCGGGGCCTCGCCAACCTCATCCAGAAAAAATGAGCCCTTATTAGCAGATTCCATCAATCCGATTTTAACGGATTCGGCGCTGGTAAAAGCCCCCTTTTCGTGGCCGAACAATTCGCTTTCCAAAAGATCGCCGGGAACTGCCCCGCAATTGATGGATACAAAGGGATAATTTTTCCTTGCGCCGTTGTAATGAATGGCCCGGGCCACCAGTTCCTTCCCCGTGCCGCTTTCCCCGGTGATCAGTACCGTGGCGCTGCTGTGAGACACTTTTTCGATAAGCCGGAAAACTTTCTGCATCGCCGGACTGTTGCCGACGATGTTGGTGAATCCGAATTTCTCATTGAGTTCGGATTTGAGGTGGAGGTTCTCATCGGATAGCCTTTTTTTTTCGACGGCATTCTTGATGATGAGCTGGAGGTCCTCAATTTTAAAGGGTTTGGATATATAATCGTATGCCCCCTTTTTCATCGCTTCGACGGCGGTTTCGGCGGAGGCGTAGGCGGTCATCAACACCACGGGAATGCTGGCGTGGTTCCGCTTCACGGCCTCCAAAACTTCGATGCCGTTGGCCTCGCGCATTCGATAATCCGTGATGACCAGATCGAAGGCCCTTTCATGGATCAGATCCACCGCCTTTTCGCCGCTCTCGGCGGTCTGGACTTCGTAACCTTCATTCTCCAGCATGATGGTCAGGAAATCGCGCAAACTCTTTTCGTCATCCACCACCAGAATCGAATTCATAGCAATTTTTTATACTCTGAAAACAGAACCAAATCAAGTGACCGCGGTTGGGGCCAAGTGAATATCGGGAGCACGGTTTTTGGAGGATTCGCAATCATTGGGACCGTGGAAACATTCGAAACGCTGGAAGGAGATCCTCATGAATATACGTGTGGGGGTGTCAGTCCTTTCCAAAAGTCTCCGAGAAAATTTTCAATCTCAGGGCATTGAGACGGATAAAACCTTCCGCGTCATCCTGCCGGTAGCCGTCGTCTTCTTCGAAAGTCGCCAGATTGGGATCGTAAAGGGATTTCACCGCCTTGCGGCCCGTCACCGTGCAATTGCCCTTGTACAGTTTCAAACGAACGGTTCCGGAAACATGTCTCTGCGACTCATCGATGAGCTTCTGCATCAATTCCCGTTCCGGGGAAAACCAAAAACCATTGTAAATGACCCGGGCGTAGGCGGGAATGAGCGAATCGCGCAGGAACAGGACTTCCCGGTCCAGGGTAACGGATTCGACCGCCCGGTGGGCGGCATGAAGAATGGTTCCGCCCGGGGTCTCGTAGACACCGCGGGACTTGATTCCGACGAAGCGGTTTTCCACGATATCGATCCGGCCGATCCCGTGTTTTCCGCCATATTCGTTCAACCGCGCCAGGATCGTGGCGGGACTCATTCGTTCCCCGTCGATTGCCACTGGGTCTCCCTTTTCATATTCAATTTCCAGAGTGACCGGGCGGTCCGGAGCCCGCTCGGGCGACACGGTCGACAAAAACATGTCTTCATTCGGCGGGTACCAGGGATCTTCCAGAACGCCCCCTTCATAACTGACATGGAACAGATTTCGATCCATGCTGTAAGGTTTGTCCCGGGTCACCGGAACGGGGATGCCATGCTTTTTCGCATAGTCCAAAAGGGCGGACCGGGAGTTGAGATCCCAATGCCGCCAAGGGGCGATGACCTTGATATGCGGATTGAGGGTCTGGTAGGCCAGTTCGAACCGGACTTGGTCGTTGCCCTTTCCCGTGGCTCCATGCGCCACGCCGTCGGCCCCCTCCTTGACCGCGATGCGAATCTGTTCTTTCGCGATCAGGGGACGCGCGATGGATGTCCCCAATAGATAGTTGTTCTCGTAAAAGGCGTTGGCGCGAAGCATGGGAAACACGAAATCCCTCACGAACTCCTCTTGCAGATCTTCGATATAAACTTTCGAGGCCCCGGTTGCCAGCGCCTTTTCGCGGACCGGTTCCAGTTCTTCCCCCTGGCCCACATCGGCGGAAAACGCGATGATTTCGCAATCGTATTTTTCCTTGAGCCATAGGATGATCACCGAGGTGTCCAATCCGCCAGAATAGGCCAAAACAATTTTTTTTAACCTGGTATCCATTCTCTACCTTCATTCACAAAATAATAAACGCTTTGGGTGGTACCCTTTAGGGAACGGCTGGGGCCCGCTCCCGTTTTTGAGGGGGGTATCATACCGCGAATAAAAACCAACATCAACGCACGAATTTTTGACCGATCGCATAATGGGCCACGCCCAGAAGAGCCGCCTTATCATTGAGGATCACTTTGACGGGCACGCGGGACATGTAGGATTGGAACCGCCCCTTGGAAAGAAAAGAGGACAGGAAGGAACCGTTTTTCATCAGGGAGATGATTTTCGGGGCGATGCCTCCTCCGATAAAGACTCCTCCACCGGTCAGGAATTGCAAGGCCAGGTTACCGGCCACGGCCCCGTAGATGGATACGAAAAGATCCAGCGCCCTCTCACACGCGGGCGATTTATGGGCCAGACCGTTTCGGGTGATCACCTCGCCAGCGTCCCCCTCCCGAAATTCGCGCGTCAGCCAGGCGGGTTCGGCAATATCGAAATATCCCTTCACGAACTGGTAGAGATTGGACAGACCGGGTCCGGACAAAATCCGCTCGATGCTGGCGCGGCCGAATTTCTCGATGAGATACAGGAGCAGGTCCGATTCAGTTTTGGTTCGGGGAGCGAAATCGCAGTGCCCGCCCTCGGAGTCCAGGATGCGGTAACGTCCGTTGCCCTCGGGCAAAAGAAAGGCTTCTCCCAGTCCGGTCCCCGCCGCCAGGACGGCGACCCGCTGGTCCGCCTCCCCGGTTCCCGCCTGCAGCACTTCCACCTCTTGGGAACCGAGAAAGGGGACGGCGCACGCCGTCGCGGCAAGGTCGTTGATCAACCAGACCGCATCCAGATCCAAACGACCCTTCAAATGGTTTGCATCCACGCTCCAGGGCAGGTTGGTGACTTCGCATTTTCCATCCTTCACCGGACCGGCAATGCCGAATCCGGCCCGTTCCAGCGCAGGTTGAGTTTGTTTACAATAATCCTCCAGAATTTCCTCCAACCCGGAGAATTTCCGGCTCTCGTATTTGGCGTCGTCCCTCCGCTCCAGGCGGCCGTCCTTCTCCTGAAACAGCGCCAGGTTAACTTTGGTTCCGCCGATATCGCCCGCTAAAATCATTCAATCCCTCGTACGATGCTTTTTGGGTCCCCGGCAATCAATCCAGGAACGACCGGATTCGTTCATCCAGAGCTTTCTGGTCCTTGGCAAACGACTGTAGCGCGGATTGGGTCATCAGGTCGTCCAGCGCCACTGTTTCCGGCCAGTCGGCCAACCGGGGTATTTTCCCGTGATCGGTGATTTTCGCGAGATCTTCCCGCGAAAACGGGTGGAAAAGATCGATCCCCTTCTCCCCGCAATACGCCGCGAGTTCTTCCCCGGAAATATCACCTTCCCGGACCCGGCCCAGCAGGGAATCGACGAATTGCTTGAAGGTATCGGGAACCTCCCAAAGCGTAGGAAACCGCGAGGCCTGGGGCTGGCCGTTGTCAATTCCGGGTTCAATGGACTGATCGTGGCCCACATGACTCTCAATGGACTCCGGATCCTTTCCGGAATTCACGAACTGTTCAACGGCGGCGGGGGGAATGGTCAGCACATCCAGTCCGGCCAAAAATTCCACTTGATCCCCGTTGCGGATGCTGGCCCCAATCAACTTGGTCGTGACTTCCGGAAATTTTTTCCGGACTTCCCCAATATGGCGCTGGGTGGCCAGAGTCACTTTTTCCCCGACCAGATTGCCGTCCCCCAGTACGTTGTCCACGACCACCTGGTTGAGGCGGCCAAGAAACACGTTGACGTAAGTTGGATTGGCAAGGCGGGCCGCCAGGTAGTTCTGCCGGGCAGAAAACCCCAGGGTGAAATTGACGGGAAGACCCTCCTGGCGCAATTTCCTGACCGCAAGAAACCCTTCCGGCGTCAAGGGAATCTTGATGATAAAATATTCCGGACACACCTTGTAGTACCTTCTGGCATACGCAAGGGATTTTTCGATGTTCCTCGACATCGCGGGGTGAAGTTCCACGCTGACCTTCACCTTGAACGCATTCACCAGACGCAGGGCGATTTTACAATTGATGACGAATCCGATCTCGGTGACCAGATCCTCCTCGCTCAGATCCAAAACCTCCTTGCGGATTTTTGCGATGGTCTCCCGGATAACCCCGTCCATCACGCCGGTTTGAACGACCTGATTGGCGAGCGTGTTGTTGGTGGTGAGGGCTTCCAGCTCCCGCTTCCAGAGGGAACGGGCCTTTTCCAGGTCACCCGTATCTATCCACAACTCGGTTCTCAGGGACCGAAGTTTCGCCAGCGGTTCACTGGATTCAAAGGAAGGCCGGTCACTGTCTATCTTCTCCAAGGCGATATCGTGGATCACTTCATCCAATTTCTGGCTGACAGTACTCATTTCAATTTCCTTTCCCGTAACCTGGTTTATTTAAAAGGGCGAACATGTTTTTCTTGTAAAATTCAACCCCCGGCTGATCGAACGGGTTGACTCCCTGAAGGTAACCGGTCATGGCGATGGCCCGTTCAAAAAAATAGAACAATTGGCCCAGGGACCGGGGAGAACGGCCGCGAATCGTGATCGTCATGTTGGGGACCCCTCCTTCCCGATGCGCCAGCGCGGTCCCCTGGCAGGCCTTGCCGTTGACAAAGTCCAGGGTCTTTCCGGCGAGGTAGTTTAAACCGTCGTCATCCTTTTGAAAAGCGGGGATTTCGATCTGACGATCCGAGGCGCCGACGACAAGAAACGTCTCGAAAAGGATGCGGTTGCCCTCTTGCACCCATTGGCCGAGGGAATGCAGATCGGTGGTATATTCCACCGAGGCGGGAAAGATTCCCGTCGAGTTTTTCCCTTCGCTCTCCCCCGAAAGTTGCTTCCACCATTCCTGGATAAAAGACAGCGAAGGATGAAACGAGGCGAGGACTTCCGTGGTTTTCCCCTTGTTGTACAAAAGATGTCGGATCCCCGCATAGCGGTAGGAGAGATTTTTCTCAATTCCAGAGTCGGCGGAGGACACGGCTTCCCAATGCCGGGCCCCATCCATCAATTCCCGGATATCGATTCCAGCAACGGCAATGGGCAGCAACCCCACCGGCGTGAGCACCGAAAAGCGGCCGCCGACGTCGTCCGGAATCACGAAGGCCGGGTAACCCTGTTCATCCGCCAGTTGTTTCAGGGCACCCTTCGCTTTATCCGTGGTGACGATAATGCGTTTTCTGGCCTCCGCTTCGCCATACTTTTTTTCCATGATCTCCTTCAGCAGGCGGAAGGCGAGCGCCGGTTCGGTGGTGGTTCCCGATTTGGAGATGACGTTCAGGCAGACGTCGCGTTCCCCAATCAGATCAAACAGGTCCGCGTGATAATCGGAACTCAGGTTATGCCCGGCGAAATAAACCTCCGGACTTTTCCTTTTTTCACGGGGAAGCTGGTTGGCGAAAGTGTGTTGGAGGAAGGAGACCGCCGCCCGCGCCCCAAGGTAAGACCCGCCGATGCCTATACTGATAAATACATCGCAAAGGCCGCGGATACGTTCCGCGGTTTGTTCAACAGTTTGCAATTCCTCCCGCGAGGTGCGGGAGGGCAAATGCAGCCAGCCCAGAAAATCGCTCCCAGGTCCCGATCCGTTTTCCAGGGCGCTGTGCAATTCATCGATACGGGATTGCAGACCCTGGATTTCCTGATCGGTCACCAGCGGCTTGATGTTATCGTGATTGAGTTCGAGTGCCGTCATGGATCATTCCCTTCTTTCCCGGAAAAATTCAGTTGACAAACATTTATTGATTATACATCTTGTTCTTGAAGCCGTTTATCGGCAA
>JBHHVU010000064.1:0-17420 GCA_046754465.1 Nitrospinaceae bacterium | reverse complement strand
CCGGGGGCAAAAGCAACCCCAACCCATAAAAAATATTTGGATCTCCAATAAACTAACTTTATCCGGTCTGCCCTCGTGTCGGAATCCAAACCCATTTTGATTTATGACGGCGAGTGCAGGTTCTGCATTCGCTGGATCGACTGCTGGCGCCGCCTCACCCAGGATCGGGTCGAGTACGCCCCCTCCCAGGAGGTCTCCCACCGGTATCCGCAAATTCCCGAGGAAAAATTTTCCGAATCGGTCCAACTTGTCCTACCCGAGGGTAAGGTCTACGGTGGCGCGGAGGCGGTGTTTCGCACCCTGGCGTATGCCCCGGGGAAAAAATGGATCTTCGAGGGATACCGGACCGTGCCCGGTTTTGCCCCGGCCGCCGATCTTCTGTACCGTTTCGTGGCGGGGCATCGGACCGGATTCAGCCGAGGGTCGCGGTGGCTGTGGGGGGACTCCCTGGAATGCCCCGCTTACTTCCTGGTGCGCCGCTTATTTTTAGCTCTTTTGGGCATTATTTATTTCATCGCGTTCGTTTCCTTCTGGGTGCAGGCCGAGGGCCTGGTCGGAACGGACGGAATTCTCCCGATGGCCCGTTTCCTAGAGGCCGTCCGGGAAAATACCGGCCTGGAACGGTACTGGCTGCTTCCCACCTTGTTCTGGCTGGATGCGGGGGACGGGTTCCTGAATTTTTTATGTCTTGCCGGGGCCGGGTTATCGTTGTGCGCCGGGGCCGGGTATTTCCCGGCGCTGGCCTTGTTTTTTTCGTGGCTGTTTTATCTGTCCCTGGTCGTCGCGGGCCGGGAGTTCATGGCGTTTCAATGGGACTCCCTGCTTCTCCAAATGGGTTTTCTGGCGATATTCCTGGCGCCCTTTCGTATTCGGCCTAGGCGCGCCGGCGAACCGGAGCCTTCCCTCCTGGTTTTGTTTCTTTACCGGGTCTTGTTTTTTCAGGTTATGTTTTCCTCGGGCATGGCGAAATGGATGAGCGGGGACCCTTCCTGGAGAAACGCCACCGCCCTCCAGTACCACTATGAAACACAACCCCTGCCGACGTGGGGCGGATGGTATGCGCACCAATTGCCCGCATGGTTTCAAGATTTCTCGGTGGGCTGCGTGTTCGTCATCCAGGTGGCGGTGCCGTTCTTGATTTTTGCTCCCCGGCGGATACGCTGGGCCGCCTTCTGGATTTTGACGGGGTTCCAAGGGCTCATCATGATCACTGGCAATTACGGTTTTTTTAACCTGCTGACCCTGGCTTTATGCCTGTTACTGCTCGATGACGCCTGTTTGAAACGATGGCTGCCCCGCCCGTGGGTTTCGGGAACGGAACCGGCAAGGCGGCGGCCCCGGGAACCGCGGGTGAAAACCCTGCTGGTGGCGGTGTTGGCGGCTACCTTGTTGTTCCTAACCGTGACCCTGCAATTGGCCCCGCTCGTTGACAGGAACATTTCCATTCCCCGAATCGCGCAAACCCTCTACCAGTGGATCCGTCCTTTTTATATCGTCAACGGCTACGGTTTGTTCGCGGTCATGACCACGAAGCGGCGGGAAATCATCATCGAAGGCAGCCGCGATGCCCAGAACTGGAAATCTTACGAGTTCAAATGGAAACCGGGGAATTTGAAAATGGCACCGGCGTTTGTCGCTCCCCATCAACCCCGTCTGGATTGGCAGATGTGGTTCGCCGCTCTCGGCAGCTACCGGCAAAACCCCTGGCTCATTAATTTGATGATGCGGTTACTGCAGGGCTCCCCCACGGTTTTGGGCCTTTTGGCTCACAACCCGTTTCCCGGCCATCCTCCCCGTTTTATCCGGGCAGTTGTCTACCGGTACTGGTTTACGGATTTTCCCGGTTGGCGGGCCGATGGGTCCTGGTGGCGGAGGGAGTGGAGAGGATTGTACACGCCGGTTCTGCAGCTTCCGGATTCCCCCTGATGCGTCACGGGCCCCGTTTGGGGTTCACTCACTCCTTTTGATCACTCCGACAAACGCAATGAGGGCCATCACCATTCCAAAAATTCCATAGATGTACTTTCCCGCCGTCGTGGGTTCGAACTGTTTTATCAGAAAAGCCCTGTTTAAAACGAAGGCCCAGTAAAAGGTAAACGCGTAGGAAACCAGGAGTCCGATTTTGTGTTTGCCGATGATGAGGAATACGGAACAGACCAGGGCGAAGAAAAAGATTTGGGTGAGAGGAATCGGCAAACTGATCTGCGATATAAAACCAAAGCTCTGACTGATAGTTTCCATGGTGGCCCCTGGATTTTGGATGATTCCAGAAATTTTTGAGGCCGTTCGCTCATCGCCCTGGCTCTCAAAAACAATATATCCTTTATTTTACAATTATTTACGTGAGCTTGCAATGGTTTCCCGGCCATCCCGGTACCGGGGGGCCCTGGGGGGTACCGACGCGGGTTTCCCTGATGACTTGATGAAAATTGTGGCAGAAAGAGAGGTTCCGCGTTCGCTTTTTGAGCAGAAAATTTGCCGAAAACCTGGGAAGGTGAAAAATTCTCCCGATTTTAAAGGGGTTACGAATACTTTTTCAAATGGCATGGAACTTGTACTATAAATTAAGTTTTTGGTTTTTCTTCCTCAGCAGTTTCTGAAAAGAGGTAGGTACCGTGACCCAAATCGAACTATTGAAATTTGAAAAAGACCGATTGGAAATCCAGAAAGACCTCTGCCGGTTTTCCGGAGAAGATTGGGAATCCATCCGCAAGGGGGATATTCGTCGCTTGAATGGGAGAATCGGAAATTTTCAAACCCGCCCAGTAACTTCAATGTGCTCATCACCGGCTGTCCGGACGATTGTCCGCAAGCAGCCCCTCCAGACCTGGCGATGGTCCCAGCCCTGAGCGAACAGGCTTACGCTGTTCGCCGATTAAACATCTTTTTTATTTATCTTTGGAAAAATTTTAATCGGTAAATTTTAAATCAGAAAGTTTTGCTCAAATGGAATAGGGGATGGAGCGGATTTTGCCCGAAGTGTTGTTATGGAGTTTTATTCAATTGAAAAAAAGGGGATTGGGATATGAAAGAGAAATTGGTCCTGGTGGGCAATGGAATGGCGGGCATTCGCACGCTTGAGGAATTGCTTCAGATTGCCCCTGACCTTTACGACATTACTGTTTTTGGAAACGAACCCTACGGAAACTACAACCGTATTTTATTGTCCCCTATGCTTGCCGGGGAAAAGAATATCGATGAAATCATGCTCAATGATGAGCAGTGGTACAGGGATAACGATATCAAGCTCCATACAGATAAAAGGGTCATTCAAATAGACCGCCGCCACCGAAAGGTGATTGCGGAAGATGGCACCACCGCCGAATATGACCGGTTGTTGCTTGCTACGGGCTCCAATCCCATCATCCTTCCTATACCGGGGAAGGACCTTTCCGGGGTGGTTACCTTCCGCAATATTCACGATGTGCAAAAGATGCAGGAAATTTCCCGGAACGGCAGGCAAGCGGTAGTTATTGGTGGGGGATTGCTGGGTTTGGAAGCGGCAAACGCACTCAAAAAACAGGGGATGTTCGTGACCGTAGTCCACCTTATGGATACCTTGATGGAGCGGCAGCTCGATGCTGATTCGGGAGCCATGCTCAAAGAGGCTCTTGAAAAGCGGGGCATTCAATTCCTGATGAAGACGAGTACGGAGTGTATCCTTGGGGATGATTGCGTCAAAAGCGTCCGTTTTAAAGGTGGGCTGGAAATCGCCGCCGACCTGGTCGTCATGGGTGTGGGCATTCAACCCAATATTGGTTTGGCCAAAGAGGCGAATATTTATTGCGAGAGGGGGATAGTGGTCAATGACACGATGCAGACCTTTGATGGACGAATTTACGCCGTCGGGGAATGCGTCCAGCACAGGGGCCGGGTATATGGTCTTGTGGCACCATTGTTCGAACAGACCAAGGTTTGCGCGAATCATCTCGCCCAAATCGGTTTTGCGCGTTATGAAGGGTCATTTACTTTTTCCAAATTGAAGGTTACAGGCATCGACCTGTTTTCGACCGGGGACTTCGTGGGTGATGAAACCACGGAAAATCTGGTGATGAAAGACCTGGCCCGAGGTATTTATAAGAAAATCGTGCTCAAGGATAATAAGATTCTGGGCGCCGTCATGTACGGCGACACCATTGAGGGATCCTGGTATTTCGAATTGCTGCGGGATGGAACGGATATCAGTGCCATTCGGGGCCACCTGTTGTTCGGTCAATCCCACCTGGGAGATTCAGGACACGGGGGTAAAAACGCCGCGGCGCAAATGGCGGATGATGCCGAGGTGTGCGGATGTAACGGGGTGTGCAAGGGCGATATTGTCAAAGCCATTACATCGAAGGGGCTTTTTGGGATTGAAGAGGTGCGCGCCCACACGAAAGCGTCCAGTTCCTGTGGTTCCTGTACCGGGTTGGTGGAACAGATTCTGGTACTCACCCTGGGCGGGGATTATTCCGCGGCGCCCAAGGCAAAACCCTTATGCAAGTGCACCGATTACACGCATGATGAAATTCGGAGAACCATCAAGGCACAACACTTGACCCACGTCCGGGCGGTCATGGACTACCTCGAGTATCGTACCCCCGATGGATGCCACGTGTGCCGCCCCGCGTTGAACTACTACCTTCTGGCGATGTGGCCGGGAGAGGCCCAGGATGATCCCCAGTCGAGGTACATAAACGAAAGGGTACATGCCAATATTCAGAAAGACGGCTCCTTTTCCGTTGTCCCCAGGATATGGGGTGGCGTGGTCAACCCCAAGGAATTGCGGGCGATCGCCGATGTCGCGGAAAAATTCGACATTCCCACTGTAAAGATAACCGGGGGACAACGGATAGACCTTTTAGGGGTGCAAAAAGAAAATCTTCCCGCCGTCTGGGGAGACCTTAACAAAGCCGGTTTGGTCTCCGGCTATGCTTATGGGAAAGCGCTTCGGACGGTTAAGACCTGCGTGGGCAAGGAATGGTGCCGTTTCGGGACTCAGGACTCTACTTCCATGGGGATCAAGCTGGAAAAGCTGACCTGGGGTTCCTGGACGCCGCACAAGTTCAAGATGGCTGTCTCGGGTTGCCCGCGGAATTGCGCGGAAGCCACCATCAAGGATTTCGGAGTCGTGGCTGTTGAATCCGGATGGGAACTCCATGTGGGAGGGAATGGTGGAGTGAAGATCAGGCCCACCGATCTGTTGTGTAAAGTTACGACGGAGCAGGAAGTGATCGAATATTGCTGTGCCTTCATTCAACTTTATCGTGAAGAGGGCCACTACCTGGAGCGTACCGCGCCCTGGATTGAACGGGTGGGATTTGCCACTGTTAAAAAACGGATCGTGGAAGACCAGAAAAATCGTAAAGCATTGTGCGAACGATTCTTTGAATCACAAAAATATGCCCAGATAGATCCTTGGGTTGAACGGGCCAGTGAAAAGGTCGAACAGCATGAATTTAGCCCTTTGAAACAAATGAGTGCAAGCTATGGTTGATTGGACGGATGTAGGCAAGCTCGAGGATATTCCACGTTTGGGCGCCAGGGTGTTGAAAACGCAAAACGGCGATATCGCGGTTTTCCGGACGGCCGGGGATGAGGTTTTTGCTCTGAGGGACAGATGCCCGCATAAAAACGGTCCTTTGTCACAGGGGATCGTTCACGGTACGCGGATCACCTGTCCCCTGCACAACCTGGTTCTGGAATTGACCAGTGGGAACGCTGTGCCGCCCGACGAAGGATGTACCCCCAGTTATCCGGTCAAGATTGAGAAGGGCAGGGTCTTCCTCTCACTTTAAAGGGATACCTGAAAGGAAAGTTCTTTAAAGTTTTTGGATATTGGAAAACACCTCCCATCCTGCTCTATTACCCGGGCTGAATGGGGTTGGGCGCCTGCCGCTTGTGTGGGGGGGGTGGGGACCGCCGCTGGTGGTATTGTCCTACTTTATATGGCAAACCAGGATCGGCTGGCGATGATGCCAGGACCTATTCCCTCCTCCCATGGGGGGGGCGATGCTGATAAAAGTTGCCGGGTCAAGTCAACCGGCATACGTAATTTAATGTTCTTGTTAATTTTTTCCCGGTCCTGAAATTGGTTCGCTGTTCGGTTGCTCTGGGGAAAATTCGGGCGGCCCTTGATGATTAAGGGTCATCATCACTCAAGGGGGACGAAACGTCCATGGACCAAGGGAGGATGACATAATGTTTGCAAATGACATTCAAAAATTATCCGAGGTTTCAGAGAAAAAAATCCAATACATGCGGAACTCACCCTTCGGCTATTTATTATTGTCGGCTTTGGCCGGTATTTATTTGGGGTTTGGGATCACCTTGATTTTTTCCATAGGAGGGCCTATTGCCCAAGCCGGCGGGGGCCCCTTTTTGAAATTGATCATGGGGGCTTGTTTCGGAATCGCCTTGAGTTTGGTGATATTTGCGGGTTCGGAGCTTTTTACCGGCAACAACATGGTATTCGCCGTGGGCCGGCTCAGCGGAAAGGTGGGCATACCGGCGATCGTCCTGATCTTTGTGCTGTGTTACATCGGAAATTTTTTCGGCTCGGTGTTTCTGGGCTGGCTGGTGGTGAAGGGGGGCAGTTTGACCGGAGATTCCCGGGATCTGATCCTAAAAGTCGCCGCCGTGAAAATGAATTTGAGCGCGGGGGAGGGCTTTTTGCGGGGCATTTTATGCAACTGGCTGGTTTGCCTGGCCGTCTGGATGTCCACCCGCACAAATAGCGACTCCGCGAAACTGATCCTGATTTTCTGGTGTCTGTTTGCCTTTATCGCCAGCGGATTCGAGCACAGTATTGCCAACCAGAGCCTGCTCAGCATGGCCATGTTTCTTCCACACGGTCCGGAAATCTCCTTTGCCGGATTAATGCATAATCAGTTGTTTGTCACCGTCGGAAACATTGTGGGTGGAGGAATCATGGTAGGGACGGTATACTGGTTTTCTACGACCGATGCCGGAAAACGAGAGACCGAAAACGGGGCCGAGCTGCCTGTCGCGAACGTTTATGACCGCACCCCTGGAAGATGAGTTGGGAGATATCCTGGAAAAGGCCCGGGATGGCAAATCCTGGTCGCAAAAGGATTTGTCCCGCGCTGCGGGCGTACCCCTTGAGGATATCCGGCGCATCGAGAATTATGACCTCACTCCTGATGATAGCGTAATCGGGAAACTGGCGGACGCCCTGGATTTGCACGCCCCCTCCTTGATCGCCGTCGCCCGGGAAACCTGGGCGCCCGCCAAGACGCGCCCCGACCCGGCGCCCTTCGACCTGGTTTGTCTTAATTTGTTCATGGGGATGTACCCGGTGAAATGTTATCTCCTGACCTGCCGGGAAACGCGGAAGACCGCTCTCATCGATACCGGGGGAAATCCGGGCGCCGTGATCCGGAAAGCCAAGGAGCTTGGAATTCGGCCGGAGAAAATTCTCCTGACCCACGCCCATCCCGACCATGCCGGGGGCCTGGATGTTCTCGACCGGGAATATGGCTGCCCCACCTGGATCGACCCCAAGGAACCCCGCCCTTCCGGCAGCCGGGACTTCCGTTTCGTCGAGGAGGATGAAATCATCGAACTGGGCCGGCTGCGGATCCAGGCCATGCGCACGCCCGGCCACACCCCCGGAGGCGTTTCCTACCGGATCGGTGAATCCGTTTTTTCCGGCGACGCCATTTTTGCCGGTTCCATGGGCCGCGCCAACGCGTCCTGGCCGGGACTCTTCCGTTCCATCACCATGCGGTTGCTCACCCTTCCGGAACAGTTCCGGCTGTATCCCGGCCACGGTCCCGCCACCACGGTGGGAGAAGAGATCCGCCACAATCCTTTCTTTTTTGGGAAGGTTCCCGGCTAAAAGGGTCTGCCCCGCTCCGTAATTTCTCCCTTCGCCGGAATCAAAATTTTCTCCGATTGGACTTGCACCTGCCTTCGGGTGGAATATACTTCCTCGTATGGATCCGGAACGAGTCAATTATCATTATTGCGACGATCTTCCCACCCAACCCCTTACCCCCAATACCCGGGTTCTTGTGACGGGAGCCAACGGCTATGTGGCCCACCGGCTGATCCCGGAGCTGATCCACCGGGGTTATATCGTCCGGTGCATGTTCCGAAACAGGGGATGTCCCTCTATTTTGACCCATCCGAGAATCGAGGTGGCTTATGCGGATTGTCTCAATGAAGAGGAATTAAAACCTGCCCTGGAGGGAGTCGATTACGCGTATTATCTGATCCACAGCATGCGTGCCAAAAAAGAGGAATTCGTGGAAAACGATAAACGGGCGGCCCGGAATTTCCTCACGGTGGCCGAGGCATGCGGGATCAAAAGGATCATCTACCTGGGCGGCTTGGGAGAGATGAGCGGGGGGCTGTCACCGCATTTGAAAAGCCGCCAGGAGGTGGGGAGTATTCTTTCCAGCGGAAGTATCCCCGTCATAAGATTGCGCGCCGCCATCATCCTGGGAACCGGGAGCGCTTCCTATGAATTGCTGAAGTCGCTGGTTTTGTACAACAGGTGGATTCCCTTTTTCCCTGAATTCAATTCCCAGTGCCAGCCGATCGCCATCCGGGATGTCATCAAATATCTGGTGGGAATCCTTGAGACGCCCAACCTGGCCACCCGTGGCTATCATATCGGCGGAAAAGACGTTTTGCCATATAAAGAACTGATCCAGTGTTTTGCCGATATTTTTCACAAAAAGATCGTGTTCTTCGATGTGTCCTGGTGTCCCTTGCCGGTCCACCAGTGTTGCCGGCTCTACGCGTATTGGCTGCATCTGTTTATTTCGGTTCCCGTCAATATCACGTCCCTGTTGTTGAATAGTCTCCAGACGGACGTGGTGTGCCAGGAAAATGACATCATGAAAATTCTTCCCTTCGAGCCTTTGGATTTCAAAACGGCGGTGCAGTGGGCTCTGGAAAAGGAAGAGCAGTCGCAGGTGTATTCCCACTGGAGCGATGTTCCCCCCGAACGGGTGAGCGACCTCCTGCCCATGTGTCAATACGCCTCCTCCAAATTCATGGTCGATGAACATCAAATCGACATTCCCGCCGGTCCGGAAACGATTTTTCCACTGATTTGCCGGATTGGGGGGAAGCATGGGTGGATTCAAGGCAACCGTCTATGGGAGATCCGGGGCGCCATCGACCGCATGCTGGGAGGAGTGGGCCTGAACCGGGGCCGCCGGGACGACCGAGAGTTGCGGGTGGGGGATTCCGTGGATTTTTGGCGGGTGGAAAAGCTGGAACCTAATAAGGAATTACTGTTGCGGGCCGAAATGATTTCACCCGGTCTGTCCTGGCTGCAATTCCTGCTCGACCCCATTCGGCCCGGCCAAACCCGGTTGACCCTTCGGGCGCACTTTATACCGGCTCCGTTTTGGGGAAATCTTTACTGGCTGGTCATGGGCAGGTTTCATTCCTACATTTTCAGGGGGATGCTGACAAAATTCCGCAATAAGGCGGTCCGCGCGGCGGGAAACCGGCGGGGGGAACCCAAGCTCCAACCCTCCTGAAAGGGGGTCCCACCCAGAGCCCGGTTAATTTCCCGGAACGGTTAACCCAGGCTCCATCCGAATAATCCCCGCTCTGTAAATTTTCAAATATTCCAGGAACCGTTCCGGAAGCACGCGAGGATACCGGTTTTCCCAATGCGGCGTTTATTGTCCCGATTTAAAAATTTTGTTGCCCCTGGGGGTCCTGTGGTATTCTCCTTGATATACCGATCACCTACCCTGGAAAATTAGAACTGGAAGCAAGGATCCGTCTTCCCTTAAGATTGAAAATCCTGAGTTCCCACGGAAAATTTATATGAAGCAATTTGTTTATTTCTTTTTATTGGCTTTTACCCTATTGGCGGCGGGCTGCCCGGAAACCAAGGTCACCCGGAGAATGCCTCCCTTGTTCACCCTTTCCTTTTCCATTGAAACCGGGGCCGAACCTTCCTTCCTGATCACCGACGATTTCAACCGTGACGGGAAACTGGATTTGATCGTGACCAACAGCGGAGATAAAACCTTCTCCTATTTCAAGGGAGAAGGGAACGGTACGTTTAAAAACCAGATCCTTTTCAATACCGGCCAGGATCCCATTTGCATTACCTCGGCGGATTTCAATAAAGACGGGTACCCGGACCTGGCGGAACTCAATTACGCGGACCAGGATGTCCGCATTTTCCTGAATACTCAGATGGGCAGTTTTAAAAATACAGGTTTTTTTTTGAAACCGGGAAAAATTCCCATCAATCTGACGGCGGCGGATTTCAATGAAGACGGGGCGGCGGACCTGGCGGTCACCCTGCGTTACCATAAAATCGTGGTGATGATGGGAAAAGGCAATGGCAAGTTTGAAGACTCCGTTCCCATCCCCGTCAAGGGACAGCCCACCGCCCTGGTCATAGGCGATTACAACCAGGACGGCCACCGGGATGTGGCGGTGGCCCTGGCGGGCTCGGGAAATACCGGGATTCAGATCCTGTGGGGCAAAGGGGATGGAACTTTCGAACCCTCCAAGCGGTTCAAGGGGGGCGGGCAGCCCCTCACCATCGCCAATCTCGATGTCAACGGAGATGGATACCTGGACCTCGTGACTTCCAGCAACGTGCTCCACGCCATGACCACCATCGTGAACAACGGTGATAAAACCTTCACCACGCTCAGGGATTTCGCTTCCGGGAATTTCCCCAAATTCGTCGCCGCGGAGGATTTTACCGGGGACGGCATTCCCGATATCGCGGTTTCCAACTCCACGGATGATTTTATTTCGGTTTCCCTGGGAAAAGGGGATGGGACGTTCACGTATCCACCCATCTACCACGCCGTGGATGAATACCCCCAAGGTATTGTCACAGGGGATTTCAACGGGGACGGATTGATCGATCTCGCCGTTTCCACTCGGGACAAGGGCCTCATCGATATTCTGCTCAAGAGAAACATGGTCAATCCCAAACCCAACCCCGAACCGCCACACAAGAGAACCTGACCTTCCTCGCAAAACACCGGTCTCTGGACCCCTGGGCGGGGAATTCTTTCGTCAGGGTTCCGCCGGGGATTTACCGGGAACCCTTCCCAATCAGCTCAGTGCAAGTGTGTTTCCCTCGGGAAAGACGCCGAGAAGATGTTTGGGCTGGATCAGCCGGGCGACTTCCAGAACGTTCTGGTAGCCGGGGAGGTGGTTGTTGGCCATGGGCAGGATGACGTAGTCGTAATTGCGCGCCCGCAGCCGGTTGACGAGGCCCCCGGCCAGCGCATCGGCCCGGAAGAAACCGGTGCCGTAGGTATATATTTCCCCGACATGGGCTTCGCTTGCAAGTTCCTGTTCCGCGAGATCCTGCGCCAAAAGGTCGACCCGGGTGTTTCCCCGGGGGGGCAGGGCCTGGAGGATGAGGCGGATCATCCACCAGCGGACGCTCCGCAACACGAGCACGCGGGAATCGGCGGGGATAGGGGCGAACGTTTCCCTGGCGGTGTCCAGAAACCGCCGGGATTGGGCGGCGGTTTTTCCCCGGTCGAAGGCTTCGAGCGCCTGGTCGAACAGGGACCGGATTTCTTCCGCCGGATAATGGGGGTAGTCCACCACCACGTGGCCGTTGCCGTCGAAGTCTCGCCAGGCCGTGTCCCCCCGCAAAATCGATTTTTCCACGCAGCTTTGGTAGAAATCCGTTCCCGGCTGCGGCGTGTTGATGGAGACCTGAATTTCATCCAGGAGACCCTGGCCGGTCAGTTCCCGGATGAGGCCGACGGTCTTTTGGTCTTCCCTGGCGGTGGAGCCCAGCCCGCCTATGCTGAAGGTGGCATAGAACATCATGCCGATCTTTTTCCCGAATTTCAGAATGGATCTCAGTTTTTTCAGGTCGTGTTTCTTGCCCAGCGTCATCTTTTCCGCCACGATCTCGCTGCCGGTTTCGATGCCGAAACGGATCTTGTAATAACCCGCCTCCCGCATTTCCTCCAGGGCTTTTTCATCCAGTGAGACGTATTCGCAGAGGGCTTCGTATTTCAGGTGGTCTAATCCCGCCGAGCGGATGGCCCGGGCCAAGGCGATATTGAAACTTTTCCGGATGTTGTGAACCTCCTCGTCGAAAAAGACCCCTTCCATCCCGGGATATTTTTCCTTGAGGGCGTGGATCTCCCGGACGACATCCTCGACCCGCCGGGGCCGCCAGTTCAGTTCGTCATAATACAGGGTGGCCGCCGCGCAGAAGTTACAACGCCTGGGGCATCCGCGGGAAGCGTACATTTGGATTTGCCGGTACCGGCAATTGGGTTCATGGTAATCGATGCGCCGGATGTCATCATCCTCCGGTTCGGGAAGGGCGTTCACGTCCAGCAGCTCCCTCCTGGGGTTGGGATACACGCCCGGGATCTGTTTGGGACTTTTCCCCAGGATGAGGTCGAGAACGGTATATTCGTATTCGCCGATGCAGACGAAATCGGCCACTCGCAGCACTTCTTCCGGGGAGGCCATGGGGTGTTGTCCGGTGAAGATCAACCGCGTGCCCATCTCCTTTTTCACCGCGGCGGCCAGGCGCAGGTCCTCCTCGATGGTCCGCGAGGAGCTTTCCATGATCAGCCAGTCGGGTTGTTCCTCCCGCAGCTGGGAAAGGTAAGCCGCGTGGTCCCATCCTTCAAGCACGCCGTCCAGCAATTTTATCTGGTGGGGGGTTTCCCGCTTCAAAAGAGAAGAGGTATAGGCGAGTTCCCAGGGATAATATCCGCAATTGGTGAAATTCTTGACACCCAGGGTCCAACGCGAGGGTACGTGGACCATATGGTATCCCGCGGAATCGATCCCCACGGAGTTGGCGAGGACGACCTTCATTATAGACCTCAAACTTGAGTCATCACCTTGGAGGGTTCACGGGAGGGAGGGGCTTGCCCAATTTTTTCCACCGCGGGGGCGGCGGGGTTGGAGAGGAGCGCCTCCCGCGGGGAAAACAGCTTGCGAATCCCCCATTCTCCCAAAAGACCGAGCGTGATGAGGAAAAACAGAACGCCCGTGGCGGCCAGGTTGAATCCCGCCCAGACCAGGGTGGTTTTTTCCAGAAAGCTTTTCTTAAGAACCTTCCCGCCCGTCAATTCCACCCAGGTCCCCCGCGGGTTGTATCCGCGGATTTTTCCAGCGTGGGTGGCCCAGGCCAGAAGGTCGATGTTGGAATACCCCAACCCATGGTCGACGTTGTACAGGGAGACGGCCAGATCGAAATTCCGGGAACGCAGATGGTTCAGTGTTTTCGGCCCGGCGCTGAAAATGCTCATCCGGCGAACTTTCCCCACCGGGATCACCTCATCCACCAGAGGGTCCCGGGAAACGGCCTCTTCCATGCCTTCCGGCGCGAGGACCGTCAGGGAGGAATCGGGAAATTCCCGTTTCAGGGCCAGGAGAGTCTGATTCAGGATGCGGGTGGCGGAACGAATGACGAGAATTTTCACCTTTTTTCTTTCTGATACCATGAGACTCCCAGGGAAAGAGGACTGGGATATCTCCGCCAACGAACCCGTTACGGAGATATCCCTGCCGGTGGAACCGGGATCCGCCGGCTATCGATTAGCGCAAGTGTGATCTTCCATGATCACCGGGGTTATCCAGATCAAAGACTTTTCCTTCGATATTCACGGCCACGAGTTTCTTGATTCCAATGCGGTTCGCTATCGCCTTCACCTCGGAATAACCGTTTCCGGAAATGTTGTTGTACGGGATGACACCCATGGCGAACGACCGGCTGCGTAGTTTTTCGAGCAGGTCCCGGGGAAAAGTTTTACTGTTGAAATGGCCGTTGTCATAAATCATCACTTCACCGATATTCGGGTTTTGCTTCAGGTCTTTTTCGACGGTGGGCTGGGCCAGGGCGGAAATTTTATTTTCCCTGAATTGGCCGCGTATTGAGCCCACCACATCATTCAACTGTTTCATCCGCGTGCTGCGGAATACCAGGATGTCATCCCCCGAATCGATTCGGATCGACTTGAAGTTATCCTTGGCGGTCTGCGAGTAGCGTTTGTTGAACGCCATCTCGTACAGCTTCTCCGCTTCGCGAAAGTTTGCCATGACCTGTTCGGCGGGGTATTCGGGCCGGTTCACCACACAGTGGTTGCCCCCGTCAAAACGTTTCCAATCTCTTTCCCCGAGGAAACCCTGGGCCTGCATCCGGTTGAAGAACGGGGTTCCCGGTTGCGGGGTGCTGATAGAAAGCTGGAACCGCCACAGCAAATCGCGGTCGATCAATTCCTGAATGAGGGCGATGGTTTTCTTGTCGCATGAGTCGGTGGACCCTTCCCCGCCGAAGGTGAAGGTGCCGTAAAATTTGAGGCCGATGCGGGTGCCGTGTTCCATCAATCGCTTGAGCTTGGGAATGTTGAACTTTTTCATCAGTTCCATGCCCCGGGCGGCGGGTTCCCCCGCGGTCTCGATTCCCAGGCGGACCATGTAATAGCCCGCGCTTTTCATCGCGTCGAGGACCTCCTCGTCCATGGGCCACTGCCCGCACATGACGTCGTATTTCAGATCGGCCAGGCCGTTTTCACGAAACGCCCGGGTCAGTTCCAGGATATACTTCTTGCTCCCATTGTGGACTTCCTCATCGAAAAAGATGCCCTCCAACTGGGGATATTTCGCCCGTAGGGTCTGTAATTCACGGACCACATTTTCGGGGTTTCTGGGCCGCCAGTTGGGCCTCGCGTAGGAGATATTTCCACAGACGCAAAATGAGCAGGACAGCGGACACCCCCGCGAGGCGTAGGCCTGGATCTCCAGGTATTCGCTGGACGGTTCGCCCGGGATGCCGTAGTCCAACCTTGAAACGTCGTCATCCTCCGGGAAGGGGAGGTTGTTCACGTCCAGAGGTGGTCGGAGCCGGGTGTTGGGGTACAATCCGGGGATGCGGTCGGGATCCTTGCCCTGGAGAATATCGCGCACCGGCAATTCGTACTCGCGCAGGATCACGTAATCGGCGTATTCGCTCACCTCTTCCGGAAACGTGGTGGGATGTGGTCCGCAAAAGATCAGCTTCGTTCCGAATCGCCGTTTCACCTCGCGGGCGAACCGGCTGTCAGCCTCGATGGTGCGTGTGGCGCAGTCCATGATCAGGTAATCCGGCTCGAACGCGGATATTTTATCCACAAACGCCTGATGGTCCAGTTTGTCGAGGCAGCCGTCGAAGAACCGCACCTCATGGTCCGTATCCCGTTTCAGGATGGAGGAACAATAGGCCAGCTGCCAGGGATAATAGGTGAAAATATTCAGGTCCTTGGTGCTGTTGGTCCACCGGCTGGGCGAGTGGATCATTGCGTAGCCACCGGCGTCGATGCCGACTGAATTACATACAGCGACTTTCATCGATGTCCTCGATCAGGGGTTGTCACGAATTTGATGGTTTTGAATTTTTGCCGTTACGGACCCCACGATCCCGGATTTATTGTTAAGCCTGATCCAGAGATCGAAGTCCGGTTAACTTTTTGGCCAATGGACTCGCATGGAACCGTGCGGGTCCCCACGATTCATGGTGCCGCCGCCGCGTCCAATGGAAAAACGAGTCTAATCCTGTAACGGTTCAAATCCATGGAAACTTTAACGGGAGGGATGGGGTGGGGACCCCCCGTTCCGGGATTCAACTTGACAACCTGGCGCCGACTTGTGAAGATACTTGATTCATTTTAAAGCCTTTGGTGAGGGGTTCCTGGGAGTACGGGGAAAAATGTCCGCCAGGGCCACGCATTGGGGAGTGATATTTCGATGAGCGATTCTGAAAACCAGGAGACCGCCGAAAAGGAGAAAAAACCGGGTTTTTTTTCCCGTCTCAAATTGGGCCTCGCTAAGACCCGCGGTTCGCTCGCGGGAGGGATCGGCCAGATCATTCACGGCAAGGCCAAATTGGGGCCCGAACTCTTCGATAAGTTGGAGGAAGTCCTGATCACCGCCGATGTGGGAATATCCACGGCACAGTTTATCCTCGATGAATTGAAACAAGAGGTCGCGCGGTCGCGGCTCCGTGAAAAAGAAGAGGTGGAAGGGTATTTGAAGGCCCTGATGGTGCGGATACTGGAAGAAAACTTTGTTTCCCGGTCCCCCTTAAGGGAAACACCCCATGTGGTGCTGGTGATCGGGGTCAACGGATCGGGAAAGACCACCACCATCGGCAAACTGACGAAAAAATGGAAGGATGAGGGGAAAAAGGTTCTTCTCGGGGCGGGTGATACCTTTCGTGCCGCCGCCATCGACCAGATGCTGGTTTGGGCGGAGAGGGTGGGGGTGCCCTGCATCCACCAAAAAAGCGGGGCCGATCCTTCCGCGGTGGCCTACGATGCCGTCCAGGCGGCGGTGGCCCGAAAGATGGATGTGGTTCTGATCGATACCGCCGGGCGGTTGCAGACCAACACCAATCTGATGGAAGAACTGAAAAAGATCAAACGGGTGATCGGTAAGGTTTTGCCCGGGGCGCCTCATGAAACCCTCCTCATTCTGGACGCGACGCTTGGTCAGAACAGCGTCTCCCAGGCAAAATTATTTCACGACGCCCTGGAAATCGATGGACTGGTCATGACCAAACTCGACGGTACCAGCAAGGGCGGGGTTCTTCTCAACATCACCCGCGAGTTGAAACTGCCCGTCGCATATATAGGAATCGGTGAAAAAGCGGAGGATTTGCAGGAATTCGATCCACAGGCCTTCATCGATGCACTGTTTGCCGTTTAATTCCCGCCCAGGGATGTTTTACCAAGACCTCCCTACCTGATTCGGTCCTGGATGATCTCAAACTGCTTTTGGATGATGAAACGGTGGATCAGTTCCCGGTTGCTTTCATCCATATGGTCGGAAAATTTGATGCGGAGAAGGAAAGCGGTGGACGGCCTCAATACCCCCATGGCGACGAGGAGGGACTCCGTTTTCATGACCACGGGGGTTTCCAGGGGAAGAATGAACAACACCGTCAAGGACTGGCCTTCCACCATGGAAACAGGATCCGCAATCCGGCAACACAGCCCGCTTGCGCTCAAATCCTGGACGAACATGTTGACCAGTGTTCCGTTGTTCAAAATCAACGTGGCGTCGAGGGGGGGCAAAGTCTCCAGGTTGAGCCGGAAAAATTCCCTCCGGTCTTCGGGTCTGGCGAATTCGGTTGACGGCGCATTTTTCCAGGGAAAAATCTTTTTGATCCAACGGTCGACCAGATCCCCATCTTGTGCCAGGGGTATGATGGCTTGGAGTCTACTGAACATGGTTCTTCGCCCTCAGCTAAATATAAAAATTTTCAAAAACTACCGGGGATCCTTCCTCCCCCGTTGGTTGGAATTTTCACGGTAACCCCGAATTATCAAGGGGTAAGATTTATGCCCGGACCCAAGGGTGGTGGTAAGGCATTGTTTTTCATAGATTAACATAAACACCTCCGCTTGGAAATACCCCTTTACCGGTCCAGGGAAAGAAAATTTTCCGCATCC
>JBHHVU010000063.1:0-17439 GCA_046754465.1 Nitrospinaceae bacterium | reverse complement strand
CGGCAAATTACTGATGTTCGAACACGTGCTGAGTAAAAATCCCATCTATGGCTTGAGCCTCCGTTTCATGTCCTTGTTCACCAACGCCCTGGAAGGAACCCACCTGGACAGGAATACGGTGGAAAATGTCCGAAAAGCGGGGTTCACCATCCAGTCGGAACAAAATGTCTATCTGGACATCGTGAAAACCCTGATCGCGTCCCCATGAACGGCGGAAGGCCCTTCCCGCCGAGCAAGGCCTGTCCCGCGGGGGAGGATGTTCTCATTTTTTCAGGTCCGGCTCCCTGGGCATGGAAATCACAAAGTAGTTTTTAATGGTTTTCTTTTCAATCAACCGATGGGCCAACCGCAGGGCTTCCTCCTTGCCCTCGAACCGTCCTATCCGGATCTTGTACCAGTTGCCCCCGGCCTGACGGGGTGACTTGACGATGTAGAGTCTGTCCACCCCCTTCCTTTTAAGAAGGCGGATCATTTTGTTCGCCTGGCTGGATGAGGTCACCGCGGCGACTTGTATGGTGTGCACCCTGGCCACCTGGGGAATCTGGGACGCAGGCGGGGGAAGTTGGACCTTGCCGGGAGGTGACCCGGATTCGGACGGACCGGACTTTTGCTCATACCACCCTTTGTAACTGAGTCCCGCCAACAGAAAAACGAACAGGACGGAAAGGGTGATCGCCTTGACCCGCAACGGCAGACGGGTGAAGGCGATCAACCCGTCGATCGATTGGAGGACTCCCCGTCTCCCCCAATCCGCAAGACGTTGGACGATCCCCAATACCCCTTCCCCAAGACGGCGGGATAGGGACCGGTCGATGCCCAGTCCCCTCTTCAGGTGTTCGAGCTGGCGCGAATCTTCCCGGGTAAAGAGACGGACCTTTTTCCATTTACCCCCAAGGGTGCTGTTTTCCACCGCTTCACGGATTCGGTCCTGGCGGCCGGGCTCCAGGGAATGGAACACCCGGCCGCACTTCTCGTGCAAAACCGGATCGATGCCTTCAAGAATCCCCTCGCACCAGCGGCGGGCCAGGATATCACGCATCCGCTCCGCCCCAGGAATTGAATAACGCAGGGCATGCAGGTAAAACTGGAGGGCATGGGGATCGGTCCGGTTGTGAGCCAGTAATGGAGGAACCACGAAACGGATGATTTCCTCCCCCCTGGGCGAATCGCTCCGCAGAGCGTTCAGGAACAGGGATTCGGTTCTGGCGGTGAACTTTTTCCGCTGAAGAAACACCTCGGTCAGGTGATCGGTGATAAAATCGTCCTGATAATTTTCCGCCGCCAGCATCACAAGCAACAGATCGATCTCCTTATCGGACAAGTCTCCGCCCTGGCGCAACAGGGTCAGCAAGGGAGCCCGGAATCGGGAGTCCTTCGGGTCCTGGAGAAAGGCTTTGAGGTAGATTTTCAGGGCCGCAGAGTCTTCCCTTCCCATCAACAGAAGATAATCCGCGTATTTCCCCACCACCTGTTCCCGGAAACGGCGTCCCTTCGACGGCAGGAAATAGGATGAATGGGTCAGGTAAAGCAGGTACTCGAATCGTTGGATAATCGGGGCGGGATTTTTGTCCGGACGGATATCCCGCAACACGTGAAACGAGTTATGGAATCTTTGCTCTCCGATCAGCCCGTAAGCGGAAAATCCGAGAAAAACGCAAATGAACAAGAGAGCCCACTGGATGGAGGCATCGTCGAACTCGACCTGGGGCAAGGCGATTTCGTGGATGAAATACAGCACGAAAAATCCGAACCCCAGTAAAAGGAAAAGGGAAATGCCGATTCGGACCAGGAAATATTTAAGGGGTTGAAGCATCATCGGTGTCAGGAAGAGAAAACGTTTCGGCGGCCGCCTCCTGGGGCGGTTCGTCCCCGGTTTCTGTAATGGGTTGCGGGTTGAGATTGAGTTCCTCGTTCACGGCGACGGGAAGGGTTTCGTCGAGAGACCGTTCATCCGGCAGTTTGCCCGTATGGACATCTACCGTCACCAACCGGATTCCGGTGGGCACGGGGAATTTGACGATCTTTTTTCCCTGGAGGGCTTTTTGCATGAAAAAGACCCAGATGGGAGCCGCCGCCCGGCCGCCGGTCAACCCCCGGCCCGAACGATTGGTCATCGGCCGGTTATCGTCATACCCCACCCAAACGGAAACGGAAAGATCTTTGGTGAACCCGTCGAACCAGGCGTCTTTATAATCATTGGTGGTGCCGGTTTTTCCCGCGGCGGGGGGGAGAAACCCCATCCTCCGCACCACGCGTCCCGTCCCGCCATCGACCACACCTTTCATCATGTCCAGCAACTGGTACATCAGTTTCTGGGAGAACCGCTGGATCCCCTGGGAGTAATGCTGATAAAGCCGGTTGCCGTGATAATCCTCGATCTTCTCGATATAGTAAGGTTCATTGTATATCCCCAAATTGGCAATCACACTGAAAGCGGAGGCCATTTCCATGGGAGAGACCCCGGAGGTCCCCAGGGAGAGAGAGAGGTTATTTCCCAGGGGACTTTTGATCCCGAACTTCCTGGCGGTCTGGATGACCTTCCGCGGAGTCACTTTCTCCATTAACTTGGCCGAAATGACATTGATGGATTTCATGAGAGCTTTTTTCAGGATGATATCTCCCGCGAAAATGCCCCCGAAATTTTTGGGTTCCCAGGGGTCCGAACCTGGAATTTCCACGACAAACGGGGAGTCGTTGACGACCGTGGCGGGAGTGTATCCCAACTCTTCCATGGCTGTCAGGTAAACGAAGGGTTTGAAGGAGGACCCGGGCAACCGGTTATGGGAAATGGCGCGGTTGAACTGGCTTTGAGAATAATTCCTACCTCCCAACATGGCGCGAACAGCGCCGTTTTTGTTTTCCACCGCCACCAGGGCCGCCTGCAGGGGACCCTGATCCCCGCCCCGGACCATTTCCTCCTCCAGGGCTTCGAGGTGGGACAACGCGGCCTTGCGGGCAAACCGCTGGTAGCGGGTGTCCAGGGTGGTGTAGACCTTCAATCCGCCGAAATGCACAAACTCCCGGCCGTAGTCCTGTTCGAGCTGGCCGATGACAAAATTCACGAAATACAGGTTAGGATCGGATTTTTCCCGGGGAGTGAGCAGGCCGAGCGGGGAATCCCACGCTTCCTGTTTCTGCTCCGGGGTGATGAACCGCTCGCGGACCATGCGCGTCAGAACATATCCCGCGCGGCTGAGGGCGCGGTCGTAATTGCTGAAGGGGTTGGCGTTGTTGGGCGAATTGGGCAAACCGGCCAGCAAGGCGGCCTGCAACAGGGTCAGGTCCCGGGCCTGTTTTCCAAAATATGTCTGGGACGCTTCCTCCACGCCATAAGCGGCGTTGCCGAAATATATCTGATTGCAATATGCTTCCAGGATTTGATCCTTGGTGAACGCCGCCTCCAGTTGCAATGCAATCAGCAGTTCCTTGAGTTTCCGGATCAGGTTGCGCTTGAATGAAAAAAATAAATTCTTGGACAACTGCTGGGTGATCGTGCTGCCCCCCTGAATGACCCGTTTGGCACGGAAGTTGATGACCAGCGCGCGAAGGAGGCCCAGGTGATCCAAACCATGATGGCTGTAAAACTTGGCGTCTTCCACGGCGATGATGGCTTTGAGAAAGTGGGGAGAAATATCCTCAAAGGGCACAGGATGCCGGTCACCCAGGATCCGGATTCTCTCCCCGTCCGAAGAATAAATTTCCGTGGGAAGGCTGAGGTTGATTTTTTCCAGATTATCGGGGAGTTGTGGGAGGTCCTGGACGAGGACGAAATACATTCCCACCGCGGAAAGAACTGCGATCAGGAGTATTCCATAAAAAACAAAAATCAATTTTTCGGCCAGGGGGCGGATCAAAAGCGATCTCCGGAAGGCGCATCCAGGGAGGTTAAATTTCCGGTCGAATTTTCTCCATCCGTTTTTTCGATCTGAGACAGCAGGTTGTACGCGATTTCCAGCGGCACGGGGATGAGCAAAACTCCGGTGTAATAATCGGTATCGTACTCGATCCCAAAGACCATGTTTTGCCGGCCGGCGATTCCGGACAGCTCGTCGGATACCCCGACCCGCGTCACATGGTAATCCTTTCCCAGAAACCAGCGGGGTTCCGGGAAAACCGCTTTTTGCGTTTGGGGATCCAGCGTCTTTAAAATGGAAAGAAACTGGTGAACCGGGAAAATGCGGCCGGCCCGGAAATTCATCTCCTCGAGCCGTCCCCGCTTGATGGTCCGCGTGGACTGCAATTCAAACAAGGTTTCCGCGGACAAGTAAAGTTCCCGGAGGGGGTGGCCCTCGGGGTCCATGAACCGTATGGTGATCCAGGGGCCAAACCGCTTCAACAGGACCTGGGCCCAGTTGTTCTCCGCGTCGATCTGAATCAACTCGTAGGGAGAGATGATGCGCTCGGACCATTGTCCGGGAAAATCATAATACAACTCGAGAAACTTCCCGCGGGAAACAACGAGAGGAAAGGCGGGTTCCACCGACTCGAACATCTGCTTGAAGGATCGAATGGATTTCGCGGATTCCTCCTGTGAATCCTGGACGGAGCGGAGGGATTGAATTTTTGCCTGCGCGACGATGGCCTGGCGGTCCCGTTCCCAGAGACGGCCCAACTGGGGCCGTTTATGATTTTGCCATTTCAAATAATGGCCCATCCCGCGTTCGAATATACTTCCGTAGAATTCCAGGAGAGTCATTCCCAGAAAAACGGCGAGAAAAATAATCCCGTGCCGTGGCTTTCTAACGCCGGCGGATTTCACTGCCCATTATCTCACGGTAATTTTGTTGACCGACCCCGTAATGATTTTCAACTTATCGATTTTTTCCTTGAGAAGTTTGCGGTCCAACTTTTTGCGTCCGGGTTTCCCCTTTTTCCCGGCTTTGGGGGAGGCGGTTTTCCTGGTCTTCACCTGGGTTTTGGGCCGGGTGGAGGTTGGGGACTTCTTGACGGTTTTTTTCTTCACTTTATGGGTGCCCTTGCTTCGGTTCCTGCCATCCTTCAAGGCCTTACCCAGGTTGTCCAGGCATTTCTTTTGCAGACCGGCATCCATTTTTCTGTAGAGGGATACCAGCTTTCTTTCCGCGTCGTCCAACGTCAAAAGCTCCTGCCGGGAGGGTTTCTTGAACAAAACGTGTCCGGCGCGAAAATTCACGATCCGGACGTCCGGGGGAACAGGATTTTTTGAAAAGGCCTTTAACGGCGCGATGAAATTTTTATTCACTTCTTTCGTCAGCAGATGTTCCAGGGAAAGATTTCCCAATTTGGCGATTTTGACCAATACGGAAACGGGCGCATCCCGTTCACCGGCTTCATATCTCACATAGGTTCGAAACCCCACCTTCAGGATGTCCGCCATCATCGACTGCGTACAAAGCAATTCCTTGCGGATCGTCCTCAGGTTTTTAGCCAATATTGACATCAAACCATCTCCTTATTCTATAGAATTCCCTTTTAGGTATTATAAACACAGGGAACTTTCATTTTCAAACCGTTATTCATCAGGCCAACAACTCCGCCCGTCCCGTCCATTCGATGGAAAAGACCGGGCAGGGCCTATCAGGCGGTCCATCCTCCCAGGCCGCGGAACCGGGCTCGCAATGGCCGCACACCCCGTGTTCCCCCTCGGGTCAAGTCTTTAATTCCGGCGGAGGAACCGGGCCGCTTCCTTGGCAAAATAGGTCAGGATCATTTGCGCCCCCGCCCGTTTGATGCTGAGCAGGATTTCCATCATGGCGCGGCCACCATCCAGCCATTGCCGTTCCCCGGCGGCCTTTACCATGGAATATTCCCCGCTCACATTATACGCGGCTACGGGGACGCGCACCTCCTGGCGCACCCGGTGAATGATGTCCAGGTAAGGCAACGCGGGTTTGACCATCACAATATCCGCCCCCTCTTCAATATCCTGCAGGACTTCGCGGAGGCCCTCGTCGCTGTTGCCGGGATCCATCTGGTACGACCGGCGGTCTCCAAACTTGGGGGAAGAATCGGCCGCTTCCCGGAAGGGTCCATAAAAAGCCGACGCATATTTCGCGGCATAGGAAAGGATGATGGTCTCTTCATGGCCGGTGGCATCCAGCGTTTTGCGGATCGCCTGCACCCGCCCGTCCATCATATCCGAGGGGGCGACGATATCGGCCCCAGCCTCGGCATGCGTGTGCGCCATTTTTGACAACAACTCCAGGGTGGGATCGTTCAGAATCCGCCCCCCCTCCACCAGGCCGCAATGCCCGTGGTCGGTGTATTCGTCTATACAGACATCGGTAATGACCACCATATCCGGAACGGCGGACTTGATTTCACGAATAGCGCGCTGGACGATTCCATCCGGATTATAGGCTTCCGAGCCCCGTGCGTCTTTTTTGCCCGGGATGCCAAACAGGATCACGGCGGGAATGCCCAACTCATGACTCTCCCGCACCTCTTTAAGGAGGGTATCGATGGAACACCGGTAAACGCCAGGCATGGAGGAAATTTGCTGACGAACCCCCTTGCCCTCGCACACAAACAGAGGTTCGATGAGTTCGTCAATGGACAGACGGGTCTCCCGCACCATCCTTAATATGGCGGGGTGCTTCCGCAATCTCCTGGATCTGTGAACGGGAAAAGACATGAGGGAGAAAAGGGATTTGGAATAATAATAATGGCGCCTTCCAAACAACGGAAAGGTTCCTAGTTTCAGGCCAAACTCAACAAGAGTAGCACAGACCGCTTGGGACCATCAACCGGTGGAATCGCGGTTTCGCGGGACTCCACGCCGCGGCACCGGAACTTCTGTCCTCCCGGACCCCGGCCAAACCCGGATTTAATCAATAAAAACAATTTTCTATTGAGGGACTCGATTTCCACGCACTCCTGTTGGGATTTTGACACATTTCACGGGCTTTGAGGAAAAACACCACCAACCGGTTGACTCCCCCTTCCCGGCAAAATAGCATAATTCATTGATTTCAAACGATTTACTTAGTCAGGGCCAGTGCGCTCCGCCTTGGCACAACTCTTGCTCCCATAAAGTTAATTTTAAAGTTTTCCGATAGATATAAAAGCGCCGATCAATTTTTCTGGAGGAGAAGGCTGACATGGATCCATTCGAATCGTACCTGGATAAAGAATATGAACAACTCAATGAAGCGATCATGAAAGCGATCGTATCCTCGGAGGAAGTCAAGAAAGTATTGATGCATTTTAAATCGAAGGATCTGATCAATAATCTGGCCGTCCTTAATCTCATCCTCAGTCTTGAAGAACTTTCCGAGTTGGTTTTTTCCAGGGACGATTCCTTTAAATTGGAACCGGTCGACGGCGAATCTCCGTCCCAAGTTTCCGGGGGAGACCCGGAGCCCTCTGACACCACCCACGACAAAATCGATGGCAAAAATTTAACCCGCAACGAAGTTCTTTTCGAAAAATTTTTCCAGGGAGTTTTCGACGAGAAGAAATGGATGAAAAAGGCAGGAATCAGACTATGATTTTTGCGTCGGCTTGCGGAGATCCGTAAATATAAACCCGCCCTCTTCTTTTACCTCATGGGTTCCATCCCTTGGATTGGAACAGACCAACGGCCCACCCGCACGGGGTTTTTCTGGAAGTGTTCCGGCCCCGGAACGATTCTCTTTCATCATCCGTTGATGGGAGCCCACCTCCAGCTTATTTCTTGAAAATCTTAGCGTCGCAGGAAATGTATTTGATCTGCTTGAGGGGAACGACGATGATATCTTCCAAAGTGGTTATCTCAAACAATTCCAGATCGTCGCTGAATCCGTGCTTTTCCGTATTTTGCAACTCCAGTTCCTGATTATCCACAAACACGACCTTCAACCGGTACAGCATGCCAACTCCTTTTCACGATTCACTTTCTATGGTTGCCGCTTAACACCCGTTGGGCAGGGACATTGCTTCGAAATTTTTTGAGAGGGGATTTTGCAGATAACCTTCCACGTAATTTTTCAAATAGCCTTTTTCATATAATTTCCTGTTCGACAGGTTCGAGTTGATTTTATTCAGGACCTTGAAGGTGCAGCGGGGAAACCGGGCCTTGAAATCATCAAAAGATGCCCCCGAAATATCCCGTTCATCGTCGGAGGCTTTTTCCATGATGACTTTGGGGAGGAACACCCGCCTCTCATAGGTTAATCTTTTGGCGATATCGCTGAAGGTAAGCAAGGTGGTGCAGTCTGAATCGCCACCGAGGGTGTCGTTGGGAACATAAAGAAACCGCGCCCGGTGGCGGCGGAACATCATGAGAATTTTATAGACATTGCCCGCCATCACCACGGTATCCTTTTTTTCCAATTCGCAGGCATCAAAGACTTTGATGATTTTCTTTCGGTTTAAAAAGGCAGTGATATCCGATTCGGTGTGAATCATGGTGACGTTTTCCAGGTTCAAATCGTAAACTTTCCTGGCTTCTTCGGGAAGGAATTTTTTCCCGTAACGCATCAATGCCGTGGTCTGGGGATCGATATACTTCAAGGGGGTGAGACACCCCATCCACAAAAGGCATTTTTTATTGATTTTGGAAATCTTGCGGGCATCCTCGGACATGGTGCCCGGTCCCAGGGCATAGAAATTTGCGGAGGTGACGGCCGGCCCGTCAAGAATCTTGAGCACCTGAGCCGGGGTGGGACCATTGGGCATCAGCTTTTTGCGCACTTCCCCAAGGGTAATGACCGACAATTCAAAATTGACCCTTCCGGGATATTTCTCCGCCAGCCGGTTGATTCGTTCGGGATTGACATAACCCACAGTAAAAAAGGTAATATTTTTATCGGTTTTTTCCAGGAACTCTTCCATCCAGTCCATGGATTTGGGGTGCAACGGCAGGTCTGTCCACTCCATATATTCGTTTCCACCCAGAACCCACGACTCCCCGTCGTAGGACGGAACCTTTTGAATTTCGTTAAAAATAAATTCCCAGTCTTCCTGGGTGGTGCGAGGAATGTCAAACACCTTGCGGTAAATATCATGCCCTTTCTCATAGCAGAAGGTGCATTTCACCGGGCAGGTTTTCCCCAGGCTGATGGGAATTTTCCTGTCTTTGATCTCCGCTCTCAAAACGTTATGGAGTAATTCCTTTTCCACGTTTTTTCACCTTTCGAGTGGCGGGAGCCACCCCCGTTTGCTCCGTGTTATAGGATCCAACAAGGATGAAAACCAACCAAGCTTTGACCCATTTCCCGGCGGAGTACATCCGCACGCGATTGGGCGTTCTTTATATGGCGGACCAAGGTGAGCTGGCGATGATGCCATGACCCATCCCCTCCCGGGCGTGGCCTGGCGGGTGCCCCCCCCTACCAGTCCTTGAAAACCTCGCTCAATTGTTGGTCCACGGGGACCCGGGCTTTCTGGTCATTGTCCAATTGCTGGATCAACTGATTGAGGTGAACGGCCGCGCACCCCATGTAGGCAATGCTTTCATGTTGTTTTTTGTAATTTCCGCCTTTTAATTTTTTTTGGAGTTGCTCCAGGTGTTGCTCGTCGAAGGGATAAATCGACGCGGATTTTTTAAAGGATTCTATGGCTTCCTTAAAATCCTTATTTTCATGTTGGGAAATCCCTTTTTTGAGGTTTTCCTGGGCATCCCGGACCTCCTCCACCGTCACCGGCCGTTGTTCCATGGGTTTTATACACTCCTGAAAAATTAGAAACGATTAATAATAAATGCAGCCTTCCATTCATGGACATCCTGAAATACCAGGGTACGCGATGAAATTGGCCCCGACTCATTATCCACCGGACACCCGGGAGACCATGGAAGCTATCGGGTTATGATATGGAGAATGGAACACATTTTATCATTGTTACCGGAAAAATTGTCAAGAAGTTAGGCTATAATTTGAACGGGAGGGAGGTAAAATTCGCGGAGGAGGCAGGCGGGGCCATCGGGACGGCTCTCATTCCCCATCGGCAGATGGCCGCAATTAACCCGCCGGATTTTGAGAGAGCCCCGTTGGGCAATCATCAATCTTGAAAAATTCGTGGAAGGCTTTTCCGCCTCCTCGTGGAGGCGGGGAATCGTCCTCTCAGACAAGCCTATTATTTCTTTTCTTCAACGTTGTCCGGCTTTGCCTGCTGCCCTTCAGGGAATTTTTGTTCCGGGCAACCTGCGGTGAAAACCACAATGATAAACAATAAAATTAATAAACCTGCCACTTTTCTCATCCAGTCCTCTCCTTGCAAATAGGTGGGAATGTTGAAATTAAGGTATGAACCTTTTTTTCAGACTTTGTTTTTTATCAATATTTCTCTAACAATTCAATGAATTTTTTAAATTTTTTATTTAAAATCAATTTTTAAACCCTACATGCGCCCATTTAAAAACACCCGGACCGCATCGCCATCCTCTGTATCAAAATGAATCGCGAAACCATCAAAAATAATTTGCAAACCATCCTCATTGGGTCCGAAGTTATTGTAATGGATGAGGTGGATTCCACGAACGATGTGGCCAAACGTTACCTTGAAAAAGACGCCCACGACGGTTTGGTCATTATCGCCAACTCACAAAGCCGGGGTAAGGGACGTCTGAAAAGGTCCTGGATTTCGGTTCCGGAGGTGGGCATTTATTTGTCCGTTATCCTGAAACCCCGGATCAGCCCCGATCACATCCCTCAATTGACCTTATTGGCGGGGGTCGCCGCCGTGTCGGCGGTCAACGCGTTCAGCCGGACCCCGGCCCGGCTCAAGTGGCCCAACGATATATTATTAAAGGGAAAAAAACTTTGCGGGGTGCTGTGCGAATATTGTCCCCCGGAGGAGAATAAGGGGGGAATCGTGATGGGGATCGGAATCAATGTCAATCACGGACCCTCCCAGTTTCCCGAGGACCTGAGAAATACCGCTACCTCCCTGAAAATCGAAAACGGGGAACCGGTCGACCGCCTGGCCCTGATCCTTTCGGTTCTCAATCATCTAGACCAGGAATACGAAGCCTACCTTTTAGGCGGTGAACAGCAAGTGATCAAAAAATGGGCGGATCATTCCGACATGTTTGGAAAACACATTCTGCTCACCCAGGGGTCCTCTAGCACTGGGGGCACGGCAGTGGGACTCGACTCCCTGGGCCGGTTGAAGGTCCTGACCGATGACGGCCGGGAACAGGTATTTGACTCCGGAGAAGTGACCCTTTCCCTCCCATAAAACCCGGCCGGAACGGATTGGCCTCTTTTCAGGTCCGTCCCCTGGATTTTAGAGAACAGACCCAATCGGATTCAAAAGGAATGAAACAGCCCCAAACTGAAAAAAACCCGGGGCCGGGATGGATAATTTCCTTTCGGCCACAGGTGATATTCACGGATTTTCAACAGCGGGTAATCGTAGGTGGTCTGGTCCAACGGACGGGTCTCTTTTCCCTGGACGATCCCCGCAACGGTGATTTTTCGTCCCTTCGAAAAAATCTCTTCCTCCAGGACCCCATCGCTCAAAAGCAGAAATCGTCCTCCCGGCCGGTCGTCGATTTGAGGTTCCAACCGGTAACCCAGGGGCCTTTGAAGCACCTCCACCCAGCTTCCCGACGCATCTTGACCGACCTGGATGACCGTTCCCCCAAGCAGGACCGATTTTCCAATATAGTTTTCGGTATGTCGCTGCAAATCCCAAAAGGGAACATTCTCGGTGCTTTCGTCCAGGACCCTTTGCGATAAAACCGGGGCGCAGCCTGAAAACAGAAAGACCGCGCCCAGGAGCAAGTAAAACCATCGGGGCATTGCCATGAATACCTCCCCTGGTGAAAATCCGCCTCCCCCGATAAAACGAGAAAATCACCAGACCCGGGAAAAACAAGAATCCGGATCAGTGTTAATAGTGATGCCCGAATGCACGGAAGCCATAAGGGTAATAATAGGGAGAAAAGGGGTAATACAGATAATAGGGGTCATAATAGTAATAATCCTTGTAATTTTCCCATAAATGGATCTCTTCCGCCTCGATCAAGGGGAAAAGATAGTCTCGCTCGCCGATTTTACCCTTTTTACCTCCCAAAACCTTTCCCGCCCCCACGATAGTTCTTCCCTTGGAATACACTTCCGATTCCAGGTATCCCGGCTGACTGAAGATGAACCTGCCTATCGTCTTGTCCCCCGATTCCACATATCCGTAGGAATCGAGATTTTTCTGGACGACTTCGATTTCCGTTCTTTGGGGAAGATTTCTTGTTTCCGTGATAACCCCTCCCAGCATAACCCGCTTTCCCTTATAGGTTTCCGGGGATTCGAACAGTCCGGAAAGACTGACACTCGGGTCGAGACCTTGCCGCATGGCCTCGGAGATAGGATGCGCGCAGCCGGCGCAAGCGAAAATCAGCAAACTGATAATGATTCGAATGGAAACCACCGCCTTTCAGAAGGGGGCCTTTATTCAAGGAAACCGGAAAGGAATCCCTAGGGTTCATATGTAATTATACACCTTTTGGATCGTTGGAATGCCAGGGCCAATTTCATCCCCTCCCCCCTCCCGGCTTGAAGCAGTCCTGAATAAGGGATAGAATATTTAAAACCGGACATCCATGAAAATATCCCGCGGTTTTCGCGGGTTTGCGAATCTTGGCGAAAATGACCCAAAGAAACTATTACAAAATCCTGGGCGTTGAAAAAACGGCCACCGCGTGGGAAATCAAAAAACGCTACCGGGAACTGGCCAAAAAACATCATCCCGACGTTAATAACGGCAGCAAAAAGGCCGAGAACAATTTCAAAATCCTTTCCACCGCCTACCAGATTTTAAGCGATAAAAAGAAGCGGTCCGAATACGACCGCCAACGATCCCGCACGCAAAGAACGCAAAGCCGCCCCGGCGGCTCGACCGGCTGGGCTCCACCCGGCTCCGGATTCGGGTATCAGGAATCCCGGACCCGGTACCAGGAAGATTTCAACCGGCGCCCGCACCCGCAAGAGCAGGAATACGATCCCAATCTTCCAACCCGCGGGTTTGACCTGCAGTTCATGATCGACCTGCCCCTGATTACCGTGGCCCTGGGCGGAACCATTCCCTACACCTACGAAAAATATGTTCAGTGCCCCGATTGCGCGGGTACGGACGCGCGAGAATCGGCGGAATGCGCCACCTGCAAGGGCAAACGCCTTGTGGTCCAATGGGTGACTTTGAACGTGACCATCCCTCCGGGCGTGGCCGACCAGTACACTCTGCGGTTTCAAAACGAAGGTGCGGAAGGACGCAACGGCGGACCACCGGGGGACTTGTTTCTCAAGGTCTGCACCCAGCCGCATCCTGCCTTCAAACGGGACAAAAACGATATTTACGCGGAAATCTTCATCTCCCAGGAACTCGCCGACCAGGGCGGTCCGCTGGAAGTGAAAACATTGAATTCGGTGAAAACCATTCAGGTGGAGGAAGGCACCCTGACCGGGGAGGAAGTCCGTATTCCCAATGAGGGAGCCGCCATTCTCTGGGGCAAAAAGCGCGGTGATTTTATCGTTAAATTCATGATCGATAACAATGGATCGCCTTGATTGAATCCCCCCTCATCTTATTCAGTTTCCTCATTGCCGGCCTTATTTTTCGGACGGCATTCTCCCATCGCCCCAAAAAGAAAACCCATCTTGCGGAAGGCGGTCCCCCGGCCCGTGACAAACTCAAAATAATTCCCCAGCCGGATGTCTTTCATGAACGAGTTGCGAAATGGATCAGGAAAGATCCCAAGGGGGCGAGCCGGGTCTTGCGGAAGTGGCTGCGGGAGGACAGGAAAGACAGCGATTAATCCGGTTTTCGGACAAGGCGCATCGATCCCCAGATATCCTGGGTGGGGTAGGAGGTATCGACGCCAACCTTGAAATCAAAACGAATGATTTTTTCATCCGAGCATTCGCTGATCCAGGTATTGCTGGCCCCTCCCGCCTCGAAAATGGGATCAATGAAAAACGGCGTCCCGTTCTTATCCAGGCATTCCTTGGACTTGTCGAAAATGGTCATGGCCTCGGCCTTGCTGGGCAGGCGCCAATCATCATAACCGGCAAACTTTTCCTTGTTGATCTTGTCGATGTATTCTTTGTGGTCTTGCCAGGTATAAAATCTTTGAGTATCGATCCAGGCATCGCTCTTTTTCCACATCAACCCGGAATTGGGATCGGTGATGGTGCCATCGCCGTTATCGGCCAACGGTTTTTTGGGAGGACCTTCCTTGGCTTTCGCGGCGGCCTTGGCTCTGGCAGCCGCCGCCTTGGCGGCGGGAGATTTTGCGTCGCCGGTGGATACCCCGGCGGAAGCTTCACCCGAGCCGGAAGTGGTTTTTGGTTGTCCGCTTGAGGACTCGCCTTCTGCCATCAATGATTTCCTGTTGATCCAGACTCATCAACCCTTGACGGGATGACTCGAATTTCGTGCCGATCCGGAAGGGCCCTCCAGGATTTGGCTTAGGTCCTTTCCCGACCGGGTCAGCTTATTTAAAATTTCCCCCAGTTCGGTGGCGGAAAACGTGTCCAACCGGTTCATGAAACTTTCCCGGTAATTCGCGGCATTATTCCTGATCCACTCCAGCACACTTTTTTCCTCATTATCTTTTTCTTCCGACCGCTTTTTTCCTAATAGGTTGGTCTGGGAGACACGTATAATCTCGGAAATTAAATCATTCTTAATTTGACTCATGGGAAACTCTCATTATTTATCCCCAAAAATCCCGGACAGGTCGCAAAAGAAGCACAATCTATAACTATTTTTTCACCTTGTCAATTCGATATTTTGGGATAAGCATTTTTTCACTAATATCAATTAGTTATAAAAAATATCCGTTGCGGGGAACCGCAAAAAATACCCCTTTCTCTATATTCTATCCCACCCAAAAAATGGATGAAAGCAAATTATCCTGGGATTCTTGAATGTGGACACCCTCCCCCGGGAATTCCCGGTCAGTTTTTCGGGTCGAGCACATCCCGCAATCCCTCCCCCAGGAAATTGAAAGAAAGAATGGTAAAAAAAATCGCCAGGGAAGGAAACAAAATCAGGTGAGGATAAAACTTGATGGCGGTCCAGCCGTCGTTGGCAAGGGTTCCCCAACTGCTGAAAGGGGGCGCGATTCCCAGTCCGATAAAACTGAGGGTCGATTCCGCGAGGATCGCCACGGGGATGCGGAAACTCAAGGTGACGACCAAAAGACCGGTGATATTGGGCAAAATCTCCCGAAGCAGGATACGTAAATGACCGGCACCCAGAGCCCGGGCGGCCTCCACATAAGTGTATTCCTTGATCCGCAGCACCTCCCCCCGGACCAGCCGGGCCACGGTGACCCAACTCACCAGGGTCAACGCGATAAAGATCCCCGCCACTCCCCTTCCCATGACCACCATGAGGAGAATGATCATCAAAAGATCCGGGAGCGCAAAAACCACATCGACGATGCGCATGAGAAGATTATCCGTCCTGCCACCGGCATATCCCGACACCGCCCCGTACACCGTCCCTATGAGGATCGCCACCAGGGTGGTTGCCACGCCAATAAACAGGGACACCCGTGCTCCATAGATCACCCTCGAAAACAGGTCCCTTCCCAAACGGTCGGTCCCAAACCAATACTGACCGTTGGGCGAAGCCAGGGTGTTCAGGGTATCTTGTGTTTCGTAGGAATAGGGAGCCACCCAGGGGGCAAACACCGCGGCAAGGGACACCACAAGAATAAACCCTCCCCCCAGTCTGGCGGATAACGGAAGCTTGCTCATTTATCAATCCAACCCCGGCCGGCCAGGATTATAACGGGTTGGGGGGATAGTCGTAATCATACATCCCCTTTCGCGCCGGGCCGGATTTTCCCTCCATCCCCTGGTGCTTGGCCAGATAGTCGAGGATTTGTTTTCTCACACCCGGTTTCAATTCCGGCAACCCCTGTTTTTCCTGCATCCAAGTGAGGGTCTCATCCCATCGTTTCCGGGTCATCCGGTTTTGCAGGATGATTCTCGCGGAATGGCAGGCGGTGCAGGTCTCCTCCACCAATTGCCGGCCTTCCCCGGCCGGGAGTTCCTTCTCCGAAACATCCTGGGCGAAAACACTCGCGGCGAAAAATGTGCCGCAAAGGATCAAGCCAGTCCGTGAAATCCGGGACATTCCTTTACCTTCCTGGATACCGTTTTTCCGAGGCGTGAAAAATTTCATGGACTTCATCTCACCTTGGGAAACAGGTTCAAGTCACCGTCACCGCGATGCGGTGCATGGCATTGTTGAGATAACCTTTTGGGTTCCACCCGGGAACCACCATCGGCTGCATGACCCCAGCGCTGTCCGTGGCCCGAGCCCAGACTTCGTAATATCCCTTTAAGGGAAAGTTCAGGGTCACTCGCCAGTGCTGCCAGGCATAGGGATTCACCGGGGGTTTCAATTCGGCCGGAATCCAGGTGGCGCCGAAATCATAGGACACGTCCATCCGCCGAACTTCCCTGTCCCCGGCCCAGGCATGGCCGCCTATTTCGAGGGGATTTCCCAACGCGAGGCGGGACCGGGTTCGCGGACGGGTAATGAGTGATTTCACGGGCAGGGATTCAATGATCTTCATGTCCTTTTCCGGCACATGGGCGCCCGGGGGAACATGATATTTGGGAACACGGTACGCATAACCCGTCATTTTCGGTCCATCGTGCACCCGGTCGCGGACAAAAATCCGCTTCAGCCATTTTATGGACGTGGAACCCGGCCAACCGGGCGTCACCACCCGCACCGGAAAACCGTGCATGGGATGCAGGGGCTTGCCGTTCATGGCCCAGGCGATCAGGGTATGATCTTCCATCGCCTTGGAGATGGGGGTCCCGCGTGAAATCACCACCCGGTTCGGATCGCCGCTCAAATGGATATCCCTGCCATAATATCCGGTGTAGATGGCCGAATCCTTGAGTCCCGCCGCCCGCAACACATCCTTCATCCGGACCCCGGTGTAGGACGCGCAGGCGATGGCGCCGAAGGTCCACTGATTGCCCTTGGCGGGCGGACGAAACCCCGCGCGGCCGTTCCCCCCGCACTCGACCTGGAGGGCGTAGGTGTAATGCTTGAATCGTTGCAACTGCTCCAGGTTGAATGTCCTCGGTTGATGCACCTCTCCGTTGAGAGTCAGTGACCAGTCCGAGGCGTCTCCCCCGTAGCCCGAGGGAGGAACGAGGCCGTTGTTACGCACAAAATACCGGGAGACCGGGGTGATTTCATCATTCAACAGGTGGGGAGGGGTTTCGGCATTGACGGGACGGTCATTCAGCACCCGCAACCCATCCTTCCCTTCAATCACGAATTCCTCTTCCGAATCCGCCCAGGCGGCGGGAATAAGGCCGGAGGGCATGTGACGGGAAAAAGGAATGGCCGCGCCCAGCGCTAGACTCATGGCCGCCAATCCCCCCTTCCTGATAAATCCCCGCCGGGAAATTCGCCCCGCTTGTCTTCCCCAAATATCGGCATCCGCTCTTTCAGGGTCATCTTGATACAGTTCCCAAATCCCGCGTTCTCTTTTTCTTTTCA
>JBHHVU010000062.1:0-17526 GCA_046754465.1 Nitrospinaceae bacterium | reverse complement strand
TATGCCCGGTGGTGTGGGAGGACGGTGGGGGTAACTCCGCCTCCTACCCGATCCGTTTGCCGAATTTTCAGGAACACCCGGAGGTGGCCCCACAGGTCACGCATTTCAGGCAGGTTCCATTTCGAACCAGGGTGAGTTGACCACATTCGTTGCAGGGGTCGCCCTCGAATCCCTTCAACCGGGCCACGGTGGCCTGGGCGGTTACCGTGGAGGCCGGACGCAGGGCCGTTACCGTTGTCAACACTCTGGAACCGTTCTTCTGCACCCCGGTTGAACCCCCGTTACGAAACGGGGACGTCTCCCCCGCGGTTTTAACTTTCCGGTGGCTGCCGTTTCCGTTGGCCTCTGGCCGCGCCGGATCTGAACCGGGGTCCTGCTTTTTTTCCTCCGGGGAAGGGTTTTGATCTTCCGGATCCTTCCCCGAGGGACCGATGGCATCTCCCCGGAGGTCGTCGGGGGTGACTTGGGCCAGATCGTAACGGCCGAGGTAGGTGATCGCCAGTTCCCGGAAAATATAATCGATGGTGGATGTCGCCATAGTGATCTTTTCGTTCCCCGTAACGATTCCGTTGGGCTCGAACCGGGTGAACACAAACTTGTCTGCAAACTCTTCCAGGGGAACGCCGTGCTGCAGACCCAGGGAAATGGCGATGGCAAAGCAGTTCATGAGGCTTCGGAACGCCGCGCCCTCTTTGTGCATATCGACAAAAATCTCGCCCAGCTTACCGTCCTCGTATTCCCCGGTCCGCAAAAAGACCTTGTGTCCGCCGATAATGGCCTTTTGAGTGTAGCCCTTTCTCCGGTTCGGGAGGGATTTCCGTTTTTGCTCCCAGATCACCTCCACGATTTTTTCCGCCGCCTGGAGGGGTTCTTTCGCTTCGGCCAGTTCCAGTTTCAGGCGGTTGAAATCGCTGCTGGCCACGCTGTTGAGAGGCTGACTCAATTTGGATCCGTCACGGTAGACGGCGGTGCCCTTCAACATCAGTTTCCAGCACATCATATGCGCCTTCTCGACATCCTCAATCGTAGCCTGATTAGGCATATTGATGGTTTTGGAAATGGCCCCGGACAAAAACGGCTGGGCGGCGGCCATCATCCGGATGTGGGCTTCCGGCCGGATGAAGCGTTCCCCGTATTTTCCACACTTGTTGGCGCAGTCGAAAACCGGATAATGTTCCGGTTTCAGGTGGGGCGCCTTTTCTATGGTCATAGTTCCGCAAATCGCGTCGTTGGCAATGCGGATCTCCTCTTTGGTGAATCCCAGATGTTCGAGCATGTTGAACTCAAATCCGTTCAACTGGCCGTCGGTCAAATGCAGGACTTCCTTGCAGAACTTCTCGCCCAGAATGTATTTGTTGAACGCGAAGGTGATGTCGAACACCCGCGGCAGTTCCTCTTGCACCTTGTCAAGGACCTCGTCCGTAAAACCCTTCTTTTTGAGGGATTCCCGGTTGATATAGGGGGCCTGAGCCAGGGAGCCGGAGCCGACGCAATAGTCGGCGATTTCCTTTATTTCCTCGGGGGAATAGCCCAGGCGCTTGAGGGCTCGCGGGACAGATTGGTTGATGATTTTAAAGTATCCCCCGCCGGCGAGCTTTTTATATTTGACGAGGGCGTAGTCGGGCTCGATCCCGGTCGTATCGCAATCCATCAGCAATCCGATCGTTCCCGTGGGAGCGATGCAGGTTACCTGGGCGTTGCGGTATCCGTAACGCTGGCCGAGTTCCAGGGCATTCGACCACTCCTTCACCGCCGCGCCCTGGAGGTAGGCGGGGCAGTGCTCCGTGGAAACGCCCCGCGGGAAAATGGTCAGCCCTTCATATTCGTGGACACCGACATTCTGAATGGCCCGGCGGTGGTTTCTCAAGACGCGGAGCATGTGCTTTTTATTCTTTTTATATTCCTGGAAGGGGCCCAGTTCGCGGGCCAATTCCGCCGACATGGCGTAAGCCGCGCCGGTGGTGAGGGCGGTAATGGCCCCGGTGATCGCCAGTCCCTTCTCCGAATCGTACGGAATACCCAAAACCATGAGCAAGGCGCCCAGGTTGGCGTAGCCCAGTCCCAGAGTCCGGTATTCGAAGCTTTTCTGGGCGATGACCCTGTTGGGAAACTGCGCCATCATCACCGAGATTTCCAACGTCAGGGTCCATAATCGGCAAGCGTGACGGTACCCATCGACATCGAAGCGTCCCTTTTCCTCATCGTGAAACCGGATCAAATTGATGGAGGCCAGGTTGCAGGCGGTATCGTCCAGGAACATGTATTCCGAGCAGGGATTGGAGGCGCGGATCCTTCCTCCTTCCGGACAGGTGTGCCACTCATTGATGGTGGTATCGAACTGGAGTCCGGGATCGGCGCTGGCCCAGGTAGCTTCATTGACCCGGGCCCAGAGTTCCCGGGCTTCCAGGGTTTTGCTGACGGTGCCGTCGGTGCGGCGGATCAGGTTCCAGTCGCCGTCGCACTCCACCGCCCTCAGGAATTCGTTGGTCAAGCGGATGGAGTTGTTGGAGTTCTGGCCGGAGACGGTCACATAGCCTTCGGAATTCCAGCAGGTGTCGTATTCCTCGAACTCGAGGTCGTGGTACCCCTGCTTGGCCAGTTGAATGACCCGGAAAATATAATTTTCGGAGACCAGGGCATCCAGGGCCTTGATGACCGCGTTTTTGAGTTCCTTGTTTTTCTTGATATCGTATCGGTCCGCCCCATGCATTTTGGGATTCTGGCAGGCTTTGATTACCGCCTTGAGCATGCGCCGGCAGATTTTGCTGCCGGTGGCGAGGGCGGCAACCTTGCGTTCCTCCTTGACTTTCCATTCAATAAACTCCTCGATATCCGGATGATCCATATCGAGAGTGACCATTTTCGCGGCCCGGCGGGTGGTGCCGCCGGATTTGATGGCTCCCGCCGCCCGGTCGCCGATTTTGAGAAAACTCATGAGTCCCGATGATTTTCCCCCTCCGGAAAGCGGTTCCCCGGCAGCGCGCAGGTTGGAAAAATTGCTCCCGCAACCCGATCCGTATTTAAAAAGGCGCGCCTCCTGCCGCCACAAATCCATGATGCCCCCTTCACCGACCAGGTCATCATTGACCGAAAGGATAAAGCAGGCATGCGGCTGGGGGTGTTCGTAGGCGTTGGGGGATTTCTCAATCCGGCAGGTTTCCGGATTATAGTAATAATGGCCCTGGGCCGGTCCCTCCAGGCCGTAAGCCCAATGCAATCCGGTATTGAACCATTGCGGAGAATTGGGGGCGGCGTATTGCCTCGCCAGCATGAAACATATTTCATCGTAATAGTTCCGCGCCTCTTCCTCACTGCTGAAACAATTGTTTTTCCAACCCCAATACGCCCAGCAACCCGCCATGCGGTGAAACACCTGCCGGGAGTCGGTCTCCCGGGTATACTGCTCCGCCTCGGGCAGATGACTCAAGGCTTGCGAATCCGGCTCGGAGGGGCAAAGCCATTCGGGCACCCCCGGTTCCAGCTTCTTTTTCAATCGGGCAGGCACCCCAGCCTTGCGAAAATATTTCTGCGCCATGATATCCACCGCAACCTGGGACCAGAAATCGGGAACCACCACATGCCTGATCTCAGAGACAATCGATCCATCCGCGTTATTGATCCGGGACGTCCTCTCAACAAAATGGATTCCCTGGTATGGATCGTTATTCTCCCTGGTAAAGGTTCGGTCGATAAGCATAAGATAACTCCAAAAAAAGAAAAACTTACCTATTAAGGATCGTGAGCCGGACACGGATTCCGCCGATTGCCGAAAACGTCCTTTCTGTTAATCGCTGAACACAAAAAATCCCGTATTTAGTGTTCCACCATAAAATATATACAACATATAGGGGTTGTCAATAAAATTTTGGGGTCCAAAACACACTTTGTTCGGAGCCCCAATACTGTAAGGGCTTCCATCCCCCCCATTATTCACAAGAGATGGCGAAAGTAAAGCGAAAATTTTGTGCGAAAAATGGGAATGCAATTCGAGAAGGGAATATTTCCGGTGAAAAAGAGGCGGGATGAAACCAGGTCAAAGCCCCGAACCTGAAGCAACGGGACAGCCCAAAAAACTTATAATTTATTAATTTTCAATGAGTTCTATCTGCACCTTGCCAACAAACTCCATCAATTTGAAAAGATTTTCCTGCTGACCCTCGGAAAGCTTGATATGGGTGGCATCGACATTGTTCTGGCCAAAAGTGGGGTCCAGAGCCCGCCATTCCCCCACATAGACCTCCGGCCAGGCATGGTAAAGGAATCCCTTGAATTGAGGGGAATAAACCAACCCATTGACGATTTTCGTGGGGATTCCGGCGGCCCGGGAAATGGCCGTGAAAAGATAGGTGTGGGACTGGCATTCCCCGCGCCGCTCCCGCAATGCGGCGAGAGCGCTCACGCTGTCTACCAGCTCTTTTTCCAGATGCTTGTACACCCATTCATTGATCCGCAGGGAGGCTTTCCAGGCGTCCGCGGTGTCCCCCACCAAGTCCTTGGCCAGCGCCTGGACCTGGGGGTGATTGGACTGCACTTCCGGGGTTTCCTGCAGCAGTTCCGGCTGTGGGAAGGATCCCACGGGACGGCGGACCGGCGGACCGGCCGGTTCCGGTTCCGTGTCTATCAACAAGATGGACGACCAGGTGCCGTCGGAGGATTTTTCGGATTTGAGGACCTTTTGACGGTGATCCTGGGGAATGAGGCCGGGTGCGCGTATATTGGAAAGTTTCATCTTCAACCGGCGTTGTTGACCCGGCCGGGAGGAAAGGGTTCCGTGGGGTTTTACGAGACTGAGTGTGATCAAACTGCTCACGCTCATGATTTCCTCCCCCATGTTGCGGGCCATTTTTTCGGGCTCCTTTCGGGATTCAAACCCCTGCGAGGTGAGTTCCCGCATCACGGTCCCGTCCCTGGCGACCCACAAGGTGGAATCCATCCCCGCCACCCGCTGGGAAATGACATAGGTCTCCACCGATTTCCCATGATCGTCAAATTTTTCCTTGCGCAGGATCCGGTATTCGAGATCGACCATCATCTGGAACGGTTCCATGAAGATGGGAAACTTTCCCTTTTTACCCACGACCAGCCCGTCCCGGATGATGTTGAGCAGGAAGGTGGAAGAAAGCGCCGTGCCGGAATCGAAAGGAATCGACCGCGTTTTGTCGTAACCCAGTCCGATCACCCGGTAGACCAGTTTCCCCTTTTCCACCCTTCCCTCGACCTCCTGGCGGTGTCCCATGATTTCCTGGAGCAGGTAAAACTTTTTCAGGCGCAGGTCCGGAGTGAGATGCGTTTCCTGGGAAAAGACCGTGGCCTGGCTGCCCCCACCGGACTTCAACCGGAACAAGACGCGGGTGTTCACCACGATCGCGTCTGGCGAGACTTTCATTTTAGCGGAGGTGAAACCGAGTTTCTTGTTCTTGAAATAAGTCCCCATCCACTCTTCATGGTCACCCGGGGCGAACAGGGGGTGGTTCGCTGGCGTGGCCCCAAGGGATGGGGTGGCACCCAAAACAAAGGCCGCCACGAAAAAAAGAAATGAAATTTTCAACAGGGTCCGCATACCAAACAGATTATCACAGGATTGAAAAATAAAGTCCTTTAAAACCGGGGCGGTGCGAGAGACAAATTCAAAGCCGTTGATATTCCGCCAGGAAAATTCAGAAAAAAATTCCCCGCTTTATAAAGAGGAGCGAGGGGATTTAAAGAAATTTCTGACAGGATGGACAGGATAAAATTCTGATTTTTTTCTTCCCCTTTTTAAAGGGGGCCAGGGGGATTTTCCCCTCCTGCCTATCCTGTAATCCTGTCCGGATTTTCCTTTCCTTCCCCAAGGGGTTCACAGAGGGGTGACGGGCGAGAATATTTTGTTGTCGTGGTCCATACGTGGGGTTACGAAATGCTTCAACCTGTGCGAAGGAGAACACATGGGTTCATGCAGGCTGCGCCTGCATAAAAAGGGGGAGGCGTTTATCCATTGACTCCGGAGCCCGCTAATGGGTGGCTTGTTTCCGTTTCACGTTTCAAGGAAAAACGAGTTATGGTTTGTTTACCCAGGCCTTGTATGCGGCTATATTTCCCCTTATTTGCAATCATTATCTATCTCGCCTAAAAACCAGCCCGTTTCTTTACAATAAAATTTTGGCAACAGGCAAAGGATTTGCCCCCATTCACTTTACTGATAATTGGAGTTTTATCCTCCCTTAGGCAGAATGCCGCTAATAAAAAACCAGAGCAAAACAATAAAACCAGTCAAGCCAAACAAGGCTGCTGGATAAAAGTGGAAAGGCCAAACTGCTAGAAGTAATTTGTGGTAACGGTCCCGGCTTATTGTATACCGCCGGATTTCTTCATTAAGATCCAACGGTCCTTTGGGAAGTTCCACAGCCTTTAGAAAATCCTGCCCAGTTGCCCACATTTAAAAAACCTCGCTAAAGACGAAAATTCCTAGAGAAATTATTAAAAGTAGACCCGTCCAGAGTTTAAACGGCTCACTCATCAAAGGGTTTACCTTTTCCCAAACGTAGAAAAAACCGGCATAGCCGGCAATGGAAATTAAATTGGTATAGTTTTTTGCCTTTTCATGTTGCTTTTCTATAACGGAGGTGCTGGCCTGTTCCCAATTTCTCCAATTAATTGCCGTCGCTTGGACTTTTTGTAGAAGGGCTTCCCGAAAATTAATGAGAGTTTCTTCTGATCGGCCCTCAAAAGACCCTGTTCGCACAATCACCGCAGCTATCTGTGGTTGATTAATTTCGAGCCAATCAAGTAATTCTTGGTCAGTGAAAGTTTGCGCCATCGGAGCCTCTTAGTTAATTTTGGAAAAATTGTATGTAGCAATTCACAGGCTAAGTTGTCGGGACTGATGAGATCTTACCGGGCTTTTCACTTCGGCTAAAGTCAAGATTCGTGCTTTGATCCTTGGCATCGGTCTCCGTAACCTCTCCACGTCTGACAAAACATAACGGGTGGTCACATCCGAACCCATGGAGGCAACAGGTCGGAACGGGACAAGTTCTTTCCTAATTATAACCCGGAAAAAATTTTTGCAGGGTCCGCGGAATTAAGGGCTTACGCCCACCCTGGCAAAAACAAGGCAGACCGGGAAAAAACCGAAAAATTCTGACAGAATTACAGGATGTACAAGATGGGAAAATCCTCCCCTATGGGGAGAGGAAATCGGGTTTTTATGATGGTCCTCTGGTTTTCCTGGAGTTTTTTCAAGTTTTTTCTTGTTTGATTGGCGGGACCTTAATACAATGTACGCTTTTTCCCCACAGGCTTTCTCCCGATAGTGGGTGTTTTTACTCAAAATAATCGCGGTCTTTGTTTTCGTTCTAACGGGAATGATCGAGGAGTTGAAGCTATATGACCGATGGAAAAATATTAATCGTTGATGATGAGCCGGATAACCGGGAGATCCTGAAAATTCATTTGAAGTCGATGGGTTACCCTATTTTGGAGGCGGCCCAGGGGGCGCAGGCCATGGAATTTTTGAGGTCCGATCATTTCAAACAGGAAATCGGTCTGGTTTTTTGCGATATCCGGATGCCCGAATGCAACGGTATTGAGGTCTTGGATTATTTCAGCCAGGAGGCTCCCTGGATTCCTATGGTGATGCTATCCGGTTATCCCGACAGGGAACTCGAGTCTTCCCTGCTGAAGAAGGGTGCCAAGAAGTTTCTTGTCAAACCCGTTGAAAAACAAAATTTGCTGAATATCGCGGAGAAGTATTTTGAAATAAAAAAAGAGATTTAGCCTCTATGGACGTTACGGTGCCTTGAACGGTGTCCGGACTCCTTTTGATCCTTCCTATTCCTCCTCTTCGGTTTTTCCCTCTTTTAAAGCGTGCGAATTAAGCGCGGAATTTCAATGGATATTGTTCGTAACCTTTTATTTTTATTGATCTTATTCGGGATATCCAGTATTTTGGAATGAACCACGTTTATATTCGATTTTACATTTTTTGGGGAAGGGTGGAAATGGGGACGCTCCCCGTTTTTACCCGACATGGGTTCATAAGGAGGGAAGCCGGGGATGATTATCCAGGCGATGGCAGCAAAAATAGAACCGGCAACGATTAATTATCCGGACCACCATAGTGCGGAACATATCCGCCGCCTTGTTCTGATTTGCCTGCTGTGGGGGGCGGTGGTTTTCGCGATCGACCTGTCGGCGCCTTCGGATATTGCGGTAGCGGTCCCCTACATCGGACTGGTCTTGATGGGGCTGTGGCTGCCGCAGACGTTTTATATCCAGGCCGCGGCCCTTGGCGCTACCCTTTTGACGCTTCTCGGGTTGCTGAACTCGGCGCAAACCGATTTTTCCTGGGTGGGCCTTTCCAATCGGCTGATCGCGCTTTTTTCAATCTGGGCGACGGCCATCCTTTGTATTTTGTTCAAGCGAAACGAGGGGGAATTGAAGAAGGCGCACGGCATTCTGGAACGCCGCGTTCAGGAACTCAAGGACCTGAAAGAAAAATTCTCCATCATCGCCCAAACCGATCCCTTAACCGAGTTGCCCAACCGCCGGGGCATGATGGAAAAGCTGGAAATCGAAAATTTCCGGTTTAAAAGAAACAAGAAACCGTTTTCCGTCATCATGGCGGACATCGATTTTTTCAAAAAAATAAATGACACTTTCGGACACGACGCCGGAGACCAGATTCTGATCCAGATCAGTAAAATCATCAGCGAAAGCTCCAGGAAAACGGACGTCGTCTGCCGTTGGGGAGGGGAGGAGTTTCTGACGTTGTTGCCGGAGACGGATTTGGAAGGGGCTTTCATCTGGGCGGAAAAACTGCGATCACAAATTGAGAGCCATTGTTTCCGTTATAATCAATATAATATTCCGGTGACGATGAGCTTCGGAGCCAGTGTGTTTAACCGCGAAGGGTTGGATTTGGATGCCTGCATAAAACAGGCGGATGAAAATTTGTACCATGCCAAGGAAACCGGGAAAAATAAAGTGGTCGCGGAATTTTCCCGGGAGCCTCAGCCGGTGAATTCGTCCGGCTGAGTTCACCCAGTTTTGCCGACACCCCCCCCCGCTTCAATGCCCGGTTGGAATTTCCAACTTTTTCTCCTCCAAGGTTTTTTCATTCCTCGATCAGCGCTTTCATTTTTTCCAGGAAAACCTGTTTGCTGAATAGTCCGGCTCGCTGTTGGCATGAGGCGCGCATTTCTTTGGCCCGGGCCGAGCCCAGTTCGCGGATTCCGTGGATGACGTCTTCCACCGAGGGATTGGGCGGGATCAATATCCCCGTTTCCCCATGGACGACTGTTTCGAGCAGGCCCCCCTCCGCCACGCCCAACACCGGTTTCCCCGCGGCCATGGATTCTACCGGGGATATGCCGAAATCTTCCTCCCGCGGAATGTAAACGGTGGCAATGGCATGGCCCATGAGCTGTTGGAGCCGTTCATCGTCCACCGCTCCGGCGAAACTGATATTTGTTTTTCCCTCCGCCAAGGCCTGGAATCTTTCATACTCCGGTCCGCTGGAAGCGAGGATGAGCCGCCGGTCAGGCATTTGGAGGAACGCTTCGATGATGGTGTCCACCCGCTTAAGCGGAGTCAGCCTGGCGGTGGACAGGTAATAATCCTCTTGTCCCATCCATCTGAATTTTTCGGTTTCGCAGGGGGGGTGGACCACCTGGGAATCTTTATTCAAAAATGCCTTGATTCTTTTTTGGATATTTTTCGAGTTGGCGACGATCACATCCATTCGGTCCACGGCGGCCTCGTACCAGGGCCGGAAGATAAAGTTGTAGGCGTTGTGCACCGGGGTCTGCCCCTTGGGCAGCGTGGCGAGGTGAAAATCTTTAAGGTCATAGACCGACCGGGGAGGGGTGTTGCAATAATAAATGTTTTTCCCGGAAGGGTGGTTGTATACCGCGAGCACCGAATTCTGCCCGCTGTAAATCACGGTTTCATAATTCTTTAGAAACCGGGTTCGCGCCCCGAAGGCCCAGAACCGCTTCAAGGTTCGCCAGCCCGGGATGCCCGATTTTGCCTTCAGGTCGATGCAGCGTCCGGGCAGGGTTTTGAGATCGAAACTCTGTTCGGAATAATCGCCGAAGGCCAGGTCCAGGCGCAGTCCCCGGCAAAGGATTTCGGCGAGTCTTTCCCCGCCCCCTTTGAAGGCGAAGGAATCGTGTAACACCAGGGCGTCAGCGCGGTTCAATTTTCGGTTTTCCTTGTTTGGCAACCCACGATAAAATTCCGGCGGCGATGAATATCGACAAGAACCCCTCGGTGATCAAGGTTCCCAGGGCGGCTCCCTTGGCGCCCAGGGCGGGAATGAGAAAAAGGTTCAAGGTTATGTTCAAGAGGGCGGCGGCGCACGCCCCTGCGGCGTAATAATTTTCCCGGTCGATGGCAAGAGCACCCTGGGTGAGCACCAGGTTAGGGATCATGAATGCCAGGGCAAGGAAAAGCCAGTGCAGGAGCTCCGCGGCGGCCCGGTAGTCCTCACCAAAACAAAGGACGAGAACGCCCTCGCCCAGTATCAGCCCTGCCGGCACGATGATGAGTGCGGTCAAGCAGGCCGCTCCGATCAACCGGTTGGTGAATCGAACGAGACGGGGCGGATCCTTGGAGCGTAACCGCATCTCCCGGAAAAAAACGTTGGCGAACGGCAGGAGGAGAAAGATGATGCCCTCCAATATTCTGGAATCGGCCGCATAAAATCCGACCTGTTGCAAACTGGGACCGAGGTGGCGAAGCATCACGATATCTATTTTAAAATAGATCAGCGTGGCGATGTCAATGATGACGAGGGCGGTGAGGGATTTATAAATCCGCGGGTCCGGTTTGACGAGGGATATTTTTCCCAGGGGACAATACGGCTGGAACACCAGGGAGAGAAGATACCCCGACACCCAACCCGCCAACACCCATTCCACTTTTGGGGAAAACCCGTAGAGAGAGGCCAATATCCCCACGGCGGTGATGGTGCGGACGAGAACGCTCCACCCGGCCTCGCGGGAGAATTTTCCCTGGCCCCGGAGATGGGAAGAAATGAACCGCGTCACCGTGCCCAGTCCGAAAGCCAGCACGGCCAAGCCCGTCGGCACGGGATCGGGCAGGGGAAGGACCGTTACGATCAAAACGCCGAATCCGGTAACCGCCAGGACGTGTCCGAGGGCAATGGGAAAAAGTTTTTCCACCGCGGTGGGTAGCGAGGGTGAGGTCAGTTCCCGGAACAGCAGGGTTCGGAATCCGCCGTCCTGCAGGATGGCAAAGAGTGAGGCGATGGTGATGATGTAGCTGTATCGGCCGAAGGTCTCGGGTCCGAACACCCGTCCCAGGAGAAAGGTCAGGAGCATGGAGACCACGGCGGCGTAGAGCGTTGCCAGCCATTGCCTGCTCACGGACCGCGCGGCAGTCATGGGGAGGTGAGGGGACGGCGCACCCGGAGGAGGTACCAGCCCATCGTTCCGGTCAGAATGACCCCGACGGAGATCAGGACCATTTCGGCGATGGTCCGAGCGGTGTCATGAAAGTAAAAGATGAGGATCAACATCAGTCCAACGCCGCCCGCGAGGGGCCAGAGAAAGGTGAATTCGGACCGGGCGAGGCAATAGGTGAAAATGACGTTGGCCACGGCCAGCATGGCCATCGCCGCGCTGACAATTTGCAGAAGGACGGCGGCCCCGATATATTTTTCCCCAAAAAGCAGGGCGATGATCGGGCGCGGCCAAAGGGAACAGGCCAGGGCGATTCCGCCGCCCAGGAGAGCGGTCAATCCCAGGCTGACCCAGAGCAGGCGGACGTCTTCTTGACCGGCAGCCTGGGTTTTGACGGCCTCGGGAAAGAGGACGATGATCAGGACGCCGGGAAGAAACATGGCGATCCTTCCCAGGATGGCCGCGATGGAGTACAGGCCTGCTTCTTCTGGCAGGCAATAATGCCGGACAAGGACGATATCCAGGTTTCCCAGGGTCATCACCATGGTGGTGGACAGAAAAACCGGCAGGGAATACCGGCCCATCTTATGAAAAATACCGTGAGGGAGGGCGCTGCGGGGTGTTTTCAATATATCGTTCAGGGTCCAAAAAGCGATCCCCATGGCCATTAAAGTTCCCAGCGTTCCGCTAAGGAGCGCACCATTGACCCCCCATCCCAACGCCATGACCAGGGAAAGGGCACCCAGAAAACGCACCAGGGCCACGCTGCTTGACGCGAACCCGAAATGGACGAATCGGTGCAACCCCTGGATCACGCCCAGCAGAACGGGAAGCAGCAGGGACAAAACCAACTGCGCCAGCATGATCATCAGGGGAGGGGTGGAATCCAGGTGGAGATAACTCTTCAGCCAGGGAAGGGCCAATAGGCCTATAATCAAAATACCCGCCGCCACGAGGACCATTCTGCGAAATCCGTCCACCAAAAGACTTTTCACCTGCGGTAGACCGGAAACGGACAATTGCACGGTGTACCGCGAAAACACGAGGGGCAGGACAGCCACGGGGGCGGATAACACAACGGCCAGCGAGTTCAGGGCATTAAAACTTCCGTAATCGGCGGGGGTCAGGGTTCTCCCTACGATCAGTTGGAACAGGTAATTGAAAACGTTGCTGGAATTCAGGATGACCAGGATGAGGAGGTTGTTGCGCAGGAAATTACGCACCGGCGGCCTCGTCTTCGGTTTTCAGGACGGGCTTTGTCTCCAGGCGGGCGTTTCCTTTTTTCTTCGCGGCTCGGGCCTCTAGAATGACCCCAACAACCAGTGCATAGTACCCGGCCACCGCGATCTGGCTTGCCACGGGCTCCAGGTGGAACACAAGAAACAGGGCGGCCAGAACGAGGGTCAGAAGAAACCCCGTGATGTAGGGTGTTCCGGCGCCACCATAAACTTTGCTCGCCCAATGGGGATGGCGGGTTTCCAGTGCAGGTTTGACGTTCCGAATCAGGCTCCGCCAAGCGAGCAAAACGAAAACGGGGGCGAAACTGAGGAACAGGTCCGCACCCCCCTGCCATTTCAGCAGCAGCGCCAAAATCCCCAAACCATAAAACGCGACGGCGGTGGTGATCCAAATCCGCATCTGGGTCTGGAACAACCAGGGAAGGAAGAAGTAGATGATACCCAGCAGGGGAGGGAATTTGAGGAGAAAATCCTGAAACGAACCCAGGGTCCAGGCGAACCATCCCAGAGCGATGAAAGCCACTAGAAACAGGAATGGGGGCAGATTTTTGGAATCCGCATTTCCGAAAAACCATTTTCTCAGCGGGTCGGGGGCTTCATTCCGGAGATCGTGGGGAGAGCCTGGCCCGCCGATTTCTCCATTTTCCATGTGATGACCGGATGTTTTTGGCCGTGAAATCCATAGACGCCATTCATGCCAAAGCGCTGCGGTCAGGAGGATCATCAAGGTTCGGGAAATGATTTGTCCGGCATTAGATTGTCCCAAATAACTGGTAATGAAGATACCGGGTCCTAAAATCAAAAGTCCGAAGATTCGGTTGAGTATCGTCCAATTTACGGGAGGGTGTGAGGACAATTTATAAAAGACGATCTGAAATTTTTTCCATAAAAAGGTGCTTGTGGTTTTGATCGATTTCCAAAAAAACGTGAACCAGCTCCGGTGCCAACTCCAATAAATTATCAAGAAGCCTAGAAGGGCCAAGAGAGGTTTCGTGAGCTTTGCAAGCCAGGGAAAGGAATCCAGGGGTTCCTTCCTGAAAACGAGAGAAATCCAATCATCACGGGAAAGCGGTTCCCTTTTTTCAAGGACGGCTGAGATGATTTCAAGATAAGGATGATTTAGAAAACGGATCCCAGGATGTGAACTTGCAAATGGAGTTAAAGGCATCTGGTCCAAATTCAATTCAAAAGGCCCTGTGGATAGAGTATTTGTTGGAATTGTAGCGGGATACAGAGGTTGTCCGTCCATTTCCAATATAGGATAATGTGGCAGCTCCTTACGCAGAGAGAGGTAATCCAGGCCGTCCAGGCTCATGCCCAATTCAAGGGTTATGGGAAGTTGTTTTAATTTTACGGGCTTATCGAAAAGGATCTGCCATGAGATGGATTTTATCACCTCATCCGTCTTCATAATTTCTCCCTCGAAGAGTTGGCCGGCGGGGATATAAATTTTACCCGCCATTTTCGCGGGACAGATTACCCGGTTGATGGAATTTTGGGCACCCCGAAGGGTCAGTTTAAGCCAACACGAATTGTTGAAGTCGATTCTCAAGGGACTTCGGTAAGTGATATTTAATCCCTGGATCCAACTCAATTTACGTTCTACGGAAGTGGTCCAGGAAAGCCTTGGCGTTTCCCCTGGCTGGAGGGATATTTTTGCGGTCAACCGGCCTGGTTTCCGGGTGATATGAGAATTTCCGGAGGATTGGATGTTATCAGGAATGAGGGGGGCTTCTTTCCACACCAATCGAGGAAATTCGACCGCTTGATCTGGCGAAAGCGCAACGGGATCAAATAAGGCGATTTCCTTGATTTTGACTCTGAAGGACTTTGTTTTAAAATGTATTTGAATCTTGATTTTGTCGATGGGACCGGATGCCTTTCCCAAGGAAACCGCCTTATTGGGCAAAACCAGAGAGCCGGCGGCAGGGTTTCCCCCTGAGAAGGGGATCACACGCAGGTACTTGATGTTATTGGTTCCCTCGGCAATATTTAAAAAGAAACGCGTATTCCGGCTGATATTTCCGTGAACCGGCCAATTCACCTCGATCCATGGGCTTGTTCCTTCCAGGTGTAATCCGTCCGGCTCCAGACCCCAATCGCGGAAAGGAATCGCGGAATGAAGGGTGATCCCACGAATCCGAAGTTGGGAAGGCTTGGGGCGTGAGGGGACTCTTGCTTTGGCATGGTTTGGTGTTTCTTGGTTGGATTGAAACGGGGAAGTCACCCGTGGTTTTTCCTGAGGGGCAGGCAAAAAGCCTTCCGGTGTTTTGTTCCCCTGAAGGGTGAGGTAGCCGAGAGTTTTGACCCATTCCGTTTGGCCCTCCTGTGCATCCAGGTCCAAAAACGGTCCTCCCCATTTCCTGCTCAACTGTTCGCCTTCGCTAAAAAATACGGGTTGTTGTCCTTCCCCCAGGCTGACCATTCGTGCGCCCAGCAGACGGGACCCGCCAATATAGCCGGCATTCTCGGGCTGAACGCGTAATATGATGTTCTGAATCCTAGCGTTCCCTCCCGCGATATCGATCAAATCCCCTATTTTAATAACAAGCTGGTTTTGCTTATTGGGCAAACGGTGGCTTTCCCACGGTAAACTTATAACCCGGTCGATCCTCTTCTTGCTTTCACCGGTATTTTTTGATCGGTCCTGTTCGATCCCGGCCAGGCTCTGAAAAACGATTCTCTTGAAAATGCCATCTTGAACGATCTGGTCGATTTCACCAGGAAGTTTAATTTCCACGCCTTCCAGATAAATTTTCTTTTTGATCTTCTTGGAATAACGTTTTCTGAGAAAGTCACCAAGACCGAGGCGCAGCACCCTGTTTCCTCGAATCCTGTAAATTCCCATGAGAAAATTGTTTCGTGAAAACGTTTTGGAAAATTCCCATAGGCCCTCAAACTTCAACTTGAGCTTGACGTCCACTGAAGCGGCATCCACCCAAGGGGCAAAAAGCAAATCCAAGGCCTCGGTCGAAGAAATCTCTTTATGGAGACTCCGCTGGAGCACAACGTACTTTCCTTTCCGGGTATAATTCCAGTATGGCTCGGGGGAGGCTCCCAACAGTTCACGGACGGAGGAGATAGCACTTTTCCCCCTTAAAAGTTCTTGCGTGAATTCCAGCGTGCCGGCTGCCTCCAGGTGATCCCTGACAGCTTCCAGAATATTGGCCCGTTTGGTCTGCAATGAAGATCCACTTTTAAATTCGATGGTTTGCAAAAGGTTTTCCCGGAGGATGTGCGCCGGGTTGCCGGGGAGGGCGAAAATCGCTTCTTCGAGAAAGACTTCTTCCTCTTTTGGGAATTTTTTCCGGACCCATTGGCCGATTTCGATGCGGATGACTTTTCGGCCCTGAGCCTCCATCGTGTGTTTGGGAAGACTGGCCCAATCCACGACCACCCTTTTCTGAGTGGCTTCGCTTCCAAGACCCAGCCGGAGGTTACAAATCAACTCCCGGACATGGTCCTCGGAGGCCCCCTGCCGAAATACCAGGTCCATCGCTTCCATTTGAGTGAGATCTTTATGAAACCGCCGCTGGAAGAACGTGTGGCCGCCTTTTTGTTTATAATTCCAAATGGGTTTAAAGGGCAGGTTCATTTTGCGCCTTATCAAATAATCCACGTCCTTTTTTTTCCAGGGGGCGGAAGAAACATTTACGGATTCAAAGGTGGAGAGTTGCTTTTTCCCACTCGTCACTCCCGCGAGGGTGATGGTTTCATCCAGCTTTTTCCCTGAGACGGCTATTTCCACGCTCAACTGGGAGGGGGCGCCGGGATACAGGTCCTCATAGTCAATATGAAGCTCATTGATTCCAGCTATCGAAGGGCCTCCGGATCGTTTGGGGGTGAGGGAAAAAGGGATTAGAGTTTGATCCGATCCTGGATTCCAAAGGTATCGATTCCCAAGCACGGACCATCCAGATGCCGAGGACGAAGGGGATGCGGATTCCGGTTTGGACCATTGCAATTCCCGGGACTCATAAATTTCGGACTGTTTCCGGGTTTTAAGCTCCATCCGGGCCTTGAGAATATAGGTTCCGGGAAGGGGGTTTTCACCCGGTTTTAACTTCTTCAAAAAACGGATGGTGTTCTCCGCGCCCGCAAGGCCGTAGGACGCAAGGACGTTTTCCGGGCCCTGGTTTTTTGCATCCGCCGATGCGCCCATGCCCTGGATGCCAATGGCACAAAACGCAAAAATCAGGGCGACAAGAACGGTCCAAATGGATTTCACTCTGCATTCCCTCAAAAGTTATTACGAGTTAAAACCGAAATAGAGTAGCAAAAACTTTTCAGGATACCAACGATATTGGCATCCCTTTAACCCCTTTGTTCCCCTTGAATTATGTGAAACAAACTCTGGGGCAAACCGCATTTTTCCGTGCAATTATCCTTTAAAACCTGTCCCAAAAATATTTTGGGATTTCCTTAGGCTCCCTCCAAATCCCAAACTGTCTCATGGAAGGTGTTTTCTCTTGAGAATATAAAACCCATCCTTTTCGAAAACCGTATCGAACCGTTCCGTGGTTTGCTGAATCGTGGACAAGAACCGGGAAGCGAATTTGCCGTTATCCCGGCATTTTCCATTTCGCCAGGCACAGCCTTTATCCAGCAGGGACCAGGGCCGCTTGAGGTCGAGCACCACATAATCCGCCCAAATTTCCTCAGTTTTTGCCGTTGTCATTTCACCGCTCTTTATAAACCTCCATAAACCCGTTAGGGTCCGGTCAGAACCTTGCATTAAGGGGTAAGGTTGAAGTACGCCTAAAGGAAAGGGGAAATAATATTTTCGGTTCGCAAGATATGCCAAATTTACCGTATTTTGGGTTGTAACAATGACATCCCAGTTTGCTGGAATATGGGTTTCAATCGCCTTTCGGATCATCGGG
>JBHHVU010000061.1:0-18119 GCA_046754465.1 Nitrospinaceae bacterium | reverse complement strand
TTCGTCATCCATCGAATAATACCGTTTCGCGTTTTCGATGACCCCTTGAAGGGTTTCAACCCCCACGGCAGTGAGACCGGAAATCTTCAACAAGCGGTTCAAGTCTTCCGAACTAAAATCCTTGAGCAAATGCCCGATGGCGTAGTTGAAAAAGAGCGAGACGAAAATCCGGCACCCGGAAAAATCCAACTCTACGGAGTTTCCGGACTGTAATTTGGGCAAAACCAGGTCATACACCTTCTGGCCGTCATCCATGGTAATGCAGTTTTCCCCCACTATGTCAAAAACCTTGATGGTCATAATCTCTCCTCCCTTTTAAAAGTAATATTCCGGCATGGTTTCCGACGCCAGCGAATAATACTTTTCATCACATTTTAGCGTAATATGGATGAGCGTGCCCTCAAAAAATGAACTGCGCCGGGAATATTCTTCCCGGTTTTCCTCGAATACCGCGTATCCGTCATGGCTGAATATTTCCATCCGGCCCTTGTTAACCCTTACAAACTGTTTAAGCAAATCCAGGCCCAGCCCCCTTCCCAATCCATTCGGTTTGGTCGTAGTCCCCGATTGGAAGGCCCATTCGAGGGCTTGCTCCGTGCCTATCAACGGATTGTTTTTAAAGCTACGAACGTTTGCCGGGATTCCAATCCCGAAATCCACTATGGCGATTTTGAGAGCCTTCAATTGGGGATAATGCTGGCCGCAACTGAAAACACCGATGGAAGACCCGCTATGCTCGAAAGCGTTCAAGTAACACTCCAAGACCTTACAGGTGATAGCGTCCCTCAAGTTTTCGCTCATATGGACCCAGCCCCGTCCCAACCAATTCCATTTGAGATAATCCGTCAAACCTTTTTGCTCGAAAAGAATATCTTGCCGGTAGGGAATTGAATTGCCGGTCCAGGAACTGACATCCAGGCCGAAAGCCTCACCAAAACCGTTTTGCGCCAAGTTGGTTAATATGGCATCTTCCAGCGTGTTCCACAGGAAATTTACCTTTCCGGAGCGGTATTGAACAAGCCTTGCCAATCCGCCCAAAAACGCAACCGCGTTTTGCCGCAAAAAATTACAGTGGGTAAAATCAAACGTCACGTCCAAAAAATCATCATTTAGCTGATTCCAGAAAGAAAACAGCGCATCAAAATCCTTGGGATCATCGTTGATGGTACGAACATGGATCGTGACTGGTTTGAGCGGCACCATTGACCCCCTCTCGCGCTAAAATTCTCCTCGGAAGGCATGGTAAAAGACATGGGAGGGGACGGAATCGAACCGCCGACACGAGGATTTTCAGTCCTCTGCTCTACCGACTGAGCTACCCTCCCACAAAATGGGTTGGCCGGGTTTGAGAAAGTGCGAAAATTAGCATAATCCCCCGACCCTGTCAATGGATTCCCCCTCCCGGACCGGCCCGACAATTAATTAGAAAAAGGTCTTGAATCTGTTATAATCGCTCCTTTCAGAGGTCCTTAACATGAAATCGGAACGGAATCCGCCATGCTAGTCCTCACGAGAAGAATCGGTGAAAGCATAAAAATTAATGAAGATGTCAAAATTACCGTTATAGATATTAAAGGTAAAAATATCCGGCTGGGTATCGAAGCCCCCCGGGAAACCAAAATCTATCGGGAAGAGGTTTTTTTGAGGATCAAGCAGGAAAATCTCTCGGCGGCCACCCCCACCGACCTGGATTTGGGAAAAATTTCGCAATTGGTCAAAAATAATCTGGACCCATGATCCTAAAAACTTCACGGTTTGGTACTCTGCACCTTCAGGAAGACGAGATCCTGAAATTCCCCGCGGGTCTATACGGATTCGAGCAGGAGAAGGAATTCGTGCGGCTGCCATTCGATTCCAACATCGAGAGTCCGATGGAATGGCTGCAATCGCTGAAAACGCCGGGTCTGGCTTTCGTGATTACCGATCCCTTTCTTTACGTCCCCTATTATATGGTGAAATTAACGTCGGAGGAGGAGAAACAGATTGAATACGATCCCAGCCACGAGATCCTGACCCGGGCTATCGTGACCGTTCCCCAGAATTATCTGGAAATGACCGCCAACCTCGTTGCCCCGTTGGTGATCAACCTCGACCAGAAAGTGGCCCGGCAAATTGTTTTGACCTCCATGGAATACGACACCCGCCACTACCTGCTTCCCCGGGAAGCCCGCCCGGAAAAAGTGGAAACCTCCCATTGACCGCCGGTCAGTCCGGCCCGCGTCCCGCGAATTTTTTCAGATACTCCTCGAATTGTTTCTGGCTGCTGTTGGCGTCGATATAGATATAAGTCTTCCGCGACGAGGAATTGAGCGCGAAGTTCACCCTTGACAATTGCATGCCGTCCACGAACATCAGGTCGGTCCAGGGCCGGGCCACCCGGTAGTCGCGGTTATTTTCCAGGAAGGTGATGAAATTCTGGAATGCCTTGGCGCAGAGGGCCGAGCGCAGTCCGTCCAGGTCGCACACCCCGCGTAGATGGGCGTGGTTGTTTTTCGATCGTCTTTCGAGTTTTTCGGCCATCAGGGAGTTGCGGGTGGCCTCCTGGCGTGTGGGTTTTGCGGACAGGCGCCGGACGATTTCCCGGGCCGGCAAGTCGTACCGGATGCTGACGTTGAAATCGTCATGGATGATGGTGTTGAACCGGTCAAAGATCACCTTTCCCCAGAACTTTTCCTGCAGGGAGTCGTTTTCGCTGGCCTCGAACAGGTGGGAGGCTCCGGTTTCGCATTCCTCCTCCGAAAGGTCCGGAGCGCAGAAAAAATTTTCCAGTTGCAGCCGTTCCTTGAAGGCCTGACCGTACTGAGTGCGGATATTATCGTAGACCTGTTTGCGGACCGACCACTGCTTGTCCGGACCTTTCTTCAAAACCTTCAGCATTTCCGGGGGGGATTGATCGAAGCCCAACGCCAGGGAATAGGGATCCTGCTGGCGGACATGACGCCGGGTGACAAGGATATTCCTCCATTTGATTTTCAAGGATCCGGCCTGGGAGGCAGCGCCCGAGAGGTTTTGATAGCCCAGCAAACACTGCTTGTTGGAAATTTCCATCGTGCAGTACAGTTGGTTGACCGGGATCTTTTTTAGGATGGTCCGTTTCAGGGAATAAATTTTATCCAGGAACCGTTCTCTTTCTTCCTGGGACAAGTTCAGGCTCAGGAACCGGATCATTTTCTCCTCGGAGGCATCCCAAGGCACGAGAACGGTGTGAAACCCGCCAGTCCGCAAAAACTGTGTGCTGAGTCCTATAATGCGATACTCCGCGCCTGGGATTTTGGCGAGAGCCCGTCCCAACGTCCGCGCCCCGGCCAGGCAATGCTCGATCAGGGGTCCTTGATCCTCCGTAAAGCCGATGTTCTTAATGAAGGGGAAGCATTCCAATGTTTCGACCCCGTACTTTTTCTGCAGAAGGGCCTTTTCCTCAAGCAGTTCATTGAAAGCTCCGGGAGAGGCCAAGGCGGCCGGGCTCCCGGCCCCGCTCACGAGAAGCGCGGAAATCAGGATGAGGATCCGGAGGAGCAGCGAAGAGTTCATTAAATCGATAACCTCAGGTGATGGATGGTATTCAGAAAAAATAATAGAGTTCCAGTTGCATCAGGTCGTCGGCCCGCTGATCGAATAGAAGGTCGTCCGCAGGTTGACTCAAAAAGGCGCGAATTTCAAGGTTCAATTTCCAGTGGTCCCCGAATCGCCTGCTGGTTTCCAGGAACAGGAACCGGGCGTTGGTTTTCACATCCTGGACCCATCCGAACAGGGCTTCGGTGCTGGCGGCATCGTTGCGGGTCCAGCGCAGCCCGAAGGCGATATCGTGTTCAAATTCCGTGGTGGCCCGTTCTCCCCGCTGGTCAAAAATGCCTTCCAGAAGCACCCCAACGTCCATGGCGGTATCGAAGATTCGGGTGAAGGTGTATTCGAAACCCCCAGTGGCGGAAAAAAAGTCCTCATCCCCCTGACCGGCGCGAAACAGAGCCTCCAGCTTCCACAACCATTCCCCCGCCACGTAGGAGAGATCCAGTCCGGTCTGGTTGATTTGTTCGTAAAAAGGGATGAGGATGGGGTTTCCGTCGCCGTCGGTGCCGGGAAGCAACGTGGGTTCCCGCCCGGTGCCCACGAAATGGTACAGACCGATATCCACATCCTCGATGGAGTGACTGTACCGGAAGGCCCAGTCGCTATTCCATTCTTTCGCCGGACTTTCAAACAGGGTGCGGTTAGTATCAACGGTCGCCGCGGAGCGCAGGCGTCCGCGCCGGCCGGGAAAAGTCTGTTCCCGAAAAAAGGGCAGGAAGAACAGGTCCAAGGTGCCCCAATCCCTGGCAACGGACAGGTTGATCATCGGCTGGCCCAGCTTGTCCTCGGTATCCACGTTTTCCACCAGGTCGGTCTGGTTGATGATATCCACCAGATGCACGACTTCGGTGACCCCCCAGAATACCTTCCCGACCCCGGCGCGCAATTCAAAATCCTCGGCCAGCCAGAGGAAGTTCATTTCACGCAGGTCGAAATGGGTACGTTCCGGGTCGGCGCTGTCGAGCCGGTAAAAAGGAACAAAGGTGAAACTGCTGCCCCCCTTCCATTCATGATAATACTCCGGCTGCGCCACCAGGGAAGCGGACTGATCTTGCTGATCCCGGTGGATGGCGCTGTTGGCGAAAAGCCGGGCCTCCATTCCCACGAATCCGGACAGTTCGTGTCCCGCCGCGCCGGATGCCGAAAGGGAAAGGCAAGCCAGGAGAAACAGAAAAAGGCGGTTCAAGCGGCCGGAGGGGTCCCGAAGAATTCCGTGGGATTCCTTGCGCATGCAACCTACCGGGCCCGTTTCAGGCTGTTCCGGTTAAAATCCTTATCCTTCAAACCGTTGCGAAACTGGTAATCCGACCAGATCAAAAGCGTGTTTTTCCCGGTTTGATGGTTCACCATGAACATTTCGCCGGGATACCAGTAGCGGTCGAGATATTTTTTGTATCCTTTGTAGGTGAGTGTTTTAAGGAGGGATTTTTTGCGGTCGTAATATTCGATCTTGTGTATCCGGTACTCCGCTTTTTCAAGCCAGACCACCTGACGGGTATACCCGGAGTGTTTGTACGTCGGGACACGTTCGAGGACAAAACACTCCAGGCCGTTCAGGGTTTCATCGCGGATCCATTTATAGGTGTATTTTTCCACCTCTTGGCTGGTGACGTCCTCGTAGGCGAATTCGCTTCCCATGAACGACCCGGATTTGTTCGCGGAACTGATCCGTTTGACCCGTTTCAAGGCGGGCAGGTAAAGCCATTGATCGTCGTTGCCGGTTTTATGGGTGAAGTTGAGGAGGGCCGTCCCCTTCACATCGCGGGGCCGGTCAAAAATTACCAGTGATTTATCGCCATCGCCCTTGACTTCCAGGGTCCGGTTTCTTATGTGCCGGGTGCTTTCCTCTCCCTGGCGGTTTTTCAGAATCATGACCATGTGGGCGGTAAAATCATCGAATCCGTTGTCCCGCCGGTCGTCCTCGACGGCGATGGCCAACCCCTTTTCCTCGGGGGTCACGGCCGATGCGGGTTTCGGAAACAAGAAGCCCACAAGGGCCAGAATCAGTATCAATCGTAACATGGTGACGCCTCCTGTCGGCTCAAAGGTGGGTGAAATCGATTTGCCGGTGCGGCCTATTCCGCTCCCGAGGCCTCTTCCGCGGCCGTGCCCGCCGAAGCGGGAAAACCCACGCTCTCCGTTTCGGCCCCCTTCGACGGGTCCGGATCGATCTTCATCAGCAGGGGCGGCAGAAAGAAAAAGTCTGCGATCAGGGCAACGATGATCGAAAACGTCGTCATGAGGCCCAAATGGGAATTCATGGTGAACCCGGAATACGAAAGGACCATGAACCCGGCCACCAGGATGAGCGAGGTCACCCAGAGCGCCGTTCCCACCGTGTGAAAGGAATAGCGGACGGCGTCCTCGGGGCTCTTCCCCAACTCCCGCCGGGCGCGCAAATATTTGATCAAAAAATGCACGGTGTCGTCCACGATGATTCCAATGGCCACCGGCGCCGCCACCGCCACAGCGAATCCGATCTTGTGAAAAAGAATTCCCCACAGCCCAAACGTCACGAACACCGGGGCCAGGTTGGGGATCATGCTGACGAATCCGAGCTTGAAGCTGCCCAGCACCGCCATGAGAATCCCGGAAATCAACAGCAGGGCGATGACCGTTCCCGTCATCATGTTTTTTAGATTGCGCAGGGTGATGTGGGAAAACATGATCAGCGGACTGGCGCCGTGCGAGGCCATTTCCGGCGGGGCGTTCGCTTTCAGCCAGGCCTGCGCCCGCTCTTCCAGGTCCAGCGCCGCCCGGGTGGAAATGCTTTCCAGGATCGCGGTGAACCGGGTGGACGATTTGTCGATGTTGATCTGGTTGTTCAGGTCCAGGCCGAAGGGCAGCGAGAGTTCATACAGCAGCAGGTACTGGGCGGACAATTCCCGTTGATCGGGCAGCCGGTAATAAGCCGGGTCGTCGTTGTGCATGTTCTTGTTCAGGCGTTTCATGGTGTCGGTCAGGGTGTTCACATACATCACCCCCGGCTGCCGGCGGTACCATTGCGCGAACCGGTCCAGGGTTTCCAGGTATCGCGGATTGCTGATACCGCCGGATTCCCCGGCGCCGAGGGAATAACTGATGGAGAAAAACCCCGTGAGGTGATCGACGACGAAATCGTTGTCGTTGCGGAACTGGTAGCGTGTGTCAAAATATTCGTTGAATTTTTCGTCGATTTCAATTCGGGGAATCTGCACTGCGATGAGGATGATTGTCGCCAACAAGCCCCAATAAAGCCGGTTTTGGTGTCGAATGACAAAATCCGCCAGCCGGTCCAAGAATATCACGCGGGCCTCGCTCCGGCCCCGAGCATTCAAGGGAAGCACCGCAACCGCCGCGGGCAGGAAACAGACGGAAAAACCATAGGCCGCCATCACCCCGATGGCGACGATGTTGCCCAGATGCCAGAAGGGGGGGGAATCGCCGAAATTCAGGCTCAGGAATCCAATCGCCGTGGTCAGGCTGGTGATGAAAACGGGTTGGTGGTTGATGCGCAGCGACTCCACAATCGCTTCCCTCTTTCCCTTTCCCGCGCGCATCTCGTGGAACAGGGTGACCAGGAGGTGAATACTGTCCGCCACCCCCAAGGTGAGAATGATCGTCGGGGCGTTGGCCGATACCGGGGTGAGGCTGATTCCCATCCAACCCGCGAGACCCATCGCGGTGAGGATGGAAAACAGGATGACCAATACCGTCGCGAGGGTGGCCCAAAAAGACCGCAGCACCAGCATCATGATCACGATGACGAGCAGGTACATAACGGGAACCAGGGTCTGCATGTCACCCTGTCCCGCTTCGGTGAACGCGCTGTTCATGAACATCACGCCGGTCAAGTAAACGTCGATATCGGGATGCTTTTCCCGGAACTCTTTCGCGAGACCGCGGAGAAAGGTGACCACCTCGGTGGTTTCGCCGATGGATTTCCCCGGCAGGTGAACGGTCGCGTTCACCGCCGTCACGCTCGCGGCTGGATCGATGAGACGGTTGAGGAGGAGCGGTTCGGCCAGGGCGACCCGCTTGACCTTTTCCAGCCGGGCGTCGGAAAATTCAAGCGCGTCCTCTGCCAGGTCCTGAACCACCAGGTCGTCACCGTCGGCCCAGGTGTACTGGAAGTTGGTGACGGAATCCACGCGGATGGAATAAGGGATCTGCCAGAAGGCCCGGGTCACTTCCTCCACCGCCGCCAGGGTCTTCCGGCTGAAGACGCGGCCGTCCCTTGGGACAAGGACCATCATGGCGTTGTCATTCTTGGTATAGGTTTTTTGCAGCGTTTCGAACGCCTGCAACTGGGGATTTTCCTTGCTGAAAAAAACGCGGTAATCGCTGGAGAAGGTCAGAAACCGCAGGCCGCTCGCCGCGGCTGCCACGATCAATAAAGTGCCGAGGATGATCCACCAGCGGTTCCGGATCACCCAGTTCCCGTAACCAGGTTTTTGCATGTCAGGTCATTAGAAAATTTTTAAGGTGCGTTGAAGTATTTACGGGGATGGATAAATTCACTTCTTCTCCAGCCCCTTCATCAGCAATTTCACCACCTTTTTCGCCTCCCGCTCCAATTGGGCCAGGGGAAACATCTCCATGAAGTGAGGAGAAATAAACCGGGTGGTGGCCGCGAGAATCGTGTCGGCGGACTCCGCGATATTCGGCACGTGAAACCGGCCGCTGGCGTTTCCTTGCGCCAGGACCTCGGCGATGAGGGATTTCTGCACCGCGATGTGGCGTGACACCAAGTCGCGGCGTTCCCGGGAAATGACCATCACCAGCTCAAAAAGCGGCGGATGCTGGGAAAACTGCTTGTGAAGATAATGCAGTTTTTCGAGAACAAATGCTTCCAGACGCTGCGAACACGACCGCCCCGGTTGTTTCAAAATATCCCGCCATAACCCTTCCGATGTCTTCATGCACCGCTCCGCGCAGGCGGCGCCGATCTCTGTTTTATTGGTGTAATACCGGTAAAGATTTCCCGCGGACATGTCGCAGTCCCTGGCAATCTCCGCCATGGTGGTTTTGCCATATCCGTAGATGCCGAACCGTTCAAAGGCGGCGTCGAGTATTTGATTTTTTATGCTTTCTGTGGCCTGTTCGGTAATTTTCATGGGGCTTGGGTGTGAATATTGAATAATGAATATTCTATTAAATATTTACCAAAAGCAAGGATTTTTTTACGCGGTCTTTTTGGAGTGGTGAAATTTTTCAGGAAGGGAGCCTGATTTCCGTAGCGCCGGCCCTTAAATAGGTCTCGAATGAGGATTGGTGGCAGGTCAGAACGATGATTTGCCGGGAGGCGGCGAATTGGGGGAGAAGTTCCATCATCCGCGATTTCCTGGCATCGTCAAAATTCACGAACACATCATCCATGATGATGGGAAGAGGTTCCGAACGGGATTCATACTCTTCAATCAGGCCGAACCGCATGCTCAGGTAAAGCTGCTCGCGGGTTCCCCGGCTCAGTTCGGTCAGGGCCTTTTGCCGGCCTGCCCCGTTTACTATCCGCACCTCCTCGCTGTCGAGAGGTTTGAAGATTTTCCGGTAGTTCCCCGCGGTGATTTGAGTGAATACCCTCTCCGCGGCCTGGACCACGGCGGGCTGCCGTTCTTTTTCATATTTGTTCCTGGTGAGTTTCAACAGGGTCAAGGCCAGTTTGGAAGCCGCCCATTCCCTGCCGCACCGGCGCAGTTTTTGTTTCGCGATTTCCAGGTCCCCCTGTTTTACCAGGAGGTCGTCGTTGTTGGCGAGTTGTTCGATTTCCTTCCGGATCGCCCCGATTTCTTCATGCCGCTGGTCCTTCCGCTCAGTCAAGTCCTTGAGTTGAGAGGTAACCTCTTCCAGTTTCCTGTGGATGGTATCTGGCGAAGTCTCTTGCAGGGTTTCGATGAACCGGCCGAATAGGGCACCGAGTCCCACCCTGGACTCGATGAGACCCCGTTTTTCCCCGATGTGTTTTATCAGGGCCCGGCGTTTTTCAAGGAGGGCGTGTTTGCGGCGGAAATCCTCTTCGTCCCTGGCGCCGGCTTTTTGGATCAACCGGTCCAACGCTTGCTCACTATCCCGCATACTTTTTTTCAACCGGCCGATTTTTTCGGTCCGGGGTCCGATCTGTTGGGCGAGATGAAGCTTGCGGTCCCGGTTTTCCCGCGCCTTGTCGAAAAGCCGGTGGATGATTTCTATGTTGGCCGGAATATCCCCGGTCAGAGAGGCCCCATCCAGGGTGGTTTCAATATTTCTAATCCGCTGGATGACGGCTTCCTCCGATTCCCGCATTTCCCGGATCCGTTGTTCCACCAGGCTTCTTTGCCGGATCAGTCCCTGGATTTCACGGATAACGCTTCCCAGTTTTTCGGTTTGCGCCGGTTGCAATTCCTCGTTCAGCGCGGCGGCCGCCAGCCAGGTCCGCCATGCTTCCCGTTTCTTTTCCCGGTCGTCCTGGGCGCGCTTGAGGCGTTCCCGCAGGTCTTTTTCCTTGAGGTCTTCCTTGAGGAAGGCGCGATTTTGCGTCACCGTCATGAAGAGCATGAGCAAGCTGACCACCAAAACCAGAGCCGACCCGGCCATCAGGGGAACATTCGTCACCCCCCAGCCCCAGGCCAGGCCTCCCAGTGAGATCGCAGTCAGGACGCTGGAAAATATTTTCAACCAGCCGGGTACGTTCCAGCCAGTGGAAAGTTCCGCGGCCCGCTGTTCCCGGTGGTAGTCCAGTTGGTCCCTGGCCCGCGCGGTTTCCCGGTCCAGCGCGGAAAGCGTTTCTTGAAAGGTCTGGACTTCATTTCGCCGGGATTGATTGAAGTTCAAGGCGAGGACCCTTTCCTCGGTCCATTCCTCTCCAAGATCGCGCAAGCCGCCGCGGATCTGTTCTTCCAGTTGACTTTTTTCCTGCTGAACCTTGACCTGATCCTGGATGGCCGATTGCACCGACTTCGTGGATTGCTGGAGGACCACCACGTCGCTTTCCCGGGCAAGAAGGAATTCATTCACTGATAACGCCGCCCGGTCAATTTCCAGGTTCTTCAGGGCGGACTCCTCTTCCTCCAGTTGTTTTTTCAAATCCCGCAACTGAACCTTTATCAATTCCAGGGACTGCAGGCCGTTTTCCGGGAAACGGGAGATATCCTCCATCCGGTCCAGTTCCTCCATGGAGCTTGAAAGATCGCTGACGTCCCCGAACAAATCCTTTTGCGTCTCCAATTCCCGTTTTCTCGATGCCAGGGATTGCAGTTCTTTTTCCAGACCGGCGTTTTCCTTTTCCAATTTTTCGAGGGTGCCGGTCAATTCGCCGTACCGCTTCATCCCTTTCTGAATTTCCCGGATGTCCTCTTCCCTTGTTTTTATATCCTTCAGCAGGGCATTCATGATTTTTGTGGACGCCCTGGGTTTGAACAAATCATCACAGCGGTCATTGAAGTCCTTTTCCACCGCTTTCAGGGAGATGTTTCCCAGCCCCAATTCAGTTCCATAAAGTCGGTGCTTGATCTCATCTTCATTCAACGAATTGAAACTTTGAAGCTCGTCGAGGCTGAAGGCATAAATGTTTTTATACAGATTGGCGGAGGCATGCCCGAGGAGTTCGTCCAGGGCGGCTTGTCCCTCCCGGCTTTCCTGTCCCGTGGTGACGGTCACTTTATCCCTGGGAGTCCAGACGCGGTCGATGGAGACTGCTTCCCCCCGGGTTGTTTGACAGATCAGCCTGCCGCCATGAACGCCGCCGTTCAGGGCCGGGTAAGGGTTGACCCCCTGTCCCTTGCGGGGACACCCGAACAGGATCCTGCGGATGAATTCCATCAGCGTGGTTTTCCCCGCCTCGTTGGCGCCGAGGATGACGTTGAGTCCGGAGGTCAAGCCGGTGATATGTTGCTTGGCAAAGATTCCGAACCCTTCGATATGTATTTCACGGATTTGCATGGTCGTCGATTGTCCGGCGGACGTCTCTTTCAGCCGGGGTCCGCCAGCCGGTCCAGGATGAGGTTGCGTGCCTCGGTCAGGAGATGTCCCAATTCCTCCTGGTTCGGCGGCTCCAGATATTTGCCGCCCGGCCAGGTCTCGTAAAGAGAGGCTAACGCGGCTTTCCAATTATCCGCGAATTTTCCGGTCTTCCCCTCCTCGTGCAGGGAAAGAATTTCGGCGATGAAATCGTTGCCCCGGCGCAACGATTCGATGTCGTAGGTGCCCTGGGTTTCGAGAAGGAGTTCCACCCAAAGGGGAGGATCCTTTCCCTTGAAATGCTCATGAATATCTTCCATTAAATCTTCGAGGTTTCCCGGCCTTTGCAGTTCCTTGTGGACGGGCGTCCGCCCGGTCAAGGTCAGCCGGATGAGCGTTTCCCGGCCCCCGGCCTGTTGGGCCAGCGATTCGCATTGCGAGCGGATGGCGGCGAGCACGTGATCCAGGGTTTCCGCCTTTGCCAGGCTCAGGGCGTGGGAAATGTAACGCAACGCGTCGATAGCCACGAACCTTATTTCAGGCGGGGCGTTATCGTGAAGGGTCACCAGGCAACAGCCCCGGGGACCGGTTTCGCGCATGTGCCGGGCCTGGGTGTTTCCTGGGTACACGACGGCCGGATGGCTCTCGCGCAATACCTTGTGGGCGTGGATGTGCCCCAGCGCCCAGTAATCCATTTTCCGCGAGACCAGGTCGTCGAGGGTGCAGGGGGCGTAATCGTCGTGATTCGGATCACTGCCCACATTAGCGTGCAGGACGCCGATGGAAAAGCCCTCGTCTCCCTGGGGCTCGAATTTCAGGGCCAGGTTGTCCTTGACCTGGCGGCGGGGGTAACTGATTCCGTAAATGCGGGCCAACACCGTTCCGTTCCGGGTGACGGTGTGGTGTTCCACTTGACCGCCGGGAAAAACCGTAACCCCTTCCGGCATTTTCAGGGTCGCGGACCAGCCGTCCAGCGGGTCATGGTTGCCGTGGACGATGAAAGTGGGGATCCCCGCCTCGGAAAGTTTTTCCAAGCCGCGTTTGAATTTCAACTGGGCCTGGAGGCTTTTGTCGGCGCTGTCATAAATATCCCCGGCGATGATCACCGCATCGACCCGCTCGGAAACCGCTAACCGAACGGCGTTTTGAAACGCCTTGAACGTGGAGCTCCGCAAGCTGGCCGCCAGTTCGGGGCGGACGGAGGCCAGGCCCGTGAAAGGGCTGTCGATGTGCAGGTCGGAACAGTGAATGAAGCGGAATGAAGCCATGGCGTTTTCGGTGAACCCGTGAAAATCAGACTTTCCGTTCCAGGATTTCGGAACTGTGTTTCAACCAGTCAAACCTTTCCTCGGCCATGTAGATCAACCGGTCGCTCCCTTCCAGTTTGAGCGAGTTTGATGGATTCAAAACGATATTCCCGCCGGGGTCCTTTTTGATGCCGAGCAGTTCGGTGGGAAAGTTCAGGCGAAGGGCGGCCTTCTTTATATCACCATAGGTGAAATTGTCAAAAGCGCCCTTCCACCGGCCCACCTGCGTCCGGCTGATATAAATCTGACTCCCGCCGGCGTTCGACGAAAGCTGGTTGTAGACCTCGAAGACTCCCGGATCCTCCAGTTCCTGGACGAGGAGTCCGGTCTGCAGCTTCATGGCGTTGATGCCTCCGTCGATATTGAACATTTTCAGATTTTTCATGGTTTCGGCCCGGCTGCAGGCCAGGATGGTGAGCACCTGGGGCCAGTTTTTCTCGATGAGTCCGGCGGTGAGGGTGTTGGTGTCGTCCATTTTGGGATCGGTGGAGGCGGCCATGAGAAGGCAGGCCCGGGCCCGGGACAGGTTTGCCCGCTCCAAGGTCTCCAGCGCCGAGGGCAGCCCCATGACGAATCCATCGATCCTTTTGGACAATTGGTCCGGCACTTCCCGGTCCCCATGGGGAAGGGAGGCCGTGACGATCACGATGGGAATATCCATGAATTCCGGACTGAGGTTGAGCTCATCCAGCAGTCCCCGGGTTTCCTCGTAGGAGGGAACGTTGATGATGACAAGATGCCCTTCTCCCGTGTAATTTCCTTCGCCTTTCAATTTTTTTATCCTCCTTTGCAGGGCTTTTTCGACGATGATGCCCGTGAAGATTCCGAAACAGGTGATCCCGAACATGGTGGTGACGACGGTGATCAGCCGTCCCTCCGGAGAGTGGGCGGAAAAATCGCCGTACCCGATGGTGGTGAGCGAGATGTACGCCGTCCACAATCCGTCCAGAAAGTTTGCGCCTTCCTCAAAGGCCGCGAACACCGCCGCGAAGAGGACCATCATCCCCAAAAGAAGAAAAACCAGGATCGTGGGATAGCGGACCTCCCGCCGCCGGAATAACCGCAGGATGCGTTTGAAAACTGTTGAATGGATTTGAATCATGAGGAATCGGCTGAATTAAAATTTTCCGTGCCACGGGGGTATTATAACGACTTCCCCCGCCAAGTAAAATGGAGCGGCTTCACGAAAAAGCTCGCCCCTCCCGGTGTTGACACGGTCTGCCTTCTGATGTATCAAGTAGGGAAACATCTTAACCTTGGCCCCGCGCCGCTTCGAGCCACCGCCCATGAGGATCACCCAATCACTTCCCTTAACCCTTGTTGCATTGGGTACGCTGGCGGCCTTTTCCCTGCCGGGCTGCGGCGGATTCAGCAATCCGGTGGAATCCTTACAGAAAAAACTCCAGGGTGAAAAGGAATACTCAATCCTCCTGAACGACATGCGGGAGGAGGGCAACTTTTTCCCTTCCTATTACCACCAGTATCGGGTGGACGTTGGCGATCAAAAAAGGATTCGTCCCTTCGTGGAGGTGAGCGAATCGTTTTATAAGAAATATGAACCCTACCTGGGAATGGTTCTGGCCGCGAAAACCCCCGATGGTAAAATCATCGACACCCCTTTCCCCAACGGTTACCAGTATGTGGGGAATTCGCAATACGGGCGGTGGCGGGACGACGGCCGGGGCGGCAGTTTATGGGAATTCTATGGGAAATACATGCTGCTCTCCCAGGTGATGAACTGGGCCGGGTTTGGGCTCAGCCGTTCCCATTACAACGATTTCAATAGCTATCGATCGAGCCGGCGCCCCTATTTTGGACCCGGGAACCAGTATGGCACAAACGGCACGATCACCAAAAAACAGAAACCCGATTTCTTTGCCAGGAAAGCGGTGCGCAAGGCCCGGTCGCAAAGCCGGTTCCGGGATAAAATCAACCAGAGAATGGGCCGCAGTAAAAACGTTTTTCGCAGCCGGGGGTTCCGTTTTGGAAAATAATCATGTGGCTGGATAATCTGTTAACCTCTGTCACTTACCTGATCGCCTGTTTCGCCGTCTTCATGGCCGGGCATGTCGTGTTCCGCCTCTTCCGCGTGGGATACAACATACAGCACGAACTGGTGGAAGAGGACAACGCCGCCCTGGCCCTGGTGCTTTGCGGGTATTACCTGGGATTGATTTTTTCCATCGGGGGCGTCGTCGCCGGTCCCTCGGCCGGAATCGAGGAAGACCTGGTGGACATGCTGGTCTATGGGATGCTGGCCGTTATCCTGCTGAACGTGGCGGCTCTGATCAACGACCGGTTCATCCTCTCCAAATTCAACATCCGCAAGGAAATCCTCGACGACCAGAACTGCGGCACCGGCGTGGTCGAATTCGCGGTGTTCCTCGCTTCGGGATTGAACATTTTCGGCGCGGTGTATGGGGTGGGGGGGAATATTTATACCACCCTCGCGTTCTGGGCCGTGGGCCAGGGCATCCTGGTGGGGGTGGGGTATTATTACAATCTGATCACCCGGTACGATATCCACGAACACATCGAAAAAGACAACGTGGCCGTGGGCGTGGGTTTCGCGGGCGCCATCGTGGCCATTGGCAACCTCCTGCGCGCCGCCTCCGCCGAGGATTTCATCTCCTGGGGGGATAACCTGATGACCTTTTTCTGGTTCGTGGTGTTGGGGCTGTTCTTTCTTCCCATCGCCCGGACCTTGACCGACCGCGTTCTCCTTCCTGGCCGCAAACTAGCCGACGAACTGGTCAACCAGGAAAAACCCAATATGGGCGCGGCGTATCTCGAGGCATCTTCCTATATCGGCTCCTCTCTTCTGATCACCTGGTGCCTGTGAGAGGAAACCCGTCCTCGAACGGTTTTTCATGAAAACCTCATCGCCGGAACAACCTTCCCGCCCCGCCCGGCCGGGCCTGAGTCTCGTCCTGAAAATCTGCATGTTCGCCACCGGCTGCGCCGCCATGGTGACCGAATACACCCTTGCCACACTCGCCAGTTATCTCATCGGAGATACCATCTTCCAATGGACGGCGGTGATTTCGCTCATGTTGTTCTCCATGGGATTGGGCAGCCGGAAAAGCCGGAAAATTCTCAGCCACCTGCCCGACCGGTATGTGCTCATCGAATTCGGACTGTCCCTGTTCTGCACCTTTTCGGCGATCTTCTGTTTCTGGGTCTCCGCCTTCACCCCTCACACGGCCCTCATCATTTATGGAATCGCCTGCCTGATTGGATTTTTCACCGGACTGGAAATTCCCCTCGTCACCCGCATCAACGAAAAATACGAGCCGCTGCGGGTCAATATTTCCTCGGTTCTGGAATACGATTACTACGGGTCGCTCGCCGGCGGCGCGCTTTTCGCCTTCCTCCTTTTGCCCTTCCTGGGCCTGACCTACACCCCCATCCTCCTTGGAGCCATCAACCTGCTGGTGGCGGGATTGATCCTCTGGAAATTTCCCGATCTGTTGCAATGGGCTCCGAGACTCACGAAAACCTTCGCGGCGCTCTTGCTGGCCATCGCCCTGGCCGGGGTCTTCGCCAAACCCATCATCCTGTTCGGGGAACAGCACAAATACAAGGACAAGATCGTCTATGAAGAACAAAGCCGGTACCAGAAAATCGTCATCACCCGCTGGAAAAAAGACTACTGGCTGTTTCTCAACGGCAGCACCCAGTTCAGCACCTACGACGAGGAACGTTACCACGAACCCCTGGTGCATCCCGCCCTGAGGTTGTTGAAGGAAAGAGCCGACATCCTGGTGCTGGGAGGCGGGGACGGACTCGCCGTCCGGGAAATCTTGAAATACCCCGGTGTCCGGCAAGTCACCGTGATCGACCTGGACCCGGCCATGACCCGGCTCGCGAGGACCCATGAGATTTTACTCGAGATCAACCGCGGGTCGCTCAACGATTCACGCGTCACCGTCCACAACCGGGACGCCTACCAGTTCATCCAGGACACCAACCACCTATACGACGCCATCATCGTGGATTTGCCCGATCCCAAAACCGTATCTCTTTCGTTGTTGTATTCGGCCGGATTCTACAAATCCGCCCGCAGGCACCTGAAACCCCATGGCGTGCTGGTAACCCAGAGCACGAGTCCGCTGTATTCGCCGGAGGCGTTTCTGTGCATCAAGAAGAGTATGGAGGCGGCGGGGTTTTCCGTGGTCCCCTACCAGAACTCCATCCCCACCATGGGGAAATGGGGATGGAACCTGGGCGTAAAATCCGAAACCATGGATAGCGGGCGGATGAAAGCGCTTCTACAGCAGCTCGATTTCTCCAACGTGGAAACCCGGTTCCTCAACAAGGACGCAATGGTGGCTATGGTGCATTTCGGGAAGGGACTGTTCGAACGGCAAGGACAGATCGAGGTCAACACCCAGTTCAACCACGTCCTTCTGCGCTATTACCGCAAGGGCGACTGGGAAGTTTATTAGCCCGCCAGCGTGCCACTGGACCCCCGTGTAGAATCCTTAAACCGACACGTAATAAGCGAAATTCAGGACTTCGGGTTTCACCAGTTTATCGAAATCCCTGTAGGCCAACTGGATGATTTCCGAATGAGTCCCCGCATTAAAGGCGATTTCATCGTTTCTGGCCAAGGATTCTTCCGCGTAAACCTCCAAACCATACAGGTTCCCAAACGGCGGCATGGCGCCGACATCGCAATCGGGAAACAATTCCATGAATTCCTGCTCGCCGGCGAGCTCCACCTTCTCCGCGCCGGTCACTTCTTTCAACAGGTCAAAGTCCACCCTGCATTCCGCCGGCAATACCACCATCGCCATTTTATCCCCGACGGTGACCATGACGGTTTTGGCCATGCAGCGTCCCGGGATATGAGCCGCCCCGGCGATTTCCTGGGCCGTGTATGCCGGGGAATGACTGATCGAGATATACTTTATTTCATGACTGTCCAGAAACTCCTTTAATTTTTTCGATGGCATCGTGATCCCCCCTCCCTTGAAAATGGATAAAATGCATCAACCCGAAGGTTGACAGAGGAAAAATTTTTCGCCCCATTGCACTAATTTATGTCCCAGGGGGTCAAAAATCATTATTTTTTGGAATATTTATGGCAGGGGTCATTTTTCCCGGGGCGGCCCGTAATAATGATAAGCCGGATGCGCGGATAGGAGCGATACAAAGGTCCAAAGTTGTTAGAAAAATTCTTCAAGAACGACTGGAAGAAGAATTATCAAAAAATTTTCCTAAGCGGTTGGGAAAATCAATTATTTGTTCAATTTGTTAAATCTTCATGGGAAAAAAAAGACAAATGTTAATAAGTGTCGGTCTCATCAAAAAAATAATTTAAGCTAG
>JBHHVU010000060.1:0-18717 GCA_046754465.1 Nitrospinaceae bacterium | reverse complement strand
GGCGGCGTTACTTGCGGGGCACCCTCACCTTGGCGAAATCCTCGGGCTTGTAAGGGTATTTTTTGAAGAAAGCCCGCAGAGCCCGAACGGACTTGGCCAGCCATTCTTCGTTTCCCTGTTCGACAAAGGATTTTTTGGCGATGGTGGTGTGGACAATGGCGTAATACCCTTGCCCGGCCTTGTCGTAGGCCTGCCCCAGCCGGAAATGGGCCAGGACGTGCTCGGGATTGTATTCGATGGCTTCCTTGAGGACTTCCACCGCCTTGGTGGGTGGATTGGAATTTTCCAGGGATGCCGCGGCATGGTACAGGGCCTCCGCCAGATAGTCCCTCACCTTTTCGTTGTTGGGAGTGATTTTGACCGCCTCCTTCAACGGTTCCACCGCTTCGGGATACCGTTTCAGTTTCAATAGGATCGCGCCCAGTTTGAAATGGGCTTCACGGGCCAGGTTGGGGCTCATGCGGATGGCGGTGCGGAGGGGTTGAATCGCCTCCGCGCGTTTGCCCACTTTGATGTAAAGCATGCCAAGGTTTAAATTGGGAAGGGCCGCCTTGGGGCTCACCTTGATGGCTTCCCGGTAGTGTTTGATGGCCTTTTGATACTCCCCCAGCTTGCCGTACACGATTCCAAAATTGAAATGCGCGTCCACCGCGAGATTTTTGTCCAGGCTCAGCGCTTCCTTGATTTTAGCGAGGGCATCATGGTACCGCCCTGCTTCGGTAAAGAAGATACCCAGGGATAAATGGGCGGGACCGTAATGAGGCAGGATTTTAATGGCCTCCTTGAAATGGTGCATCGATTCTTTCTGCTGTTTCCTCTTTCCATACAGGATGGAAAGATTGGTGTGGGCCTGCGCCAGCCGCCGTTTGACCACCATGCTTTTCGGATCGAGCCGCAAGGTTTCTTCCAGGTACTCCAGCGAATCGTCGTCCCGGCCCAGTTCGACGAGGGCGGTGCCCAGTTGATAATAAGCGCTCCGGTTTTTGGGGTTGATGCGGATCGCTTCTTTCAAGGGGGGGACCGCTTCGGAAAAACGGAACAATTCCATATACACCTCGCCGAGGTTGTAGTGTCCCATGCCGTCCTGGGGGTTGAGGCGGACCACTTCCCTGTATTTTTCCAGCAAAACCTTGAGTTCGGCGGGCGACCGTTTTTTGGGTTTCTGGTTGGATGTCCGCTTCTTCCTGGAGGGGAAAAGTTTTTTCAAACTTCCCTTCAGAGATGCAAAAATTTTATTCACAAGAGCGCTCCTTTAACCCTTTCCCCGGTGGATATTCTGTGAGAAACTAAAAATCAGCGGCGGGGGCGGAGTGCCTCCGCTGATAGAGGCCGGCGGTTTCCCGTCCGCCCCGCCGGGAATTTTTCCAGCCCGGGTTGCCGGCCGGACTTCTTTCCTATTGTATCCGGCAGCCCCCTATTTCTTCAAACCTCCTTTTGGAGGACGTCACGTCTTTTTAATTCATTATCCCCAAAAATAGCTTCAGGAATCCTCGAGTTAACAACTTTTTTGCATGGAGGTGACCCCATGAAACTGACCGCATCTGTTACGGCAACGGCCCCTCTGCCCGCCGCGTTGCAACAGTTGATTCATTGGGTGAAATCGGAAAGGACGATGTCCCCGCACAAGGCCCGGGATTTGCTCCTTCAAGGGGATTTGAAAATGGAAGACCTGGAGCCCTGGGCCGAATACGATCATCCGGCGGAAAACAGTTACGGACGCCGGTTGGTGTTCGATGGCGGATTTTTTGAAATGATGGTCATGTCCTGGGATCCGGGGGACTGTTCCGCCATCCACGATCACGGGCACACGCAATGGGGAGCGGTGCAGATTTTTGGTCCGGCGGAGCACGCGGTTTTCCTGGTCCAGGACGGCGAGATCAAAACTCTCAACCGGACAAAGATGAAGGCGGGCCAGGTTCTGGCCGTCGGACATCAGTTGGTTCACCAAATGCACAACCCGACGAATTTCCGGTTCCTCACTTTTCATCTTTACGGAAACCACGAAAGAAATCATTCGGTGACCGCCGATGCCCGGGTTTTTGTTTTGGATGAACACCGGATCCAACGCACGGATGGGGGGGTATTTTTCGCCTTGCCCCCCGCCGCGGTCCAACGCATCGAACCCGGTCCCCGCCCGGATTTCATGACCTGGCTCCGGGATATCGTCGAACTCCTGAAACGCCTGCACCGGATGAAGACGGAATCGCCCCGGGACGAAAGATGGGTCCGAAGGGAAAAAGACCTTCAGGAAAAACTGTTCGACAAAAGCAGCTGGGACTGGTTCGAGGGCGATCTCATGAAAAATGTCGATGAAAAAACCGGGCATATGGAGGATATGGGGTTCTGGTCTCTGCTACGCAAGGAGCTGACCGCGGCGGCACAGGTGCAAAAACACCTTCTGTTCACCCAGGAGGACGGCGACCCCTTCTTCACCTACGCGGAACTGTATGACGACGTGGTGGGACTCCCTTGCCTGGAAGAGTTCATTGCCGGGTACCTCCGGTTCGTCATCGGCCGGTATCGATTGAATTTGCGGGAAAAAAACTTTCTTTCCATCGGTTGCGGCACCGGGGCCGTGGAAGAGTTTCTCATCAAGGAATTGGGAGTGGCAAAGGGCCGGCTCCTGGGAATCGACAAATCCGAGGCGATGATCCAGGTCGCCTCCCGGCGGATTCACGCCGAGGCTAAGGATTTATTGTCCCTCTCCGGCCAATCCTGGGATTTCACGTTCTGCGGCTTGAATGTGTTTCAGTACCTGGCGCCGGAACAGTTGGAACAGGCCATCGCGGTCACCGCGCGGATCACCCGGCCGGGAGGATATTTCATCGGCGATTTCATCACCCCCGACCATATCCGGACCTACCCCCACGTGATCCGGTCGAAGAACGGCGGGGTGATTTCCTTACGGCAGCCGGTTCTTGTGGAACGGGGAAACTGCACTTTCCAGCAAAGCGAAATCATTAACGTCAACCGGCTGTCAAACCGGCTGCGAATCACCGACGAGGGAAAACACCTGCGGTTTCTGCCCTCCCTGTGGCGGTTGCGACGGTTGTTCGAGAAAAATTTCCAGGGAACCGTGGATGTCTATGATGCGTTGACGCTGAACCCAATTGAAAAGGACGCCGATACTTGCCCCTCCACCCGCATCCTGATCGTCGCTCAGCGCGGCAGAGGTGGCGAGCCGCCACGGGCAATTTGACATGCGTTATATGGCGGGCCAAGGTGGGTTGGCGATGATGCCTGGACCTATTTCTCCCTCAAATTAGGAGGAACTTCTATGAATTGCATTTTTTCCCAGGCGGAGTTGTCGTTGGGAATGTAATACATCACCCTGGAGCCGCCGCTGATCGACGCGGGATTGGCCAGAAGCGCGATCTTCCAGCGTCCGTTCACTTTCTCCCAGTAATCGACGTGCGGTTTTTTGAAGTCAAATTCCATGTTCCCGCGGACAAGGGCCGGATTCAGTTTTTCTCTCCCCCTCAATTCCACCGCCACCATGGCGTATTTCCGGTCCTTGCTGATCGAGATTTTCTTGATGGCGAAGTCCCGGACCCTGATGAAGGGGTTTTTGAACCATTTAAAATGCCTGGGTTGAGGGTTTCCGAGCGCATCTCTTTTTTCCGGATTGGTTTTGATGTAGGCCAGAGAAGGGGTGAGACCGCCCGACAGGTGGTTGGTGCCGCTATTGCGGTAATTGAACGCGACCCGGCCCTCGAAATATTTAAATTCCTCAAAGGACACGTTTTTTCTGAACCGGGGATGCTGGTAGTTGTAGAGGGCTTGCCAGTCACTCTGCTGGCGCTTTTGGAAATAGTCCGCCTCCCGGGCGGCCAATTTAGCGGCTTCCTTTAGAAAAGCTTTTGGAAGGCGTTTTGCCGCTTCCGCCCCGTGGGCCATTGCGCTCATCAAAAACACCGCCACGGCAAATCCCACCCCTACCCTGATAGCCCTTGATCCCATGAAATCGCACCTCCCGAAAAAATTTTTGACTGTATGGCTTATCGGCAGGAAAGGGAAAGGAGGCAAGCTAAATTTCAGGTGAAGTTGGGGCGGTTATTCCTGCAAGCGGTTGGAAATTTTTTGCGCCAGCGGCCGGGTGATGCCGGGGACGGCCTGCAGTTCGTCCATGGAGGCCTGGCGGATGTTTTCCAGGCTGCCGAACCGTTTCAGAAGCAGCAGCCGACGTTTCTTGCCGATCCCGGAAATCGATTCCAGGGGGGAGCCGAGGGAGCGCTTCTTCCTCAGTTCCCGGTGGTAGGTGATGGCGAACCGGTGAGCTTCGTCGCGGATGCGTTGCAGCAAAAACCGGGAAGGCGAGTTTTCCTTGAACAGGACGGGGGTTTTGCGGCGCGTCAGGAGGATCTCGTCGGTATCGAGGTTGTTGCGGTATTTGCCTTTGGCGATGCAGGCGAGGTCGATGGTTTCCTGAAGGCCGAGGTTTTCCAGGACCCCCTGGGCGGTGTTCAGGTGGCCGCGCCCGCCGTCGATGAGGATGAGGTTGGGCAGTTTCCCGCCTTCCTTGAGCAGGCGCCGGTACCGGCGGCCCAGCACTTCCCGCATCATCGCGTAATCGTCGATCCCCTCCACCTGGGAGATTTTGTACCTTCGGTAGGCTTTTTTTTCCGCCACGCCGTTTTTGAAGAGCACCATCGACCCCACGGCGCTGGTACCGGAGATATTGGAGATATCGAATCCCTCGATCACCTCGGGGAAATTTTTAAGAGCGAGGGCCTCCTGGAGTTCCTCCAGCATCCGCGTCGCCGTTTCACCCTTGTCCCTTTCCGTCCGCATGGCGAAGCGGGCATTCTCTTCGGCCATGCGGATCAGTTCCGCTTTTTTCCCCCTTTGAGGCGTCTCGATGTGCACCGGACCCTGTTTTTTGTCCGTCAGCCAGGCCGCGATCAAACCGGCGTCCTCGATCGGGTGGGGAAGGAGGATTTCCCGGGGCAGTAGGATTTCATCCGCGTAATACTGTTTGAGGAAGGAGGCGAGGGTCTCATTGTTCTCCATGACGTTCAGGCTTTTCATTTTGAAAATTTTCTCTCCCAGCATTTTCCCACCCCGGATCACCAGAACCTGTACCATGGCGTCGCCGTGCTCCTGGCAATACCCGATGGCGTCCTGATCCTCCAGCGCGGTGGAAATGATTTTCTGCTTATCGAGAACGGTTTTCACGGCGGCGATCTTGTCCCGCAGAACTGCCGCCTCTTCATAACGCTGTTGGGAGGATGCCTCGTTCATCTTGTCTTGCAGACGTTCGATCAGTTCCGAATTTTTTCCCTTGAGAAACAAGGTCACGTCCTGCACCACCCGGGAATACTCCCCGGGGGTCACTATGCCCGCGCAAGGGGCGAGACACCTCCCCATCTGATAATTGAGGCAGGGCCGTCTCTGGGGCTCGCCGTCGAGGCGGTCCCGGCTTTGCCGGAGGGGAAAGATTTTGTAGATCAGCCGGATGGTTTCCCGGACTTCCTTGACCATGGTGTAAGGTCCGAAATAGGCCGCTCCATCCTTCTTCACCTTGCGCACCACTTCCAGTTTGGGAAACATCTCCTGGATGGTCAGCCTCAGGTAGGGATAGTGTTTGTCGTCTTTCAGCAGGACATTGTACCGGGGCTGATGCTTCTTGATAAAGTTGCTTTCCAGGATGAGCGCTTCCGCTTCCGTGCGGGTGGTGAGGAATTTGATGTCACGGACCCTGGCGATGAAGACCCGGGTCCGGGGATGCAGGGATCGCGAATTCTGAAAATAGGAGCGGACGCGGCTGTTGAGGGATTTGGCCTTGCCGATGTAAAGGATGCCCCCCTTGGCATCCTTCATGAGATAAATTCCCGGCCGCCTGGGAATCTCCTTTATAATTTCGGCAATGTTTTTCTGCATAGTTACGCGGGATATCTAACCGACCTGCCACAAAAAAACAAGAAGGGCGGGACGGTATCCAGACCATTTCATAATTTTGATGTCTGAATCATTATAATTTAATTCGGAGCCACACCGCCATGCGATTCCTAAACCCGTCTTGAGGCGATCTTGAATGTTCGTGTTTCGATGCAAAAGGGTCCGCAAGAAAATCCCCCTCAGCCCCTTTAAAAAGGGGGGATTTGGTGGCTCCCCCTTCCCTGAAGGGGGCCGGGGGGATTTTGGATCTCCATTCAAACTCAAACACAGCACTTGCACAAAGGTCTCATTAGGGAATCATTTTTACGAGGAATCTGTTACTTTCTTGGGATGCAGAATTTCTCCGTTTACATAGCCGCCGCCCTCACTGAAATCGGAGGGTGTTTCGCCTTCTGGATGTGGCTGCGTTTGGGCCGCGGTGCGATCTGGGTGATGCCCGGACTGCTTTCCCTGGGGATGTTTGCTTTTTTGCTCACCCGGATCGATACCGCTTTCGCGGGGAGGGCCTACGCGGCTTATGGAGGCGTGTATATTGCCTCTTCCCTGCTGTGGCTTTGGGCCGTCGAGGGCCAGCGCCCCGACCGATGGGATGTGTTGGGATCCCTCATCTGCGTGGCCGGGGCGGCTGTCATCCTATTGGGACCAAGAAGCGGGTAGCCCGAACGGCATCCGGCCCCCCTGGCGCCAGGCGGAGTTAAAAATAATCGGGGAAGGACCCGGCCACGCCAAATTTCTGTTCCATCCCGGTACCAAACCCCGGCCATTCGCGATATACTTTCGCCCTGATGAAAACGGAAAAGGAAAACCATCGAGGATTCTGGGGCTCCCGGATGGGGTTTGTGCTGGCGGCGTCCGGTTCGGCCATCGGCCTGGGCAACGTCTGGAAGTTTCCCTACATCACCGGCCAGAACGGCGGCGGGGCGTTCGTGCTGGTCTATCTTTTGTGCATCGTGGTGGTGGGGCTTCCTATCATGCTCGCGGAGTTCACCCTGGGAAGAAAAACCAATCGCAATCCGGTTGGCGCCTTTCAGGCCTTGCGTCCGAAATCGCCCTGGGTGGGGATCGGGTTCATGGGAGTTCTGGCGGGGTTCTTGATCCTTTCGTTTTACGGGGTGGTGGGGGGGTGGACCATGGCCTATGTGGTCAAATCGCTCACCCACGCCGTGCTCGATTTCAAATCCCCCCAGGATGCGGGCGCGTTCTTCGGAACTTTCATCGCCAATCCGGGCCAAGTGGTTTTTTACCACGCGCTGTTCATGGGGTTGTGCATCGCCATCGTGATCAAGGGGGTTCACGGGGGCATTGAGAAAGCCTGCGATATTCTGATGCCCACCCTGTTCGTGATTCTCCTGCTTCTCATGGGCCGGGCCCTGAGCCTTCCCGGAGCGATGGAAGGTTTGAAGTTTTACCTGTATCCCGATTTCAGCAAGATCAATCCCGGCGTCATTCTCGTGGCCATGGGGCAGGCTTTTTTTTCCCTCAGCCTGGGAATGGGCGCCATGCTCACCTACGGGAGCTACCTTTCCCCCAGGGAAAACCTGATATCGGCCACGGTGTACATCGTCCTTTTCGATACCCTGATCGCCCTGCTGATGGGGATGGTGATTTTTCCCGCCGTGTTTTCCATGGGACTCGAACCGGCGGAAGGACCCAGCCTGGTGTTCAGCGTTTTGCCGGCGGTGTTTTCCAGCATGCCCCTGGGCACGCTGATCTCGGTGATTTTTTTCACCCTGCTGGTGATCGCGGCGATCACCTCCGGCATTTCCCTTTTGGAGGTGGTGGCCGCCTACTTCATCGACCAGCGGGGCTGGTCCAGGAAAAAGGCCGTGCCGGTGGTGGGATCCATTATCTTTGTTTTCGGTGTCCCTTCCGGTCTTTCTTTTGGGGTGCTGGCGGATTCCCGGTTTTTGGGCATGACCTTTTTCGACATCGTCGATAACATCGCCTCGAATTACCTGTTGCCGATTGGCGGAATGCTCACGGCTATTTTCGTCGGCTGGGTTTGGGGCACTCGAGCGGCGGAGGAAGAGATAGAAACGCACGAAACCCGGTTCCATTGGGCCAGCGTATGGGGATTCCTGGTACGTTACGTCACCCCCATCGCGGTGGCTATTGTGTTTCTCGCCCGGTTCTTCCCTTCCTGATTCCTTTTCCCCTCAGGACCCGCGATTTATACCCCCCTTCCGGGAAAAAATGTTATAAGATTCTTAAAAGGAATTGTGAAAATTTATCTTATCCATTTAAGGGTTTCGTTTCCTTAAATCCCGGGGAGCTTGAGACCGATGAACCGAATTATTGCCGTCACCGTTTTGGGGTTATTGCTGATCGGGCCCCAGGCCGCGCTGGGGAATGATGCCCCCGCGTGCCAGCCCCCGTATCAGCCGACAAATCTCCTGAAACTTTTGCTCAATTACAAACCCACCCTGCATTACATCGCCACCGCGCCGGAAAGTTGCGAAAAACCCTTCGTCGAGTCGCTCCGGGAGGTGGTCCGGTCAACGATTTTGATGTCCCAGGGCTGTATCGATGTCACCCTGGAGGATATTGACAAGGCCGAGAAATCCAGGAAACCCACGAAACCCTCCGGATAACCCAGGCCTTTGCGGACGGCGTTTTGCCGCCGGGACCTATCAGGGAGGCGGTTTGCGGCAGTTTCTTGAGCAGGCTTTCCTTGCGGGGTGAAGGGAGAGGGAGGGTTTTCTTTCAGGGAATCCGGCGGCCCGGGGTGGGGTGGAAAACCCCGTTTGCCCCAAGGGCGGTTGCTGACAGGAAGGTTATAGAGTCTGAATGCCGAAAAATTTCAAAAACGACACCGCGGCCCATATGCCGATGCTCGCGAAAAATCCCAACGCAACGGCCAGGGAAATAAAGAGGACGATCAGTTTAATGATTTCCTTGACAAAATTAAATTTCATTGGATTTTCCTTCCCCCGTTAACCCGTTCAAATCCCCGGCCGGCCCGCCCCTTTTTAACATGTTTTTTTCCTTTCCGCCTGTGATTTTTCTTCCCAGCCGCGCCATTCATTGAATCCGTTCCCCGATATAGAATTGAGTGTTCTTCCCCGCTTGCTCTCAATCGGCAGGGGGACCATTTAGGTTGGCAAGGTTCTTCTCCCGAATTTTTGCGGGCTGCCTTCAGGAAAAGCTTTCCGTGGAGTATGAATCATAACCAAAATTCCGGTCAAAGTAAAAGTTTGTGCCCTGGAATTGTGATATTGGCGAACGGAAGTTTTTCTACGGAATCCGGAATTTGTTGAAAAATTAGCTTTTCCTGAGAAGTAAATGTTATTATAATTAATTCATTAGCGGAAATTTTATTTGACCGGGAAACCAGGGGGCAGTGCGTCCCTTAAATTACAAGCCAAGCCAAAGGCCGCTCATGGATTTTTATTGGGGGAGACCGTTGGGGGAAACGGATTGTTTTCCGCAGTGTTTTCAATTGCAGAAGGAATGTTCCGGCGGAAATTGAAATAAATCCTTTATTTTCAATGATGATTTTGCCGATAAGTGAGATAATGATAATGGGAAATGCCCTCCGATGGACCCGCTTTCAGTTTTGGCGGCGTTTCCCAAATTTGCCGAGGTTATTCAAAGACGGAATGATTTTCGGTTCGAGGCGGCTCTTTTGCCAGGGGAGGAACAGGCGGCATGTGGGATGAAAAAAAACAGCTTAAAATTCTTTTGATTGAAGACAGCCCAGAAGACCGCAAATGGTATAAACGGTTATTGGCCAGGGGCTGGAAGTTCGATTTTTCCTTGCTGGAAGCCGGGACTGGGGAGAAGGGACTCGACCTGTGCCGAAAGGAAAGACCCGATTGCATTCTTCTGGATTATATGTTGCCCGACATCAATGGTCTGGAATTCATTTCCCAATTGAAAGAGATCCCCTATGCCGGGGGCGTGATTCTTCTGACCGGGCAGGGCAGTGAAATGCTGGCGGTGAAAGCGATGAAAGAAGGGACCCACGATTATCTTGTGAAGGACTCGCTCACCCCCGAATCCCTGACCGGAGCCATCATGCAGGCCCTCGAACATGTCCGGCTCAATGAGAGACGGAAACAGGGCGAGGAAAAATTAAAATCCTACACCGCCGAACTGAAACGGAGCAATTACATTAAGGATGAACTGATCCAGGAACTGAAAAATCTGAAAAGGAAACTGGAAATCACCGCCAAAACCGATCCGTTAACCGGCCTGTCCAACCGCAGGGAAATGGAGGATAAACTGAATAGTGAAAAGGTCCGCTTCGAACGGTACAAAAAACCCTTCTCCGTGATTATGGCCGATATCGATGATTTCAAGAAGATCAACGACAGTTACGGTCATAATGCGGGCGACCATGTTCTGATTGAAGTCGGGAAAATGTTTAAAAACAATTGCCGAAAACAGGACCTGGTCTGCCGCTGGGGCGGGGAGGAGTTCCTGATCTTTTTGCCGGAGACGAATCTCGAGGGCGGGGTCATACTCGCGAAAAAGTTACAACGTTTGGTGGAAGGAAAAATCTTAAGTTACCGCCAGAAGCCCCTGCGGATCACCCTGAGTTTCGGGGTAAGCGTTTACCAGGACGAAATGGACCTCGAATGTTGCCTCCGCCTGGCGGATGAATGCCTGTACGAGGCAAAAGATAAGGGCAAAAACCAGGTGTGTTTTGTCACCGACAAAGAGCCCATCCGGACGCAATCCCCATGACCGGGTTCGCGGCAATCCTATTCGGCCGCAAAAAAAGTTACGATACGGTTCCGCCGGGATGTCCCTGCCTTTTTTGGAACCTCCCGTATACATGGAGTCCATCGATCCGGGAACCCCTCCAAAATGACTCTAATTCCGCCTTTTCGCCCGGCCGTCCGCGATTTATTTTGTTGCAGGGGCGTCCGGCATCCGCCCACTTCCGGGGTCCCGGGAGACCCTGTAACTATTTAAAAATATTGACTTTATTTAATATGTTGGTTAACCTTTTATAATAATCTTCTATTTTTTGCACTGGGTTTATGCTGAATAACTTGCCGTTCAACATCACCGAAATCCAGAAGGGCGAGAAAGGCCCCGGGTTGGAAAATTCACCCCCTCTGGTTCCCCCTTCCCGGGTGGGATGGTGGGTTTATGGGGCGGGTCTCCTCCTGGCAGCGGGAGGATTTATCCTGGACCTTCAGGGGAACCTGGGAGCGGCAGCGGGCATTCCTTACCTCGTTCTGGTATGTATCGGGTATTGGGTTCCCCGGCGATGGAACTTCGCCGCCTCGGCCGCTTTGGGGTCGGTGCTGGTCCTGATCCAACCGGTTTTGACGGGTTCGGGTCCCGCGCTGGGCCGGGATTTTCTGAACCGGGTTTTCGTCGTTTTCGCCCTTTGGGTCACCGCCTGGATGGGCCGGAAAAGTTTGGGCCGCGGGAAAGGTTGGAAAAGGGTGGAAGAACCTTTTCAACCGCCCACCGATAAAAAGACCTCCGGTTTCAGGGCCGTGAATGAGGAGTTGGTGGAAGAAGTTTTCCAGCGCCAATGGGCGCAGAAAAGGCTGAGGGAGAGTGAAGCCCGTATTCGGGCTCTCTTGCACGGGGTCCAGGACCCGGTCATCGCCATGGATGAGACAGGGAGCATCGAATCGTTCAATCCAGCCGCGGAGCGTCTTTTCCAGTACCAAGCCGGGGAGGTAATGGGAAAAAACGTGCGGACGCTGATGCCCGGACTCCACGGGAGCCAGTGGGATGAATCCCTTCAAACCCCCTTGAAATCCTGGGAAACGCGCACTCGGGGAATCAAAAGGGAGGTGGCCGGGATCAGGAAGGACGGGTCCTCTTTCCCCTTGGAAATACGGATCAGCGAGATGTTCATGGAGGAAAAACAAAAATTCCTGTGCACCGCCAGGGACCTCTCAGAACAGAAACGGACCGAACAAGAGATTCAAAAAGCCTACCGGACACTGGAAACGCGGGTGAAGGAGCGCACCGCCGACCTCGTCCGCGCCAACAGGAAACTTTCCCAATCCAATATAGAACTCGATAGTTTCTCTTATCTGATTTCCCACGATCTGAAGGAACCCTTGAGAGGAATCCACAATTTTTCCGTCTTCCTCATGGAGGACTATTACGACCGGCTGGATGAGGAGGGCCGGTCTCACCTGGAAACCCTGGTGCGCCTTTCCCGGCGGATGGAAAAACAGATCAATGATATCCTGTATTACTCCCGGGTGGGCCGGACCGAGCTGAACCTGGTTCCCACCGACCTCAACCGGGTGGTGGACGAGGTCCTGGATTCGCTTCAGGTGATGTTGGCCGAAAAACGGGTGGCCGTGAAAAAAAACGGGCGATTGCCCACCCAGTTGTGTGATCCCGTGCGGGTTCAGGAGGTTTTTCAAAACCTGATCGTCAACGCGATCAAGTATAACGACAAACCGGAAAAATGGGTGGAGATCGGATTTAAAGATGGCGATGTTGCGGAAGAGGCGATGGGCAAAATCCCGAACCAGGAGGCCCCGTCTTCCGGACCGGAATCCACCACCGTATTTTTTGTCCGGGACAACGGCATTGGCATCCGGGAAAAGTACCTGGACACCATTTTTCGCATTTTCAAGCGTTTGAACGGACGCGATAAGTTTGGTGAAGGAACGGGGGTGGGCCTCACCATTACTAAAAGAATCATTGACCGGCATAATGGAAAAATTTGGGCGGAATCCATCGTGGGTCAAGGGACCACCTTTTATTTCACCCTTCAGGGAGAAGCACCTTGTGAGAAAAATTAAATCCCAACCTTGGATCCTGCTCGTCGAGGACAGTGACGAGGATTTTGCAACCACCCTTCGAGCCTTTAAGAAATCCGGAGTGGCCTATCCCGTGAAACGCTGCGTGGACGGGGACGATGCCTTGGATTATTTGTTCCGGCGCGGTAAATTCAGCGACCCGAAAACCTCGCCCCGCCCGGATTTGATTCTGCTCGACCTCAATCTTCCGGGAACGGATGGACGGGAAGTGTTGGTGGAAATCAAGTCGGATCCGGTCCTCAAAAAAATACCGGCCATCGTGTTGACCACCTCCTCCGAGGACCGGGATATTCAAAAATGTTACGATGCCGGCGCCAACTCGTTCTTGAACAAGTCGGTGGATTTCAGGAAATTCGTCGAAAAAATACAGCGGTTCAAGGATTTCTGGTTCGAGGCCGCCCTCCTACCCAATGAAGATTTCTCCGCATGATGGCAACCAAAACGCATCTCAAAATCCTTTTGGTGGATGACAGTCCCGAAGACCGGCAACTCTATAAACGCCTGCTCAGCCGCAGCCGGGACCTGGAATGTTTTTTCCTGGAAACCGATACCGGCGAGGACGGGCTGGAGCTGTGCCGGGCGGTGAACCCCGATTGCATTCTGCTCGATTACATATTGACCGATACCGACGGACTGGAATTTCTTTCGAACCTTAAAAAAATGGGCTACCGCGGCACCGCGATCATGCTAACCGGTCAGGGGGATGAAACCGTGGCTGTTTTGGCCATGAAGGAGGGCGCCAGCGATTACCTGGTCAAGGATTTCCTAACCCCCGCCACCCTGCAAGGGGCCGTCCTGAAAGCTGTGAAAAATAAGCGCCCCCTTCCGGAAGCAGACGACATGCCCCCACCCCCCACGCTGGATACCATGACCCCCGAATGGAAGAAAATGAAAAAGGATGAGCTTATAAAAGAAATCCAATCCCTGAAACAAAAACTGGCCTCCTCCTCGAATACCGACCCCTTGACAGGGTTGCCCAATCGGAGAGACATGACGGAAAAATTGTATTATGAAAAATTCCGGTTTGAACGCAGCCGCAAATCCTTCGCCCTTATCTGGGCGGAAATCGATGATTTCCGGAAAATCATCGATACCCAGGGTCCCGAAACGGGAAATCACCTTTTGGTTCAGGTGGCGAATCTGCTGGACAAGAATTCCCGAAAGCAGGACGTGGTTTGCCGCTGGTCCGACGAACGGTTTCTCCTTCTTTTGCCGGAGACGAGTTTGAAAGGGGCGACGTTTCTGGCGGAAAAATTCTGTGCCTTGGTCGAATCCGAAAAATTCCATTTCCGTCAGAAGGAAATACCCATCACCGTGAGTTTTGGCGTGGGGGTTTACGATGATGAAAATTTGGAAATAGATTATTGCATTCGCCAGGCAGACGAGTGCCCCTTCTGATCGTTTTTTACCCTCCCCGTCCCAATACTTCCCTTTCCGCCGTTAAATCGTAACCGTTTCACCCCCTGAATGCCTTTGCGGAATCTTTTCGAAATCCACCAAGGATAAATGTTTTCCCGCCGAAGAAAAATAGATTAAACTTCCCTCCATGGATCTCGACCCCGATTACAAGCCGGAATTCGATTTGTACAAACAACTCCTGCTCGACATGGCCCAAGAAAGGTCCTGGGAAGCGTTGCTGCAATTGATCGGAACACGGATGTTGGAGATTCCTCACGTGGTTCTGGTCCGGCTATGGCTGGTGTTACCGGGTGATCTCTGTTCTTCCTGCCCGATGCGTGAGGTATGCCCGGACCAGAAAGCCTGCCTTCATCTGGTCGGCAGCGCGGGCCCGCGGATTTCCAGAAACGGTCCGTCCCTGGAGCGGATTGAGGAAGATGTTCGCCGCATCCCCCTGGGCGTGCGCAAAATCGGGCGGGTCGCCGCTAATGTAAAATCCATAACCGTTTCCGACATGACACGGGATTCAACCGGGGAATCCAGCCGGGCGTGGGCCGAGGCCCGGAATATCCACGGGTTTTCCGCCTTCCCGCTGGTTTACAAAGGCCAGGTGCTTGGCGTATCGGCGGAATTTACGCGGATCCCGTTGCCGCAGAAAGGCGAGGAACAGGTCTGGGGACAGATCCTTGCCGACCACATGGCCGCGGCCATTGCCAATGCAAGGGCCTTTGATGAATTGAAAAAAGTGACCGTGGAAAAGGAACGGATCGAAAGTGAATTGAAATTCGCCAAGCTGGTTCAGGAAGGGTTTTTACCCGAAAAGCTCCCTCAACATCCTCATTTTGAATTCGCCGCTAAAATGGTTCCCGCCAAATTCGTGGGCGGGGATTTTTATGATTTCATCCCCCTCAAGAATAACCGGCTGGGGATGGTTCTCGGGGATGTCTCGGGCAAGGGGGTTTCCGCCGCCCTGTACATGGCCCGGTTACTGAGTGATTTCCGTTATCTCTCCCAAATGGATCCCGACCCCGTCATGGTGCTGAAACAGATCAACCGGATCCTCTGTGAACGTTCCCGGCAAGGGATGTTCGCGACCGCCATCTTCCTCCTGCTGGAAATGGACCGGTGCCGTTTGAGGATAGCCAACGCGGGTCATCCGCCGTTGTTGATAAGAGGTCCTGAAAACCGGACCATTGAAAAAGGAAGGGCCGGGGGAGTTCCCCTGGGCATTCTTCCCAACGCCGAATATCTGGCCGAGGATATCCCGTTGGAAAGCGGGAACCTGGTTTTTCTTTTTACCGACGGGGCGACCGAAGCTTACAATCCCAAAAGAGAACATTTCGGTCTGTCTCGCTTACAACAGGTTTTGACCCATAACACGAATTCCGTGACGAAACTGATCGGCCAACTGCAGGCGGAAATAGAAAGATTCACCCACAACGCCCCCCAGCAGGACGACCTGACGTTTCTGACCTTCAAAGTCTTATAACCGGGCCCTCCACGAGGGCGGGGGATTGGGGCAGGGCATCATCGCCAGTTCACCTTGTTCCGGCATATAACGCCTTGCAAATCACTCCGCTGAGGTAGGGCAATTTTCTGAACATGGAGACCAAAGAAAAATTTTTTTCCTGTCCGTATTGCGGCCAAACCATTTCAGCGGTCCTGGATTTATCCGTCAACGGCCAGATCTATATCGAAGATTGCGAAGTTTGTTGCCATCCCCTGGAAATCCGCTACTCGGTCCGGAACGGAAACGTGGCCGAATTTTCGGTTTGCCGAACTCAATGAAGCGACCGAACCTCACCCATTCCTTGCCCGGCCACCAGTTTTCCCCCTGTTGAATCCCGCAAACCAGGCAGGGACTTGGGCGAAAATCAATATTATTAGGAACTCATTGAATTTGTTGACACAAACTTGATTAATCTTGGTACAATAATAAGAGGCCAGTTCTGGGATATTGGCACCTATCACTATTACATTAATTTTCTAAAATAATCTAATTGGGGAATGGATGCATTTTATTTCAATTCCCTTTTCCGATGAAGAAGATTCTACTCGCCATCGTTTTTATAGGTTTGGGGGCCGCTTTTTCCTTTTATGCCGCGGTCAACTGCTGGGGACCGGACTGCCAAAGCCGGGCCAAATTTAATCCAAGCAGTCCCAAATCCGTTCAAAGCGAAAATGGTTTCAAGGTGGGCATTCTGCATTCCCTGACCGGGACGATGGCTTTTAGCGAAAAACCGGTGGTGGATGCCGCGTTGTTGGCCATCGATGAGATCAACCGCGGAGGGGGTGTTTTAGGCCGCAAGGTGGTTCCCATCGTGGTGGATGGCCGTTCCGACGGGCCGACTTTCCTCCAGGCGGCCGAACGCCTGATTAAGGGGGAAGGGGTGAGCGTGGTGTTCGGGTGCTGGACCTCCGCCTGCCGCAAATCGGTCAAGCCCGTTTTTGAAAAGGAGAATCATCTCCTTTTCTACCCGGTCCAATATGAGGGCATCGAGCAGTCCCCCAATATCATCTATACCGGGGCGGCTCCCAACCAGCAGATCATTCCCGCCGTCAAATGGTGCCTGGACCATTTGGGGCAAAAGTTTTTCCTGGTGGGGTCGGATTATGTTTTTCCCCGTACCGCGAATTTAATTATAAAAAATCTCATCGATTCCCTGGGAGGAAAGATTCTCGGGGAAGAGTATCTGCCCCTGGGCAGTGGGGAGGTCACGGAAATTGTCCAAAAAATTATCGCGGCGCGGCCCGCGGTCATCCTGAACACCATCAACGGCGATTCCAACCGGGCCTTCTTTCAAGAACTGCGCCGCATGGGGGTGACCCCGCAAAAGATTCCCGTCGTATCCTTCAGCATTGCCGAGCACGAATACCGGAAGATGGCTTTCTCCTCCATGGCGGGGGATTATGCCGCATGGAGTTATTTCCAGGGCATTCAATCCCCGGAAAACACCCGCTTCGTGAACAAGTTCAAGGCCATGTATGGAAAGGACCGGGTAGTGGACGATCCCATGGAGGCGGAATACTTTGGCATTCACCTGTGGGCCCAGGCGGTCAGGGAAGCGGGTTCCGCCCAACCCCGGGCGGTGAGAAACACTATTAAAGGACAGAGCCTGATCGCGCCCGAGGGATTCGTCTACGTGGACCCAGTCACTCTGCACACGTGGAGGTCGTCTCACATCGGGAAAACCAGAAAGGACGGGTTTTTCGACATTGTCTGGAGTTCGGAAGAACCCATCCGGCCCGTGCCATATCCCATCTATCAATCCAGATCGGAGTGGGAAAATTTTCTCAAGAATCTTTACCTGGGTTGGGGAAACCGCTGGGCCAGTTCATGACCCCGCCAAGTTTCCCCGGATGAAAATCCATGAAAAAACTTTTCAAATCCACCATATTCACCCAGCTATTATTCTATTTTTTTCCCATCGCCTTGCTGCCTCTCCTCGTTATTTTGTCTTTAACCTATTTCCAGTCGAAAAAGACCTTGCAGACCGAAAAGCTTACCTACCTCCGGACCATTTTAACGAGGCATGCCGAACATATCGAATCCTACATCAACGAAAGGCATGGAGCGGTAAAGACCCTTTCACAAATGCCTTCACTCATGAATGCGTTGGTGGAATTCAACCATGTGTTCCAAAAAGGGGGAACGGCGTCCCCGGAATATATTTCCATTGACAGGCAATTGAGACCCTTCATGACCACTTACAAGGAAACCTATGGTTATGAGGATCTGTTTCTGATTTCCCGGGACGGCGATGTTATTTTTTCGGTGATGCACCGGGAAGAATTGGGAACCAATCTTCAGCGGGGACCCTATCGGAAAATGGAATTGGCCGGGGTATTTTTGAAGGCGGTCACCCTCCTGGAAACCGAGATCTCGAAATTCGATTACTACCCTCCCGCCAGGAAACCCGCCGGTTTCATGGCGGCTCCCGTTTTTCATCAAGGCCGGTTCGCCGGGGTCGTGGCTCTTCAGATGAACATGCGTGAGCTCGCCAAGGTGGTCAACGACGTTACGGGATTGGGAAAAACCGGTGAAACCGTAGTGGCTGCCCGGGTCGGCCATGAAGCCCTGTTCATGGCCCCCTCCCGATTCGACCCGGATGCCGCCTTTAAGAGAAAAGTGATTCTGGATTCCCCCCTCGCCATGCCCATTCAGGAGGCGGTCAATAAAAAACAAGGGTCGGGGGTGGCCCACGACTATCGCAACCGGGAAGTCCTCGCGGCCTGGAAATATCTGCCTTCGATCCGGTGGGGGATGGTCATTAAAATGGACGCCTCGGAGGCGTTTCAACCCATATCGACATTCCGCGACCTTTTGATTTATGTGGGCCTTGCCACCATCCTCTTGGTGATTGGCGTCACCCTTTTCGCCGCCAAAACTTTTTCCCGGCCCATCGCCAAATTGCAATCCATGACGCGGAGAATTGCCGCCGGGGAGCTGAATGAAAAAATAGAAATCCCAGCCAGGAATGAGATCGGTCAACTGGCGGAATCCTTCAATACCATGACGGCGGAATTGAACCGATACCACCATCAAATGGAGGAATTGGTGGCCCAACGGACGGAAGAATTAAAGACCGTCAATGAATTGCTGAGACGGGAGAGCGCGTTTCTCCAATTGCAAAAGGATATTGCCGTCGCCGCAAACGAAAACCAACCC
>JBHHVU010000059.1:0-19279 GCA_046754465.1 Nitrospinaceae bacterium | reverse complement strand
CCTTTTTAAAGGGGGTCAGGGGGATTTTTAATCATGAGCTTCTGAAAAAAAATGGGACATCATTCTATTCAATTCACTATTCTCAGAATTAGGTCCCTCAACAACCTCAAGAAAACTTTTATTTAGTTCTTCAACAGCGCGCGTTTGGAATTCAGGTGAAATTTGTTGAATAAATTTTTTAAAAGGGTCTACCGGTTCTGTATTCACGACACCTCCCTGGGGACGTAGTCCTTCAACTCGAAGGCGTAATCGGGATGTTCGAACGCGTATAGTGTTGGGTAGTTCTTGAACGCCCAGCCCTTGTAAATGATTTTTCCATTTTCTTCCACCACCAACCGCACCGCCGGGTTGATCAACTGGTTGTTCATGGAAGTATAGGTTTTTTGGCTCATCACGAAATTCGGGAAAAACGGTCCCACCGTTACCTTGAGTCCGCTATGCCCTAACTGGAAACTGGACCCGAGTTCGACGGTCCGGGTTTCGTTCTGCTCTTCGTGGGCCTTGTTCTTGATCAGGATTTTGACCGCCTTCCATTTACCCCGGAGGCCTTCGGGAACCACGATGCCGCGCTCGATTTTCCCGCCATTTTGTACTTGGGGATGATCGGACCTCTTGGTTCCGGACCCTTCCGGCAGAGCGGGCGCCTGGGGCGCCTCGGCCTGGAGGTCGGCCGCCGACCCGGACCCCTCAGCCATGCGGAACGTTTCGGAAGCCGGGACGGTCTTCGAGTTCTCGCTGGTCGAGTATTCGCCGTCGTTTTCCCCGGAACAGCCCGCGGCGAGGAACAGTCCGAAAGCGAGGCCCGTCCACAAGAGGGGTTTGCGTGTTCGTTTTCCCGGCCGCGAAGCCCGGAATTGTACCATTGATTTCGACATTTCCGGTGTCCCTTTTTTTCGTCCGTGCAATATGTGGCGGAGAGGGAGGGATTCGAACCCTCGGTAGGGGGTTAGCCTACACACACTTAGCAGGCGTGCGCCTTCAGCCAGCTCGGCCACCTCTCCAAATTATGAACCCTTAACAAAAAGCAACTTAGATGGAAAACACCCAATTGCTCCTTGTTCTGGGTTCATGGTCCGCTTTTTTGGCGGAGGGAGTAGGATTCGAACCCACGGAACTTTCGTTCAACGGTTTTCAAGACCGCCGCCTTAAACCACTCGGCCATCCCTCCACGCATAATTTCTTATATTTATCCAGTTCGAGACCAATGTCAAGCATCCCGCGATTTGTCATACGTTATATGCCGCGGAGCACCTCCACATGGAACCTTTAAAGATTAAAATCCCCCTGACCCCCTTTAAAAAGGGGGAATAGTTCGCTCCCCCGCCCGCGTGGCGGGTGGCGATGATGCCATGACCTATTTCCCTCCCCGCGGGGCAGGGTTGATGGTTTCCCGCCCGTGCATGTATGGGCGGAGGGCCTGGGGAATTTCCAGGCCGCCCTCCTTGTTCTGATAATTTTCCAACACGGCCACGAACAATCTTCCCGCCGCCAGGCCGGATCCGTTCAGGGTATGAACCAGTTCCGGTTTGCCGCCGTCCTTTTTTTTATAGCGGATTTTGGCCCGACGGGCCTGGTAATCGGTAAAATTGCTGCAGGAGGAGATCTCCCGATAAGTATTTTGACTGGGGATCCACACTTCCAGGTCATAGGTCCGGGCGGCGGAAAAACCCAGGTCGCCCGCGCACAGGACCACGACGCGGTAGTGCAGGTCCAGTTTTTTCAGTATGGTTTCGGCGTCTTGCACCAGGGATTCCAGTTCGGCGGCGGATCGATCGGGCCGGACGAATTTGACCAGTTCCACTTTGTCGAACTGATGCTGGCGGATCAGTCCGTGGGTATCTTTTCCGTAGGATCCCGCTTCCCTGCGGAAACAAGGGGTATAGGCGGCGTAACGGACCGGCAGCGTTTCCCCGGGAATCACTTCATCGCGGTGAAAGTTCGTGACGGGGACCTCGGCGGTAGGGATGAGGTAGTAGGGATCGTCGCGTAACTTGAACAAGTCGTCTTCAAATTTGGGCAGCTGGCCGGTTCCCAACATGCTCTCGGCATTGACCAGGAAGGGGGGATAAATTTCTTCGTAACCATTTTCGCGGGTTTGGGTCTCGATCATGAACTGAATGAGCGCGCGCAGAAGCTGGGCTCCGGCCCCCCGGTACACCGCGAACCGCGCTCCGGAAATCTTGGCCGCCCGTTTGAGATCGATGAGGCCCAGCCGCTCCCCAAGCTCCACATGGTTTTTGGGGGTGAAATCGAACGTGGGCTTTTCCCCGCACACCCGCTCGACCCGGTTGGCCGACTCGTCGGCCCCGTCGGGAATGGAATCATCCGGGAGATTGGGGATGCCAAGGATCGTTTCGGATACCCGGGTCTCGCAGACCCGGGTCTTCTCATCGAGTTCCTTGATGGAAACATTGATGGCTTTGACTTCTTCCATCAAGGCGGCGGCGTCGAGGCCCTGCTGCCTCAGTTTTCCCACTTCCGCGGACAGTTTCTTTTTTTGGTTTTTGAGTTTTTCGGATTCCCGAAGGCACCGCCGGCGCTCTTCTTCCGGCTCCAATAGATGTTCAAGCGCATCGGAGGTTCCCGGCCCCCGCCGATTCAACCGCGACCGGACCTCTTCCAGGTTTTCCCTGATATACCGGATATCCAACATTATCTTCTTCTTTTCCGCGTTTTGCTTTTCATCCGTTGCTGGAGTCCCTGCAGCTTCATCTGCAACACCGCGGGATACTTGTATTTTCCTTCCAGGCCTTTAAACCGGTTGTAGGCCTCCTGCAGGTTTCCTTCCTCCTCGAAGCAGGAAGCCAGAACGAAGTCGATCTCTTTCCTGAACCGGCTTTTGGGGTATTTCTCGAGGAAATGGTTGTAATGCTCCCGGGCTTCCGGACACCGCTGGAGGGTGTAGAGAATTTCCACGATTTTAAACCGGGACTCCTCGGCCCATTTTGAGTCCGGGTATTTTTCCAGGAGCACTTCCAACTCCGCGAGTGTCTGTTCGTAATTCTGTTTCTTGTAATAAATGGACGCGATCCGGAACTGGTGGTCCGCTTTCTGATCCTCCCCGTCAAATTTGTTGATGAGGTTTTGGTATTCGATGATGGCCTGATCGAAATCCTTGAAAGCGAACTCTACGATTTCGGCGATGTATTTCTGGGCATCATAGCTGAAAACGCCTTTGGGATCCATTTGCAGCACTTCCTGAAAGTACATGATCGCCTGGGCGCTGTTTCCGAGGCTGAAATGGTAAATTTCTCCCAACCGGAACAGTGCTTCTTCCGCCGAAGGACCCGACGGATTTTTCTTGAGGACCGCCTTGAACAATTCCACCGCCCGGTGGTTGCGTCCCTTGATCCATTCATTATTGGCTTTCTGGATCAGGGGATCCTTGGCGGCGTTGCCGCATCCGCCGACAAACGACAGGAGACCCGAAAGGAGCAGAACATAAAGGATGGATACCGGTTTCAGGGACACGGGGCGAAGGGGGGCTCTCAGAAGGGGGCGAAGCGATGCTCCCGGGTTCCGGTGGAAATCGGGAGAGATTCGGTGATGGGACTCGGCCTGCGCGTTCTCGGGGTTTTCCTCCATTCCCAATCGAGCCCGGTCACTCTACAAGCTTTTCGACGCTGACGACCCGGTTGTCCTTGCCGATTCCCACCAGCCGGACCCCCTGGGTGTTGCGTCCGAATACGGAAATTTCACTCATCTTGATGCGGACGATATTTCCATTGGAGGTGATGATCAGCAGTTCTTCGTTATCGGTCACCTGCTGAATACCGATCACCGACCCGACCTTTTTGTTACACTTGATAGTCATAACTCCCAGCCCACCCCGGGCCTGAAGGGGGTATTCCGCCAGGGGGGTGCGTTTGCCATACCCATTTTCCGTCACGGTCAGGAGCATATTGCCGGGTTCGACGATCTCGGCTCCCACGACCCGGTCCCCCCCTTTCAACCGGATTCCCCGGACACCGCGGCCGGTTCTGCCGATGGAGCGGACGTCGCTTTCCTTGAACCGGATGGAAAATCCACTCTGGGTCGCCAGCAGAATATCTTGTCCCTCCGCGCACAATTCCGCCGCGATCACCCGGTCGCCCTCATCCAGGGTCAGGCCGATGACCCCGCCCTGCCTGGGTTTGCTGTAGGCCATGAGGGAGGTTTTCTTGATGATCCCGTTCTGGGTGACCGCCACGACGTACGGTCCTTCCTTGAACTCCCGCACGGAAAGGATGCCGGAAATTTTCTCTCCCGGCTGAAGATAAAGGAGGTTGGCGATCGATTTGCCCTTGCCGATGCGGCTGACCTCGGGGATGTTATAGACCTTCAACCAATGGACTTTCCCGATACTGGTAAAAATCAGCAGCGAACTCAGGGCCGAGGCAATGAAGAGTTTCTCGACAACATCCTCCTCCCTCAGGTCCATACCCTTGATGCCCTTGCCTCCCCGGCGTTGAGCCCGATAATTGTCAAGACTCTGCCGTTTGATATACCCGCTGCGGGAATAAACGACCACGGCGTCTTCATCGGCGATCATGTCCTCGATGTGGATATCCTTCATCTCGGTTTCATTGATCTCGGTCCGCCTCGCGTCCCCGTATTTTTCCTTGATCCGGGTGAGTTCGCCCCGAATGATTTCGAGCTTGACGTGATCGTGCGCCAGGATATTTTTCAATTCCCCGATCTGTTTCATGATCGCCGCCAGCTCATCGACGATCTTTTGCCTTTCCAGTCCGGTCAGTCGTTGCAGGCGCATATCCAGGATGGCGCGGGCCTGGACCTCGGTCAGCTCGAACTGGGACATCAATCCCTTGCGCGCTGTTTCCGGGTCCGCGGCCTGGCGGATCAATCGCACCACTGCGTCCATATTGTCGATGGCTATTTTCAATCCCTCGTAGACATGCTCCTTTTCCCGGGCCTTTTTCAGGTCGAACTGGGTCCGCCGGGTGACCACCTCCTTGCGGAAAAGGATGAAGTGGTGGAGCATTTCCTTCAGGTTCAATACTCTCGGCTGCTGGTTGACCAAGGCCAGCAGGATCACCCCGAAGGTTTCCTGCAGTTGGGTGTTTTTGTAAAGGGTGTTCAAAACCACCTGCGCGATGGTCCCCTTCTTCAGCTCCAGGACCACGCGAATTCCATCCCGGTCGGATTCGTCTCTTAAATCGGAAATGCCGTCCAACCGTTTTTCACGGACCAGCTCGGCGATTTTTTCCACCAGCCGGGCCTTGTTCACCTGGTAGGGAAGTTCCCGGACTATGATTTGCTCCCGGTCTCCCTTGCCCAGGCTCTCAACCTCCACGCGGGCGCGGGTCCGGACGATCCCCCTGCCGGTTCTGTAAGCGGACCGGATCCCCGAGGTCCCGTTGATCAGCCCGCCTGTGGGGAAATCGGGCCCGGGAACAATAGCGATAAGTTCATCTATGGTGGCGTCCGGATTCTCTATCAGGTGGATCACCGCGTCGATGATCTCCCTCAAATTGTGCGGTGGAATGTTGGTGGCCATGCCCACGGCGATGCCGGAGGACCCATTAATCAGTAACTGGGGAAAACTCGCGGGAAGGACGGCGGGCTCTTCCAGGGAATCGTCATAGTTCGGGTCGAACCGGACGGTGTCTTTTTCCAGGTCGCGCAAAAGCTCCTGCGTGATTTCGGCCATTCGGATCTCGGTATAACGCATCGCGGCGGCGGAATCGCCGTCGATCGACCCGAAGTTGCCCTGCCCGTCGATGATGACATAGCGTTGCGAAAAATCCTGCGCCAGCCGGACGATGGTATCGTACACGGCGGATTCCCCATGGGGATGGTATTTTCCGAGAACATCCCCGACGATGCGGGCGGATTTCTTATAAGGCCGGTTCCAAACGTTCCCCGCCTCGTGCATGGCGTATAGAACCCGCCGGTGAACGGGCTTCAGTCCGTCACGCACGTCCGGCAGCGCGCGCCCAATGATCACGCTCATCGCGTAATCCAGGTACGCGTTCTGCATTTCGTCGTCGATATTTATCGGCTCAATGGTTTCAGGCATTGTTCATCCCCTCTCGGGGGAACCGGGCTTCGCCCGGGGGGAAATGGGCCGCAGCCCAATGGACATTCAATCGTTTTTGACCGTGTAAACCAGGCAATGACCCGCGGAGGTTCTCCGCTAAATATCGAGGTTGCGGGCCTGCAGGGCGTTTTTCAAGATAAACTCCCGCCGTCGATCCACCACATCTCCCATAAGAGTGGTGAACAGGCTCTCCGACGCAACGAGGTCGTCCGCCCGCACTTGAAGGAGCACTCGCTTTTCGGGATCCATCGTGGTTTCCCAAAGCTGGGTCGGGTTCATCTCTCCGAGACCTTTATAGCGCTGGATATAGATGCCCTTTTTCGCGCTCTCCAGAATGGCGTCGAGCAGTTCCCGCTTGGAGTCCGCCTGCGTGGTATCGCCATTGTTCTGCAAGGTGAAGGGGGGATCATCCAGAGCGCGGATCGGTTGATAGTCTTCAAAAATCTTCTGAATGATTACCGATTCGATGAACTCCGCGTTAAATTTGATATTGAATTCCCTGCCATGGTTCAGGCCCTGAATAAAAAATTTGAACAGGGCGTTTTCGGGATCGTAATCAAACTTCAGGCAGACGTCCTTGATCTCGTCATTCAAATCGACCTTCTCGTATTCATGGGAAGTCTTTGCCCGTAACTCATTGGGATCGGTTCTATCCAGTTCGATGAGGTGTTTTCCCAGCCGGTTCTCCACATCCCAATTGATTTTATCTCTATTTTTAAACTCGATGGGGATGTTGAGGAATTCCTGTTTGTAGGAGTATTTTTTCCGGTTTGTGTCATCGATCAACTCGTCCAGAACCTTGATGGTGGTTTCGGCCAGCTTCTCGAGGGTTTCAAAATGCTCCTTGCTGACGTTCAGTTTAATCAGGGTATTGAGTATTCCCGCTGGAATATTGTTTTTCAGCACTTGGTCAAACCTTTCCTGGTACCGGAACAGGTTATTGATAAAAGTGACCAGGTTTTTCCCCTTCAACGGTGTTTCATTATTTGCCGGCTTGACCTCCAGCTTGTCGGTTCCCTGCTCCACGAGGTGCTGGACGAGGAATTTTTCGTTTTTGATGTACTTCTCCGTCTTTCCTTTTTTGACCTTGAAAAGGGGCGGCTGGGCGATATAAAGATAACCCCTTTTGATCAGTTCCGGCATCTGCCGGAAGAAAAAGGTCAATAAAAGAGTCCGAATATGAGCGCCGTCCACATCGGCGTCAGTCATGATAATGATCTTGTGGTAGCGGAGGTTCTCAATTTTGAAGTCTGATGTGCCGATACCCGTTCCCAAGGCCGTGATGAGGGTGCGGATTTCATCGCTGGCCAGCATTTTATCGTAGCGGGCTTTTTCAACATTCAAGATTTTTCCCTTGAGGGGTAAAATGGCTTGGAATCTACGGTTCCGACCCTGTTTGGCTGAACCCCCGGCGGAGTCTCCCTCCACGAGGTACAGCTCAGCCAGTTCCGGATTTTTCTCCGAGCAGTCCGCCAGCTTCCCAGGCAGGGAACTTATTTCCAGGGCTGTTTTCCGGCGCACCAGGTCCTTGGCTTTTTTCGCGGCTTCCCTGGCTTGGGCGGCGCTGATCGCCTTGGATACGATCGCCCTCGCTATCGCGGGCTCCTCTTCGAATATCTGCTTGAGTTTGTCGTTAACGATTTGCTCAACGATCCCCTTGACTTCTGTATTCCCCAGCTTGCCCTTGGTCTGGCCTTCGAATTGCGGCTCAAGGACTTTCACGCTCAGCACGGCAATCAATCCTTCACGGACGTCATCGCCAGTCAAGCTGGGGTCATTGGGTTTAAGCATGTTATTTTGAACCGCATAACTGTTGATGGTCCGGGTTAGGGCAGAGCGGAATCCGCTCAAGTGGGTTCCCCCATCGCGTGTGTTTACATTATTGACGAAAGTGAATATCTCCTCGCTATAGCCGTCGTTATATTGCATGGCCAACTGCAATTGACATTTATCTCTTTCCCTTTCAATATAAATCGGTCTGGGATGCAAGACCTTCTTGGTCTCACTCAAATGATTAATAAACGAAACAATTCCACCCTCATAAAAAAACTCTTTATCCTTCCCATCCCGTTCATCGTACAGGTGAATCCTCAACCCTTTATTCAGGAAAGACAGCTCACGCAACCGGTTGGCCAAGATCTCAAAACTGAACCCGACATCCTCGAAAATCGATGAATCCGGCTTGAAAACTATCTTAGTACCGGTCGTATTCGCCTTTCCCACCACTTCCAGCGAAGCAACCGGTTTTCCCTTCTCATATTTCTGGGTATAGATGGCGCCCTCACGCTTGACCTCAAGGTAAAGGGATTCCGACAAGGCATTGACCACCGAGACCCCCACACCATGCAGGCCGGCAGAAACTTTATAAGAATCCTTATCGAACTTCCCCCCCGCATGGAGCACGGTCATGACCACCTCCGCGGCGGAGATCCCCCGCTCCTTGTGAATCCCAACAGGAATGCCCCGGCCATTGTCCGACACCGTCACGCTGTTATCGATATGAATGATTACCTCAATTTCCGTGCAATAACCCGCGATGGCCTCATCCACGCTGTTGTCCACCAACTCAAAAATAAGATGATGCAATCCGCCAGGCCCTGTTCCCCCAATATACATGGCGGGCCTTTTTCTGACCGCTTCGAGACCCTCAAGAATTTTAATGTTCCTAGAATCGTAGATGGGATTGGGAGTCTGATTCATTACTCTAATTAAAAAGAAAAATTACGATAATAAATACTTAGTAGGAGTAGTAGGGCTTGTGAAGAAGTGGAAAAGCAACTTAAATTTCTGTTTTAAAAGAATAAAAATAAAGAAGATTTTGTTATTAATTTTGTTAAATGCTGGGCGTGGGGAGGAATATTACTTTATAGGATTATTATACCTTATTTCTGCTCTTTTATTCACGTTTTTTGTACACTTTTTGTACGGGTTATTCACTTTCGATTTTGTGAATGATTTCTCCGAGGAGCCTTGATAAATCATTGTTTTCATTGGCTAATTTGGAGATCTTCTTGTGAGAGAAAATGACGGTGGTGTGATCTTTACCACCAAACTGATTTCCTATGTTTGGGAGGGATGCCTTGGTGTGTTCGCGGCACAGGTACATGGCAATTTGGCGGGGAGTGGAAATGTCCCGTGAACGTTTTTTGGATTTGATATCGGAGACCTTAACATTGAAGTGGGAGGCGACTGTCTTGAGGATAATTGGAATGGTGAAGTTCTTGGTTTTGTCAAAAGTAAACTCCTTGAGAACTTCCTTGGTAAGATCCAAATCGATTTCCCTGTGCGTGAAAGACGCGTAAGCGATGATTCTTAGGAGAAAGCCTTCCAGTTCGCGGATGTTGGACTTGATATTGCTGGCGATAAAAATAGCGACATCTTGGGGAATGCGCTTTTTATGAATTTCAGCCTTTTTGTATAAAATGGCAACCTTGGTTTCGAGGTCCGGATGGTTGATATCGGCGACAAGGCCGGACTCAAACCTGGAGCGCAAACGTTCTTCGATGTTGTGGATGTCTTTCGGGTACTTGTCGCTGGATATTACGATCTGCTTGTGTGATTCGTAAAGTGTGTTAAAAGTGTAGAAGAATTCCTCCTGCGTTCTGTCTTTCCCGGCGATAAATTGAATATCGTCCACTAAAAGGACATCGAGAGGGCGATACCTTTTCCGGAAGGTGGGCATATCATCCCGTTTCAGGGACTCAATCAAGTCCACTGTGAAACTTTCGGCGGAGATATACCGGATTCGGACATTCCGGTCCCCATCAATGATCGTGTTGCCGATCGCGTGCAGAAGATGCGTCTTCCCTAATCCTACAGCCCCATATATAAACAAAGGGTTATAGGCCATTGCCGGATTATGGGCAACGGCGTTTGCCGCTGCGTGGGCGAATTGGTTGCTGGAACCTACCACAAAATTAGAAAAGGTGTATTTGGGATTCAGAAAAGTTTGAAACGCGTTCCTTTCTGTTTTTTGGTCCAAGAAAAGACGTACAGGTTCGGCGGAGATGTTCTCCTGTTCCTCTTGTGAATCGTCATCCACGAAGAAGTCAACCTTAATTTTGTTCTTGAGAATCGATTCAAGAGTGGTCTCGATCAGGTCCTGATAATTTTCCTTGAGGCATTTTTTATAGAAGTCGTTGGGAACAGCAATCGTCAAAAAATCCTTTTTCAGAGTGTGAGGATATGTGGGTGAGAACCAAGTGGAATAATTTTCGGGAAGAATTTGATCTTCGATCTCCTTCAAACATTTTTGCCAAAGGGTTTCTTTGGAAAGCATAGGATTCCGATGGAGTAAGGATCAATAATGGTGGGAAAGTAAGCGGTAATATATATAACGGGTGTTACAAAATCAACATCAAAATTACAGCGCATTTTATTTTTTTTGTAAGGTCAACGTTAACAAAAGTCTTCTTCCTGAAAAAAAATAACCCCTGGAAACCCGATCTCTTGCCACGCAAAATGTTCTCCCATACCTGTAAAAATTTTTCCTTATCCACTGTGTTTTAAACGGATTTGCGGTCTACTACCCTGCATGATTCCCTATTTATTGAGGGGAAAGTAAAGCCGTCCTGGGGGGCGGCGATTAAAATTCATTACCACGAAATATATTTTTGCAACAAGGTTCACGCGGCATCAGAAAAGGTTGTGAACCTTTATCGATGAACTGTGGAGCCATTTCGGGTTCTTGGATTTTCCGATGAACCTCAATCGTCCAACCCACCTCGGCGCGCATTGGGGTGTACCTCCCCAACGGGGGCCGGGCTTTTACGAGCCCGGTCCCCTGCCTTCCGCCGCGCACGGAGCCGCGCCCCATCAGAGAATTCTGAAAGTTCTCCTCTTGTAACAAAATCAATTCGTGATGGGAGGTGCTCCTGTGGGAAACCTTACAAAAAATTTTTCACGGCATGAATTCCAGTGCCATTGCGGCTGCGGTGAAGGTATCGTCCGCATGGAACTCGTTGAGAAACTCCAGCGGGTTCGCGACCACATCGGCGCTCCCGTGATCATCAACTCCGCTTACAGGTGCGAAACGCACAACCGTGAAGTCGGCGGCAGTCCCACCAGTTCTCATTTGCGATCTTGGGCCGTGGATATTCGCTGTGATGGCAGTTCCCACCGGTATCTTCTTTTGGAACACTTGATTGATGAGGGCTTCCGAAGAATCGGCGTCGCCTGGAATTTCATTCACGCCGACATGGATCCCGACAAACCCGCCTGTCTCATCTGGCTCTACCCCGTCAAACCGGTCCACAACCTAGAGGAGATCAAATCATGACTTGGCTTCGAGGCAAGAAAACCTACATCATCGCCGCGCTCATGGCGCTGATTGGCGTCATCAAGATGGTTGCCGGTGAAATGAGCATCCCCGAGTTTTTCATGTCACCCGATATGATGGTGATCCTCAACGGACTCGGGCTGGGCGCCTTGCGCGCTGGCGTTAAGAAGGTTCCGGAACCGTGAGCCTGACCGCGATCACGACGTCGGCGGTCGCCGTGGCCGCCATGATCGTCTGGCTCATCATACGCAGCGAACGGAGCGCCGGACGCGCCCGGGAACGCCTGGACCAAAAAATCCGCGCTGAAAAAAATTATGAAGATATCAACCAAATGGACCGGCGGGTGGACCGGGAAATGTTGGAACAGCTTAACGAAGGTGCTGGCGACGATGGCCGTGACCCTCGCGCTATTGACCGCCCCTGGGTGCGCCGCGATTGATTCGTCCGGGACCGCTTACCCCACATGGGACGCCGGAAAATTCCCGGATATCCATTGGCGGCGCACTGGCAAGGGCGGTCGCTGCCTCGACAACGCGGACTACCAAGCCCTTCGCGCCTACGTCATCCGCCTCCATGCGGTCAACAAAAAGCACCGCTGCGTGATCGAAACAATCAATGGAACACCCTGTAAAAATTAGATCGGATCAACAGGACCGGGCAACGCCCGGAAGTAGATAAGAAAAGAAAATTGATTTTTCTCTCTCCCTTTTTAAAGAGAGCAATAAACTCTCCCCCTTTTCATAAAGGGGTCCGGGGGATTTAATCATCCTGTCAATCCTGTCTGAAAGATAAACAAACAATGCCCCGAAGACCTTTCGGAATCCTTCCGGCCGGGGAAAAGGAGTCCATGATGGATCAAGTCCCGCGCATGCCCAAAGGCTCGGCGGTGATCTTCACCCTGTGCTTCTGGCTGGTTCTGGTCCTCATCCCCCGCGCCTGGCCACGGGATCTGGCCGCCCCCATCCAATGGGGCATAGCGGGGGAACCGCCCTTGTCGAAAGCGAACTCGATTGACCTCCTTCCCACCCGCCAGGTTATTTTCCAATACGACCGCGACGGAGACGGCCGGGCCGATTATTGGGTCGCCCGGTCATTGGTTGAAATGATTCCCCGGGGGCCGGCCTGCATCGATCCCGATCACCGCCTCATGCTCGTGCCTCGTGACGGATATTACCTGGTGGAAAAGGAAGGAATTATCCTGAAAACTTTCCGGGTCCCGGACTCCGGGATGCCGGCCGCGCTGGAGGAAACTCCATGACACTTGAGCTTCTAAAGACCGTCACGCCTTACCTCACCTTCTCCCTGGCCATCGTCGTGGGGCTGATCGGCTGGTTTCTCAAATGGATGTTCCACCAAAACGCCAGGGAGTTCAAGGAACTGAAAAAGAAGATCAGGGAACAGGGACTGGAAATCAGGGAACTGGAGAGGGGCCGGCGGGCTGATCAAAAGTACGTCCTGGAACAATGTGTCAACAAGGAAGCTTTTTATCTGGCGGTCGGAAAAATGGAAGGCCTGGTCAGCAGAATCTTTGATCAATTAAACGAACTGAGCAAATCGGTCAACCAAATCATTGGGGCGATCCATGCCAAGGACCCAAATACCATCAAGTGACGAGGCCCTGACAGAGGAGGCCCTGCGGGAACTCCTTCAAGGGGTCGCGACGTTTAAAAACAAACTCCAGGAAATTTTAACGGCCTCTCCGGAAAACCTCCAGGCCCATAAGACGCTTTGCTCTTATGTCAAATCGATCCTGGATATTCATAAAACCCTCCTCCAGGTCCGGGCGCTTGATCCCGAATCTCTTCTTATCCTTGCTCTCAGGAACGTTGTTCTCACCTTGATGGAAAAAGGGGAGACCGGGGCGGCGGAGGTCGTGGGCCGGCACCTGGAAGAAATCGGTGAAAAAATAAGGGAGACATGGCGGGATCCAAAAATGCCAGATTGGGTAAAAGTTACGATGAAATCCGTAACTTCCTCTCAAAAGCAAACGCCCCGTTCGGCCAAACTTCTCCCGGCGCGAAGAAAGCCCGGAAAGAAAGAGCCGTCGCCGAACTGATGTATTTCGCTAAAACTTATTTCCCCCATCATTTGACCGACAAACCCTCCCCCATGCACGAGGAACTTTACAAAAATTTCCAGGAGGTGATTCGGCGCGCGGAATTGGCCGGAAGGGGCGCCCGGGAAGCACAGGCGGCTCCCCGCGGTCACGCCAAATCCACCCTCGCCACGCTGATTCTGCCGCTCTGGTGTATCGCGGGACGCCACCGCCGGTTCATCGGCGTGATTTCCGACACCACCGAGCAGGCCGAAGAGTTTCTGGAGTCCATTAAGGCGGAACTGGAGGTCAACCAGAGGTTGCGGGAGGATTTCCCCGACGCCTGCGGCGCGGGCCGCACCTGGAAAATCGGAAAAATCCAGACCCGCAACGGCGTCAAGGTCACCTGCTGGGGCAAACGGAAACGCCTGCGCGGCGCCCGATTTGGCAGCCGGCGCCCGGACCTCGTCATTTGCGACGATCTGGAAGACGACGAAAACATCGATTCTCCCAAACAAAGAGAAAAAGACCGCAAATGGTTTTTCAAGGCGGTCATGAAAATCGGTTCCCGGGACACAGTTTATATCGTGATCGGGACCATTCTGCATTACGATTCCCTGCTCGCCCGGCTTCTGAAACAACCGGGATGGAACGGGAAAAAGTGGCGGGCGGTGATCCGGTGGTCCACCTCGCCGTTTTGGCAGCCATGGGAATCGGTCTTCACCAGCGACGGGGAAGAGGCGGCCGATGAGTTTTTCGCCGCTCACCGGGAAAGCTTGCTGGAAGGGACCGAGGTGCTCTGGCCGGAAGCCGAGAATTATTACTACCTCATGAAGATGCGCGTCTCCGACGGACCTGCCTTCTTCGACTCGGAAAAACAGAACGAACCCATCAATCCCGACGACTGTATGTTTCCCGAGGAATGGTTCCGGATTCTGGATGAGGAAACCGTCTTTCGAAACCTGTCGGACGGCGGGTACAAGGAAATTTACTGCGCGGTCGATCCTTCCATGGGAAAGGCGGGCAGCCACGCCGATCCCTCGGCGATCCTCATCGGAGCCCTTCGGCCCGACGGCATCCTGGACGTGCTGGAAGCGGATATCCGGAAACGTCATCCCGACGCCATCATGGAAGACCTGTTCCGTTATCACGAGCAGTATGAATTCGCCCGGGTTGCCATTGAAGAGGTGCAGTTCCAGGAATTGTTCAAGGATCAGGTTCTCAAGGAAGGCGCCCGGCGCGGCATCTATCTTGCCGTGGAAGGGGTTCGCCCCAATTCCGACAAGACCCTGCGCGTTTCCAAACTGCAACCCCACATCAAAAACGGATTCATCCGTTTTAGGCGCGCCGACCGCATCTTGCTGGATCAGCTCAAATATTTCCCCAAGGCCGAACACGATGACGGACCCGACGCCCTGGAGATGCTGTTCAGCCTGGCGGCTGCCGGTGGCAACGGACCCCGCATCCGGCGCATCACTCCGGCCGCGCCCGGGGCTTAGGCCGCTTAACTGTGTGTCCACTAATTCCGGGCAAGATCAGGGAGATTTTATCAATCCCTCTCCCTTGGGAGTACCCACCGGGGGGACGGATCGTGTGAGGGAAAAACCATGGCTATCGCAACCACGGTGGAAGCGAGGATCGTTGCCGGTTTCGTGGACCGGTTCACGGGGCCTTCCCAAAAGGCCTTTGAAGTGTTTCGGAAAAACGGCGATGCGGCGTTCAAAGCCGTATCCGCTTCGGGAGTTGCTGCGTTTCAAAAAATCCGTGCCGCGCAAAAAGCGGCTTTTGATCTCATGAAGGAGGTGGAGCGTCTGTCCAAACCCGCTGGGAGCCTGAGACCCCTGTCCGGCGGGAACTCCGGATCGGAAGGACTCAACCTGGAACCGCAGTTCGGCCGGTCGCGGACGTCGATTTTCAACGCGCCGCCGCTGCCGTCTTTTGCCGGGGGAATCCGGTTCGTGCCTCGCGACATGATCGCGGGAATTCATGAGGGGGAGGCGGTTCTTCCCCGGCGCGAAGCGGGGCTCTTCCGCCAAGGCCGATTGGGCGGCGGGGACCACATCGAATTCCATATCAACGGCGGCTTGGTTCCGGATCGAAACACCGCCCGCCGGTTCGCCCGCATGATCGAGGATGAAAGGGTCCGCCTGAACTTGAGAAGGAGCCCATGATGTGGCCCCCCCCCACGGGGGAGGGAGATAGGTCATAGCATCATCGCCAGCTCACCTTGGTCCGCCATATAAAGTATGACAAATTACCTGCGGCGGTTCGCCGCCCCCCACGGGGGAGGGAGATAGGCCGGGCCACGCCCGGAGGGGGATGGGCCAAAGCATCATCGCCAACCCACAATGGTTTGGCATATAGCGCATGTCAAATTGCCAACAAAGGAACTCCGTATGAAATTTGTCAACTGGCTCAAACGCATGGGTGGCAAACAAAGCGCCGTGACCCGCGCGCTCACCCTGTTTCTGCCTCTCAAGCAGGGAATTTCGCCCAATACCGATTACGCCTCCCTGGCGCGGGAAGGCTACCGGGAAAACAGCGTGGTTCATGCCTGCGTCAAGGAAATTGCCGAGGCCGCCGCCGGGGTCCGCTGGGTTCTTTTCCGCAACCTGCCTGATGGCGGGCGTGGTGAGATCCCCATCCATCCCGTACTCGATTTACTCCAGCGGCCCAATCCCCTGCAGGGGAAGTTCGAGTTCTTCGAGGCGTTGATCGCTTATCTTTATCTTTCCGGCAACACCTTTCTGGAATGGGTTGGGGCGGGTCCACCCCCCCATCCCGCCCGGGACCGGTTGGGGGAGGAACCCCCGCCGCGCGAAATCTACGTGCTGCGGCCCGACCGGGTCCGCATTCTGCCGCACCCGGTGACCCTGGTTGAGGGCTATGAATATCGTGTCGCGGGACAGACCGTCCGGCTGCCCAGGGACCGGGTGCTGCACCTGAAACTGTTTCATCCCTTGGACGACTGGTACGGGTTGTCCCCCATCCAGGTCGCGGCCCTGGCTATCGACAAGATGAACGCGGGAGATAAGTGGAATGCCGCCCTCTTGCGCAATTCGGCGGTCCCCTCGGGAGCCCTGGTTGCCCGGGAGCGGCTGACCGACCAGCAATTCGAACGGCTGAAAACGGAAATGCGCGAGCAAATTCAAGGAGTGAAAAACGCCCGCGAACCGTTGCTCCTCGAACAGGACCTGGATTGGAAGGAACTCAGTATCTCCCCGAAGGACATGGACTGGATCGAAGGGATCAAGTTAAGCGCTCTGCAGATCGCCCAAATCTATAATATTCCGCCCGAGCTCATCGGACTGCAACCCGCGACTTACCAAAACCGCCGCGAGGCGAGAAAAGCCCTTTACACCGAGGTCGTTTGCCCCGCCCTCAACCGGGTGCGCGACGCTTTCAATTGCTGGCTGACCCCCCGGTTTGGCAAGGAGCTTTTCCTGGATTATGACAAGGATAAGATCGAAGCCCTGGCGGAGGACCAGGAATCCTTGTGGAAGCGGGCCAATCAAACTCAATTCCTGACGGTCAATGAAAAACGGCGCCTGGTGGGTTACGGCGACCTCCCCGGCGGCGATGTCCTGGCCCCGCCGCCCAGCCGGCGGACCTTCAACGACCCGGGAACCGGGCCGGGCTCTCATCCCTCCCGGCCAGGAAGTCAATTCGCCCATCAGTAAACTGTTTCATAACAAAAGCCGGAGGATGGACGCCATCGGCCGGAGGAGGACCTGTCCATGAAAGAATTTAAATCCTTCCCATTTAAAATGAGCCGGGTCGCGGAGTCTGGCGAGTTCACCGGTTACGCCTCCACCTTCGGCGAGATCGATCTGGGCGGGGATGTTGTCGATCCGGGAGCATTCAAAAAGACGCTGAGAGAATCACGCGGCAAGGTCCCCGTTCTCGATCATCACGATCCTACCCGCCAGATCGGCTGGAACTTGGAGGCCCGGGAAGACGACCGGGGTTTGCTTGTCCGCGGCCTTCTCGACCTCAATGTCCGCGCCGCGAGGGAGAGGCATTCTCTCATGAAAATGGCCGTCCAGGTGGGCGGGCGCACCGGACTCTCCATCGGGTTCCGGACTGTCAAGGAAGGACCGGACCGGCAGAATCCCCTGGTCCGCCATCTTAAGGAAGTTCAACTTTTCGAATACAGTATTGTCACGTTTCCCATGAATACCCAGGCCGGCATCACCACGATCAAGGCCAAGCAGGATCTCATCGAACAGTTCCTGCAACGGGAGATTGGACTGGAAAAGGGCCGCACGGCCAAGGCCCTCACCTATATTCGGTCACTCCTTCACCCGGAGCCGGGTTACCACTCCGACGTGCCGGGAGCCGACGTCGCGGGTCCTTCCGCGGACACCATGGAGTCCATTCTTGACTCCATGAATAAACTTTTAACGACTATCAGACTTTCCTAAAAATTCCAGCTCAACGGCTTTCCTGCTCACTCCCCAGCAACAGGACTCCGCCCAAGCCGGAAGCCCCTTGGGGAAGGGTGGGCGCGGGGATTTTGGTGGAAAGTATCCCAAACAGGAGAAATCAACATGAAGGAAATCAAAACAATCTTGGAAGAGTTGAACCACGCCTTCCTCGAACACAAAGTTAAAAACAACCAGCGTCTGGCCGAGCTGGAAAAAAAAGGACACGCGGATCCGCTCCTGGAACAGCAGGTGAACCGCATCGCCAGGGAAATCCAGGATCTTTCCGAAGTGAAGGAAGGATTGGAGAAAATCGAGACGCAACTCAATCGTCCCGGATTCGAAACGATGCGGGAGAGGACCGATCCGGTCACGGAAAAAAAGAGAGCCGCCGTCGGCAAATATATCAGGAAGGGCGAAGGGGCGATGAACCCGGACGAGATGAAACTCCTCGCCGCGGACAGCGATCCAGAAGGCGGTTATTGGGTCACATCGGGCATTTCGGGGATGATCATCACCAAGGTGTTCGAAACCTCGCCCCTGCGCGGCGCCGCCACGGTCGAGACCATCTCGGCCGATGCGCTGGAAATTCCCGATGACCTGAACGAAGCCAATGCCGGGTGGACCGCTGAACGCGGTGTGCGCTCTGAAACCAGCACGCCACCCGTCGGCATGCGCCGGATTCCCGTCCACGAACTCTACGCCATGCCCAAGGCGACCCAGACCCTGCTTGACGATGCCCGCATCGATGTCGAGTCCTGGCTCGCGGGCAAGGTGGCGGACAAATTGTCACGGCTGGAAAATACGGCCTTCATCAACGGGAGCGGGTCCGGCCAGCCGCGCGGCATCCTCACCTATCCCGCCGGCACCACGAATCCGGGCCAGGTCCAACAGATCAATTCCGGCAGCGCCTCGGTCATCACCGCCGATGGACTCAGGACCCTGTTCTACGCCCTCAAGAGTTCTTACGCAAGCAATGCCCGCTGGCTCATGGGCCGCTCCACCGTGGAGGCGATCTCCAAACTCAAGGATTCCACCGGTCAGTATCTGTGGCAACCCTCCCTGCAGGCGGGCGAACCGCAGACTCTGCTGGGCCATCCCATCGACCGCATGGAGGACATGCCTGCCGTGGCGGCGGGTTCGCTTTCGATCGCGTTCGGCGACTGGCGCCAGGCCTACACTATCGTCGACCGCGTCGGCGTCCGCGTCCTGCGCGACCCGTTCAGTTCCAAGCCTTTCGTGCTGTTTTACACCACGAAACGCACCGGCGGCGACGTGACCAATTTCGAGTCCTTCGTCATCCAGAAAACCGCCGCATAAACCAAAACCCTGAACCGCAAAGACGCGGAGGACGCAAAGGAAAGAATTCAAAAAACAAAATAAAAGCCTCCGCGGTCTTCGCGCCTTCGCGGTGAAAATTTCTAAGGAGAAATAAAAATGAAAGACATCAAGAACAACGTGGATGTGTTGCGGTCCATCGCGCCCGCCGCGCATACCTCCAG
>JBHHVU010000058.1:0-19814 GCA_046754465.1 Nitrospinaceae bacterium | reverse complement strand
CGGGTAAAGCATCATGACTCAACGGGTCCCGGAAGAAAGCGGACGGAGGCATTCGGCCCGGTCATTTTTCGGGGAATTGATCTCCTTGGAGATTTCATACATATCCATTGAGTCCGAAGGAAAGGGAACCAGCAGGGACCGGAGAACGTCCTGTTTGGATTCGGGGTTCAGCCAGGTGCCGTAATCCCTCGGGGCGAGAATCACCGGCATTCTATGGTGGATGGATTGGACCAGGGAGTTGGGTTGGGTGGTGATGATGGAATAGGTGAGCCGCGGGGTCCCTCCTTCCTTCCACATAGACCAGATGCCCGCGAAGGCGAACAATTCGTGGGATTTCAAAAATAGATAATAGGGAGTTTTCCCGGCCGGGGTTTTTCCCCACTCCATGAAGCCATCCGCTGGCACCAGGCATCTCTTTTCCCTGAATGAGTTTTTGAAGCTGGGTTTTTCATGGAGGGTCTCGGCCTTGGCGTTGATGAATGCCGAAACGGTCTTGCCCTCCCGGGCCCAGGGGGGGATCAATCCCCAACGCATGGGGAGCAGTTCCCGGTGGCCTTCCTGAAAAACTACGGCCGGCAATTCCTGGCTGGGGGCGATGTTATAACGTTCCTTAATCTCCATCCTGACCCGGACGGGGGCGAAATGGGATTGGATGGTTTTGGAGGGTTTGGTCAGGGTGTATCGTCCGCACATGACATTTCCCGAGAAATTGAACCCGCATTGTTGGAATAGCCAGTCGAAACAGGTAGGATGGATAAATTATAGGATATTGACGCGGACATGTCCTGATTTTTTCGCGGACGGAATTCGGGGCCTTGGTTATTGAATTCCCCTTATGCGAGGTGGTTTTTCCGATCATGAAAACCAAAAAGAAAATTTATTCAGGAATTTTCCGGGATGGGGGCGCGGGGAAATTCGCCAAGCGCCGGTTTCGCCAACGGCGCCTTCAACTGATGAAAAAGGAAAACAAGTTGATGGTCATTGCCGGCGTGCCGTATGGGCCCGGGGAGGAAACCGTCTGGTCCTACGCCTTTTGTCCCACCTACCAGGAGCCCGCGATCATGTACTTGACCGGGATCAACCAGTCAAACGTAATTTTACTTCTGGATCCGCATTCCAAGGAATCGGATGAAATCCTTTTTGTGGCCAAAAAAGATTTGACGCATGAGTTCTGGAACGGAATTCGGTTTGGCGTGGGGGATGAGAAAAGTTGCAAGGCGGTTCAGCAAGTCACCGGCATCCGCGACGTCCGCGATATCCGGGATATCAAAAAGGTTTTGAGAGATCGGTGGTTCCGGCAGGAGAAGAAAGAGATCGGGACCTTGTGGATGGAAGGGATCAGGAATGGTAGAAAAACGTCGATTACCACCGATCATAATGGGGCTTTCAGAAAAAAACTGACGAGTTGGCTGCGGTCCTGGAACGCGCCCAGGGGCGGATTGTTCAATATCATGAAAAATCACTTCGACCTGAGGCTTCCTCTGGATCAGTACGACATCGCGAATACCCAAAAGGCCAACGATATCACGGCCAAGGCTTTTATCTCGACTTTGCGAAATTTCCGTGGTTTCCGGAACGAGTTCCAGGTCCAGGGATTTCTGGAAGGACAGATGTTGATGCATTCACCCTACGGACTCAGTTTTCCCTCGATCGTGGCCTCGGGTTCCAACGCGACGATTCTTCATTATATGAAAAACGATGACGATTTTACCCGCGGGGAACTGGTTCTCCTGGATTTTGGGGTTCGCTGGATGACCATGCACGCGGATGTTTCCCGGACCCTTCCCGCCTCTGGACGGTTCAATCCTTTGCAAAAAATGCTTTACGAGATTGTGTTGCAGGCGCAACTCGCGGTCCAAAAATCAGCTAAAATGGGTGTCACCATCGATGCGCTGAATGAATGCTGCTGGGGGACGGTCAACGCGGGCCTGGAAAAGGTGTTCCGCAAGGCCGGCGGCAAGTACAAATTGAAGTATGAAGACCGGCCCCACGGCGTCAGCCACCTTATGGGGGAGCAGGAACATGATGGAGACCCCTTTAGGAATTATTCCAGTGAGCCGTTGAAACCGGGCTGGTTGATCAGCAACGAGCCCGGGCTTTACGGGGAATTCCGTATCCGTTTGAATGGGAGGCTGTACGATGAGAAGATCGGGATCCGGATCGAGGACAATCTGTTGATCACTGAAACGGGGTGCAAAAACATGTCCCGCAAAGTTCCTAAGACCGTCGCGGAAATCGAAAAGTGGATGAGCGCCGGATGAGTTTCAACTGACCCGGAAAAGGGATTTTGCGCCGGCGGGCTGGGATCAGAGTTCCTGGAGCGCCTGGAGGACTTCCTCCACGTGATTTTTGACCTTCACTTTGGGAAAAATTTTCCGGAGTACGCCCTTCTTGTCGATGATAAAGGTGCTCCTCACCACGCCCATGAATTTTTTCCCGTAAAGTTTCTTTTCCTGCCAGACGCCGTATTTGTTCACCACTTTTTTTTCCGTATCGGAGAGCAGGGTAAAGGGAAGGCCGTATTTTTCGATGAATTTCTGGTGTCTTTCAACAGGATCAATGCTGACGCCCAGAATGAGGGTATCCTTGAATTTTTTTATGTTGTCCCTGAAATCACAGGCTTCCGTGGTGCAGCCTGGAGTCATGTCCTTGGGATAGAAATACAGGACAACGTTTTTCTTTCCCTTGAACGAACTCAGTTTGACTTTCTCGGAATTTTGATCGATGGCCGTGAAGTCCGGCGCTTTGGCCCCTTCTTTGAGCATGGCAGGATTCTTTCCTCCCGAATTATTCACCCAGCTCTTTAAGAATGCCTTCAGCCCGGGTTTTTAAATTCATGACCATTTCGATGACTTTTTCGGGGGAAGTCCGTGCGTGGGATTTGTTGAAGACCATTCTTGCGTCCCCCAGCAACCCTCGGACCTTGTTAAAGATTTCAGGGGTGGGGGATTTCCCGTTCTTGCACAAGTTTTCAATGATTCGAATGGTGCGCCTGATTTTACTGTCGGCCTGCAGGCCCATGACGGATTTATCTTTCAAGGCGGATGACTTTTCCATATAGCCCCATAACCCACCCTTCGATTGGATAATATCATAATCTCCGAGCAAATCGGGGGTTCCCCGGGTGCAAATTTGGTTGCCGAATACCGGGTAGGCCTGTAACGTCAGAAAAAAGGAGGCTATCAAAATCAATGAAATAGGGCATTTAATAAGGAACCCGGGGTTCTTGCGGCAATTTACCATTTCATGGCCTCCTTTTCCATTTTGATGCTATTTGCCCTATTTTTATAATGGACAAAATTATTTTTTTCGATGATCACCTTTATCAAGAAAGCCAAATAATGTCAAATTTTATATTCGTTTTCGGGGATGGGGAAAGATATTTGGGGAGTCACAAAAAAAACAACTCTTCGGAGGAAGGAAATGACAAAAATGGCCTCAATCGCTTTTCAATGGATTAAATTTTTATAACCCTCCATGTCTTTTAAATTGTTAAAAACCGGATTGGATTGAATGAGTTTCTTGGTGGAAGGATTTATTTTTACGATGATTTCCAGGCTTTTGAGGCTGTCGGCAAGATCACCGTTTTTCGCGTAGGCCTGGGCCAGGAGCAAACGGTGAGCCAGAATGTTTTTATGGTTGGGATGGAGGACGAGCAATCTTTCGAGAATCGATATGGCGCGTCCATTGTTGCCTTTATTATAATACGCCGTCGCAGTGTTTAAAATGCTTTCAAGGAAATTGGGATCCATTCCGATGACCATGGAATAGATCGCTATGGCCCGGTCATACATTTGGTAATAGGCGAAAATTTCTCCCTTTCGGTTCAAAGCCGCGGTGGGTTTTATAAAAAGTTCCTTGGGATTGAATGGGGAGGGCCGGGAATCCTCTTCCGAGGGAAATTCCTTCAGGGAGATCCTGGCCAGGTTTCCAGGGTCTCCCAGGCTCTTGGCTTTTTCATAATATTGGCGCGCCTCGTTTAATTTCCCCTGAATGACCCGTATATCCCCCATCTCTTGGTATCCCTTGGCTTTCAAGGTGTCATCCTTTCCCGCAAGTTGAATGAACCGGTCCAAAGCCTGTTCCGTGAGGTCCAGCCGCAACAGGATACTGCCCAACCCGATCAAGATTTCCTGGGTTTTTAAGTCGTCCGGTTTCAATCGGGAAGCCGTCTGAATCTCAATCAGGGACAACCCGTATTTTCCGGATTGGTAAAGGGATTGGGACCGGCCAAGGTGGTATGCATGGGGTTCGATTTTTAGAGGCAGTTTTTGTGGGGTGTCCTGGTGAAGATACTTCAAAAGCCTTTTGGCCGACTCCACCTTGGGGTGTTTTTGGGGGATCATAAGGATCCGGTGGAGGTACGGTTCCGCCAAGCCGGTTTTCCCCTGCGCCGCGTATAAATAAGCGATCTGATAGGCCGCGTCGATATGGGTTTCGTCAAGGGCCAAGGTTTTGAGAAAGGATTTCTCCGCCTCACCGGGTTGGTTCAGATAATAGAAAATCATTCCACGTTCGAAAGGGTACCTGGGGTTTTTCGGGTCGAGGCCCGCGGCGATTTTCAGTTCCCGGTTGGCCTGCTCCATCTTCCCTAGCGCGGAAAGGGTTTGCGCGTACTCGTAATGGGTTTCCGGGGCCTGGTAGTGTTGTTCCACGGCAATTTGGCAACCCCGTTTTGATAGCTCCCCATTTCCCAGGTTGCGGTATACCTGGCAGTATCCGTAATGCAGAGAGGGATGACGGGGTTGGAGGTTTTGTCCCTCCTTCAGAAATTTCAGTGCCTCTTTGTAGCGGCTCATTTCGTTCAAGAGGAGGCCTTTGAGGATGACGGCCGTACCTTCCTTTGGCGAGGATTTGATTTTTTGGTCCAGGAGATCCAGGGCCTCAGTATATTTTTTTTCATCCACGAGGTGGTGGAGTTTCTGGTAGCCGGGATCCTGCAGTTCGTTGGAAATGGAAGCGTCCCAATGCGCGATGGATTTCCCGGGAAATGTCGCCAGCGCGGCGGAGAGCGGGGCCAGAACGATTGCCAGGGACAGGATCAGAATACGGATGTGAATTTTCATGTTATGGATCCTGATGAATGGATGGGGTCTTGTGGGAGGGCCGCGGTATCCGCACCGCCCGGGTGGCGCGCCGGGATTTTGAATGCTTGGAACTGCTGAATCTCCTTCCGGTATTGAAGACGACTCCAAACGCATTGTAATTTCCGTTGGGTTCGGCCGCCCAAAGGGAGCCGCTGCCCTTGGGGGCGAACAAGGGGTCCATATGCAGGTTCATCTCCCGTCCCACTTGCTGGCTGTTAAATTTTTCCGGTTCGTATAACGTTGTCAGTTCGTCCACGGTTGGGACTTGCCAGTCATAATAATTGGCGAATCCTTCCTCATTGAGGTTCCTCACATAATCAAAGCTCTCGTACCAGCTCAACCAATGGCCGGTATGGATATAGGAATCTTCCTTCATCCACATCAAACCCGTTTTGGTGTCGGTGATGGTCTGATCCCCGTTGTCGATAAACCGGTTATCCGCCGAATGCTTTATGGGCTCCGCGCCCAGGGAACCGGGAAGGAGGCACAGGATGAGTACGACGGAACAAACGGCCAGGCACCGTAAAAAGCCTCCCGGGTTGAAGCGGTTCGATCGAAACCAGGAAGACCGGTTCCTTGGAGGTGGTTTGTTTGGGTTGGGTGTACTTGTTGTCAGGAGTTTCATTTCGGTTCGCGGGATGAGGTGAGTTTTTCCTTTAAGAGTTGATTGACCAAGGCGGGATTAGCCTGACCCTTGCTGATCTTCATGACCTGTCCTACAAAATACCCGAAGAGTTTTTCCTTGCCGTTCTTGTAACCCTGCAATTGTTCCGGGTTGGCGTCCAGCACCTGCTCGACCAGTTGGGTGACCGCGGAGCGGTCGGTGATCTGGGTCAAACCTTTTTCCTGAACGATCGTTTCCGCCGGTTTTCCCGTTCGGTACATTTCCTCGAACACGGTCTTGGCGATCTTGGCACTGATGGTCCCCTGGCCGATCAGTTTCAGCAGACCGGTGAGGGAATCGGGCGTGACCGGGCAGTCCCCAATGTCCCGGTCATCGTTTTTCAATTCACGCAACAGTTCTCCCATGATCCAGTTGCTGACCAGCTTGGGCTGGGAAAAAAGGGAGAGACACTTTTCATAGTAATCGGCCAGGGATCGGGATGCGGTCAACACCTTCGCGTCGTATTCGGGAATCCCATATTCCCGGACAAACCGGTCCCGTTTGGGTTCGGGAAGTTCGGGAAGGGTGGCGCGGATTTTTTCAATCCATTCCGGGCCCACCACGACGGGAACGAGATCGGGTTCGGGAAAATAACGGTAATCGTGGGCCTCTTCCTTGCTCCGCATGGAGAAGGTAACTCCCCGGGAAGAATCGTAGAGGCGGGTTTCCTGGACGACGGTATCGCCCTGGTCGAGGATTTTCGTCTGCCGCTCCATTTCGTACTCGATGGCTTTCTGAACGAAACGGAACGAGTTCAGGTTTTTCAGTTCCGTCCGTGTGCCCAATTTGGCTTGGCCCGGTAAACGCAGGGAAACATTGGCGTCACAGCGCAGACTGCCTTCTTCCATATTGCAGTCACTCACCTCGGTGTATTCCAGGATGGCCTTGAGCTGGGTCAGGTATTCCCGGGCTTCTTCCGGGGAACGGATATCGGGTTCACTGACGATTTCAATGAGGGGAATGCCGGTGCGGTTGAAGTCCACGAAACTTTTTCCGGGAATGCCCATGTTTTCCCCGTGGATCAATTTCCCCGCGTCCTCTTCCATGTGGATACGGGTCAAGCGGATCTGTTTTTTTTGGCCGTTCACCTGGATATTGATGTGCCCCTTTTCCCCCAGGGGGAGATCGTATTGAGAGATCTGATAACCCTTGGGAAGATCCGGATAAAAATAATTTTTCCTGGCGAACTGGTTGAAGGGTTTGATCTGGCAATGCGTCGCCAGGCAAGCCCGCAGGGCGTAATCGACCGCCTGACGGTTCAGAACCGGGAGGACCCCCGGCATGCCCAGGCAGATGGGACAGGTGTTTTCGTTGGGCGGCCTGCCGAACTCCGTCGAACAGGAACAGAAAATTTTGGTTTTTGTTTTCAGTTGGGCGTGAACTTCCAGCCCGATGACGACCTCATATTTCATTTTGAAACACCTTTGATGGCTTTCAAGACTCCCCATGGCATTTTACCGGGGAACGGAATTGCAGATGCATGGCGCGGACGATGCGTGAGTGTCAATTCTAATCGCCACTCCAAGTCCAGTCAAGTCCCCCAATTTTAGCGTGCACCCCCCCGTCGACCGGCAATATCGCGCCGGTGATGAAAGAGGATTCGCCGCTGGCAAGAAAGAGGCAGGCGTTGGCGACGTCCTCGGGGTTTCCAAACCTGCCGATGGGATAATGCGTCCTCCATTCCTTCATGAGATCCTCGTCTTTCATGAGGTCCTCGGTCATTTCCGTGGCGATCAAACCCGGGCAAATGGAATTGGAACGAATACCCCAAGGGCCGTATTCCACCGCGACCGAGCGGCTGAACTGGTTTAGGGCCGCCTTGGAGGTGTTGTAGGCGGCTACTTGCGGTGCCGCCACCAACCCCAGAACAGAACTGATATGAACGATGCTGCCGGATTTCCGTTGCATCATGTGGGGGAGAACCTCGCGGGTCAGCCTGAAAGCGCCGCGTAAGTTGACGTCCAGCACCGCATCCCATTGGCTGTCTTCCATTTCATGAAGGGGAGTCCCCGTGAAAATTCCCGCGTTGTTGATCAGAATGTCGATTTTGCCGAAAGATTCCATCGCGGTTCGAACGAGCCGCCGGATGTCCTCCCCCCGGGTGACATCTCCCTGGACCGCCATTATATTTTCTCCGATTTCCCTCACGGCCGAGAACAAGGGTTTTTCTCTTCTTCCCAGAATGAGGACTTGGGCCCCTTCCAGGCAAAACCGCCGGGCGCACTGGACCCCGATTCCCGTTCCTCCCCCCGTGATAATGGCCGTTTTGTCTTTAAGCCGCATCCTGGCTCCTTAAATATCATTAAATATCGTTGGATCGGAACCGGGATGTTGTCCGGGTGACCGCGCCACGCCAAAAAACGCATTCCCATCCTCTATCGGTAAAAATCATGATAATCTATCCTTTCATTAAATAGCCAGGGGAATTCCCCATTACCGGACAAGGCAGGACCATGAATATGATGAAAATAATTTATTATGGTTTTGGTGCGTTTATTGGTTTCATTTGCGGAAGTATTATCAACCTCATTTTTTTCTGGCTGGATCGCTCCGGAACCCATTTTGCCGAACACCTGGTCAATCAATACGATGTTTGGGGCCGGTACCTTTTGCAGCTGATCAATTCCCTGCCTTACTTTGGGGTGGCGATGGGAATCATCATGGTGAAATTATTGTTCGGGAAGGAACTGGATTCAAAATAAGCGAAAACGGGCGGAAATTTTACTTCCGGCCTTGCTTCGCAACCTGTTGATAATTATAATAAATTTATTGATGAAACGCCCTTTCGGGCGATAAGGGTTGTTCGCCGGGGCTGCCGGGCGGGTGAATTAATGATAAAATATAATAGGGTTTATAAGGATTTTTCGGAAATTAAAAATGGCAAAAAAATTCAATGAAAATTTAATGAAGGCGATGGAGGCTACCAAGGAGGCGGTAAAAATTTGCAAACAAGCCATGGTGGATGCTAATGATGACAGTTGTCGGGCCATGTATCAGGCCATCATGAAAGATTGTGAAAAGCATATTGAGATGCTTAATGGGGAAATTAAACTTCACAAGGTCCAGAAAAAGTGGGACACCTGAATGCGTATTTTGATTGTAGAAGATGAAAAAAAAGTCGCGGGTTTCATCAAAAAGGGCCTGGAAGAGGAAACCTATGCCGTGGATGTGGCTTACGATGGGGAAGAAGGCCTTTATATGGGCCGGCAGAACCAGTACGACCTGATCATACTCGATCTCATGCTCCCCATCAGGGACGGATTGGAAGTGCTTTCCAAACTGAGGGAAAATAAGGTCGACACCCCAATCCTTCTTCTGACGGCAAAGGATTCGGTGGAAGACAAGGTGACCGGACTCAACACCGGTGCGGATGATTACCTGACCAAACCTTTCGCGTTCTCGGAACTCCTCGCCCGTATCCGGGTGCTATTGCGAAGAGGGAAGGGAGAAACCCAAACCGTTCTGGAAATCGACGGCCTGACCCTGGACCTCGTGAGCCATAAGGTCAATAGACAGGGCGAGGAAATCGAGCTGACGGGAAAGGAATACAGCCTGTTGGAATATTTCATGCGCAATCAGGGCAAGGTTCTGACCCGCACCATGATCGCGGAGCATGTTTGGGATTACAATTTCGACACCTTCACGAACGTCATCGATGTCTACGTCAACCACTTACGGAAAAAGATTGATAAAAACCACTCCCAGAAACTGCTGCACACGTTGCGGGGGGTGGGTTATATCATGAAAGAGTAATTATTATGTGGTTCAATTCGATTCGTTCCAGATTGACCGCCTGGTATGTGGTTTTGCTCGGGATCATCCTAATTCTGTTCAGCGTGTTTTTGGAGTATTTTCTTTCCAAGCGGTTGTACGAGAGCGTGGACAATTCTCTCAAAGTGTCCGCCACCGTGGTGGCCAAATCGGCGTCCATGAAGCTCGGTCCCACCCCGCTGCCGGGCCTCGAACATTTCTTCGAGCAGATTCTGGGTTATGGCAACCTCAACAAGTTTTACCGGATTTATGACGGATCCGGAACCGTCGGGTCTCGTTCCAGGAACCTGGATGCCTCCAAATTTCCCCTCACCCAAAAAGCCTATAGCATGGCATTGAAGGGGGAAACCACTTATGAGACGTTTAATATCGACGGCATCCATCCCATCCGGGTGATTACCATGCCCATCCTGCGCAACCGCAAACTGGTCAATCTGGTCCAGGTGGGGACCTCGCTGGAGGCGATTCAGGAAACTTTAAAGAACCTGCGGATTTTTCTCTGGACGGGAGTTCCCACAGTGCTTCTCGTGGCGACCCTGTTCGGAAGGTTCATGGCCCGCCGTGCCTTGAAACCAGTGCAAAGGATCATTCAGACGGCCCGGGAGGTCGGTAGCGGTGTCGACCTGAGTAAGCGCATTCCCGTGCCCGAAGTCCAGGATGAAATCGGTCAACTGGCAAGCACCTTCAACGATATGATGGACCGGTTGGAAAATTCCTTTGACCAAATGCGCCAGTTCAGCAGCGACGCCTCGCACGAATTGAGAACTCCGCTCACGGTGTTGCAGGGCCAGAACGAACTGGTTTTGAACAAGGAAAGGGATACCAAGGAATACCAGGAAGTGATCTCGAGCAACCTGGAGGAAATCAATTACATGTCCAAGATTCTCGAGGACCTGTTCATCCTCTCGAAATCCGATGAAAATCAGATTCAGTTCGATTGCAAACCGATGGATTTGAAGGAAATCATCGAGGAGGTCTACAAACACGCGGAAGCCCTGGCCGCCGAAAAAGACATCAAAATTATCATCGCCTTCCTGGAATCCGTTCACATCAACGGCGATGCCGTGAGGCTGAGGCAGATGGTCTGGAACATTTTACACAACTCGATCAAGTACACCCCCAAGGGGGGCCAGATCAAGATCTCCCTGGAAGACCAGGGGGAACACGCTTTCCTGACGGTGCAGGATACGGGAATCGGGATTGACGAGACGCACCTGCCCCTGATCTTCAATCGGTTCTTCCGGGTGGATAAATCCCGCTCCCGCAAGGAGGGGGGCAGCGGACTCGGCTTGAGCATCTGCAAACATATCGTGGAAGCCCACAAAGGCAAAATCGAGGTGGAAAGCCAATTGGGCATGGGGACGAAATTCAAAATCCGCTTTCCAAAAATCGCCGCCTTGAAACCCCAGAACGCTTGAATACTGGGGGATGGAAGGCCGGAGGAAACCCCTCCTCCCCCCTCAAGTCAATTGAATGATGACGTTTTTGATCTGCGTGTACGTTTCCAGGGCGTGCACGCCCATTTCCCGGCCGTAGCCGCTTTGTTTGTATCCTCCAAAGGGTGCCGCGGCATCGAAAATGTTATGGCAGTTGACCCAAACGGTGCCCGCTTGTAATCCCCGGGCCACCTTGTGGGCTTTGTTGATATCCCGGGTCCAGACACTCGCCGCCAACCCGTAAGAGGTTTCGTTTCCCAGGCCGATGGCTTCGTCCAGGTCCTCGAACGGAGCCGCCACCACCACCGGTCCGAATATTTCCTCGCGAACGATTTTCATGTCCGGCCGGACCTTTTCAAAAACGGTGGGTTGCACGTAACACCCCGACTCCATTTCACCTCCCGGGGCTTTGCCTCCGGTCAGAGTCCTTCCCCCCTCGGATTTTCCGGAATGAATATATTCCAGGACGCGGTCCTGTTGTTCCCGTGAGACGAGGGGACCCATTTGGGTATTGGGATCCATTCCCGGTCCCAGTTGGATGTTTTTAGCATTTTCGGATACCCGCTGCACCAGTTCATCGTAAACCCTTTCATGGACCAGCAGCCGGGACCCCGCGCAGCAGCACTGGCCATGATTGAAAAAGATCGCGCCGGCTACCCCCTGCGCCGCGATTTCCAGGTCCGCGTCGGGAAAGACGATGCTGGGGGATTTCCCTCCCAGTTCCAGTGTCACCCGCTTGAGGTTTCCGGCGGAGGCTTTCACGATTTCATGTCCCACCTCGGTGCTTCCCGTAAAAGCGATTTTATCCACATCATCGTGCTCCGCCAGGGCCGCCCCCGCGTCGCCAAATCCCGTGACGATGTTGACCACCCCGTCGGGAAATCCCGCCTCGGAAAACAAATCGGCCAACAACAGGGCGGAGAGCGGAGTTTGCTCCGCGGGTTTCAACACAATGCAGTTTCCCGCCGCCAGGGCCACGCCCAGTTTCCACGCGGCCATGAGCAGGGGAAAATTCCAGGGAATGATTTGACCCACGACGCCCATGGGTTCCCTCAAGGTGAAATCGAAAAACTGGGTTTCGGGAGAATAGGGAACGCTGATGTCCAGGGTTTCCCCATGAATCTTCGTGGCCAGGCCCGCGTAGTAACGGAAATGATCGATGGTCAGGGGAATGTCCGCCACCCGCGCCACGGTGATGGGTTTGCCGTTGTCCAGGGTTTCCAGTTGGGCGAATTCCTCTTTCCGCTCTTCGATGAGGTCGGCGAGGTTCCAGATCAGTTTGCCCCGTTGGGAGGCGGTGAGTTTTTTCCAGGGACCGTTTTGAAAAGCCCGGCGGGCCGCCTTCACGGCACGGTCGATGTCTTCCTTCCCGCCCTTGGGCACCCGGGCCAGGGGTTTGTTGGTGGAAGGGTCAACCACCTCAAAGGTCTCTCCGCTGGCCGCATCGACCCGTTTTCCGCCGATCAGCATTTTTTGCGGCGCCTTCAAAAAGGTTTGTATCTCGGGAATGGGTTCGAGTAAAGTGGTGAGGGTCATGGTTTCTTCTCCCGTTCTGAAGACAGGTTCCGATGCATTGAGTTTTCGGCACAGCCGCCCCTGAAACCTCCTGGCGGACCAGGATAAACTTTCCGATGGGGCCGGGGCGGGATTCCTGCTTATTATATGGAAACCGATGGCGGGAAACCATTTTTTTCCTGTCCCGGAAGAATCCGGAGCGAACCGATGATGCGAGGCTGGAAAACTCTTTGCTGGCTGGGCCTGTTTTTTTTGAGCGCCTGCGCGGAACCGTCAACCGGTCCGGAACTGGAAAACACTATTCATTATTACCAGTTTTCCCTGCCTCGGGACCGCGGGGCGTTTGACGAGTTGCTGGGTCTGTTCAGCCAAGAACATCCGGAAATCCGGGTAAAGATCCATACCCTTCCCACCACAAGCGGCGACCAGCACCAGTTTTATTTGACCCACGCATCCTCCCGGGGAGAGAGCCGCATCGACGTGTTCGCCTTGGATGTGATTTGGCTCGCCGAATTTGCACGGGCCGGTTTGCTGCTGCCGGCCGATGGGGGGGACGTCCCGTTGGCGTGGAAGGAGTTTTTTGCCACCAGCGTGCGCGCCGCAACTTACAGAGGCACCCGCTTCGCGGTGCCTTTGTTTATCGATGGGGGACTCCTCTATTCCCGCAAGGACCTGCTCCGCGAATCCGGGTACCCGCACCCTCCCCGAACCTGGGAGGAACTGATACGGATGGTCCGGAAAATCCTGGCGCGGGAAAACGATCCCGCTCTTCAGGGATTTGTCTGGCAAGGGAAACAATACGAGGGCCTGATCTGCAACTTCCTCGAATTTATGTCCGATCGGGCTCAACCGCTCGTGACCGGGCCTTCCGCCCCGGGGCTGAACTTCGATCAGCCCGCCGTAAGGACCGCTTTATCGTTCATGGCGGACCTGGTGTATCGCCGCAGCGTTTCACCGGAATCGGTGTTTTCCATGTCCGAGGAGGAAAGCCGCCAGGTCTTTCAAAACGGCAAGGCCGTGTTCATGAGAAACTGGCCTTACGCCTGGAGACTCGCCCAGCAGGCCGGGTCTCCCGTGGCCGAAAAAATATGGGTTTCGCCGCTGCCCGCCTGGGACGAAGGAGGAAAGAGCCGCGCCGCGCTGGGCGGGTTTCTCCTGGGCATCCACCGCGATACCCCCTATCCCCGGGCCGCACGGGCCTGGGTCCGCTTTTTGACCGGGCGGCGGGCGCAGAAAATTCTCTGGGAAAAACTGGGGTTGACCCCCGCCCGAAGAAGCGTCTTCCCCGAATTGACCGCCAACGGATTTCCCATGGATGTTCTGGAGGACGTCATGGAAGGAACCGTTGCCCGGCCGGTGACCCCCGTTTATATCCCTATCTCGCAATCCATGCAGGCCTATATCAGTGGGGCGCTGGCGGGTGTTTATTCCATCGACCGGTCGGTGCGGTTGGTTGAAAGCGATGCGCGCAGGATCTTTCGGATCTTGAACGGATGAGCGCCCGGCTGAAGGACATTCTTCTGTTTCTCGGACCGCTGGCGGTTTTACCGGGTCTCATCGTCGCCTGGCCTCTTTTGGAAGTACTGTTGCTGAGTTTCAAAACCCAGGTTCTCCTCTTCGGCATCGACCGGTGGACGGGATTCGCCAATTACGGGTACCTGTTCGGGAAAGATTTGCGGTTCCTGGTTTCTCTGCTCAATACGGGGTATTTCACCCTGGTTTCGGTGGGATTGGAGTTTGTTCTCGGTCTCCTGTTCGCGTTGTACCTGCGGTTTTCTTATGGTGGAACGTGGGTCAAGGTGGTGTTGCTGCTGCCCTGGGCCATTCCCAACGTGGTGAGCGCCCGGCTGTGGCAATGGATGTTTCATTCGGAGGCCGGCATCATCAATTATTGCCTGCAATCGCTGGGCTGGATCGATGGACCGATCCACTGGCTCTCCACCCCCGCCCTGGCCATGCATTCGGCGATTCTGGCGGATGTGTGGAAAACCACTCCTTTCATGACCCTGCTGTTGTTTGCCGGTCTCCAGCGGATTCCGGAAAACCTGGTGCGCGCCGCCCGGGTCGATGCCACTCCTCCCCTCCGTTTGCTGTTCCGGGTTCTCCTGCCCCAGTTGAAGCCCGTCATCGCGACGGCCCTGGTCCTCAGGATGCTCGACGCGTTCCGTGTGTTCGACGTGATTTACGTGATGACGGGAGGCGGACCCGCCAATGGCACGGAGACCCTGTCCATTTACGCTTACCGAACTTATTTCCAGGGGCTGCAATTCGGGTACGGTTCATCCATCGTCATCGTCCAGGTCATGGTGATGGTGGCCTTGACGCTTCTCATTCACCGCATACTCCCAACCCGCCGGTAGCCGCCCATGAAAAAAACCCTTCAAATCCTGTTTCTCTTGACGATGGTGGGGTGGAGCCTGGGACCCTTTCTCTGGCAGTGGGCCACCTCTTTCAAGGGGCCCGCGCTGGTTCCCCAGCTACCCCCCATCTGGCCGGTTTCGCTCGATTGGGAAAATTACAGGTCGGTCCTGGGCAATCCCCGGTTTCTGCAAGTCATCGTCAACAGCCTGATCGTTTCCTTGGGCGCGACGGCGATATCGCTGGCGGCAGGCTCCCTGGGCGCCTATGGCGTCTCACGTTTGATGCGGAGGGGCGGGAACCTGGTATTGCTGGCGCTCCTCGTCATTTTCATGATTCCCCCGGTGGCCGTCGTCACGCCCTTTTACAAGGTCCTCGGTCACCTGCACCTGAAAGACACCCTTTCCGGCTTGATCCTGGTGTATTCGGTGTTCACGGTTCCTCTCGTGGTCTGGGTCATGCATCAGGTGTATGAAGAGATTCCGGAGTCCCTCTATCGATCCGCGCTGGTGGACGGGTGCGGCCACTGGAAAATTTTTTATCGCGTGTATCTTCCGCTGTCACGTGCCGGGTTGGTCAGCGGGGGGTTGCTGAGCCTCCTGTTCTGTTGGAACGAATTTCTATTCGCGCTCACTTTCACCTCGACTTATGCGTCAAGGACCATTCCGGTGGGGATCACGTTGTTCACGGGACAGTTTGAATTTCCGTGGGGAGAAATATCCGCGGCGACTTCCATCGTCACGCTGCCAATACTGGTGATCGTTCTTCTGGCCCAGAAACAACTGGTTCGGGGCCTGGCAGGCGGAGGGGATAAGGGATAGCGATGGGTGCGATTGAACTGAAAAATGTTTCCAAGCATTACGGCGGCGTCCCCGTGTTGGAAGAGATCGGCCTCGAGGTCCGGCCTGGGGAATTCCTGGTGATCCTGGGGGCCAGCGGCGGCGGGAAAACCACGTTCCTGAACCTCATCGCCGGGCTGACGCTTCCCTCCAGCGGAACCATACTGTTTGAGGGAACGGACATCACGAAATGGGACGTGTCCCGCCGCAACATCGCGTATGTTTTCCAGGACTATGCCCTTTATCCGCACATGACCGTCCGGGAAAACATTCGATTCCCCCTGGAAAATATGAAAATGAGTTCCACGGAGCGGGAAAGAAAGGTGCGGGAGGTTCTTGGCCTGCTGCACCTCAACCCGGTCGGCGACAAGATTCCCGGTCAGTTATCCGGCGGACAGAAGCAAAGAGTGGCCATCGGCCGGGCGCTGGTCCGTGACCCTTTCGTGTTTTTGTTCGACGAACCGTTGAGCAGCCTGGACCAGCGGCTCCGCGATCATTTACGCGTGGAACTGAAACAACTCCACCGCAGGTTGAAAAAAACTTTTATCTACGTCACCCACGACCAGCTTTCGGCCATGATTCTTGGGGACAGGATCGCGTTCCTCGCCGGAAAAAGGATCCAGCAGATCGGTCCGCCGCAGGAGATTTACCTGAAACCCCGGAATGTCGAGGTGGCCCGGTTCATGGGATTCCCGCCCATCAATCTCCTCACGCCGGAAGAATATGCCCTGATGATTCCGGAAAGAATTCCAGCGGGCGCCGCCCAGGTGGGAATAAGGCCGGAACATCTTCTGCTTGAGGAGGCCGGGGGCTCCCCCTTTGAGGTCGATTGGGTCCAGAAGGTGGGATACGCGGCGTACGCTTATTTTACTCTGGGAGAATCTTCGGTTTGCGCCTTGTGCCAGGACCCTGCGTTGGCGGCGGGAATGCGCGTTGATTGCCGGGTGAGTGACCGCCAAGTCATGTTCTTCGATTCGGCGGGGAACCGGGTCGAAGGGAATTGAACGGTCCAATCCGGGAGGGGGGTGGAAATCTCATTCACTGGATCCAGACCAGGGGGGCATAAATCCATGCCCGGTCCCCGCTGCTGTCTTCGATCCGGACCCAGTTGTTCTTGATTTTGAGGACTTTCATGGAAAAGTATTTGTCCACCGGGCTCCAGGACACCTTGGGGAAATTAGTGCCGGGTCCTTTTCGCAGGTTGGTCTTGTTTTCCTTGATGACGGCGCATTTGAATTTTTTGGTGATCAGTTTTTTGTGGACCCAGTAAATATCTTTATCCACGTCCTGCACCCGGTACCAGTCCCCGCGTTTCCCCAATTCCTTAAAGGGCATGTATTTGAACACCTGCCAAAGTTTTTCGTAATGCGTTCCGGGTCCCTGACGCAGGTTGGCCGTTTTGTTGCTGATGCAAAGGGCCTGGGAAACCGCGGCGGGAACCAGGAACAAGACCGGTAACAGGGCGGAGAAAACAAGAAGAAGCTTTTTGATCTTTTTATGGATCATGGGTTTTTCGTGAGAAAAGAAGGTTTAATAATAGAAATCCGAGGATGTTTACGACGGTTTTCCCCTCCCTGGAAATTTTCAGAAAGGACAAACCGCAGGAAATGACCAGAATAATCATCGCCGTATAGAGTAGGAATCCAGCGAGAGTGGTGGAACGAACCGGTTAACCATCCATTCTGCGGGTGGGAAAAATCCCGGTTCCTTCGATCACCCTTCATAAGGATATCAAATAAATCGGATTTGGCACATATTTTCTTTAATGGGCCGGCTTCTCCTTCAGGACCGGGAAAAGGGAGATTTCCTTGAGCGGGCGTTTCAATAAATATTTTTCATCCATCGGCCTGGAATTTCAGGTTTTAATATCCGAAGTGACAAAGAGGGGAGGGGAGACTCCATGTGGATCCATACGATGACCGCCATTCAATTCATCCTGGCAGCCGGGGTGGTGGTGTACCTGACCCTCAACATGCTGCACCTCGTCCGGGTGCGGCCGGCGCGGGGTCCCTTGCCATCCCACCCTTTCGTGACGGTCTGTGTTCCGGCCCGCGACGAAGAGCGGGATATCCGCACCTGCCTGACCTCCCTGCTCGCGCAGGATTATCCCCGGTTTGAAGTGATTGCCGTCGACGACAATTCCACCGACGCCACGGGGGAAATTATCCGCTCCCTGGCGGAAAAACATTCCAACCTGGTTTTCGTGGAAGGTTCACCTCTTCCCCCCGGCTGGCTGGGCAAACCCCACGCCCTGCACCAGGCCCAAAAGCGGGGGCGGGGAGATTATCTATTGTTCACCGACGCGGATGTCGTGTTTCAACCCCACGCGTTGACCTCCGCCGTTCATGCCATGGTCACCCGGAACCTCGATATGCTGAGCCTGATGCCCGCGGCAGTATTCGGGTCGTTCTGGGAACGGGCGGTGCAGCCGGTGGTTTTCGGATTTATCGCCGCCCTGACCCGATTTGAAAAAATAAACCGTCCCGGCGATCCCGCGGCGATGGGATTCGGCGCGTTTCTCATGTTCAAAAAAGAGGTTTACGAAAAGATGGGCGGGCACGAAGCGGTGAAGGGGGAAATCCTCGAAGATGTGATGCTGGCCAGGCTCGCCAAGCGGGCTGGATTCCGGTTGCTGGTCGCCGATGCCAAGCCCCTGTTCTCCATTCGCATGTATCATTCCCTCGGAGAAATCTGGACCGGGTGGAAAAAAAATCTTTTCATCGCCATGAAAAAATCCATTCCCCGGACGTTGTACCATGTGGGTATGATCCTGGGATTCGTGCTGACCCCCTGGCTGGTCGTTTTGGCCAACCTATGGCAAGGCACCGGGTGGTTCTGGTCCGGCCTCTCCCTTTCCGCGCTGCTGCTGAACCTGGGCGCCGGGACCGGTCTGTGCGACGAGTTGAAGCTGCGCCGCGCAAACGCACTGCTTTTTCCACTGGGAGCGGTTATAATGGCGGCGATCATGCTGAATTCCATGGCCCAGGTATTGGTCAGAGGACAAACGGAATGGCGGGGAAGAACCTATTCCCAGTGATCCCTCTGCTTTCTGAGGGGGGAAGCCGGCCGCACGGCGGGAGTCGAAAACCAGCTAGCGGGAAGCGGGAATTTCCCAGGTAGCCTGGAGGTGAATGATGGAAAAATATCCAAGACTGTTTATCAAGGCCGGGCTGATCTATGCGCTCCTGGGTGCCGTTCTGGGAATGGCCATGGCATTGAGTCCCGCCCTCGTCGGGCGTGTCCGGTTCATCCATATCCACCTCAACCTGCTGGGATTCATGACCATGATGGTGGCGGGAGTGGCCTACCATGTCCTGCCGCGCTTCAACGCGCGTCCCGTCCCCTGGCCCGAGGGGGTGAAGTACCATTTCTATCTGCAGAATATCGGTCTCGTGGGCATGGCGGGGGTCCAGGCCGTGGGGGGGACTTGGCGGGGAGGCGGATTTCAAATCCTCTTCATAATTTTCGCGCTGATGGCGGGGGTTTCCATCCTCTTCATGTTTTACAACCTCTATTTCGTTTTGTCCTCCCCAAAAACGGTGGACTTGCCCAAAAAGATCACTGGCGACATGAAGGTGGGAGCGGTGCTGGATCAGTTTCCCCAGTCCCTGCCCGTGTTCCTGGCAAGCGGGTTCACCTCCCTGGCCAACCCGGTCGCGCGGGGCACCTTCGCCAAGGTGGTGACGATCGACAAGGCCTGTGAAAAACACCGGGTCGATGCGGAAGAGTTTTTGCGCAAGCTCAATGGAGCGATTTTCCCAAAAACCGGCGGTCCGCCTCCTTCGTCACCTGTCCCCGTCCAGACTCCCGGCGGTGATGAACCCCAGGGAAAAACCATCCAGAAAGGCGAACTGTGCGAGGCCGATACTCTAGTGGGAAGCCTGATCAAGGTGTATCCGGACACCAAGGCGGTCTTTGAAAAACATTATGGGCAAGGATGTTTCTCCTGTCCGGGCCAGACCTTTGAATCCGTCGCGCAGACCGCGGGCATGCACAATGTCGATCTCGACCTCATCCTCAAAGAGATCAACGCGGTGATCCGGGCCACCCCCCACGGGGGAGGGAGATAGGTCCAGTCTCAATCGCCTGTCGATCCAGGTCCGCCATATAATGAACGACCAATCGCGAGCGGAGGCACTCCGCC
>JBHHVU010000057.1:0-19839 GCA_046754465.1 Nitrospinaceae bacterium | reverse complement strand
CAGGGGTTCTTTTAAACACGACGACGTGACCTTCCTTGTGATGGAGATCAATTAATGGTAAAAAAGGCGCGTATTCGATAAGGGGAGGTGATGGCGAAAAAAGATTATAACCTGGTCGTGATCGGGGCCGGTTCCGCGGGACTGGTCTCCGCCTATATCGGCGCGGCGGTGAAAGCCAAGGTCGCGTTGATCGAGAAGCACCGGATGGGCGGCGACTGCTTGAATACGGGCTGTGTTCCCAGTAAAGCTCTCATTCGCAGCGCAAAGATCCTGTCCTACATCCGGCGGCACGAGGATTACGGCATCCGGTCGGCGGAGGCCTCGTTCGATTTCGCCGACATCATGGAGCGGGTGCAGGCGGTGATTCGCAAGGTGGAGCCCCACGACAGCGTGGAACGCTATACCCGCCTGGGAGTGGATTGTTTCACCGGCGAGGCCAAGATTCTCTCGCCCCATGAAGTGAGGGTGGATGGGAAAACCCTGACCACCCAGAACATCATCATCGCCACCGGGGCCGGACCCGCCGTCCCCAAAATCCCGGAGCTGGACCGGGTCCCTTATTTGACCACGGACAACCTGTGGGAACTGCGCGAGAAGCCCGGCAACCTGGTGGTTGCCGGTGGCGGACCCATCGGGTGCGAACTGGCCCAGTGCTTCGCCCGTCTGGGAAGCCGCGTGACCCAGGTCGAGATGTTGCCGGACATCCTCTTCCGCGAGGATGACGAAATCAGCCGGGCTATCCGGGAACGGTTCGAGCGGGAGGGAATCGACGTCCAGGTCAATACCAAATGCAAGGAAGTCGCCGTCGAGGACGGGAAACAGTTCATGGTGGTGGAAAAGAAGGAGGGAACCGAACGGATCGAATTCGACCGGATTCTGATGGCCGTCGGCAGGGCCGCCAATGCCAGGGGATTCGGATTGGAAGAGATCGGCGTGAAACTGACCCCGCGGGGAACCGTCGAAGTGGACGAATACCTGCGAACCACCACCCATAAGAATATTTATGCCTGCGGCGATGTCGCCGGTCCTTACCAGTTCACCCACACCGCCGGTCATCAGGCCTGGTATTGCGCCGTCAACGCCCTGTTCAGTCCGTTCAAAAAATTCAAGGTGGACTACCGCGTCATTCCCTGGTGCACGTTCACCGACCCGGAAGTGGCGCATGTGGGATTGAACGAAAAAGAAGCCCGGGAAAAAGGCATCTCTTACGAAGTCACCCGGTACGGAATCGATGAACTTGACCGGGCGATCGCCGACAGTGAAGATTTGGGAATGGTTAAAGTGCTGACCCAACCGGGGAAGGATAAAATCCTGGGGGTCACGATCCTGGGGTATCACGCCGGGGACCTGATTGCCGAATACGTCTCCGCGATCAAGCACGGCCTTGGCCTGAATAAAATTCTTTCCACCATCCACATTTATCCCACCATGGCGGAGGCGAACAAATCCGCCGCCGGGGAGTGGAAGAAAGCGCATGCTCCCCGGGGTCTTCTCAAGTGGATAGAAAAATTCCACGCCTGGCGCCGGTAAATCCCTGGCGCCGACTCCGTTGTTCCGCAAGATGCGGGCTAGATGTTGATGTACAATCCGTCTTCCTGGACGTTGACCCGGTAAGTGGGGAGCACCGTGGTGCGGTCGAACTTGCAGTAGCCCTTCTTGATATTCCAGGCGCATTCCTGATTTCGGCAGATGGCGAACAGTCCCATAAGTCGGCCCCTGCCCAGGCTGCCGCCGCATTTCTTGCATTCATCGGTAATGGCGTAGTATCTCCCTTCCACCTGGAACAACCCGATGTCGTATTTGAGATAGGTGAAGGGATGTTCCAAATGAATGGTCTTGCCCCTCCCTTCCTCGGGTGCATCCGGAAGGTCGGCGATTTTAACGAGAGACATGGCGATTGGCTTCAGTCTTTAGGCAGATAAGGGCCGAAAGTTTCGCGGTAATATTTTTCCAGGTCCCACCGGAATCGACCCTTCAGGTGGGGGAGTTTTTCGGCAAGTTCGTGATCGAACCGCACATAATCCCTTGATTTTTTCTCAACATCTTCCGGACGTTGGATATTGGGGTCGAGGTACGATTCGCCCATGGCCGACCCGGCGACGATAAGTCCCTGTCCCATTTTAATCCATCGGCCCAGCAGCAGCCGTTCCTCCTCCGAACCTTTTTCTACTTCCATGGATGCCTTTTTCCCTCAATAAAGAAACCCCACCGGGACCGGGTGCGCGTGACACACAGATCTCCGAGATCCTTGGGGCGCGGTGGTTGCATTTTGATGCCGCAATAAGTTAGCATAGATCGCTATCCATTTTCAATTTCGACCCTCAACCTAAAAAAATGTTTCACGGAACAGATAGGGAAAAATTATGTCATTGAATACAGATGCCACCAAGAATACAGATGCCACCAAAACCGCGGAGGATTGGTTTCAGGAAGCATTGGCCGCGGGCCGGAAGGGGGATAATGCCGGAGCCCTGGAAGCGTATAAAAAAGCGGTTCAGCTCGACCCGGATCATTTTCTGGCCCAATTCAACCTGGGAATCCGTTACGGCAAAATTCCCATGAACCTCGAGGCGGCGAAATGTTTCCGGGAGGCTGTGCGGCTCAAACCGGAAGCGCCGATGGTGCATTACAGCCTGGCCGTGGTCAGTAACCTGATCGGGGAGACCGATGAGGCTTTCCATCATTACAAGGAGGCCATCCGCATCAACCCCGAATTCGCCAGGGCTCACAGCAACCTGGCCATGGTGTATTACTCGATCAAAAGAGGGCGCGAAACGATCCACCACCTTTTGAAAGCGAGAGAACTGTTTCACCAGACCGGCGACCAATTCATGGAAAAAAACGCCATGGACCTTCTCCAGGAATGCTGTAAAGAATTCCACCTCACCGAGGAGGAGTGCCGCACCCTTTAATCTTTATCCGTTTCCGACGGCGGACAGGTTTTCATGGACTACGATGTGGTAGTTATCGGGGGCGGGTCCGCCGGGTACGCCGCGGCGGATGCCGCCCAAACCGCGAATGCCCGGGTCGCCATCATCGATCACGGCCCCTTGGGGGGCCTTTGCATTCTCCGCGGATGCATGCCCACAAAAACCATCCTGCGGTCCTCCGACGTGATGGCCCTCATGCGCCGCGCCGCCGAATTCGGATTGACGCCGGTGCGGCCGGAAGCCAACCTGGGCGCCATCATCGATCGCAAGAACCGGATCATCGAAGAATTCACCCGTTACCGCGTTGAGCAGTTGAGGCATCCCCGCTTCACCCTGGTCGAAGGCCCCGCGGCCTTCGTTTCGGCCGGGGAAGTAAAGGCGGGGGACCGCGTTTTGACCGCGAAAAACTTCATCATCGCCACCGGTTCCAGGATCGCGGATTTTCCCGGTTACGGCCTGGAGGAGGCGGGTTGCGTCACCAGCGACGACGTCCTGGAGATGCGCGAGGCGCCCCGGTCGATGATCGTCCTCGGCGCGGGGGCCGTGGCGGCCGAACTGGCCCAGTTTTTTGCACGCATCGGCGTCAAAATCCACCTCATCCAGCGCAGCCGGCACATCCTCTCCAAGGGCGACGAAGACCTGGCGCGTCCCGTGGAGGCCCGGTTCCGGGAAGAGGGGATGGAGGTTTATACGGGGACCCGGCTGATCCGCGCCTTCCGGGAAGGGGGGCGGCGGACCGTTTGTTTCGAGCATGAGGGAAAGGAAAAGAGTGTCACCGCGGAGGCCATCCTGCAGGCCTTGGGCCGGCGGCCCAATATCGACGGACTCCGCCTCGACGCGGCGGGGGTGAAAACGGAGAAGGGACGGATCGCGGTGGATGACGCGATGCGCACCAGCCAGCCGAACATCTTCGCGGTGGGAGACGTCAACGGTCGCCACGAAATCGTTCACATCGCCATCCAGCAGGGGGAGATCGCCGCCCACAACGCGGTCCATCCCGGTGAACCCGCGCACCGGATGGACGAACGCTTGAAAGCCAGCGTCGTGTTCACCGACCCCGCTGTCGCCAGCGTGGGCCTGAGCGAGAAAGAGTGCCGCGGGGAGAATCTTCCTTACTTAAAAGCGACCTATCCCTTCAACGATCACGGAAAATCCATCTGCCTGGGGGAAACCCACGGGCACGTGAAACTCATGTGTCATCCCCAAACCGGCGAAATCATCGGCGGGCACATCGTGGGACCCGAGGCGGGGGAGCTGATCCACCAACTCATCGCCGTCATGCACTTTCACGGCACCGTGTTTGACCTGGCGCGGATGCCTCATTACCACCCCACCCTTTCCGAGATACTCACTTACCCCGCCGAGGAGTTGCTCCGGAAAATTTCTTGACCCTTGATTGGATTAAGATTCAGCAGGTTAGCCTGAATTGACCATAAATTTCTTGTAAATCGGCAATTCCCGTTTTATATTGCCCGCCAGCACCTTCCCACTTTTTCCATACCTGAATATAGGTATAGCCTATTGTCATCCTGAACGATTACGCTCAAGTTATCGATACGCTCCAGAGTGCGGCCATTCAACCCAGCAACGGAAAGGATAACGCTCCCGTCAAATAACCGCTGGTCCACGGCTGGAACAATACTTGTGGATTCGAGGAGGTGCCGTCATGAAAACACGGAAGATCGCCTTAATCATCGCCGGCGGGGTCTCGCTGGGAAGTTACGAATCGGGGGTGTTGACGGAATTTCTTTACGCCCTGGACACGCTGAATAAGGAATCCGATTCGGAGCGGTTTGAACTGGATGTGATCACCGGGGCCTCCGCCGGGTCGTTGACGGCGGCGCTGGTGGCCCGCATCGTGATGTACGATCTGCCGGGCCGCGCGCATCATTTGTACCGGGCCTGGGTGGAGGATATCAACGTCGACCGGCTGATGCGGGGAGCCCCCGAAAACTCCCTGTTCTCCAAGGATATTATCAATAAAATCGCCGAGGATTACCTGACCGGCGAACCCTTCGGTCCCACCGCTCCGGCCTCCTTTGCTCCGGAAAACCTGCGCCTCAGTTTTACCCTGAGTAACATGAACGGGATAGACTATGCCGTTCCCTACCATATACCGCCGTCGGCGCCGGGGTTTGTTTCCACATTTTTTTCGGATTATGCCCGTTTTGCCATGGATGCTAAAAATTTGCCGGGATATACGGAATGGAAAAGCATTTCCCGGGCCGCCGTGGCCTCCGGCAATTTTCCCGTCGCCTTCCGTCCGCACGAAGTCCTGAGAGTCCGCGAGAATTATCCGGGGTCGGTGCAGTCGGGTCAGCCGGATTATTTTCCGAGGGAGCTGGCTTTTCTGGATGGCGGGTTGTTCAATAATGAGCCGTTGCGGGAGGCCATGCAACTGGCATCGGCCCAGGATGGCGGCTATTTGGATAAGGATCGCCTTTTCATTCTCATCGATCCCAACATCAACCGGTCTTTCCATGAGGAGGATGTGACGTCGAGCTTTCCTTTCCGGGATTATTTGTTGCGGTTGTTGGTGATGGTTTATGGGGAAAGTAATGCGCGTGACTGGATTCGCGCCAGCCGCTGGAACAACCAGATTCAATGGCGGGATGATTTGGTTAAAAATCTTTTTGAGCTGATAAATGATTGCACCCTGGAACACCCCGGCCAGATCGTGGAGCGATTGGATTCCATGGCGGAACAAATTATCGATGTCAAACGGCGGCGCTTTCCCAACCGGTACTCGGGCACATACCTGGATGACAGCCGGGAAAAAATTGTCCGCCGATTTTCTGAACCCTACGGGAAACTGGGCGGGGGGGCGGGCGGTTCCACGGACAAACAGGAAATATTCTGGAGGATGGTGTTCATATTGAACAATGCGGCGGGAGTCCAGAATAAATCACAAACCCGGTTGGGGTTGATCGGAGCCCACGCCAACGAAACCGCCGGCGATCAAATGTTCGGGTTCGCCGGATTTTTCGATGAAAAATGGCGTATTCATGATTACCGCAGGGGCCGGATCAAGGCCCACGAAATATTGAAGGTAATCCTGCAGGTGGATTATGATCGGGAAACGGATTCCGGTGGCAAGGAATTGGAAGATTATATCATTCCTCAAAGTTGGAACAATTTTCCCAATGTCGAAATCAAGGATGCGAACCGGGACCTTCGGGAACGGTTTCGGGATTTGGCCGTTGACCGCGTCATGGGCTTGCTGCGGGATAACCTGCCCTGGTGGACCCGATGGCCGATCAAAAAGTTTTTTGTGGAAAAAAAAGTTGGTGAATTCTTGAAGCTTTAGTCCCGGCCGTTTTTGAAATTTTGCTGGCCTTCCCACCACCGTGGGCGGGGGAAAAAAATCCATGATTCGATTGCCTGATTTGAGGACGCCAAGAACCGTTCAAGCTCTTTCATAGCTACAACTGCAATGCCCGAATGGCCAAGTTTTTAAAATAGCATGATCGGGCTATCCTGTACATCCTGTCGATCCTGTCAAAAATCCCCCCGGCCCCCTTCAGGGAAGGGGGAGCCTATTATTCCCCCTTTTTAAAGGGGGTGAGCAACTGTCTTTGGAGTCAAGTTGAAAAATGAAGATTTTCATTCCAAAGAGTATTTGTTTTGATCATCGTATTTAAAATGGTAAGGAGTTTTCTCATGCAAGCGGTGATGGCCACTTTTGGTTTTTTGCCTTTGTCCCGGAGGCGTTGGTTAAAGTTTCCGATGATGGGATTGTGTTGGATCGCCACCAGGGTAGCCATGTACAAAACGCTTCGGACATGGGCTCTTCCGCCCCAAATGGCGCGTCTGCCTCGAAACAATCCGCTGTCGCGATTAAACGGGGCGACGCCAATTAAAGCGGCGATTTGTTTGCGATTGAGATTTCCAAGTTCCGGCAGTCCGGCCAAAAGGCTTGAGGATAAAACGGGACCCGCTCCGGGGATGCTTTGGATGATATTATCCTTTTCCCGCCAGGCAGGAGTTTCCTTGATTTTCCTCGAGAGTTCGCCATCGATACTTTTGAGGCGTTTTTCAAGCCATTTGACGTGTGCTTTGACTTCCTTGCGGACGGGTTTGAGAGCTTGTGTCAGCCGTGTTTTTTCCGCTTGGATCATGTCGATCAATTGCCGGCGCCGATTGACCAAGGCGGTCAGCTCTTGAGTTTCGGTATTTTTTCGGGGCCGAATCCCGGGGCGCACGCACGCGGCAAACTGGGCCAGAACCCCGGCGTCGATCCTATCGGTTTTGGCGAGCTTGCCCGTAGCCTTGGCGAAGTCGCGGACTTGGCGCGGATTGACGACCACGATCCGTAATCCGGCGCTGTAAAGGGTGGAAGCCAACGGGATTTCCCATCCACCCGTGGCTTCGGCGACGATTAAGTCTGGGAGATGGGTGTTCAAGCGATCCAAAAGAGCGGTGATCCCTTTCGGGGTGTTGGCCACCGACCAACACTCTTTACCGGGATAGGCCGCAATATCCAATTGTTGTTTAGATACATCAATGCCAATAAAATGTTCTGTCGTATTCATGATTTCTTTAACCTCCCAACCTTGTAGATGCGGGCTCGAACTCCCGGGCAACTGTTCGGGTTTATTAAAGAGAGGGCTTGACGACCCACGCTAACCCACGGGCTTACAATCCCAAGGGGGAAACGGTCTGTCAGGCCCTGAATCAAGTCCTGTGGACTTGTGGAAAACCCAAAAACCAGGTTTTCCACAGGGTCCACAGGATCAACTACTACAACAAAATTCTCTCATTGCCAACATACAAGGGGGATTTCCTCTTAATGAGTGAACCGCTTCCCTTTTCCATTTCCCCATAGGTTAATTTATTGACTATTAATTTTGCCGAACCTATATTAAAGGAAAATTCCTAAAATGATTGAAAAGGTTAATTCCCATAGGAAAGGAGGGTTTGAATGATATCAGAACCAATACCTTTTCTGGCAAACATTATTCTTGTTGCACACGCTGATGGAAAATTATCCCCTTATGAACTAAAGCAATTGGAGGAAATTCGCACCGAACTTAAAATTAAAAAAAGTGATTTTAATGGAGCTATTCGGTTGGTTGAACAGGGAAACCATAAATTGACACCAATAGGTTCCTTTGCCGATCAAGTGAAAAACTTGGAATTGATGCTGCGAGTGGCCCTTGCCGATGACGATTTGGATAAGGCTGAAGCATCTCTTTTGATCGAATTTTGTAAAGCTGTTGGGATAATGCAAAATCAGCTAAATAAAATAAAGGGAGATGTATTAGATACTTTAAAACAACAGGGCCAAGTTTGTCCTTCGTGTGGGGCTTCCGCTGATTCCTGTTCACGGTTTTGTTCAAAATGTGGTACTAGCTTTAAGGAACCCAAAGAAGAAATTCAAGTTAATTTAGCAATCCCCAATTCTGGGCTGGCAATTGAATTTTCAGAATCAACTGCAGCCTCATTTCCCAAAGCCATGGAGGCAGCAAAAGCCTCAAATGGATTCCAAAGCTGCCAAAAAAATAAAAAAAATTGGTATTTGGCAGTCTACAATTCAGGGGACTTTAAAGAGGCGTTGCCTTTGGTTGAAGCCCTAAGTGGAATTCGTAATCGCAGTATTTATATTGATGGCCAGAGGAAGGATTGGAATGAGGTCTTCGGATTTGCTTGGTGTGCTGCACAACGTTCAACAGCGTATCAACCCGATGAGTATTGCTTTGGCAAGGATGAAAATAGACTTAATCCATGGGGTTGTAAACAAGCCGATATGGACTGGACTGATTGGGCGAAATGGTTTCAGTATGGTAGTTGGGAAAAAACTGGGTTACTTGGAAGGAAAATTCAATGGCGCTTCGATAAAAAGAAAATTCGTCATGAGCTCAACTCAAACCTGCATCGTTATCGCTTCTGCCCACACATCAATATGAAACTTGGTGAAGCCATTATCAAATATTTACCTGAAACGATCAATCCTGAATCCGATCCAAACTGGGGTTTCCATGAGCAATATGATCAATCCCCCGGATCGATCAAAGTTGTGGAGGAAAAGGGCACAGATGAATATTCATATAAAAATGAGTTTTGGGCAGACGGGGTTCATCCGAGGGGACTACAACTACTTTCAGATATTCTATCAAAGGCTTTCAAAGAGTTGGGCATAAGAAACATTTCAGTGAATAAATTGCTAAAATGAGTCGGCTTCGATAAGAAAAAAGTTTTGAATACCTTGGAAAGGTAATTGCGGTAGGAACTATTTGCCTTTACAGTCGGTCTCCCGAGAACAGGTCAAAGCCTTTTTTACCTACCACTGCAACAGGAGAGGGTTGATTTGCCAGGATTTTAAATAGCATGATCGGGCTATCCTGTGCATCCTGTCGATCCTGTCAAAAATCCCCCCGGCCCCCTTCAGGCAGGCTGGGTCACAATGCAAGCGTAAAATTTTTTAATGTCATAATAGGCTATATTGATTGCTTTTAACTGAAAAAAAGACCGTTATTTTGGAAATAAAAGCCCCTTTAGGCTAATTAATTTTCTCTGCAACCATTGTGACGCAGTCTGAGGGAAGGGGGAGCCTATTATTTCCCCTTTTTAAAGGGGGTGAGGGGGATTTCCCCATTTGGGCCATCCCGGTTCCCTCCAAGGATCAAATCTCTTCCAGTTTCCCGGCGAGGCGGTCCATTTCTTCCTGGGTGTTCATCTCGGTGGCGCAGAGCAGCAGACAATTTTCGAGGTCCGGATAATAGCTGCCCAGGGGCAGGCCGGCGATGATTTTTTCCTGCAACAGGATCTCCCGAACTTCCCGCGCGGGCCTCGGGCATTCCAGCACGAATTCGTTGAAGGTGTCTGCCGCGAAGCGGACCTGGAATCCGCTGATCTTCCCCAGGCGGTTTTTCAGGGCATCGGCTTTCCGGACATTCAGGATCGCGATTTCCCGGATCCCCTGCTTCCCCAGGGTGGCGAGGTAAACGGCGGCGGCGAGGGCGCATAACCCCTGGTTGGTGCAAATATTGGAGGTGGCGCGTTCGCGGCGGATATGCTGTTCCCGGGTGGACAGGGTGAGCACATAGGCGCGGCGGCCTTCCCGGTCCACCGTTTGACCGACGAGCCTGCCCGGGGTCTGGCGGAGGAACTGGTCCCGGACCGCGAAGAATCCGACGTAGGGTCCGCCAAAGGAAAGGGGCAGCCCCAGGGACTGACCCTCGCCCACCACGATGTCCGCTCCCCGTGCGCCCGGAGGGGTGAGGATGCCCAGCGACAAAGCTTCGGCCACCACCACAATCAAAAGGATGCCGCGCCCGGCAAGCTGCTCGCCCAACCCGGCGTATTCTTCGACGGCGCCGAAAAAATTGGGGGTCTGCAGCACCACCGCGGAGGTCTCCCCGTTGACCCGGTTGCGGATGAAATCGATGTCGGTTTTTCCGTCGGCGTTGAAGGGAACTTCGATCAGGCGGATTTCGTTTCCCCGGGTATAGGTGGCCGCCACCCGGCGGTATTCGGGATGGACGGCCCGGGCCATCAAAATCTCCGTTTTTTTGTTGATGCGGTGGGCCATGAGGATCGATTCGGCGAGGGCGGAGGCTCCGTCGTACATGGAGGCGTTGGCGGCTTCCATGCCGGTGAGCATGCAGATCATGGTCTGGAATTCGAAAATGGCCTGCAGGGTTCCCTGGCTGACCTCGGGCTGGTAAGGGGTATAGCTAGTGGAAAACTCTCCCCGCGAGGTGAGGTGGTCGACCAGGACGGGGCTGAAATGGTGGTAGGCCCCGGCACCAAGAAACAGGGACACTTCATCGGGATCCGGGTTCCGTTTCTGGATGCGGTGCAGGACGGCGGTGAGTTCCGTTTCCGAGAGGCTTTCGGGAAGGTTCAGGAACGTGTCTCCCAGCCGCAATTTTTCGGGAATACAGGCAAACAAATCCTCGATACGGTTCACGCCAATGCTGGCGAGCATTTCCTGGATATCTTTTTCGGTATGGGGGATATAGCGCATGCAGCCAAAAGCCTTTCAACGCAGCCGGGCCTATTGTTCTTTTTCACATTGCTCGGCATATTTTTCGGGAGTGAGGAGCTGCTCCAGTTCCGCGGGATCCGAAAGTTCCACTTCCATGATCCATCCTTTTCCGTAGGGTTCGCTGTTGATCGATTCCGGTTGGGTTTCCAGTTCCTTGTTGACGGCGACCACGGTGCCACTCACGGGGGCGTACAGGTCGGAAACGGTTTTGACCGACTCCACCACGCCAAAGGTGTGGCCGCGGGTCACCTGGGAGCCCACTTGGGGCATTTCGACGAACACCACGTCGCCAAGCTGGTCCTGGGCGAATTCCGTGATGCCGATGACGCCGTTGTGGCCGTTCACTCGAATCCATTCATGTTCCACGGTATAGCGAAGATCTTTGGGGATCTCCATGGTTCCTCCTTGAAAATATCTGGTTGACAGGTTGCGAACGCAAGATTTTTTTGACCGCCGTACCGGAGTGGCTCCAGCCCGCCTCATGGGCGGGGACGTTTCCCATGGCTCTAAAAATCCATTCGGGAATTTTTCCGCGCATTATTTTTTTACATGGCCGGGAAAAAAGGGGGGCTTGACGACTTCCGCGGGGACCCTTTGTTTCCTGATTTCGACCTGCAGGGGGGTGCCCGGCCTGGAATAATCCGGCGAGACATAACCCAACCCGATGCCCCGGTTCAAGGTGGGGGAGAAGGTGCCGCTGGTCAGCTCCCCCACGGCACGGTCTTCCGCAAACAGGTGATAATGCGGCCTGGGGACTCCCCGGTCCAGGAGTTTTATCCCCACCAATTTACGGGGCAACCCCGCCTCTTTCTGCTTTTCCAGAGCTTCTTTCCCGATGAATTTTTCTTTTCCCAGTTTGACCACCCAGCCCAACCCCGCTTCCAGGGGAGAGGTTTGGGGGGTGAGATCGTTTCCGTACAGGGCATACCCCATTTCCAGCCTTAGAGTATCCCGCGCGCCCAGGCCGATGGGCTGAATTTGGAAGGGATTTCCCGCGTCCAGAATCTTTCGGAAAACGGGTTCCGCGCGGCCCGAATCGATGTAAATTTCAAATCCGTCCTCCCCGGTATATCCAGTCCGCGAGATTATACAATCATTGTTGTGGATTTTTCCTTTTTTAAAGTGGTAATATTTAACTTCGTCTAACGGGATATCGCAAAGAGATTGCAGCAGTTTCTCCGCATATTTTCCCTGGACGGCCATTTGGGCTGTTGTGAAGCTGATGTTTTGCACCTCGACCTGGCAGGCTTGGGCATTTTCCCGGATCCATTGAAAATCTTTTTCTGTATTGGCGGCATTGACGCAGAGAAAGAAATGGTCTTCGGAAAACCTGTGAACCAGTAAGTCATCCACCACACCTCCATCCTCATGGCACATAACGGTATAGAGGATGGATTGATCCGTCATTTTATCAATGTCGTTGGTGAGCAGATTCTGAAGCAGTGCTTTGGCATCTTTTCCCCGGATTTCAATTTCCCCCATATGGCTGATATCGAAAATTCCCACGCCGGAACGAACACATAAATGCTCTTGAATGACACCGGTATAATACAAGGGCATGTTCCAGCCGGCGAAGGGGACGATTTTTGCCCCCAATTCCTTGTGGGCCTCAAAGAGCGGCGTGGTTTTCAGGGATGTGGAAGGTTCTTGAGTCATGATTGACGAATCTGGTATCTTGGACGTGGAAGCGGGTTCAGGAACTGGGTATAACCAATTTCCTTGTGGAGTGCAAGGGAGAAAACCATTATGAATTTGATGTTGCCGAGAAAAAAATATGACGCGATCCTTGTCGCCGGCGAGGGGGAGTCGAGTTACAAGGTCTATCATCAGCACAAGGCGTTTTTAAAAATAAATGGCAAGTGTTTCATCAATTACGTGGTGGAGGCCCTTCAACAGGCCGACTCCGTCCAGAAAATTTACATCGTGGGTTTGCGGGACAAACTGAAGGAAACCCTGGAGGAAAGTAAAATCGATTTCAAGTATCCCAAACCCATCCATATCGTCGCGCAAAAGGAAAATTTATACGAGAATATCTGGCACACGTTTCTCCAGACCATCCCGAATTACCAGGACGTGGCCGATCTGGAAAATTCGGAATATCGGGATAAAGCGGTGTTGATCGTTCCATGCGACTCTCCCCTGCTCACCCCCCACGAGGTGCACTATTTCATCACTCACTGCGATGTGGATCATTACGATCATATTCTGGGATTGACGGCGCATGAATATCTCGAATATTTTTATCCCAGCAAACATCAGCCCGGTATCAAGATGGCCTATTTGCATTTGAAGGAAAACAGTTATCGGATCAATAATCTCCACCTGGTCAAACCGCTTCGCATCGAGAACCGGGAATACATTCAGAAGATGTATCAATACCGGTACCAGAGAAACTTCAAGAACCTGGTGCTGTTCGGCCTGTCCCTGCTCGGTAAGGACAAGGCCAAGCATTATCAATACTACATCGGGTTGCAGGCGTGCCTTTTCTTTGCCGGGCTGGGACTGGAGTCGGCAGTGAATCTTTTCCGCTCCCTCACGCCCAAAAAGGATTTGGAGCGGTGTATTTCAAGGATATTAAAGACGCGGTTCATGGGACTGGAGGTTCCATTTCCCGGGGCCGCGCTGGACATTGACAATGACCGGGATTACGAGGCCATAAAAAGCCGATTCAATGAATGGCGGGAATTTTTGAGCCGTCCGGATAAAACCCTCCTTTCCTTATCACGGTAAAACCGAATTGGATGGGATTCGGCCGGCGGCCGCCTACCGTTCCCACCGCGATGATGCGTTTGTCCTCCCGGCGTGCGGGTAGCGATGGGGTTTTTCCTTATAGGACATCGCGCCGGGTAATCTGTCATCCCCCGAAAAGCCAAGATGTTTGAGGGTCCCCCCCCCGGAACGCGGGGTCCCGTTTTTTCCTCGAAGGAGTCAATCGGTTGAGCATGAATCAAAACCAGATACGCAACTTTTCCATCATTGCCCATATCGACCATGGCAAATCCACCCTGGCCGATAAACTGATCCTTGCCACGGGGGCCCTGCAGCAAAGGGAAATGAAGGATCAGGTGCTGGACAGCATGGACCTGGAACGCGAACGGGGAATCACCATCAAAGCGCAAACCGTTTGCCTGCGGTACAAGAGCAGGGCGGGCCGGGAGTACATCTTCAACATGATCGACACTCCGGGCCATGTGGATTTTACGTACGAGGTGTCGCGGAGTCTCGCCGCCTGCGAAGGGGTGTTGCTGGTGGTGGACGCCACCCAGGGTATCCAGGCCCAGACCATCGCCAACCTGAACCTCGCCATGCAGCACAATCTTAAAATCCTTCCGGTCATCAATAAAATCGATCTCCCCAGCGCCGACCCGGAGAGTGTCAAGGAACAACTGGAGGATGTGTTGCAGATTGAAGCGGACGAAGCGATCCTGATCAGCGCCAAGGAAGGGGTCGGCATTGACGAGGTGATGGAGGCGGCCGTCGAACGCATCCCCCCCCCTTCGGGAGACCTCGGCAAACCACTCAAGGCCCTTCTGTTCGATGCCTGGTACGACACCTACCGGGGGGTGGTGGTTTTGGTCCGGGTGAAGGAAGGGATTCTCCGGGTGGGAGACCAGATTCTAATGATGGCCACGAAGGGGCGTTTTGAAGTGGAAGAGTTGGGTGCCTTCAACCCCGCTCCCGGGGCGAAGCAAGTGCTGAGCGCGGGCGAGGTCGGTTACATGATTTCCAACATCAAACAATTGGATCAAACCAAGATCGGCGATACGGTCACCCATGTGGCGAAACCCACACAAAAACCCCTGCCGGGCTACAAGGAAGTCAAGCCCATGGTATTCAGCGGGTTGTACCCCATCAGCGGCGACCAGTACGAATTGTTGCGGGATGCTCTGAAAAAATTGACCCTGAATGATGCGTCCGTCACCTATGAGGCGGAAACCTCCACGGCGCTGGGTTTCGGGTTCCGCTGCGGTTTCCTGGGCCTGCTGCATATGGAGATCGTCCGGGAACGCTTGGAAAGGGAATACCACGTCGATCTTCTCACCACGGCGCCCACCGTGGTATACCAGGTGGTCACCACCGGCGGCCGGACCTTCCCCATCGACAACCCCTCCAAGCTCAAGGACCTGAAAAACGTCGATCATCTGGAGGAACCTTATGTCATGGGAACCCTGATCACCCCGGAAGAGTATATCGGCGTCATCATGGCGTTGACCCGCGACCGCCGGGGCATTCAGGTGAACATGGAGTACCTGAATCCCAAAACAGTGCTCTTCCATTACGAATTGCCGTTCAATGAAATCGTGCTGGATTTTTATGACCGATTGAAATCCACGACCAAGGGGTTTGCCTCCTTCGATTATGAATTTATAGATTTCAGAGCTTCGAATCTGGTAAAGTTGGACATTCTCCTGAACGGGGACCTGGTGGACGCGTTATCCATGATCGTGCATAAGGATAAGGTCAATCACCAAGGACGCGAACTGGTGAAAAAACTCAAGGAACAAATTCCCCGCCAGATGTACGAAGTGGTCATTCAGGCGGCGGTGGGCAGCAAGGTGATCGCCCGCGAAACCATCAAAGCGCTCCGGAAAAATGTTTTGGCAAAATGTTACGGCGGGGACATCACCCGGAAACGGAAATTGCTTGAAAAACAGAAGGCCGGAAAGAAGAAAATGAAACTGGTAGGACGCGTTGAAGTTCCACAGGAAGCCTTTCTCGCCGTTTTAAGGACCGATGACAAATAAGGGACTCAGTCCGGTTTCGGAGCCGGGTGTTCAGAAAAAAACCAAGACCGTATTCAGGGAATACGTTGAGGCGATCGTTATCGCGCTTCTGCTCGCCCTGTTCATCCGCACCTTCGTTTTGCAGGCCTTCAAGATCCCCTCCGGGTCCATGAAACCCACCCTTCAGATAGGCGACCATATCCTGGTCTCCAAGTTTGCATACGGTATTCATATCCCCAACGAGATTCCGATCATCAACGTCAAGCTTTTTCCCGATATCATCCTTTTTTCCAAGAACCCCAAGCGGGGCGACATCGTGGTCTTCAAATTCCCCAAGGATGAAACCCGGGACTTTATCAAACGGGTGATCGGGTTGCCGGGCGACCTGCTTCAGGTCCGGAGCCAGCGGGTATATATCAACAATAAATTATATGAAGATCCGCATGCGTTCCACCGGGTTGCGGCCCGGGCCGACCCGTTCGTGCCCCGGGATGATTTCGGACCGGTGGTGGTCCCCGAGGGTTATCTGTTCGTCATGGGGGACAACCGGGAAAACAGCCAGGACAGCCGCTATTGGGGCTTTCTGGACATGACCAAGGTCAAGGGCCGGGCGCTCATGATTTACTGGTCTTGGAATGCCGAGGTCAACTGGGTCCGTTTCGACCGGATCGGGAAAATTCTGGAATAACCCTCATTCAGCCGCGATTGTCCCTCATGTCCCCATCCCTTCCTCCCCTCGCCACTGCCAAAAAGTTGCGGGCGCTTAAGGACCGGTGCCGCGGTATTATTTTGGATTTTGACGGACTGCTGGCCGATTCCGAACCCTTCCACTACCGGGCCTACAATGAGGTTTTTGAACGGTACGGTCATTCTCTGGACCCGGATGAATACTGGGTGGAATGGACTTCCCGGGGGAAAGGCATCGCCGGCGAGATCGAAAGGCACCATCTGGAACTGGATGTGAAACCCGAGGAACTGCGCCGCCAGAAATTCGAGGTTTATTCCCGGTTCTGCCGGAACGGCGATATCCCCTTGTTTCCGGAGACGGTGCGTCTGGCAAGAATTTTTGCGGGCAGCCATAAAATAGCCATCGCTTCTGGGTCCTGGAGCCATGACATTCATGCCATCCTGGACCATGCCAATGTCCGGCATCTTTTTCCCGTGATCCTGGGAAAGGAATCCGCCCCCCGCGAAAAACCCCATCCCGATATTTTTCTCATGGCTGCGGAGGCCCTTGAGTGTAGTCCCGATCGCTGCTTGGTGGTGGAAGACGCCTTGAAAGGCCTGGCCGCTGCGGCGAAAGCCGGTATGCCCTGCATCATCATAAGAAACCGGCTCAACCGGAATATCGATTTTGCGGGAGCCGACCTGGTTCTTTCCAGCCTGGCCGAATTGATTTCTCTACTGAATCGCTGACGGAACATTTTTCAGGCCTCTCCTTTCCCTTCCTCAAAATAATTGTTACCTTATCCATCCTTCCTTGAACCCGGATTGTGTGAAATTTCATCCCATCCGCCCGGCGGCTTCCCGCCCATGTGTGGAACCCTTTTACTTTTGGGCCTCTAAAAAAATGAATTTTCCCGCGCGTTTGGCAAACATTTTGCTCTTACTTGTTAAAACCAAATCCCCGCACGTTCCATTGGCGTATTGAATTCCGGGCCGGGAACCGGCCGAGGGAAGCGGGGGGATCCGCCATGGAGAAAAGGGACGCCGCAATTGATTCCACTTTCGCGGCGGCCCATCCCGATCTCAAAACTATATCCTGGTGCATTGTGGTCAAAGTCAAATTAGAAAATCTGGGTCCGGGAGAGGTGGTGGCCCGGGATGTCAAGGATCATCGCGGGCGGATTATCCTGGACGCCGGAAAGGCGATTCAGAAAAAACATTTGAAAATTTTTAAAGTCTGGGGAGTCACCGAGGTCTACCTGGAAAATCACCAGCCCAAGAAGAATCTTTCGCTGCCGGACGGAATTTCCTCCCGTCAATTAGAAGAAATTCAATTGGAGATGCAAAAGTTATTTCGTCATAATCCGGTGGAGCACCCCGTCCTGAAAGAACTTTTCGATCTCTGCGTCAAACGGGAACTGACCCATCGGGGCGGGAAGGGAGAGGGGGAAACGCAATGAAAACCGACGCGGAAAGCCTTTTGAAAAAGGCGGTCAAAATCTCATCCCTGCCCACGGTGTTTAATCAGATCAACGAGGCCATCGAGGACCCCGAATGCTCCTTCCTGGAAATCGCGAGGTTGATTGGCGGGGACGCGGTCCTTTCCGCCCGTCTGCTGCGATTGGCCAACAGTTCCTTTTTTGGTTTTCCCTCACCCATCGAAACGATCACCCATGCCATCACGGTCATCGGCATGGCCCCACTGCGCGACCTGGTCCTGGCCACGACGGTGATCTGCCAGTTTCGGGGGATGCCCCAAAATGGAATCGATATGAATGCTTTTTGGCGGCACAGCATTGCCTGTGGATTGGGGGCAAGAATTATCGCGACCTATTGCCACGAACCCAACGTGGAGCGGTATTACGTTTTGGGAATGGTTCACGATCTCGGCCGTCTCATTTTTTTTATGAATCTGCCGGATCAGGTATCCCGGGCCCTGGAGCACTGTCAAGCCCGGGGGGAACTATTGTACCGGATGGAAGGCGCGGCGATCGGATGCGGTCATGCCGAGACGGGCGCATTGTTGTTGAGGAAATGGCGGCTGCCCGAACGCATGCAGGAGGCGGTGTGCCATCACCATCATCCCTCCGGGGCCCGTCACTATCAATTGGAGACGTCCATTCTGCATGTGGCGGATGTCATCGCGCATGCCTTGAAGCTGGGCTCCAGCGGAGATTTGCTCGTGCCCGAACTGGACCTTAAGGCCTGGAAACGGATCGGCCTGCCGGAAGGATTGCTGTCTTCCATCATCAATCAAATGGATCATCAATTCCCCGATGCCATCCAGATGTTTCTCAAGGAAGGATAACCCGTGCCCGAACTGTTACCGGAAAATAAGGGAACGAGCAGGATGCGCCGGCGCATCGAATACTTGGAGAAAAGAGTCCACTGGTATCTGTTCGGCCTGGACTGGCTGGCTTCCCTGGGAGAATTTCAACACAAGGCCAACGTAGACAGGGAACCCGCGAAAATTTTCCAACTCACGCGTCATTATTTAAAATGCTTGATCCATTTCCGGGCGACGGCGTTTTACCTGGTGGATGAGGAGGACCTCGACCTGGTTCTCCATGATGTGGAACCGGCGGCGGAAAAGGCGCGTGTCAAAAGGATGTTCGATACCCATATTGAAAAAGGAACGGTCTCCTGGGCCATGAATCAAAACCGGCCCGTCATCATACAATCCCGGGAAACCGGCGAATCCCTGGTATTCCATGTTCTGGCCACCAAATCGGAAGTCCAGGGCATGTTCCTGGGCGTGGTGTCCGAAAAGGACCCCAATTTCAATGAAGGGTCCAACTACCTGTTATCCATCCTCATGCAATACACCGCCAATGCCCTGGAAAGCTCCTCTCTGTACAAGACCGTTTCCCGGCAAAAGGATAACCTGGAAGAGATGGTGCGCGAGCGCACGCAGGATCTGGAGGACCAGGCCTTGAAATTGAGGGAGGAGATCGCCGAACGCAAACGGGCCGAAAGGGAACGGGAGTCGAGCGAAAACCTCATCCGGGCGGTGGTTGATAATGTCATGGCCGGGATCATCACCATTGACGGAGAGGGTGTAATCGAGTCATTTAACTCCACGGCCGAGGTTCTTTTCCGCCGCCGTTGCGGCGAGGCCACGGGCCACAATATCCGGTTGCTCATGACGCCGGCTTACCGGGAGAAATATGACTGGGCGCGGCGGCGCTATCTCGAAACCGGCGTCTCTTCCGTCATCGGCCAGACCGTGGAATTGGAAGGGTTGCGCAGCGATGGTTCCATCTTCCCCATGGAACTCGCCCTCAGCGAGATGTGCGTGGATGGAAGGAAAAAATTCACCGGCATCATCCGGGACATCACCGAGAGAAAGGAATCGGAAGCGGTCATCGTCCGGGCCAGGGAAGAGGCGGACAAGGCCAACAAACGCAAAAGCGAATTCCTGGCCAGCATGAGCCATGAGATCCGCACCCCCATGAATGCCATCATCGGCATGACCGACCTGCTCGAGGAAACCTCCCTGACCTCCGAGCAAAAGCAGTGCGTCCGGGTT